>NC_012115.1:645000-1245000 GCF_000021725.1 Nautilia profundicola AmH
AACCAGGAGGTTGGCTTAGAAGCAGCCATCCTTTAAAGAAAGCGTAACAGCTCACTGGTCGAGCGGGGGAGCGCCGAAAATATAACGGGGCTAAAGCTATCCGCCGAAGTCGTAGACTCTAGTTGGACTAGAGTGGTAGGAGAGCGTTGATGTCAGCGTCGAAGCTGTACCGGTGAGGAGCAGTGGAGCGGCATCAAGTGAGCATGCAGGCATGAGTAGCGATAAGATGGGTGAGAATCCCATCCGCCGAAAGCCTAAGGTTTCCTACACGATGCTCGTCAGTGTAGGGTTAGTCGGGACCTAAGACGAGGCCGAAAGGCGTAGTCGATGGAAAAACGGTTAATATTCCGTTACCTACTAATAGCGAGCCGAAGGGGGGACGCATAGGGCTAACCGAGGTCACTGATGGAATAGTGGCTCGAAGGGTGTAGGCTGTGAGGTAGGCAAATCCGCCTCACGCTAGGCCGAGACCTGACAGGCCCCCAAAGCTCTTCGGAGCGGAGGGGGAATCGGTGATGCCGTCGTGCCGAGAAAAGCCTCTAAGGCGTTTGAGCTATTAGTAGCCCGTACCGCAAACCGACACAGGTAGGCGGGATGAGTATTCTAAGGCGCGTGGAAGAACCCTCCCTAAGGAACTCGGCAAACTGGCACCGTAACTTCGGGATAAGGTGTGCCCCGAGTAGGTGAAGCCCCCTGCGGGTGGAGCCGAAAGGGGTCGCAGCGCAGCGCTCTTGCCGACTGTTTACCAAAAACACAGCACTCTGCTAACTCGCAAGAGGAAGTATAGGGTGTGACGCCTGCCCGGTGCCGGAAGGTTAAGGGGATCCGTTAGCCCTTTTGGGCGAAGCGGTGAACCGAAGCCCCGGTAAACGGCGGCCGTAACTATAACGGTCCTAAGGTAGCGAAATTCCTTGTCGGTTAAATACCGACCTGCATGAATGGCGTAACGAGTGAGGGGCTGTCTCAGGGAGGGATCCAGTGAAATTGTAGTGGAGGTGAAAATTCCTCCTACCCGCGGCAAGACGGAAAGACCCCGTGGACCTTTACTACAGCTTGGCATTGTAGGTGGGATATCCATGTGCAGGATAGGTGGGAGGCTATGAAGCCCGGGCGCCAGCTCGGGTGGAGCCGTCCTTGAGATACCACCCTTGGATATCCTGCCTACTAACCCGCAGCAGTAATCCTGCTGGGGGACAGTGCCTGGCGGGTAGTTTGACTGGGGCGGTCGCCTCCTAAAGAGTAACGGAGGCTCACAAAGGTTGGCTCATGACGGTTGGAAATCGTCAGCAGAGTGTAAAGGCACAAGCCAGCCTGACTGCGAGACAAACAGGTCGAGCAGAGACGAAAGTCGGTCTTAGTGATCCGGTGGTTCTGAGTGGAAGGGCCATCGCTCAAAGGATAAAAGGTACCCCGGGGATAACAGGCTGATCTCCCCCGAGAGCTCACATCGACGGGGAGGTTTGGCACCTCGATGTCGGCTCATCGCATCCTGGGGCTGGAGCAGGTCCCAAGGGTATGGCTGTTCGCCATTTAAAGCGGTACGCGAGCTGGGTTCAGAACGTCGTGAGACAGTTCGGTCCCTATCTGCCGTGGGCGTAGGAAGGTTGAGGAGAGCTGACCCTAGTACGAGAGGACCGGGTTGGACGAGCCACTGGTGTACCAGTTGTCCTGCCAAGGGCAGTGCTGGGTAGCCAAGCTCGGAAGGGATAACCGCTGAAAGCATCTAAGCGGGAAGCCCACTCCAAGATGAGCCTTCCCATGAGGGTGCAGGAAGACTACCTGCTTGATAGGCTGGGGGTGTAAGCCCTGCGAGGGGTTGAGCTGACCAGTACTAATAACCCGAATGGCTTTACTTGCGGTGATGGACAAGACTTTTAACAGCTAACTTTCAGTATATAGTATCAATCCTAGCGGGAAAAGCGTAGGGGAAACACCCAGTTCCATTCCGAACCTGGCAGTTAAGCCCTACAGCGCTGATGATACTGCACCTTTCAGGTGTGGGAAAGTAGGTCCCTGCTAGGATTTATAGTATATACTGTAAGTCCTAAAGCTACTGATCATCTTCTCAATAATTTCTTTTAAACTACAACTGTCAGGGTCTGGCACTTTTTAAATTTGTTGCTTTTCTTGTTCTTATGTATGTTTATAGTGTTTACAATGTCTGTCAATATTTGTATGTTCCATCCTCTTCCTTTCGAATATTTGTAAATATCATCTTTATTTGTATGAGATTATAAATTTCTTTTTAATCATGTTTAAATGCTATAATTCGCATAAAAAAGGTTGAGTATGGTCAATTTGTTGATTGGAATATTTGGTATATATGTTTTTATTAAAATAGTTTTGGAAATAAAAGAAGTTTTATATATTAAAAACGTATTTGGACTCGGTGCCGTATTAATGGATATAGAAACATATAAAGACGCAGCGATATATTCTATATATAAGCACACTCTTAATATTTTTAACGCTTTAATTTCACTCTTTTTGGTAGTTTTTTGGCTTAGCGGAGGACTGTTTATTATCAATTTCTTACTTTACAAAAGTAATTCTTTGCTTAGTGAGCTTGAAATACTTTTGGCTTTTTTTGCAATAAACTACATTTTAACTTTGCCTATTAATATCTGGGAAAAGCATATAGATAAAAGGTTCGGTTTTAATGTAGCGCCTTGGAGTATGTTTTTAGTGGATGAAGTTAAAAAGATTTTTTTATTTATAATATTTGGTGGTGCATTTTTTGCAGGACTTATATATTTTATTGAGAATTTTAAAAACTGGTGGTTATACGGATTTGTATTCACATTCGGTGTAGTAATAATGATTAATCTTTTATATCCTTTTTTTGCACAGATGTTTAACAAATTTACTCCTCTTGAAGATGAAGGACTTAAAGATGCCATTGAAGAGATGATGGCTAAAGTCGGGTTTAAAAGCAGCGGTATATATGTAATGGACGCAAGTAAAAGGGATACGAGGTTAAATGCTTATTTTGCAGGGTTTGGTAATACTAAAAGGGTAGTGCTTTTTGATACGCTTCTTAAAAAACTTACCAAAGATGAAATTTTGGCAGTTTTGGGACATGAGCTTGGCCATTTCAAACACAAAGATATATTTAAAAACATTGCAGTTGTGGGTGTGATGCTTTTTGTATTGTTTGCTATATTCGGCAATCTGCCCGATACTCTTTTTAAAGAGCTTATGGTGCCTAAAATCGGTGCAAATATTATTATTTTGGCACTGCTTTTCAGTGAAGTGATTTTCTTTGTATTGCAGCCGTTTGTAAATCTTATCAGCAGACACAACGAATTTGCCGCCGATGAAATGGGAAGTGAGCTTGTAAGCAAAAAAGACCTTGCAAGCGCACTTAAAAAACTTGTAAGCGAAAACAAACACTTTCCGAGAGTCAGCAAACTATATTCGTTTATTTACTATTCGCATCCTCCTATTTTAGAAAGACTTGAAAAGCTGGAGAATGAGAAATGAAAGTATTGATTACAGGGATTAGCAGAGGGATAGGATACGGACTTGCGAAGTATTATATTGAAAACGGGGATGAAGTTTATGCAATAGGCAGAAAAAATCCCTTTGACGATGCTCTTAGGTTTTACAGGCTGGATGTAAGTGCATATGAGAAGATTCCCCATGCCATTGAGTCTCTTGAAATTGATGAGCTTGATTTGGCAATTTTAAATGCGGGAATATTGGGTGAGATTAAAGAGATGAAGTATTGGAGTGTTAAAGAGCTTCAAAATATATTTGATATTAATGTATGGGCTAATAAGGTTTTGATAGATGAACTTGCTCCTTTTACTGAAAAAATAGTGGTAATGAGCAGCGGGGCGGCCGTAAACGGAAACCCAGGCTGGGGAGGATATTCTTTAAGCAAATGTGCGGTAAATATGATGGTCAGTATCTACTCAAAAGAGATTGATTCTAAAATTTACGCTTTGGCTCCGGGAGTTATTGATACGGATATGGTAGAAAAGGTAATAAGCGGAGATCATTCCAAATTTCCAAGCCTTGACAGGGTCGAAAAGGGCAGGGTTAGTCTGGAAGAGGGAGTATTAAGAATTGTAAATACTATTGATAAACTTGACGGATTTGAAAACGGTAGTTTTGTGGATGTGAGGCTGGTTTGAAAATAAAAGACTTTTTAAAAGAAACAAACGGAAGCTACATACTTGAAAAAGTATTAAACAAAGACAAAACATGGCTGTTTTTGCATGATGATCTGGAAGTGCCGAAAGAAGCTGTTGAGATTTTGCGAAAAGTAAAATCAGGATATCCGGTTGAGTATATTTTTGAGGAAGTGTGGTTTTACGGGGACAGGTTTTATATAAAAGAGGGTGTGCTGATTCCAAGGGATGATACGGAGGTAGTACTGGAAAGAGCGATAAAGTTAATAAATGAAAAGTGTAAAACGAAAAGTGAAAAGTGTAAGATAGTGGATTGCTGCACGGGAAGCGGGGTGATAGCGATAGAAATTGCCAAGCATACAAATGCCAAAGTTATTGCAACGGATATTAGTGACACAGCCATTGAAGTGGCTGAAAAAAACATAGCTTTACATAATGTCGATGTTGAAGTAAAAAAATGTGATTTATTAAAATGTGAAGGAGAGGAGATAAAAGCCGACATTCTTGTTTCCAATCCTCCGTATGTGGAAAATTCTTGGCAAAAACCAAATGTTTATGAGCCGGATTTAGCGTTTTACGGAGGGGATGACGGGCTTGATATAGTAAAGGAGCTTATCCTTAAAGCAAAAGATCTGAAATACAAAGCTGCGGTAATAGAAATAGGGTATAACCAAAAAAATCTTTTAAGTGAATTTTTAAAAGACAAGGCTGAAAGTTTTGAATTTTTTAACGATTTGGCGGGAAATGTGAGAGGAATTGAGATTATTTTTTGAGTCTGTTTATAAAAAATATTGAAACAAGCGTTAATACAACTGTAATTTCAAATGTTTTAAATAGACCAATCTTTTCTCCCACAAGTCCTACAAGATAGACTATAACGGAGCTTACTCCGAAATTTATTCCCATATAGATGCTGTTGATAAAAGTCGGTTTGTTCGTTTTGAGATCATGTACAAACGCCAATAAAACCGGTGAGGAAGTAAAAAGGAAAAAACCAAGAGGTGCGAGTAAAATCCAAAGTGCGTTTTTGAAAAAGAGTAAAAAAAGTATCAGAAAAAGAGCAGAGCCGATACTTGAGATTATAAGCATATTTACCCTTCCGATTTTATCCGAAAATCTTCCCGCAAAAAATGCACCCAAAATCCCAAACCCCTGAAGTACTCCAAAGGCGATACTTGCACTCTCTACACTGTAGCCGTTGTGTGTGAGAAACAAAGGAAGGTAAAGAGATATTGCGTATTTTGAAGTGTAATTGAAAAGAATAAAAACCGTAAGCATTGTAAAAAAGGGCTTTACTTTGTTTAAAACGCTTTTGATTTCGCCTTTTTCAAACTTTTTGGCATTAAAAGTTGTTTTGTAGTCTTTGAGTTTAATGTATAGAAAAATGCTTGAGAGTATTCCAAGAGGTGTCAGCTTCCAGATACCGTCAAGCCCCCAAAGAGAAATTACCCCGGCTGCCAAAATCGGCCCTACGGTTCTTGCACTCTCACCACCGACCATAAAATAGCTCATTCCCTTACCGCTCTGGTTGCCTGAGAATTCTTTTATCATAGTGGGGCTTGGAATATGAAAAAATGCCGCGCTTATTCCTGCGATAAAAAGTAAAAACAAAGCAACCGCGTAAGATGACGTAAGGCTCAAAAGCCCCATTGAAACCGCTGTAATTGAAGGAGTGAGGATCACAAAATATTTGGCGTCGTTTCTTTCGGCGATAAGACCTAAAAGAGGGTTGAATAGTGAAGGGATTTTTCTTGCGATATCCAAAAAAGACGCCTGTGTAAGGCTGATACCGAGTCTCTCAATAAGAAGCGGCAAAATGGGAGCCAGGAGGGCGGAGAAAATATCGTGTGTAAAATGTGCGAATGAAATTAAAAGGACTTTTGATTTTTGAAACTGTTTCATTTCAGTTTTTCATTCAGTTTGATGTATTCCGGTTTTGTTTCGATACATTGTATGGCGGGTGCGGCTTTCGGGTCGTCTCTGAACACTACTACGCAGTGCATTCTCGGATATCCCTGTGTGTCAAACTCATATACCCTCGGATTGATTCCGCTTGTTTCTATTGTGTAGCTTAGGGTGTTGACCGTTTTTTTAAATACTCCTACTAAACTGTTCCAGTTAAAAGCGAATGAAAATGTTGCAATAAGTGCAAAAATGATCAGTTTTTTCATTGTATCTCCTTAAAAATGTAAATATTTGGCAATTCCGTCCAATAACATCTGGACGGAGAGTGAAATTAAAAGCATACCCATAAGTTTTTCAACCGCACTGAAAACGCGGTTTGGGATTATTTTAGAAAATTTGAGTGAAATTATAATAATTAACGCACTTAATGTCCATGAAATTAGCGAAGCTCCCAAAACCTCGGAAATTCCGTACTGTGATGAAAAAAGAATGAGTGTGGCCAGAAGAGAAGGCCCTGCAATCATAGGAATTGCAATAGGGACGAGGTAGAGTTCGTTTTCTTTGCCAAACATCGGATCACTGCTTGGAAAAATCATTTTAAGTGCGATTAAAAAGAGAATTATCCCTCCTGCAATTGATATTGATTCTTCCCTGAGTCCCAGAAAGTTCATTATGTTTTTGCCGAAGAATATAAAAATAAAAATAACCACAAACGCAAAAATAAGCTCTCTTATAATAATCTGTAGTTTTTCTTTGTCGTTATAGTCTTTAAGTAGTGATAGAATTACCGGGAAATTTCCGAACGGATCCATAATAAGAAAAAGTGTTACGGCAATATGCAAAATATCCATAAGACGCCTTTAAAAAATAGTGTATAATTATACACAAAAAAGGCTGGCATGGACATTAATAAACTCCTCGCTTCAAAAAAGCTCTTAACCGAAATATATTTTGATCTGCAAAAATATTACGATTCGATTTATCCCAATGCCGTTGTATTAATGGAAGTCGGAACGTTTTTTGAAACATATGAGGCCGGGGGAGTGGGAAAGGCCAGGGAAATTGCAAACGTACTCAACATTCAGCTTACAAAAAAGAATAAATCAATTCCCGAAATTGACGTTAAAAACCCTCTGATGGCCGGGTTTCCGAATCATGCGCTTGATCGTTATCTTGAGAAACTGATTGAAGAGAACAAATACACAATCATACTTATAAAACAAAAAGGAACGCCTCCGAATGTAAAAAGGTATCTCAGTGAAATAATATCTCCGGGTGTCAATCTCGAATACAATAAAACACCTGAAAATTACGTAACTTCTATAATTGTTGAGAAATATTCGGCGTATCATGTGGGGTTTGCGAATGTAGACGTTACGACGGGGAAAAGCTACGTATATGAAAACTACTCCACAAAAGACGATCCGACTTTTGCTTTGGATGAGCTTTTCAGGCTGCTTCAGACGTATAAGTCAAATGAAATTATCCTCACGCTTAAAAACGTCGACTGCGACGAGATTGTAAATTATCTGGAGCTTGACGGTAAGAACATCATAATAAACCGTACAAGAATGGATATAAGCTACCAGAATGAAATATTCAAAAGGGTTTACAACATTCAGAGTCTGCTCAGTCCCATTGAAGTTATGAATTTTGAAAAATTCCCTTTGGTGACGGAGTCTCTGGGGATTCTGCTTGAGTTTGTAATAGCACACAATAAAGAGCTTCTTACAAAACTAAAAGAGCCTGTTTTGATTGAGGATGAAAAATTCGCATACCTCGGAAACAACCCGATTAAACAGCTCGAGATTTATAAAGTATTAAAACTAATAGACAAAACAAAAACCGCCATGGGTAAAAGGCTTATAAAAGAGAGGCTTTTTAACCCGGTGCGTGATGAAAACGAGCTTGAAAAGCGGTATAAATCCGTAAGCTTTATGCTTAACCGTTATAAGGAATTTGAACCGCTTTTAAGGGATATATACGACCTTGAAAAGATTGACAGGAAAATAAAACTTAAAAAACTGCATCCGTTTGAGCTCAGTTTCCTGCTGACATCCCTTGAGGCGATAAGCGAAATTTACATCAAACTCAAAAAAAGAACAACAAAAATAGACAATTTCAGCGATTATATAAAAAGAAATTTCGAGCTTGACAAAATAAACGTAAAACTTGAAGATATTAAAGAGAGCTTTTTTAAACGGGGCGTGGACAAGACGCTTGACGAGCTTATTGATGAAAAAGAGAAATATTATAAAGATCTTTTGAGCATTAAGAAAAAAATCGAAAGCCTGGGGGATGTAAAAGTTGAGATAAACCAGCTTGATAAGGAAGGCTTTTATTTTACCCTTACCAAAAACAGATTCAATATGATAAAAGACAAATTTTATGAAACGTTTATAGATATAGACGGGGAGAAACTCTTTTTTGACGATTTGAGGATTAAACAGCTTACCAACAGCGTGAAAATAAACGGTGATAAAATTGAAGAGATCAGCGATAAAATAATAGCACTTCAAAACAAAATCATAAAAAAAACAACCAAACTTTTTATTAAAAAACTTGAGGAGATTGAAAGGGAGTTTGATTTACTGAATTCCCTTTCCGATGAAATCGCAAAAATAGATGTGGCGGTCAGCAGTGCAAAGGTTGCAAAAGAGTACAACTACACAAAACCTAAAATCAAAAACGTAAAGGCGAGATTTAAAGACTTAAGGCATCCGCTTATTGAAATAAACCAGGAAAACGGCGTTTATGTTCCGAATGATATCGATTTTAACGAATACGACGGAATGCTTTTATACGGAATCAACAGCTCCGGTAAAAGCTCACTTATGAAGAGTGTCGGAATTGCGGTATTTTTGGCTCAGGCGGGCTTTTTTGTGCCTGCAAGCGAGATGGAGTTCAGTCCGTATAACGCGATATTTACAAGAATAGAGGCGAGTGATAATTTAAGCAAGGGGCTCTCAACCTTTGCGGTTGAGATGCTTGAGCTTAAAAACATATTCAACCGAGCAAACGAGAACTCTTTAGTACTTGGTGACGAAATAGCACACGGAACTGAAACCACTTCAGCCCTTGCCATTGTGGCGAGTGCCGTTATCAAACTTGCAAAAAGAAAAATAAACTTTCTCTTTGCCACACACCTGCATCAGCTTATGGATATAGATGAGGTAAAAAACCTCTCAAACGTTGTGGCAAAACACCTTGAAGTGTGGTTTGACGGGGAAAAACTCGTATACGACAGGAAACTCAAAGACGGAAGCGGAAGCAGTGTTTACGGGCTTGAGTTTGCAAAATCAATTTATATGGATAAAGAGTTTATTAAACTTGCTGAAAACATACGTAAAAAACTAACCGACGAATACAGTGAAATCGAGCTTCTTTTGAAAAAGAAAAAAAGCAGATACAACAAAAACCTGTTTGTTACCACATGTGCGATATGCGGCAAGCCGGTGGAAGATGTGCATCATATAAAAGAAAAAGAGAAGGCAAAAGAGGGCTTTATTGACCATATGCCGGTACATCACAAATACAATCTCATACCTTTATGCAAAAAACACCATAAAATGGTTCATGAAGGAAAAATAAGAATAACAGGATTTGTTACTACAAGCAAAGGGATAGAGCTTCATTTTGAAGAGGCGGATTAGACGATGTCTTTGACCTCTATTTTGAATTTATTAAACCTGAATTCCGCTTCTTTAAGGTAGTAAAAAAATTTATCTTTTTTTATGCCTTTGAATTTTGTAATAAAATTTTCAAAATATTCCCAAAACATCGGTATGTTTATGTTTTGTTTGATTTTGATTATATGGCTTTGGCGAAGCAGTTTTTTGATTTCTTCCGGGTCCATGTTTTCATATACTTTCATATCGTTAAGTAATATATTGTATATTTTGCCTCCGTAATCAATTGTCAGGAAATTTTGTGCGGTGTAAATTGATTTGAGATCTTTTTTATTGGTTTTCGGTATATAGAGGTATTCGTCAAATTCCGTAATTTCGTTTTTTTTCAAAAACTCGTCTTCGCAGATCTTTGCCATAACCTCTCTAATATGCCCTATCTCTTTAACCACACTCGCATATGCAAATCCAAATTTTTCGGCAATTTGACTCGGGGTGTATTCCAATAAGAATGCATGCAGTATTTTTGCTTTTCTGTCAATTTTTTTGGGTGAGAATTTTCTTTTGCATTTGGCGCATTTATAATAGCCGTCTTTTAATTTATACAGGATGTAATGGTCGCAGTAAACACAGCTCATTTTATTCCTTTAAAGTTTTGTTCTAAAATTATATAAGAAAAATTAAAATTTAAGAAAAATTTAAGTTTTTGTGCTATCATTTCAGTGACCCTTTTAGAAAATCCCTCTCTTTGGAGTTATCACATGAAAAAACTTGTTTTGTTATTAGTTGCGATAATTTTAAATGCGAAAGTTATTACCGATTCGTTAAACAGAACCGTAAATATTCCTGATAATATTAAAAAGGCCGTAGCCGTAGGTCCGGGCGCGTTAAGGCTGGTGGTTTATCTTGGCTCACAAGACAAAATTGCGGGAATTGAAAAAAGAGAAAAAAAATTTATTTTCGCACGTCCTTACATACTTGCACATAAAGAGCTGCTTAAACTGCCTGTGGTCGGAATGGGCGGTCCGAATGTGCAGATTAACCTTGAAAAAATTATTTCATTAAAACCAGACGTAATAATCGCCGGATATATTTCAAAAAGCAGAGCCGATATGATAACGGCAAAAACAGGCATTCCGGTTGTGGTGATTAGTTACGGTAAGCTCGGGACGTTTGCCAATGAAAAACTGTTTAATTCTATTAAGATCTTAGGAGAAGTGTTTAATAAACAAAAAAGAGCCGAGGATGTAACAAAGTATATTAAAAACCTCGATAAAGATATCAAAAAAAGAAAATTCAAAACCGATAAAAAGATCTATATCGGTGCCGTGGCATTCAAAGGACTTCACGGTATAACTTCAACCATGCCTAAATTCCCTCCTTTTAAGATGCTGGGCATTAAAAACGTAATAAATTCAGATGCCAAATCACAGATTTTTATAAATAAAGAAGCGCTTTTTAAGCTCAATCCGGATGTGATTTTTATAGACGAAAGCGGAATGAAGTTTATTAAAGATAGTTTTATAAAACACCTCAAAGCATATAAAACACACGAAATTTACGGGATACTGCCGTATAATAATTATATGACCAATATAGGAACGGCTTATGCGGATACGTATTATATCGGCAAAGTTCTTGCGCCCGGAAAATTCAAAGATATCGATATTAAACAAAAAACTGATGAGATTTATAAGTTTTTGGTCGGCAAACCTTGTTATAATTCGATGGCCGAATTTTTCGGAGGATTTAAAAAACTGTTTAAAGGGTTTGTTTGCAGGATTATATAAAACTATTACAGAAAAATATTTTTTTAACGCTGTTTGCATTTATTGTACTTATTGTTATTTTTATTCTTTCAGTTAAAACAGGGGAAGGCAATTATACCTTTTCATCTATAATTGACGCTTTTTTTAACAAAAACGACGAATATTTTATAATATACGAAATAAGAATACCAAGAAGCCTTGCTGCGGTGTTTGTAGGTGCGTCTTTGGGTGTGGCGGGGCTTGTTATGCAGTATATTTTGAAAAACCCTTTGGCTTCACCTTTTACTCTCGGTATTTCGCACGGGGCTTTGTTTGGTGCGAGTTTAAGTATAGTGTTTTTTAATTCGCTTTATCTTGCTTTGTTTGCTTTTATCGGGGCCAATGTTGTTACTTTTATGATTTTGACGCTTAGCAGACTCAGAGGATTTACTCCCGAAGTTTTGATTTTAAGCGGTGTGGCAATCAGTGCGCTTTTTGGAAGCGGAAGTATGTTTTTACAGTATTTTGCCGATGATTTGGAACTTAGCAACATAATAAACTGGAGTTTTGGCGATTTAAGCAAGGCGGAATATTTCAGTATTGGTGTGCTTTTTACGGTTTTTATACTTGCATTTATTTACTTTTATATAAAAAAATGGGATTTTAACGCACTTGATATAGTTGAGAGTGAAAACGTGGGAGTAAACGTTAGGCGTTTAAGACTGGTTTCTTTACTGATAGCCACTCTTCTTAGTGCCGTAAGTGTCGCGTATTTCGGAATAATCGGATTTATCGGGCTTATTGCTCCACATTTTGCGAGGCTTTTAAGCGGGGATTTCAGGTTTTTACTGCCGCTTAGTGCGATAATAGGTGCGGGACTTTTACTGCTTTCGGATATTGCTTCAAGAATTCTTTTATCGCCGGTAGAACTGCCTGTCGGGATTCTTACATCTTTTATCGGGGCTCCTCTTTTTTTAATACTTCTTATTAAAATATACAGGAAATAAAATGAGGTTTGTTGTAGAGAATTTAAGGTTTTGCTATAAAAGCGACAAAATACTTGATGATATAAGTTTTGAGCTTAAACGCGGAGATGTCGTTGCGATACTGGGTGTAAACGGTGCCGGAAAATCGACGCTTTTAAAAACAATAGCCAAGGTTGTTAAACCTAAAAAAGGTACTGTGTATCTCGGTGAGGAAGATATACATAAACTTGATTTTTCCGAGCTTGGTAAAAAAATAGGATATGTAAATCAAAAAAGTGAAGGCGGGTATCTGAATGTGTTTGATACGTTGCTGCTCGGCAGAAAGATCTATTTTAAAAGCTCTCCTAAAAAAGAGGATTTAAAACGGGTTGAGGATATTTTAGATAAACTTGATTTAAAAAACAAGGCTTTTACACCTACGAATGAATTAAGCGGCGGAGAGTTGCAAAAAGTGGTAATTGCAAGGGCGCTTTTGCAGGAGAGTGAGGTACTGCTTTTGGATGAACCGACAAATAACCTTGATATTAAAAACCAGGTTGAGGTTCTTAAACTTGTAAGAGAATTTTCAAAAGAGAAAAAAATATTAAGTATTCTTGTAATGCATGATATAAATCTTGCGCTTCGCTTTTGTGATAAGTTTATTTTTATGAAAGACGGTAAAATTGAAGCGGAAGGCGGTAGGGAAATAATTACTGCCGAGCTGATAAAAAAAATATATAATATTGATGTGGATATCTGCAGTTACAGAGGTATTGATGTAGTGGTGTTTAAAAATTGAGTTAATGAACGGTCATTTAATCTAAATTTAAGGTTTCTGTTATAAAATTTCATTAAGCCTTTTAAAAAGTTTCTTCAAGAAGGAAGTTTTCCTTCTTAATTCTCATATTAGTGTCTGGCACCAGAAACTGCGGATATAAAATCTCTTGTTTACTTTTCATTATTTTATATAGCTAACGCAATTATGTTGTTAGTATATATGTTAGACGTGATATTGTTATATTGTATGTATGGTGTATCAACTCTAAAACTATTTTTGATGCTTAAATACAAACGGTTTGTTTTACAAATAAAATAGTTAAAGCATAAATGAATTGCAAATTATATTATTGGATTTTGTAGTGTCTGTCATTGTATATATTAAATTAATGTTGTTTTTTGATGTTTTCAATATTTAGATTTTAAGTGATTTAAGTTTTGATTGTTTAAATTTGTATTATGCATTATAAGTTTAGTGTTTAGATAATTTTAAAAATTTTGTGCTTTGAATTATAAAAGTATGAACTGTGATTGTGAAAAAGAAACAGATCTAATTTTTGTACTTGTATATAAATAGGACTAAAACTTAATCAATTTGCTTTAATTTAAGTTCTAAAAATATATAAGAATATAAAAATTTTAAGTTTTTTCTTAAAAAACTGAGTTACAATTCACTGTAAAAAAATCAAAAGGAGAAAAAATGCATATTCCTGACGGATATATTTCACCTGTAACTTGTGCGGTAACGTATGCCGTAGCGGCACCATTTTGGTATTACGGGTTTAAAAAACTTAAAGAAAAACTAAACGAAGAGACTCTTCCGACTCTTGCAGCATTGAGTGCACTAAGTTTTATAATTATGATGTTTAATATTCCGGTACCCGGAGGTACGTCCGCCCATGCAGTTGGTGCTGTAGCGATTGCAATTCTGTTCGGTCCCTGGGTGGGGTTTGTTTCGGTTTCACTTGTGCTATTAATTCAGGCGGTGGTGTTTGGAGACGGAGGAATAAGTGCCTGGGCAATTAATTCTTTATCAATGGGATTTGTCGGAAGTTTTGTAGGTTATTACGTATTTAACGCACTTAAAAAATATAAATTCGCACCTTTCATAGCCGGGTATGTAGGTATTTTGGCTTCTGCACTGGTTGTTGGAATAGTACTTGGTATTCAGCCTATGTTTTGGGTTTCAAACGGGCATCCTGAATATTTCCCGTTCGGGCTAAAAGTTGCAATTCCTGCAATGCTAAGCGCTCATCTAATTATCGGGTTTGCAGAAGGAATACTTACTCAAATAGTATATAAACTTGTTGGCGAAAAAACTATTCAAAGGATTGCGGCATGAAAAAGAAACTTTATATAATGCTTGGGGTTTTGATTGCGCTTGTTCCGTTAGGGCTATTGACAGACGCTCCTGCATGGGGTGAGTGGGACAGCAGTTATTTTGAAAAAGTATTAGGGTTTATGCCTCAGGGAATTGAGAAAATCGAAAACTCTATTCATATGAAATATATTTTGCCTGATTATTCACTTCCCGGTGCGAATGATGTATTGGGCTATTATATAAGTGCGATCGTGGGTGCGGTGCTTGTATTTGCAATTTATTATTTTATTTATCTGATGGTTAAAAGGAAAAAAGCGTGAGAATATTTTTTATTGCTTTTTTCTTTCTTTTTTTATATTTAAAAAATATTGAAGCAATACTCCTTGGAGTTTTGGTTTTATTGGCGATTGATTATAAAAAAATGCTAAAAAGGAGCAAAAGGGTTATTGTTTCAATATTTTTATTTAATTTAGGCGTAAGTGTCGGTTATGTTCTGATGGGATATATTGAAAGTTTTAACCCATGGGATTATGTAATATATATAAACCTCAAAGTTTTTTTAATGACGTATTTTGTTTTCTGGTTTTTTGAAAGGGTAAATGTTGTTGAATTTTTTTCTTTTTCAAAAGATCTGAGTTATTTGATGACAATGACATTGTCGCAGATCTTTTCATATAAAAAAACCTTTGAAGATTTCAGAATGGCTTTCAAATCAAGGGTTATTAGTTTAAGGGATAAAGAAAAAGATTTCATAGCAAATACGTTTAAGTTTTTTTTCAAAAAGGCTATGAGGGATTCTAAAGAAAAAGCGCTTGCCATGAGGGCGAGAGGCTTTTTCGATAGTGAAAAGTGAAAAATTAAAAATGAAAAGTGAAGAAGATGAATGAAATTGTAAGTATTAAAAACGGATATTTTTATTATGAGGATAATTTAGCGCTTGAAAATATAAATTTAGAGGTTAAGGAAAAAGAAAAACTTGTTTTGTTGGGAAATAACGGGAGCGGCAAGTCGACTCTTTTAAGGGTGATTGCCAGGCTTTATTTTTTAAATAGAGGCGAGTACAGGTTTGAGGGAAAACCTCTTAAAAAAAGAAAAGTTAAAAAGGAATTCAGAAGCAAGGTAGGCATTCTTTTTCAAAATCCGGACGCTATGATATTTAATCCGACTGTATATGATGAAATAGCTTTTTCTCTTAAAGAATTCGGATTTGACAATGTTGATGACAGGGTTATAGAGATAGCTAAAGAATTCAATATAGAAAAACTGCTTAAAAAATCACCTCTTGAACTAAGCGGTGGGGAAAAACAAAAGGTAATGCTTGCTTCCATTATGGTGTATGAACCAAAACTCCTGCTTCTTGACGAACCGACTGCGGCTATGGATCCGAGAACTACAGGATGGTTTATAGATTTTATTTATGATCTTGACATTACTGCAATTATCGCAACTCATGATCTGGCGGTGGCGTATGAACTGAGCGACAGGGCGGTTGTAATGGATGAAGGGCATAAAATTGTTTATGACGGGGATATGGAAGAGCTTATGAAGAATCTCGATGTACTGTTACAGGCAAACCTTATACATAAACACAGACACAGACACAAAAAATTTATTCATTCACACTACCATTTACACTTCTAACAGTCCAAAACCTATACAAGAAAATTTAGATTTTAAGTTTTTTTTAAAATTTCAGGGTATAATTCTGTGTATTGAATAGTTATTTTCTTAAAATTTCATTTTTTTCAAACGGCTTCACTACGGTGCCCGAAATTAAAAATTTCGACCGTAACGTTGTGCAGATGTTTTCTCAAAATGAAATTTTAAAAAATGCAATAAAAAAGGAGTCAATATGGCTGAAATTATCAATGAAGATATTAAAAACAACCCTCAGTTATCACATAAAGTTACCGTAATTGAAAAAATTCTTTCTAAAAACAACGCTATGGCGGATGAAATCAGAAAACAGTTTGATGAACATAAAATAACATGTTTTAATATGATGAGTTCCCCCGGAAGCGGGAAAACAACAACTCTTGAAAATTTAGCAGGTAAACTGCCGTATAAATTCGGAGTAATTGAAGGAGATTTGGAAACGAGCAGAGATGCCGAGAGAATCAGAAACAAAGGTATCTGGTCATTTCAGCTTCAGACAGGAAGAGCCTGCCATCTTGATGCCGGAATGGTAAAACACGCAATGCCTGAATTCCCGTTTGACGATGTGGAAGTTGCGTTTATTGAAAACGTGGGTAACCTTGTATGTCCTGCAAGCTATGATGTAGGAGCTCATTACAATATGGTATTCGTAAGTGTTCCGGAAGGTGACGATAAAATCGAAAAATACCCTGTAATGTTCAGAAAAGCCGATATAGTCGTTATTACAAAAGCGGATATGGTTGATTATTTTGATTTTAATATCGAAAGAGCAATTGAAAACGCAAGAAAACTAAAACCTGGAGTCCCGGTAGTACTTCTAAACAATAAAACGGGCGAAGGGCTTGATGAAATAATAGATTGGATTAAACAAAAAAGAGAAGAACACTTAAAGTCAATTGAGAATTGAGAATGAGGAATTGAGAATTAAAAGGAGAAAATATGTGTCTTGCAATACCGAGTAAAGTTTTGAGTATAGATGAAAACAATATAGCAGAAGTTGATACTCTTGGAGTAAAAAGACAGGTTAGTCTTGATTTGATCCAGGAAGAGGTAAAACCTGGAGATTACGTGCTTATTCACGTAGGATACGCAATGGGTAAAATTGATGAAAAAGAAGCCCTCGAGAGTATAGAAGTATATAAAATGCTGGCGGAAGCCGCAATGGAGGATGATTTTGCGATAGATCCAGAAAAACTGGTCAATGAAGACGGCCCGCTTTTATATAAGCCGGAGGAAGAAGAAAATAAACAATAAACTGAATGGAGCCGAAAATGAGTGATTTAACACTAAAAGATCTGTATTTTAAATTCAGAGACCCGACCGCTATGAAAACTTTGGCTGAGCTTATCAGAAAAGAAGCCAAAGGTCTAAAAGAGCCTATGAGGGTAATGGAGATATGCGGAGGACATACGCATACTATTATGAAATACGGGATCAAGCAGCTTTTGCCTGAAAATATAGAATTTATACACGGTCCCGGGTGTCCTGTGTGCGTAATGCCGAAAGAAAGAATCGACCATGCAATCGAACTTGCTAAGCAGGACGGTGTTATTTTGGCGACTTTAGGGGATATGATAAGAGTGCCCGGAAGTAAAAGTTCGCTTGCGAAAGTAAGGGCTGAAGGGGCTGACGTAAGACCGCTTCATTCAACTTTGGACGTTCTTAAAATTGCAAAAGAAAACCCTGATAAAAAGGTTGTGTTTTTCGCAATAGGGTTTGAAACGACTACACCTATGACTGCAGCTTTAATGGAAAGGGCATTTAAAGAAGGTATTAAAAATATCTATTATCATATAAACCATGTACTTGTACCGCCTCCTATGAGAGCAATAATGGACAGCGGTGAAGCTAAAATAAACGCATTTATAGGTCCAAGCCACGTCAGTGTAATAATCGGGGCTAAAAGTTATCAGTTTTTGGTAGACAGTTATAATACACCTGTTGTAGTAGCGGGGTTTGAGCCGGTGGATGTGATGGAGAGTATTTTGATGCTTGTACGCCAGAAACTAAAAGGCGAGCCGAAAGTGGAAATACAATATAAACGTGCGACAACATGGGACGGAAACGTGTTGGCACAAAAAATGATTGATAAATATATGGATGTAAGAGACACGTTCAGATGGAGAGGGCTTGGAGATATCCCGAAAAGTGCATTGAAACTAAGAGACGAATATGCGGAGTTTGATGCAGAAAAAGTGTTTGCGGATATTTTACCGAATGAGCCGATTGACGATCATAAACTTTGTATCTGCGGACAGATTTTAAGAGGTCTTGCAAACCCGACAGACTGTAAAGTGTTCGGAACGGCATGTACGCCAAGCTCACCTCTTGGAAGTTGTATGGTAAGTGACGAGGGTGCATGTAATGCGTATTACAGGTATGCAAGGTAAGTTAAAAATGAAAAGTGAAAAATTATAATTCAAAAAGGAAAACAATGAAAATAACATTGGCTTACGGCGGTGGCGGAGAAGAGACCAACAAACTGATTCATGATCTTTTTTATAAAAACTTCTCAAACCCTGTGCTTGAAAGTGCGGAAGATGCGGCCGTTGTGGAAATGAATGGAAAAACGGCTTTTACAACGGACAGTTTTACGGTAAGTCCTATATTTTTCAACGGAGGCAATATCGGAAAACTTGCAATTGCCGGAACATGCAACGATATAGCAATGATGGGTGCGAAACCTGAATATATAACGTGCGGATTTATGATTGAAGAAGGGCTTGAATTTGGTGAACTTGAAGAGATTGTAAAAACAATGGCAAAAGAGCTTGAAAAAGCAGGGGCTAAAATAGTAGCGGGTGATACAAAGGTGGTGCCTGCGGGAAGCGTGGATAAAATATTTATAAACACATCCGGAATAGGAACTGTTATTAAGCCAGGAATAAGCGCACATAATCTTAAAAAGGGCGATGTTGTAATTGTAAGCCGTGATATCGGAAGACACGGGACTGTCGTAATGGCGCACAGATATGAGGTTGAAACGGATATCGAGAGTGATTGCAAAGTTTTATGGGAAGAGGTTGAAACTCTTATAAATGCAGGAATTGATATAAAAGCAATGCGTGACGCTACAAGAGGAGGGCTGAGTGCCGTACTTAACGAATGGGCGGATGCAAGCGGTGTCGGAATTGAAATAAGCGAAGAGAAACTGCCGATTTCGGATGAGGTGATCGGACTTTGTGAAATATTCGGATTTGAGCCTATGGATTTGGCAAACGAGGGTACTTTTGTGGTGGCAGTAGATGCTAAAGACGCCGAAAAAGCGGAAGAGATTCTAAAAAAATTCAATTCAAGCGCATCAATAATAGGGGAAGTGACGGATGACAGGAAAGTTGTATTAACATCTCCTTGGGGAAGTAAAAGATACATCGAACTTCCAAAAGGTGAACTTTTACCAAGGATTTGTTAATTTTTTTTTGGTAAAATTGTGTATGAATAATCATTTAGGAGAAAGCGTGAGCAGACAGGAACAAATAGTCCAAATGTTCGATTCCATTGCGAACAGATACGATTTTGTAAACAGGGTTTTAACATTTGGAATTGATAAAAAATGGCGTCAAAACGCTATTAAAAAGACTTTGGAAATTATAGACAAACCTGAAGTGAAAATTTTGGATGTCGCATGCGGGACGGGGGATATGATTGAAATATGGCAAAAAGAAGCCGATAAAAAAAATATAAAAACGCATATCTGCGGACTTGATCCCAGCAGCGGTATGCTTGAAGTTGCGAAAAAAAGATTTTCAAACCTTAAGTTTTATCAGGCATATGCGACGGATATTCCTTGTCAAAGTGGTACGATTGACGGTATAAGTATATCGTTTGGAATAAGAAACGTGCTTGAAATCAAAAAAGCTATAAAAGAGTTTCACAGGGTTTTAAAAAACGGAGGGGTAGTTCTTGTTCTGGAGTTTGTAAAAGCAGAAAATCCTAATAAATTTAGAAAATGTGTGGATTTTTATTCAAATAAATTTCTTCCTAAAATAGGCGGAATTCTCAGTAAAAACAAAGAAGCGTATGAATATCTGCCAAATTCGATTGAGAATTTTTACACTCCGAGCCAGCTTGTGAGTTTATTTGAGGAACAGGGATTTAAAACTATAAAAAGCGACAGTTTTAACTTCGGTCAGGTTGGAGTGTTTATATTTAAAAAGTAAAGGAAGTTCCCTTTACTTTTCTTTTATAAGTGTCTGACATTATAAATGTGTGCAGTTTTGAAATTATTTTTTTTCTTATATATTTATTTTGATTTGTTCTCCAGTTGAATGCAATTAAAAGGAGGAGATTATCCTCCTCCTACGAAATTAAGAGCTTCTACTTTGTCGTTTTCCTGAAGTGTGTATTTATCCCAGTCGTCTTTTTTTACAATTTTCATATTAACGGCAACCGCCATTGTTTTATCAAGAACTTTCAGATCTTCCAAAAGCTGTTTGACGGTTGTGTTTTGTTGTATTTCTTTTTCGTGTCCGTTTATAATTATTTTCATTGTATTCCTTAAAGAGTGATTTCTTTAATATCCGCAATATCAAGGAATTCTTTATAGATTGACGCTATAAGGCTTTTTCTGTTGTGTCTTACTTTTTCATCATCCACATTTACCATTACGTTGTCAAAGAATTTATCGATTAAAGGTTTGAGCGATACAAGGAAATCAAGTTTTTCTTCAAGGTTTTTGATTTCTTTTACTTTTTTAAATTCATCCCAAAGGGCTTTTTCCTCTTCTTTTTCAAACAGACTCTCATCAACGTTTATAGAATTTAAATCAAAATCTTTTACAATATTCGCAACCCTTTTGAATGTGCTTGAAAGCTCTTTGAAGCCTTCAGAATTTACCATTTCGTTAATCAGTTTTACTTTTTTGTCTATTTCTCTGAGGTTGCTTTCACCAGTGGCCAGTACGCTTCTGATAACAGAAGGGTTTACGTTATAGAATTTATACAGTCTTTCGAAAATGAAATCAACAAGTGAGTTTGTATCGAAGTCTTTGTAATTGTCTTTGAGTTCGTTGATAATATCTTTAATATCAAGGTCAATGTCGTTTTCATTTGCTATTTTTATTATGTAGTTTGCAGCACGTCTGAGTCCGAACGGATCTTTGTTTCCTTTTGGAATTTTACCTATGCTGAAAAGCGCCATTAAAGTATCAAGGTTTCTTGCGATGTTTAGAAGTGCCGATGTTTTATTGCTGGCTTCATCCGTATACTGTTCTTTGATCGCAACTGCGATTTCATCCTCAATGCCTGCAGCTTTTGCGTAATAATACCCCATAACACCCTGAAGTTCCGTAAATTCATAAACCATTTCCGTTAAGAGATCGGCTTTTGCAAGGTTTACGGCTTTTAGGAGTTTGTCTTTATCTGCAGAGAATTTGTCAGCCAAGATTTCGGCTATTTTTTCTTCTCTTTTTACTTTGTCGTATACGCTTCCGAGTCCGTCCATATAAACGATATCTTTTAGCCCTTCTATGCTTAAGCCGTTTTTAAGGTCGTTTTCCCAGAAAAATAGTGCGTCAGAAAGTCTTGCTCTGAGTACCTTTTCGTTACCTGCAATGATTTTGTCGAAATTATCCGTATAGGCGTTGCTTACAACCACAAAAGCGTTTGTAAGTTTGCCATCTTTATATACAGGGAAATATCTTTGATGCTCTTTCATTGATGTAATAATAACTTCCGGCGGGAGTACCAAAAACTCTTCGTCAAATTTCCCAAGAAGTGGTGTTGGGTATTCGGTGATTGCCACGATTTCCGCTAAAAGATCTTCGTCAATTTCCACTTTGATACCGTTTTCTTTTTCAAGTTTTTCGATTTCCCTTAAAATTTTGGCTTTTCTTTCATCCTGATATAGGATAACGCCGTGTTTATCGAGTCTGCAGAAATAATCGCCTACATAACCGATTTCAATATCGTCTTTGAAAATTCTGTGCGGTTTTGTAATGTTTGATGATTTTACGCAGTATGCGTCGAATTCTATAACCTCGTCTTCGAGCATACAGAGTATCCATCTTACAGGTCTTATAAATTCCGCTTCGCATTCTCCCCATTTCATAGTTTTTCCAAAACTCAAAGAGTTTAGCCATTCGTTTATCATTTGAGGCAGAAGTTCTTTAGCTTCTTTTCCTTTTACTTCTTTTTGGAAATATGCAAATTCTTTATTGCCTTTGGCTTTGAAAGTTACTTCATCAACCGAAATACCGCATTTTTTTGCAAAACCTTCGAGAGCTTTCGGGTTTTTTTCAATTATTTCTTTCGGAGCTCCCCAGATTTCTTCTGTTTTGTCTTCTTGTTTTACGGGGAATTCCCTGTGCCATAGTGTAAGTCTTCTTGGAGTGTAGTAAAAACTGAAAGTTGCTTTTAAATCATATTTTTCTAAAACGTCAAGCCATTTTTTTTCAATGTTTGGCAGTTCTTTTAAAAGTGGAATTGCCGGAAGCTCTTCAACTCCTATTTCTATTAATAAGGGTTTTAACATCAAGTTTCCTTTTTGTTTGTAATTTTAGCAAAATTGTTGTTATAATTTGTAAATCAGTTATTTTTATTCGGGGAAGGGATGAAAAAAATGCAGGTTGTTGTATTGTTACTCATACTGCTGAATATAGTTTTTGCTGCAAATAATAGTATAAAAACACTACTTAATGAAATAGAAAAAAAAGAAGACCTATCACAACAAACAAAGCAGGAAAGTGCAGGAATATCGTATGTTATAACAAGATATCAGCTTGATATGATGCAAGCAAGATATCTTAGAGACATATTAAAAAATACAGTTGTAGGGTATGAAATAAGCAGATATGGTGTACTTGATCCCTGGAGTGCTAACAATCTTCCGTATGCAAGCAGCGGAGTAAGGGTGTTTATAGATAATCAGGAAATTACAACCGCTAAATATGATAATGGATTGTTCTTATTGGGTAATATCAATTTATCATTTGTAGATCATATTGAAATTTATTATCTTTCTCCGTCATATAAAATAACAACTGAACCGGCTTATGTTATTATCAAACTTTATTCAAAACAGCCAAGAAGGGATGAAGGTAAAAAGGTATCTTTTTCATATGGGACATATGGTTCAAATTCACAGAGTTTTGAAATGGCTGACAATAAAAAAAATTATTATATAAACTTTTCACACAGTGAAGTAAATCATAAACTTGTTGATTTAGATGGAGTTAACGTTTCAAGAGATAATAAAAACTATCATTTTTTATGGACATATAAAAACAATAATACAAACTACTTATTAAATGCGATATATCAAAACCAAGACCCGTTTATGGGTATTAGTATGGACGGTGAGTTGGATGAGGGGTATCAAAAATATAAAGAAGTCCATTTTGGCATAGAACATAAATTAAATACGTTGAATTTTAAATATACAATAGATTATATGGTCGATGATATATATTATTATGAAAATAGCGGCTTGTTTTTACAAAAAATCGATACTTATCCATATTTCACACCTGTTCAAAAAGTATATGTAAAAGGATATGATTTAGTAAATACACTTAAAATTAGTAACGAAAAATCATTAAATAAACAAAGAATTATTTACGGAGCAAGTTTTAGAAATAAATCAATGGATTATTATAATCTTTATGTAAATGATTCCGCAATTGATTATAATGGAATAAAAAAACAAAACATTATAAATCTTTTTATCGAAGATAATATTCAGATAAAAAGAAATCATATTGTAACATTCGGATATGAATTTAGTAGATATTTTAATGATGTGGTAAACGATTACAACCTACACCAATATAAAATTGTTTCAACATATCTGCCTAATAGTAAAAATATAATTAAATTATCTTTTCATCATATCGAGTATACGGTACCTCCATATTTGTATAAAACTCTTTTTGGTGCGAATGTGCTAAAACCTCAAAAAAATGATGTTGTGATCGGTAAATATAAAAAGATATTTGACGACGAAAGCGATATACAATTAGTAGGATTTTACGGAATAAATAAAAATTTTCCAATTGCAAAAACAGATGGAAGTTTGAGCTCATACGATAAAAATATTTATGTAAAAATGATTGATTTGAAATTTCATAAAAATTATGATGAGATTAATGATTTTATTATAAATTATATTTATTTGAAATTAGAAAACATTAATTTGAACAGAAGTCACAGAGTGATTTTATTGAATACTCACAGGTATAAAAGATTCGACTTTTTTGAAAATATCGTTTATCAAAACAATGAATATAAAGTGGATGGAGAAAAGAACAAAAAAAGTGGTATAGATGTCAGTCTTGGTGTGAAATATAATTACAGTAGAAACCTTACTTTCTCACTAAAAGGAGAAAATATATTTAATAATGCTTATGAAAATTCTTTTTACAGAATAATTAATTTTGATCCTAATAATTTACAGACAACGAATGTACAGCTTATTGATAGGAAAATTACAATAGGAATGGAGTATTGGTTTTGAGGATAATATTTAGTGTGATTATTACAGTCGCATGTTTGCTGTATGCACAAGATACCGAAGTTAAACTGTTTACAAAACTGTTTACTTCTTTGTTTAATAAAAAAATTGTCTATGTTTATACGGAAAATCCTAAATACAAAAAACTCCATTCTATTTTTTTAAAAAATGTTGATGATTGTAATAAAGCAGATATTGTGCTTGGTATTAGCAAAGCGTGTAAAAATAAACCGCATTTTTTACTTGATTATTATGAATATAAACGGCATAAAAATGCAATCGGTGCATTTTATTGGAGAAAAGGTAGACCGCAGCTTAGACTAAGAAAAAATATGATTTTAAAATATAAATTAACTATTACTCCTGAATTTGAGGAGTTTTTGGAATGAAAAAGATTGAATTAAAAAATACCACTACATATGTATTAAGTTTTTTGGTAGTAGTGATGATCGGTTTTTTATTGTGGGTTTCCAATATGTTCCAGAAAACGGAAAAAAGAATTAGTAATGATTTGTATAAATATCAGATTTCAGAAATTTCGTATTTTATGAAAAACATTGAAAGATATATTGATATTAAATACGGTAAAGACTTATCAGAAAAATTAAAAAAAGATATTAAAGCAAGAAAAGAACTTAATCTATATTTAAGCAGTTTTATAACGGTTAAAATAAAAAATATTTTTATTGTTTATAAACCGGAAAAAGAACAGTTTTTCAGAGTGCTTGCAGACGGAAGTTTAAATCAAAAAGATAAATTTGCTTTTAATGAAAAATTCGAACCTTTAAAAAGTGAATATTGGTATAAAGTATTAGCAACTAAAGAGCCTGTAATATTCAAACAAAAAATAAATGACATATGGACAACTTATTTGTATCCGGTAGTTAAATTTAATAGAGTAAGTTATATTATTGTCGTTGATTTTTCAACATTACCGTTAAATGTGATTAATGATAATCTTCAAATATTAAAAAGTAATTTAAAAGTTATATTGTTTGTAATGATTATTTCTGTAGTTATTTTAGTGTTCTTTTTGTTTTATGACTGGAAAAGACAAAAAGAGATGCAAAACCTTATAAAAGAGTTGAAAATTTTAAATGATACTCTTGAAGACAAAGTTCAGGAAGAAATTCAAAAAAACAGGGAAAAAGAAAAACAGCTGATTTTACAGTCAAGAATGGCGTTGATGGGAGAACTTTTGAGTATGATTGCTCATCAATGGAGGCAACCTTTAAATGTTATGAGCTTAATTATTTCACAATTAAAAATTGATTTTGATTTAGGTGATATTAATGAAAAAGAGATTAAAAAA
The DNA here is from genome assembly GCF_000021725.1 of Nautilia profundicola AmH. Classification (GTDB taxonomy): domain Bacteria; phylum Campylobacterota; class Campylobacteria; order Campylobacterales; family Nautiliaceae; genus Nautilia; species Nautilia profundicola. The sequence goes on from NC_012115.1 coordinate 670,895, forward strand.
TCTATTATAAAAATTGAAGAGCTTATTCAGCATTTGAGTAATACCATTGATGATTTTAGAAAGTTTTATAGAAGGGAAGATTCCGTTCAATCTGTTGATTTAAAAAATATAATCGAACAAACATTAAACATTGCAAAACCATCTATTGAAAATAAAAACATAAAAATTATTCAAGATATAAAATGCAAGAAAAAAGTAAAAACGTTTCCAAACGAATTAAAACAGGTTTTATTAAATATAATAAGAAACGCCGAAGATATATTAAAAGAAAGAAAAATACAAGACCCGTATATAAAAATTAAAGTTTATTATGATTATAAAAAGAATTTATGTATCATTGATATAGAAGATAATGGTGGAGGAATAAGAGAAGATATAATAGATAAAATATTCAATCCTTACTTCACTACAAAAGATGAAAGAAACGGAACGGGGCTTGGTCTTTATATGAGTAAACAGATTGTTGAAGAAAGATTAAAAGGCAAACTTTACGCATTTAATAGCGAAGTAGGTGCGGTATTTAGAATTGAATTAAAGGTTGATCATGAGTGAACTACAAAAAATTATTGAATTTACTAAAAACTTTAACGTATTGTATGTAGAAGATAATAAAGACGCATTAGAAGAAACTAAAATTATTTTTGAAAGATTTTTTAAAAAAGTAATAACAGCTTCGGACGGTGAAGAAGGTTTGGAGAAATTCAAAAACAACAAGATCGACCTTGTTATAACTGATATAAATATGCCGAAGTTAAACGGGCTTCAAATGATAAAAAAAATTAAAGAAATAAGTCCGGAAATTAATGCATTAGTAGTATCCGCTTATAATGAAACTGATTATTTTATAGAAGCAATCAAGTTAGGTGTGGATGGGTTTATTTTAAAACCTTTTGAAATAGAGCAGTTTATAGATATTCTTAAAAAAATCACACACAATCTTTTATTAAAAAAAGAAGCCAAAGAGTTTGAAAATTTACTAAAACAGTATCAAAATATTGTTGATAAAAGTGTTATGGTTGCTAAATTTGATACCAATAAAAAATTCACATATGTAAACAATGAATTTTGTAAAATTTTCAGTTATCCAAAAGAAGAAATCATTGGTAAAGAAATACATCATATGATTTATAATGCAGAAAAGATGCAAGATGAAATTGAAAAATTTTGGGAAAGTATAATAAATGAAAAAAATTTATTTAGTGAAATAATTAAATGTAAAGATAAAAATGGAAAAATCATTTATATTAAAGCATTAATCAGTCCTATATTAGATGAAAACGGGAATATTATCGAATTAATTTCCATATGTTACGACATAAGTGAAATGATGAAACCTAAAAAGCTTTTATATGATTATTTGGAAAATGCAAAAGAACCTTTTGTAGCATTAATTGAAATTGAAAACTTTCAAAGTTTCAGGAACTTTTTCGGTGAAAAAATTGCTGAAACAATTGAACATAAATTTGAAGATTATTTAAAAGATCTGTTGCCTGATGGTATTGATAAAATATTTGACTTGGATGAGGGTGAGTATGCGATTGTTACAGATTTGGCAAATAATTCAAAAAGTTATGAGGAATATATTAATGAACTTAAACAAATACAAAGAAAAATTAATTACTCCCAATTGGATATAGGAGAGTTTTTATATGATATTACTGTAATAATGTGTGTTTCCAAAGGTAAAGAAGCTTTTGAAAACACCAGAATAGGTATGAATAAAATTAAAAATAATAAAGATTCTTTTTTAATTGCGGATGGTTTACTTGCGAAAGAGAAAAAAATAGCTCAGGAAAACCTGCAGATTCTTCATATTCTAAAAGAAGCAATTGATAACAAAAATATTATTTGTTTTTATCAGCCGATTATAGAAAACAGTACGAAACGCATTGTAAAATATGAGACATTAGTAAGAATCGAATATGATAATAAAATCATACCTCCGTCTAAATTTATTGATGTTGCAAAACAGGGTATTTACTATTCAAAAATTACGGAAATAGTATTAAGTGAAGCGTTTGATATTGTTAAAAAATTTAAAGATTACGATATAAGTATTAATATTTCCGAAATTGATATAGAAAAAGAAATAGTAAGAGAACTTATTTATGAGATGTTAAGTAAAAACAAAGAATTTGCCAAATATGTAACATTTGAATTGCTTGAAGATGCAGATGTAGAAAAATATGATGTGTTGGAGGAGTTTATTACTAAAATTAAAGATTTAGGCGTAACAATAGCGATTGATGATTTTGGAAGCGGATATTCGAATTTTATAAGACTTATTAATTACAAGCCTGATTTTCTAAAACTTGACGGTACATTAATAAAAGATATTCATAAAGATAAATTTTCTTACAGTGTAGTAAAATCAATTGTAGAATTTGCTAAAGCAAATGAGATTAAAACTATAGCCGAGTTTGTTGAAAATGAAGAAATTTTTAAAACTGTAAAAGAACTTGGAGTTGATTATTCCCAAGGATATTACTTCGGAAAGCCGGAAAGACTAAAATTATAAGGAACAAAATGAAACCTAAAATTTATGAAAAAAAAATTATTGTAAGTAGTAAAGATATTGATTTTAACGGACATGTTAATAATCTGAAATACCTTGAGTGGATGATTAATGTTGCAATGGAACACTCAACACACGAGGGATTCGGTGTTGAATACTATAAAACTCATGGAGTAAGCTGGGTTGCCAAAAAACATTGCATAGAATATAAACTCCCGGCATTTGAAGGTGACGAGCTTGTTTTGAGAACATGGATTGATGAGGTAAAAAAACTGCTTGTAATCAGAAAATATGAAATTTATAAAAATGACAAACTTATAACTTCAGGATTCAGTGAGTGGGTTTTTGTGGATTTTAAAACACAGAGGCCTAAAAGAATACCTGAAGATATTATTGAGAAATTTTTTGTAGGTTAGTTTATTCAAATGTTTTTAAAAATTTCAAAAGCCCTTTTATTATATCTTTTGGGCTTGGAGGGCATCCCGGGATAAAATAATCTATTTTTAAATCGTTTCCTTTTATTGCATATGTTTTTTCAAAAACACCCATATCTTTTACACACTCACCAATTGCTATTACCCATTTAGGAGACGGCATCTGGTTATAACAGTCTATTGCATGATGGTACATATTCATTGTCATTACTCCGCTTAAAAACATAACGTCCGCGTGTCTTGGACTTGCAACAAAATGTATTCCAAGCCTCTCTAAGTCATAATAAGGATTGCTTAAAGCGTTACATTCAGCTTCGCATGCGTTACAGCTTCCGCTATCAACCATTCTTATTGCAAGGCTTCCGGCGAAATGTTTTTTAATTTTATCTTTTATCTGTTTTTTTATCTCTTTAAGTTCCCTATCAAATTCTAAATTTTCAGTAACTATTCCCGTTTGAATTCTCTTTTCCCAGAATTTTAGCATTTTTATCCTTTACAAATCGTTTCCGGCATAACTTAAATCGAAACTTTTATTAATAAGTGGAAAGTCCGCGATAATATCTTTGTAAATTGTCGTGTGAAACGCCTGCCAGTTTATGTGTGAAGGGTCACGTACGTAAAATCTGTCGACTACTCCGTCTTTAATTTTCATATACATAAAAAGCTCACCGATAGAACTTTCTACAAAACTCATATATTCTCCGTCTTTAAATTCATTAAGCATTAATTTTTCTTTTTTATCGGTTTTGAAATTTTTAATCATTTCAATTGAATTTAAAACTTCTTTTATTCTTACTCTAAATCTATCTGATACTTCGCCTTTTTTCCCAAGCTGCATTTTATATCCGAAGTTTTTATAAAAAAGATTGTTTCTTACATCAAGTTCAACTCCACTGGCTCTCGCCGTCACACCCACAACTCCGTATTTTGCAGCCTTTTGTCTGCTTAAAGCCCCTGTGGTATTAAATCTGTCCCAAAGACTTGCAATATCATTTATCCAGTCTTCAAAAAATTCAACTTCTTTTTTTAAATAATCAATAAATTTGGTAAGTTCTTGATAGTCTATTTCAACTTCCTCTTTTATTGCCCCGAATCCGAATCTGTGCCCTGTAATTTTTGCCATAACTCTTCTTGCTTCTTCAGTAAGTTTACTCATAAAAGCAAGAGCCGCACCAAATCCCGCGTCGTTTGGTATAAATCCTAAATCAGTTAAGTGATGGATAATCCTTTCAAGTTCAAGCAGGGTGAAATATTTTTGTTTAAGGGAATTCGGAATTTCAATTTCACTTGCCTGAGATAAAATATCCATAAAGGCAATTTGATAGGCAATACTTTCATTTCCACTTATTCTTTCAACTATTTTTTTGATTTCATTTACTTTTTTACCCTCAACCATTTTTTCAATTCCGCGGTACTTGTAATAGTGCCTAACTTCAAGATGAAGTATCTCTTCGCCCGCCTGGGAAAACTGAAAATGCCCGGGTTCTATAATTCCTGCATGAATAGGTCCTACAGGTACCACAAAAACGTTATCTCCTTCAATTTCTTCGTATTTGTAAGGAGTGAATACTGTAAAATCAATCTCTTTTTTATTAAAATCTTTTCTTAAAGGATATATGTGTTTTGGAAATCTTTCATGTTTTACAAGAGGTCTTGTATCAAACGCCCCTTCAAATTCTATTCCGAATTCGTCTTTGATTTTTCTCTCCATCCATATGGCTGACGGGTATTTTGACATCAGTGATTTAACTGTCGGATTTTTTTTATCTACGCTTTGGCGTTCGATTTTACTCTCATAAACGTCAATAATTTCAAAATTCTCTAACTTATCAAGTGCAAATCTGGCAATTAATCTCATTTCATAATCCCTTCGATAAAATCAAAACTTTGTGGCAATAGAAGAAAAGCAGTTGAGATGAATAGTATAAAAACTGCGATTATTTCGCTTTTATAAACTTTTTTTTCTTTTTCTTCTCTTACGTATTGCATATTCTGATAAATATGAACGAATCTGTAAAAGATAATGCTAAGCAACATTAAAAGAATAAAAACGGTTCCAATCATTAAAAAGAAATAATTTGAATCTTTTGCAATGTCAACCATCGTTTTAAATCCGTATATTTCACTGAAAAACATAGGGCTTGGAGGTAGAGAAATTACTCCTAAAAACATAGCGGCAATCATAAAAGCGGCAAATTTGTTGAGATTTTTTAATGTTCCTTTAAATATATATTTTTTGTTTTGTTCTAAAATTTGTGAGCTTATAAAAAGACCCGGTTTCATAAAAGCGTGAGCGGCGAAGTGAAGAAGTGTCGCAAAATATCCTCCGCTTATCCAAAATAGAGCTATTAAACTCATATGTTCAATTCCAGAAAGTGAAAAAAGACGAACAAAATCTTTTGCCCTATAGATTAAAAAACTTACAAAAAAGAGAGTTATTAAGATATAAATGTATCCGATTGCGATTAAGTGTGAATAATTGATATGTTTTTCTATCATTGAAAACCTGAAAAACCCTAAAATTATAGCACTCTCAAGTATACCGCTGAAGAGTGCTCCCACCTGATAAACTGAAGCTCTTTCAATATCTGCCAGCCACAAATTCATCGGAAAAAATCCCATTTTAATAAACATTCCTATCATTACGAATATAAATCCGAGCTCAAAAAGATATTCGTTTATTTTTTGCGTGTTGTTAATTAGTGAGTAAAAGTTCATAGCATTTTCACCCAAAACATCTTTGCTTGCGGCGTAAATTAAAATTATTCCAAAAAGAATAAGAGAAATTGCGATAGCTCCGACTATTAGATATCTCCATGCTTCAATGTCTGCTTCTTTTGAAACTTTTACTTTTATCATATATACGGTTGATAAAGTCGCAAATTCAAGTCCTACCCAGTAAAGCCCCATATTGTTTGAAAGGATTGAGATAATTATTCCTATCCAAAAAACCGCAAAGAATCTGTAAAACCTTTTAATTGATTTTTCATTAAGTTTGATTCTATCAGGCAATGAAATCATTGAAGCAAAAACCGCAACGGCTACTATTGAAGATACAACAAGAACAAAACTTCCTAATTTATCAATATAAAAATAGTCGTTTACAAAAGGGTGGGTAACCGTATATATTACTCCGAAAAATATTGTTGAAGCTGTAAATGCCATTAATTTCCTGCTTATTTTAAAATAACTTAAAACAAAAACTATTAGCGGAGGTACAAAAAGAAATTCCATTTATTCTCCTTGATATTTAAAAAGTAGGTTGATAATTAAAATAAACATCATCAAATCAAAAAACACCCCAAGCTCAATTAGTGAAGGCATTCCGTTTGTCGCGACAATTCCGAGTAAAAACAAAGAGTTTTCAATAAATAAAAAGCCCATAATTTTTGCAATCATTTTTTTGTGTTCCATTATCAAAAGAAGTGAAAGAAAAAGCGAGCTTATTGAAATTGCCACAAAATTCGGATGTGTTGTAAATGAATCTAAAACAGGCGTAATCAGATAATATGTAAATACCAAAACAATCGGAACGATTATCGTTAAATACTGAATTTTTATAATCTGTGATATATCTCTATTGATTTTAAATCTTATAGTTATTTTTTTTAATACAAGCGGGATAACTAAAAATTTTATAATTATTGTAATGATACCCATAATTACCAGCTCTTCATTTCCAAGGTGTTTTCCGATTACTATTGCAATACTCCCCAAAATAAGGGAATTAAGTCCATACCAGAAATAGAGTCTGAAGAGTCTGTTTGTAAAAAGCGAAGCAATAAGTACGGCAATAAAAAAGCCTATTAATACGTTTATCATTTTACTCTCCCACCACATAATAGATAAATAGTGATAAAAATCCGAAAATTATCGCAATTCCCAGAAGATTAGGCACTTTAAAAAGTCTCAATTTAGCAGTGTTTACTTCAACAAGAGCCACTGCAACCGATACTAAAATAAGTTTAAGAATAAAAACCGTAACAGCCAGGCACCAGCATAGATTCACCCCAAAAGGTAAAAACAGGCTTACAAACAGAGTTGCGAAAATTGCAAATTTAAGTGCGCTTGCCATTTCGATTAACGCCAAATCGGCACCTGTACTCTCAAGAACCATTGCTTCATGTACCATTGTAAGCTCAAGGTGAGTTTCCGGATTGTCTATCGGAATTCTCCCATTTTCCGCAATCAGGATAATAAAAAAGCTGATTGCCGCCAGAACAAAACTTGCTGCGTGGTTTATATCAAAATAGTCGTTCAGGTTTAAAACTGCTTTACTGATTCCTATACTTTGTCCGATCAGTGAAATACTGAAAACCGTTAAAATCATTGCGGGTTCCACAAGTGCCGAAATAAAGGCTTCACGGCTGCTGCCTATTCCTCCAAACGCATTTGCACTGTCAAGCCCTAAAAGCATTAAAAAAAACGTTGAAAGAGATAAAAGTCCGGTAATGGTAAATGCGTCGATAAATGAGATGTAAAAACTTCCATGAAAAACAGGAGGCATTAAAAATACCACCACAATAATAGGAGATAAAATCATAAATACGGCAATTCTGCTTATTTGGCTCGATTCTTTTGCATAAACAAGCTCTTTATGAATAAGTTTTACAAAATCCGCATACGGCTGAAACGGACTAATCGGCTTTTTAAACAGTAAAAACATTTTTATTGATTTTGTAAGCCCGAGTAAAAACGGAGCTATTAAAAATATAAGAGATATCGTCAAAATATAATTTATCATTTTTTCTCTCCAAACAGGAATTTATAAAAAATCGCCATTACAATTCCTTCAAGCATTATATTTCCCCAACTGATTTCTTTGTAAAACACTCTGAAACTAAACAGGGCGAATATCAAAAGCATAAAAATAAGGCTTGAATATCTATGTCTTTCAAAATGGGACAGTCTGTATACGAAATAGCTTAGATAATTCAGTCCTTTTACCACATTATCGTATAAACTTTTTTCAAAAAGAGGTTTAATATGCACTTTATAAAGTGAAGATGAAAATTTAGTTTTGTGTCCTGCAATTGTTTGGGTGCGGGTATGAATATCCGGGCGGTAGAGCCACTCAAAAAATCTTCTGACAGGTCCGGCAAATCCTGTAGCTGAATACTGGCTTTTAGGAGTAGTGTTGTATCCGCATGCCCAGGTGTGATAAATTCTAATTTTCGGGTTTAAATATTTATAAAACGCATATATTGCAAAAACTACAATTATAAGTCCTCCTAAAATTAAAAGAGGGGCAACCGCTCCGTTTGAATTTAGTGAATGCATAACCCAGATATTTTGGAAAAGTTTATGATAAATATCTGCAACAGGCATAGAATGATTAATGATCTTTATAAAAAAAGGCATAAAAAGCATAAGTGAAATAACTACTCCTGCCATAAGAATCTGCCCTGTCAGCATTAATTTGTTTACTTCTTTTGCGTGTTTTGCGTTTTTGCTTCTGCTTAGACCCAAAAATGTAATACCAAACGCCTTTACAAAGCATGCTATAGCAAGTCCTCCGGTGAGAGCCAATGCAAAAATTGCAAAAGGAAATGAGAGTTTTAGCACTAAATTGTCAATACCGCTGGAGCTGAGCATGCTCTGAAATATCATCCACTCACTCAAAAAGCCGTTTGTAGGAGGGAGTGCAGAGATTGAAATAGCTGCAATTAAAAACATAAAAGCGGTAACCGGCATAAGTTTTATAAGTCCTCCGTAGCTTTCTATATGTTTTGTGTGGGTGGCATATAAAACGCTTCCGGCACTCATAAAAAGAAGAGATTTAAAACTCATATGGTTAAACGTATGATATAGCGCGGCAATAAATGCAAATGCCGCAAGAGCAGGGAGTTTAAGGTATGTGAAAATCATACCAACTCCGATTCCTATAAGGATAATTCCTATATTTTCGATTGAATGGTTTGCGAGAAGTGCTTTTATATCATGACTTGCAATAGCATACAATACCCCTACAAGGCTTGAAACAGCCCCGAGCGCTAAAATAATCACTCCCCATTCAATCTGCCAGTTTGGAATAATAAAAAGAAACTTTAAAAATGCATAAATTGCAACTTTTAACATTATTCCGCTCATAAGAGCGGATACGGGAGAAGGAGCCGCCGGGTGAGCGTACGGCAGCCATACATGCAGCGGTACGACTCCAGCTTTGCTTAAAAATCCTATGGTTATGAGTAAAAAGAGTAAAGTAGGGTATTTAAAATCAGCGGCTAACTCTTTTAAAGTTTTAAAATTTGCAAATAAAGAATCTCCCCCAAGCATTAAAAAGAAAAGCAGAATAAAAACAAACCCGAAATGAGTCATAAAAAAGTAAAATCTTGCAGCTTTTACCGCTTCGTCAGTCGGTTCGGTTAAAATTAATTGCCAGCTTGCAAGGCTCATAAGCTCCCAAAAAAACAAAAACGGAAGTATTTCATTTGATAGTACGACACCTATCATTGAAAATATGAACGTAAAATAATGAATCAAAAAATGAGTTTTTCTCTTTATATGAGATAAGTACCCTATCATATAAAAAAGATTTGGAATTACTCCAAGAAGTATTAAAAAAAGAAACAACAAAGAAAGTGGATTCATACTAAACATTAACTTTACCTTTAAGTAAAATTTAAGGAAAGAAAAACTGACGGAATTATACTGCTTTTTGCTTATAAATTACTTAAAAGCGATTTAAAATTTTAAATTTGTCACGAAATTACTCAATTATTTGTTTATAGTTCTTGTATATTGGTTCGTCCACATAAAGTCCGTCAATTGTAAAAGGGCCTTCTTTTTCGAACCTCTCGACTATCATTTTGGCAAATTTCAAATCTTCTCCGAATATTTTATTCGCTATTTCGCATTGTGCCGGAGTAATACATCCCACTCCCTGCATTCCGAGATTTTTTTGAAGCAGGCACCATTTTTTAAAGCCGTCTAAGTCTTTATACTGCTGATACACAAATCCTATAGGTATGATATTCATATACCTGCAGGTAAGGGAAAAGTCGCTTAAAATTCTGTGAATCAAAGGATTGTTAAGCTCAATAACAGAGTGATTTATGTTTAATTCGTTGAGAAGATCATATATTCCGATATAAAAAGTAGTGAGTTTCGGATGGGTTAGGTCTTTTAGATTAAAAAACGCCTCTTTGGTCTCGATAGACGCGTGTATTTCTTTATCGGTTATCATAAACACATCGTCTATTTCTTCTACGGAATTGACTTTTGGAATTCTAAAAGCGTTAAAAGAGAGTCTGTTTAAATATTTGATATCTTCAAGCCCGCCTTCGTTTAGAGGATTTACCCTTATTACTATTTCTTTATTTAGATTTTTTATATTTGAGAGGAAAACTGCGATCATTACCCTTGCAATTTCTTTTTTCTCTTTCGGTACGCCGTCTTCAAGATTTAGCATAATAACATCCGCCGGCAGTTCATCTATTTTATTCAGGTGTTTTACCTGATGTCCGCTTACCATTAACATGCTTCTTTTTTGAGTTGTTACAGTCGCTAATCGGTTGGCTTTGATCAGTTGTTCGGCTTTTTTTATATCATTTGATTCGACAATGTTTTGAATTTCATTAATATCGCTAAAAACCATTATTTATCCTTTGAAGTTAAATACAAAAGAATTGCTTTTATTTCATTGTCTGTCAAATAGTCATATTTAGGCATTATATTTATATATTTTAAAGGTGATTCGGGGTTGCGTTTTATAATTGGTTTAATTTTTATTTGGTGAAATAAAGCTTTTTTCAGTCTTTCAAATGTTAATTTTTTAAATGGATAAGTTTTGATTATTTCTTTTTTACCTTTTGAATTTATAAAAGAAGTTATTATTTTCCCCTGACCTTTTGAACCGTGACATTTTGCACAGCTAATTCCCCTTGGATTATTATAAAGCATTTTTCCGTATTCGAGGTTTGTAATAAACCATTCATCATTTTTTGCAAAAAGAAGAGAGAATAAAAATATAAAACTTAAGCGAATTAACATTAACTTCTACCTTTTATGTTAAAATTTCAAATATTTCTCATTTTATCAAAAAGGAAAGATAATGACAATTCTTGATGGAAAAAAACTCTCCGAAAAAATAAAAGACAATTTAAAAAAAGAAGTTGACGAACTTAAAACCAAAGGTATTACTCCTGGTCTTGCGGTGATACTTGTAGGTGATGATCCGGCAAGTCATACATATGTAAAAATGAAAAGAAACGCATGTCAAAAAGTAGGAATTTACAGTGTAGTGCATGAATTTCCTGAAAGTATTACGGAAAAAGAGCTACTCTCAACAATCAAAATGATTAATGAAAATCCGAATATTCACGGACTTCTAATTCAACTGCCTCTTCCAAAACATATAGATACTACCAAAATCCTCGAAGCGGTGGACCCAAGCAAAGACGTTGACGGTTTCCATCCGTACAATATGGGTAGACTTGTAGAAGGTCTTGATACGTTTGCTCCTTGTACACCGCTTGGTGTAATGGAAATATTTGAAGAGTATGAAATTGACCTTAAAGGAAAAGACGTATGTGTCGTAGGTGCGAGTAATATCGTAGGTAAACCTATGTGGGCGCTACTTGTAAACGCATGGGCGACTGTTGATATCTGCCATATCGAAACAAAAGATTTAGCAGCACATACAAAAAGAGCTGATATCGTAATCGTAGGTGTAGGAAAACCGAACCTTATTACAGCTGATATGGTTAAAGACGGTGTAATAGTAATTGATATAGGAATCAATAGACTTGAAGACGGAAGACTTGTGGGTGATGTTGATTTTGAAAATGTTAGCAAAAAGGCGTCATATATAACTCCCGTGCCTGGCGGTGTAGGACCTATGACAATAGCAATGCTTCTTAAAAACACGGTAAAAGCCGCTAAAAACTTTGCGAAAGAGGTTAAATGAAAGAAAAACTGAAAAAACTTTATAACTGGTCCAATACATGGACCGGTACTATTGTTATTGTACTTCTTATTATTTTCTTTTTGGCTCAGGCGTTTGTGATTCCAAGCGGAAGTATGAAAAGAACGCTTCTTCCGGGTGACGCTCTGTTTGCGAAAAAATTTGCATACGGAGTTCCGATTCCTCATATTCCATGGCTTGAAATACCGGTGCTTCCTGATTTCAGGGGTGACGGGCATTTAATAGACGGTCCGAGACCTCAAAGGGGAGATATTGTAATCTTTAGATTCCCTGTAAACCCTAAGATGCATTTTGTTAAAAGATGTGTGGCTGTTGGCGGGGATAAACTTATGGTTAGAGATAAAAATTTATATCTAAGAGTTCAAAACAGCGACCAACAGACAGTTGAATTTGCCAAAAAAATGAAAGCCGCAGTTGTGGATATAAACGGAGAAAAATGGGTGATGAACCCGTATATGACACTGCATCCGGGTGTACATCACGACCCGCATGTAGATTTTCCTGAAGAGGTTATAAATTACGGACCTATAATTGTTCCGAAAGACAACTATTTTATGATGGGTGACAACAGAGACCACAGTAACGACAGCAGATTCTGGGGACCTGTGCCTTATAAACTGATAGTGGGTAAACCTTGGTTTATTTATATGAGCTGGGTTATGCAAAAACCTGGTGAAGACGAAGCGGAAAACTGTCCGAATTACACAATCAGATGGAACAGGGTAGGAAAAACCATTGATGAGATTGAAGAAGAGCTGCGTGAAGGTAAAAAACCATACCTTACAGCAGGATGCAATCCAAAAGCAAATGCGAAATAAGGGAATAAGTTGGAGTTTTATATAATTAAATATGCCGCTTTGGCATTTGCTTTTATTATAGCCATTGTCGGGCATGAGATTATGCACGGGCTTGTCGCCAAATATTACGGTGACTTGACGGCAACAAAAGAGGGGAGGCTTAGTATAAATCTTCTAAAACATATAGACCCGTTCGGAAGTATTGTTTTTCCGATAATTCTTTTTGTTTCTCAAAAACTGGCGGGTGTGGCGGATCCGATCGTTTTCGGATGGGCCAAACCGGTACCGGTGAATATTTTTACAGTGGTAAACAGAGGCGGGTATATAGGTGCTTTTAACGTTTCAATCGCAGGTGTTGTTTATAATTTAACCCTGGCGGTTGTAGCTTCGACGCTTATCGGTGTTGTAGGTAAGCCGGACGGGTTTATCAGTCTGTTTTTATATATGTTTTTGATGTATATGGTTATTATTAATGTAATTCTGGCGGTGTTTAATATGTTTCCGATTCCTCCGCTTGATGGAGCAAACGCAGTTAAATACCTTTCATTACAGTTTAAATGGTATAAAATAGCCGAATTTTACAATAAGATAGAACCGTATGGGATGATTATTTTAATGATAGTATTGTTTACACCATTAAGCAATTATTTCTTTTATCCTGCGTATGTGTTAATAGGCTGGCTTTTGGGTTAAGAACCCTTAAACCAGCTTTTTACTTTATCAATTGCTTCTTCTAATATGCTTTTATGTTCTTTAATCTCGCCTCCGAAACTTTTATGCAGTTTTTCAAGAAGTTCTCTTTGCTCATCTGTGAGTTTTTTAGGGTAGACGATTTTAAGGATTGCGATTAAGTCACCTCTGTATCCGGTGTTCGGATCGGCGATTCCTTCACCTCTGAAAACTATTTTGGTGTTGTCTTTTGTATGAGGTTTAATTTCAATCTCTTTTTCCCCGCTGAGTGTCGGTATTTTCACCGTATCACCCAAAATTGCACTTGTAAAGAAGATAGGAACTTCTACGATTAAATTGTTTCCTTTTCTTTTGAAAATTTTTGATTCTTTTACATTGAATATTAGATATAAATCACCCCTGTACCCGCTGATATCCTGGTTACCTCTGCCTTTTACCCTCATTCTCATTCCGGTGTCTATTCCGGCAGGGATGTCGACTTTTACGGTTTCACTCTCAACTATATAACCTTTGCCTCTACATTCGTTACATACTTTTTTGGCTATAAATCCTCTGCCGCTGCACTGAGGACAGGTTTGGGAAATTCTCATAAATCCGTTGCCCATGATTATTGTGCCTCTTCCGTGACAGCTCGGGCATGTTTCTTTTTCTTCCGCTCCGCTGCCTTTGCATTTCGGACAGAGTTTAAAATAGTTTATTTCAATCTCTTTACTCACACCGTATACGGCCTCTTCAAATTCAAGCGTAACTTCTATAGCTTTATCTATATCGTAAGGCATCTGAACTTCGGCTCTACCTCCTCCGAAACCGCCTCCGAATATATCGTTAAACATATCGAAGATGTCACCGAAATCGAAATCTGTTTTGAATCCCTGTCCTTCAAGACCTTCTTTACCGTATTTGTCGTAAATTGCTCTTTTTTCGTCATCGCTTAAAACCTGGTAAGCCTCGTTTATTTTTTTAAACATCTCTTCGGCTTCTTTGTCACCCGGGTTTTTGTCAGGGTGGTATTTCATTGCGAGTTTGCGATAGGCTTTTTTGATTTCTACTTTTGTAGCAGTTCTTTCAACACCTAATATTTCATAATAATCCAACTGCCCCTCCTAAATTTTTGTTGAAATTATAACAACTTTAGCAGGTAAGTTGTGAAGCACTTAAGTCGTGAAGCTATAAAAAGTTTTAAATTATATAAATTCCTTAACCACTTATCTACTTACCCACTTCACAACTTAATATATGGTATAATTTCTTAAAAAAAAGGTACATTATGGCATATGAAATTGATAAAAATCAATTAAACGAAGTACTTGAGAAACATAAATTATCTTGGGAAGATTATGAGCATATTAAAAAAATATTAGGAAGAGAACCTAATTTTGTTGAACTTGGTGTATTTAGTGCTATGTGGAGTGAACACTGTTCATACAAATCAAGTAAAGTGTATTTAAAAGGATTTCCTACAGAAGCTCCTTGGGTTATTCAGGGGCCTGGTGAAAATGCTGGGGTTATTGATATCGGCGGAAATATGGCGGCTGTATTTAAGATGGAATCTCACAACCACCCGTCATTTATCGAACCTTATCAGGGAGCGGCTACAGGTGTCGGAGGGATACTCAGAGACATATTTACAATGGGTGCAAGACCTGTTGCGAATCTTAACGCCATCAGATTCGCACACATTAAAGGCGACGATGAAACCGCTAAACTTCATAGACACCTTCTTCACGGGGTAGTTGCCGGAATTGCGGGATACGGAAACTGTATAGGTGTTCCTACAATCGGTGGGGAAACCGCTTTTGAAGAGTGCTATAAAGGTAATATTTTAGTTAATGCTTTTTCACTTGGAATCTGTCCTCAGGATGAGATTTTCTACGCAAAAGCGGAAGGTATCGGAAATCCTGTAATTTACGTAGGATCTAAAACGGGAAGAGACGGTCTCGGTGGAGCCGTGATGAGTAGTGACAGCTTTAAAGAAGGAGACGAAGATCAAAGACCTACAGTTCAGGTAGGGGATCCTTTTACTGAAAAACTTTTAATGGAAGCGTGTTTGGAACTGTTTAAAACAGATTATATCGTAGGTATTCAGGATATGGGTGCCGCTGGGCTTACATCTTCAAGTTTTGAAATGGCCGGAAAGAGCGGCAGTGGACTTGTAATGCACCTTGATAAAGTTCCTATGAGGGAAGAGGGAATGAACCCTTATGAGCTTATGCTAAGCGAAAGCCAAGAGAGAATGCTTATATGTGCCAAAAAAGGGTATGAAGATAAAGTAATCGAAATATTTAAAAAATACGACCTTGACGCCGAGGTAATCGGAGAGGTTACGGATACCGGAAGGGTTGAACTGTTTTGGTACGGTGAAAAAGTGGCGGATATTCCTGTAGATCCTATTACCGAAGAAGCACCTGAGCTTGTGAGACCTGTAAAAGAGCCTGAATACCTTAAAGAAATCAAAAACGTTCAAATTCCAGAAGTAGATCCGCAAGTTGCTTTTGAAAAACTGATGGCTGAGAGCGAAGTGGTTGACAAAGCGTGGATTTATGAGCAGTACGATTCAATGGTACAGACAAATACCGTAGATACAAAAAGAGCCGACGGAAGCGTTATAAGGGTTAAAGAAAACGGAAGATTTCTTGGTATGGCATGTGATTGTAACGCAAGATTTAATTATATCGATCCGAAGCTCGGAGCCGCAGCGGCGGTGATGGAAGCCGGAAGAAACGTAGCGGTTAAAAAAATAAAACCTTTAGCGATTACCGACTGTCTGAATTACGGAAACCCTCTAAATCCTGAAATTATGTGGCAGTTTAAAATGGGATGCGAAGGGATAAAAGAAGCATGCCGTGAACTGAATACACCGGTTGTAAGCGGTAACGTATCACTTTATAACGAAAACGAAGGTGAGGGCGTATATCCAACTCCTGAGATCGCAATGGTCGGTGCAAGTGACGATTACAGAACGACTGATCTTAAAAATGAAGGCAACAGCATTTATATTTTAGGCGAAACGAAACCTGAATTTGGCGGAAGTCTTTACCTTAAAGTTTTCGGTGGAATTGTAGCGGGAGAGCATCCTGAAGTTGATTTTGAAAAAGAACTTAAACTTTGGGACGTACTGCAAAGTAATCTTATCGAAAGCGCAAAAGACATCTCAACGGGCGGTGCGGCGATAGCCGCTTATAAATGGGCGTGTGTGAGTGATAAAGGGCTTGATCTTAATATTAATGTAAGTTCACCTAAAGATATATTTGCCGAAAGCTTAAGCAGAGCTTTTGTGGAAGTTAAACCTGAAAATGAAGCTGAGTTTGAAAAACTCTGCAATGAAAAAGGTATCTATTTTGAAAAAGTAGGAACCGTAGGTGGAAATAAAATAAAAATCAACGAAGTTGAAGTTCCACTTGATAAAGCAAAAGACATCTATTTTAATACATTCCCGAAAATTCTTAAAAACGAAATCATCTGATTTTCGGGTTTGTTTCTTTTTTTATATACTTTACGAAATCGTCAAATAATTCTGTTTTAATTTTATTTTTATGATATACAAGGTAAAAGTTTCTTTTAAATGTTATATTTTTAATTTTTATTTCAAAAAGCTTTTTTTCTTTTAATTCTTTTTTTACAACTTCTTTAGAAACGCATGTAAGTGTTTCAGGGTTGTTTAAAAGTATTGTTTTAGCCTCTTCAAATTCATTAAATTCCATAAATATTTCTATATCAATAATGTTTTTAATCTGTTTTAAAAACATTTCTCTTGTTCCTGACCCTGTTTCTCTTAAAATCCATTTTTTATGTTTCAATTCGTCTATAAATACTTCTTTTTGAGGAGTTTTAGAAACAATAATTAATTCGTCTTCTTTAATTTTTTCTTTTATAATATTATTGTTTTCACATTCTGTTTCTATAAATCCCAAATCTATTTTTCCTTCCATAATATTATTTATAATTATTGATGAATTGTGTATTTCTTTTTTAATTTTTACATTATTATTCGATGATAAATAATTAAATATTATTTGAGGTAATAAATAAGTACCGATTGTTTTACTTGCTGAAATAGAGAGAGTGCCTGCTATTTTTTCTTTTAAAAAACTATGTTTGGCTGAAATTAGTTCATTGTATGGATTTAAAGTCATTTCTCTGAATTTTCTTCCTCTTTCATTTAATATTAGTTTTTTTCCTATTCTGTCAAAGAGTGTTTCTCCAAGTTTATTTTCTAATGATTTGATTGATTGTGATACTGCTGATTGTGTTACGGAAAGTTTTTGTGCAGTTTTTATTACATTTTGATTTTCAGACAGTTCTAAAAATATTTCAAGTTCTTTTAGAGTCATGAAAGTCCTTTTTAGTTTTACTTAATATATTATCAAAAATTATTAATTTTACTTAATAATATTAAATAATTAAAATTTCACGAAAAAAGGAGTTTGAGTGTTTAGTAAAGAAAATAGGGGAAATACAATAAATGGTATTTTGTTTGTGGCATTGTTTGCGCTGGCTGCAATCCAAATATCCAATTTACCGTTTATAAAACATTTAGGTCTTAGCCCTTTAATTGTAGGAATTGTAATTGGTGTTTTTTATGCTAACACTTTAAGGCATAGACTTCCAAAAGAATGGATTCCGGGGATTTTATTTTCAACAAAAAATATATTAAGATTAGCAATTATACTTTACGGGTTTAGAATTACATTTCAAAATATTTTTGCAGTTGGTATACCCGGGATTATCGTATCTGTTTCAATAGTATTCGGTACATTTATAATCGGATATCTCATTGGTACAAAAGTTTTAAAACTCGATATGGATACCGCAATATTGACAAGTGCAGGTAGTTCTATATGCGGGGCTGCTGCGGTATTGGCTACTGAGCCGGTAATAAATGCAAAACCATATAAAAGTGCGGTAGCAGTTGCGACAGTTGTGATTTTCGGAACTATAGCGATGTTTTTATATCCATTTGCATATAAAATGGGGTTAGTTCCTCTTTCAGCAGAAGCTATGGGGATTTATATAGGTGGAACTGTGCATGAAGTTGCACATGTTGTAGCAGCTTCAACCGCAATTAATCCTGAAGTGGCTAAAATTGCCGTTATAGTTAAGATGATAAGAGTTATGATGATTGCACCGTTTTTAATAATACTCGGAATATGGCTTTCAAAAAAAGGAGAAAATGCAAAAAAACAGTAACAATCCCATGGTTTGCAGTATTTTTTATATTAGTGGCAGGTTTTAATTCTCTACATGTTTTGTCAAAAGAAGTAGTTTTGATGATTAATACTTTTGATACTTTTTTACTTACAATGGCAATGACTGCTCTTGGAATGGAAACAACGGTGGAAAAATTTAAAAATGTAGGAATGAAACCGATTTATCTTGCTTTTATTTTGTTTATTTGGCTGATTATCGGAGGCTATTTTATAGTTAAATTAGCATTATTGTTTAAATAGGAGATTAGAGATATATCTTTTCTCCCATTTCAACAATATGAGCTCTTTTATTAAGATAAGAATTAATAACAGCCTTAAAAATTGTCTGTTTGTCTTCTTCACCATGAATTAAAAATATTCTGTCAAGTTTTTCAAATTCATTCATCCATTCAAGCAGTTCTTTTTGATCTGCATGTGCCGAAAAACCGTTAATTGTATGAACTTTCGCTTTTACGATTATTTCTTCATGGAATATTTTAATAAATTTTGCACCGTCAACAATTTCACGTCCCAGTGTTCCTTTGGCCTGGTATCCTACAAATAAAAGAGCATTCCTTGGATTCCAGACTCTGTGTTTTAAATGATGCAAAATTCTGCCGCCATTACACATTCCGCTTCCGGCTATTATTATAGCACCTCTTTCAATATTGTTAATAGCTTTACTTTCTTCTACATCTTTTACAAGTCTTAATTGTTTAAATTCAAACGGATGTGATTTGCATGAGTTGCATTTACCTGTTAATAAGTTTTCCCATTTTTTATATACGGCTGTTACTTTTGTGGCCATTGGTGAGTCAAGAAAAACTTTAGCGGACTTTGGTAGTGATTTTTCTTCGCTCATTTCTTTGAGTATGCATAAAATCTGCTGGGCTCTTTCTATGGCAAAAGTAGGTATTAATACATTTCCGCCGTTAAGCAGAGTGTCAATGATGACTTTTTTGAATTCTCTAATACTTTCATCAATATTTTTATGGTTTCTGTCTCCGTATGTTGATTCTATGAATAAAGCGTCCGCGTATGTAGGTTTTGCTGGGGTAGGGAGTATACCGTTGTTTTTATTTCCGAGATCTCCGCTGAAAACCACTTTTTTTTTAATATCAAACTCTTTAAAATCAATTTCAACAAAACTGCTTCCCAAAATATGACCCGCATCCCTGAATGTAGCTTTTATATCTTTTGTAATTTTAATTTTTTTATTATATTCTATTTTAACTCTGTTAATTTTTTTGAAAATTTCTTTGATATCGTCTTTTGTATATAGCGGTTTTTTGATTTTATTTTCTTCTCCTCTTCTTTGGGCTTTTTTGTATCTTGTTTTGTACTCTTCCTCCTGAAGTTTCGCACTGTCCATAAGAACTATTTTTGCAATATCAAAAGTAGCCGGATGTGCAAAAACTTTACCCCTGAAGCCCTGTTTGTAAAGAAGAGGAATTCTTCCTACGTGGTCTAAGTGACCGTGTGTTATAATAAGTGCGTCGATTTCTTTTGGGTCAAATCCAAGAGGTTCGTAATTTAAATGTTCGTTAAGTCCCTGAAACATACCGCAGTCAATTAAGATTTTGCTTTTTCCGGTATCGAGAATGTGGGCGGAGCCGGTTACTATTTTGGCGGCTCCAAAACTTTGTTCGTATGCCTGTTTTTCCATAATAATCCTTTATAAATTCACTTTACATTTTTCACTTTTAACTGTTTACTTATTCTCCATTTCCGCAATATCTTTGATGATTTTCAACACGCTGTCAGGATTTAAGCTCATACTTTCAATTCCGATGCTAACTAAAAATTCAGCAAATTCCGGATAATCACTCGGTGCCTGACCGCAGAGGCCTGAATATTTTTTGTTTCTTTTAGCGCCTTCCACAGCCATTTGAACCATTTTTTTAACGCCTTCGTCTCTTTCTTCATAATCAAATGCAACTATCTGGGAGTCCCTGTCGACTCCTAATGTAAGCTGAGTTAAATCGTTTGTTCCGATACTGATACCGTCAAACACGTCTAAAAATTCGTCTATTAAAATTACGTTGTTTGGAATTTCACACATCATATATGTTTCAACATCACCGAGTCCGTATTTGATTAGCAACTCTTTGACTCTTTTCGCTTCTTCCACACGTCTGCAAAACGGAATCATAATCACAATGTTTTCAAATCCCATTTCATAAATGGCTCTTTTCATTGCGATGCATTCAAGCTCAAACCCTTCTTTGTAACTCGGATGCGTATATCTTGCGGCTCCCCTGAATCCGATCATCGGGTTTTCTTCAATCGGCTCGAAATGTCTTCCTCCTAAAAGGTTTGCGTATTCGTTTGATTTAAAATCA
Organism: Nautilia profundicola AmH; assembly: GCF_000021725.1. Classification (GTDB taxonomy): domain Bacteria; phylum Campylobacterota; class Campylobacteria; order Campylobacterales; family Nautiliaceae; genus Nautilia; species Nautilia profundicola. The sequence continues at coordinate 691,785 of NC_012115.1, forward strand.
CTCATTCTAACAATACATTTTTTAGGATAAACGCCTGCCGCAAGTGTAGCGACACCTTCGCTTAGTGTCTTTACGAAAAAGTCTATCGGATCACCGTCATACGGGAATGCGAGTTCGTCGATTAGAGCCCTTTCCGTTTCACTTAAAATATCGGGGTGTTTAATAGCCATCGGGTGTGCTTTGATGTATGTGTTTATAATAAATTCCATTCTTGCAAGACCTATACCGTCAACCGGCAGTTTTGCCAGGCTGAATGAGAGTTCCGGATTTCCGAGGTTCATCATTATTTTTGTTTTAGGGCGGGGCAGTTTAGAAATATCCACTTTTTCTATTTCAAAATCAAGTATTCCCTCATAAACTTTTCCGACTTCCCCCTCTGCACAGCTTACAGTAACTTCCTGTTCGTTTTTGAGTATTTTAGTGGCGTTTTTTGCTCCTACAATTGCCGGTTTTCCGAGTTCACGGCTTACAATCGCCGCATGGCATGTTCTGCCTCCGGTTTCCGTAATGATAGCGCTTGCTATTTTCATTACAGGTTCCCAGTCGGGGCTTGTAGTGGTTGCTACTAAAACATCTCCTTTTTCGAATTTATCCGCTTCAGCCATGCTTTTTAAAATTTTTACTTTTCCTGCGCCTATTTTTTCCCCGACTGCGTTACCGGTTAGGATTACGTTTGATTTTTCTTTTAGTTTGTAAATTTCAAATTCGTTAACTTTTTCTTGGGAATGTACCGTCTCAGGTCTTGCCTGAACCATATACAGTTTACCGTCGACACCGTCTTTTGCCCATTCCATATCCATCGGAGTATAGCGCCCGTTTACTTCCGTGTAGTGTTCTTCTATTTTTATAGCCCATCCTGCAAGCATTAAAACATCTTCATCGCTTATTGCAAACTGTTTTTTCTTTTCAATCGGTGTTCTTATGTTTTTGGTAAACTGCTCGGCAAGGTTTGTTGTTTCTTTTTTCTCGGAAAAGATCATCATTTTTTCTTTGTTTCCGAGTTTGCGTTTTAGTACGGCTTTGTGGCCTTTTTTGTACGTAGGTTTATGAACAAAGAAACTGTCCGGGTCAATCGTTCCTTGAACCACGTTTTCTCCAAGACCCCATGCGGCATTTATAAACACCACGTCTTTAAATCCTGTTTCGGTATCGATACTAAACATTACACCGCTGCTGCCTTTGTCACTTCTTACCATTTTCATTACAACTACGGCTAAGTAAACTTTCAAAGGATCGAAATTGTGGGTATATTTGTAGCTTATGCTTCTGTCGGTAAAATTACTTGCAAGACACATTTTATATGCATATAAAAGGTTTTCTTCGCCTTTTATGTTTAAGTATGTTTCGTTCTGTCCGGCAAATGAAGCAGTCGGAGAGTCTTCCGCAGTTGCAGAACTTCTGACAGCCAAACTTACATCGTTTCCATACTCTTTTTTAAGCTCTTCATAGCCTTTTAAAATTTCGTCTTTTAAATCTTTTGGTATTTCGGCGTTTATTATCATATCACGGCATGTTTTTCCAACTTTTTTTAATTCGTCTATGTTTTGAGGATCGAAATTTTTAAAAATTTCTGCAAATTTTTCATCAAGACCATTATGCTTTAAATAATATCTATATGCGCTTGCCGTTACACCGAATCCGTTTGGTACATTTATACCAAGGGGAGTGAGTTTATTGTACATTTCACCGAGGCTGGCATTTTTACCACCGACTTCGTCAACATCTTTGATTGAGAGTTCTTTGAAGAATTTTATGTAGTTCATGGGAGTCCTTTTTCATAAACTTATTACAAGTATTATAGAGGGTTTTTACTTAAAAGATTCTTAAAAAAAGTAAATTCCAGCGAAAATTGTTGATATTCCAAAAATTATAAGAATTATTGATGACAGGATAGTATTTTTTCTTCCGAAATAAATAGCATATATTGCTTTTAAAATATTATTGCTGCCTGTTGCTATGAAAATTGCTTTTAGAAGTAAAGATTTGCTGATTAAATATTTTCCAGTAAGAAGAGAAAGTATATAAGGGTCAATATCTGTAAAACCAATGATAAATGATAATATCTGAAGCCCAGTATTTCCATAATGTGATGTAATATATTTCGTAATAACCATCATGGCAACGAATAGTAAGGCAAATAAAAATGCTGTTTGTAATTCAAGAGGATTTTGGTCACTTACATAATCAGATGTTTGATCGTTTTTATAAAAAATAAAAGATAAAATTATCATGATTCCTGCAAATCCGATATAAAAAAGACTCATTGATTTAGCAATCTCAATATTAAAGATATATGCTATTGCAAGAATTCTTATATACATCATGGCCGTAGCTATAATAATTGCACTGTTTAAAACGGGAGAGCTTATTTCTTTCGCTTTTTTTGCGAGTACTACTGTTGTTGCAGTTGAAGAATATAGCCCTCCTAAAATTCCGGTAATAAGATATCCTTTGTTTTTAAAGAAATATTTTTGCAGAATATAACTAAGATACGAAATACCGGATATTATTACCACCGCCAGCCATATTTTAAACGGTGAGATATCAATAAAACTTAAGTTGTTTTTCGGAAGCAGCGGAAGAATAACGGCACTTAAAAGTATAAATTTTCCTAATGTTTCGAATTCTGTAATGTTAATGTTTTTTGTAAAAGTTTGAAGATGTGTTTTTGAGTTTAGTATAAATACCACAAGAACAAAAATAAGTGATGGCATCCATATACTATATTCAATGCTTATAGGTCCCAACGCATATACAACTTCAGCTACTAAAAATATAATAATGCTTGATTTGTTTTGTTTTAATTTTTGTATATAAAAAAGAGAAAAAAGAAGAGTAAAGCTGAATAATCCTAATATATAAAGCCAAATATCGATTTTATAGAATATAAATCCGAGAAGACCGAGTAGTGTATATGTCCTGACTGAGCCTATTAGGGAATTTTCTTTATGTTTTTCTTCTTTATAAGTTTTAAGCTCAAGTCCTATTAAAAAACTAAATGCCGTCGTTATAATCAAATGAATTAAATCAGGGTTCATATTACTTCAATTCCTTTTACTTTTCTATAATATCGTAAAACTGTGATTTTTACAAAGTCGTTTACAACAAACCAGCTAAGTGCATAAACCCACATAAAAATTGCCCATTCCCATCCTATTGGTGTCATTATACCGAATCCATACACGGCAATTACAGTACCTATGATTCTTGTTGTGAATGTGGCTGTAAATAAAATTAAAGATGGGTAAGGTTTTTTGAAAAACCAATCGTCAATTCTTGTATTGTATATAGTGCCGTGTCCAGCAATTACCATTTTTGCAAAAAACAAAGACTGCACAAACGCTAAAAATGAATTTTTATCTTCAAAATGCACCCATTTCGGTATATCAGGTAAAATTACCGCACTTTCTGGGTGTGATTGTAAATAAATCATTACAATATAAAAAATAGTAAAACTGCTTATAACTCCTGCTACTCCCAGCCATGATGAAAGAACCAGCATTTCATGCATATCCCATCTAACAGGTTTTTTTCTTAGTTTGGTATTATCATAAGCAATAGCAAGAATCGGGATATCGTTTAGCAGTGCCAAAACGATAATCATAATAGATGTTAAAGGATAAAAATTAAACACAATAATAGAAAGCGTCATAAAAATAACTATTCTGATGGTTTCGGCTATTCTGAAAATCGTATAGCTTTTCATTCTTTCAAAAGTAATACGGGCTTCTTTAATTGCATCAATAATAACTTTTAATCCAGGTGTCAAAAGTACAATATCCGCAGCCGCTCTTGCAGCATCTGTTGCACCGCTTACGGCAATCCCTGTATCGGCTTTTTTAAGAGCAGGTGCGTCATTTACACCATCTCCTGTCATTCCGACAATATGATCTGCTTTTTGCAGTTCATCGACTATAAAATATTTGTCTTCCGGAAACACTTCCGCAAATCCGTTTGCTTCTTCTATTATTTTAATAATTTCACTTTCATGTCTTTTTACTGTACCTTTTGTTAGAGTTGTGCTTATTTCTTTTTTTACAAGTGAAACGATTTCATTTACTTTTTTTTGTATTTCTTCTTCACTGATATTAAGTGTTTTAAGGAGTGCTTTTGAAATAATAACGGCCAGTTTTACATATTCGTCATGTGTTTCGTTTTTTAGCTCTTTAATAGAATAGATTTTTTCACCGATACCTAAAATTTTAGCTATATATCTGGCGACTGCCACATTGTCGCCCGTTACCATTTTAACCTCAACACCTTTTGCTTTGGCTTCTTCAATCGCTTCTTTGGAATCCGCCCTTGGAGGGTCATATAAAGGAATGAGCCCTAAAAAGTGAAATTTGGAATCGTTTTCCTGTTTATATGCAACCCCTAATGTTCTAAATCCATCATTTGCAAACTCTTCTATTTTTTCATATGCTTTTTTCTTTTCTTCCTCACTCAAATCGCATAATTCTATTATAATTTGAGGAGCACCTTTTGTTGCGATTATTTTTTTACCGTTTATTACAATTACACTTTCAGTTCTTTTTCTTACCGGGTCAAAAGGGATAAACTTTTCAAGAGTGTAATTCGGAAGTTTAATACTATTTTTTTGGGCCCATTCAAAAATAGGTTTTTCAATAGGGTCGTTATTTTCTTTTTTGCTTGCAAACAGGGCGTATCTTATCACTTCTTCAACTGTATGGTTAGCAAATGTAAAAATTTCTCCGACGGTCATTTTGTTTTGTGTAAGCGTGCCTGTTTTGTCAGAACAGAGAATATCCATGCCTGCCATTTCTTCAATTGCGGCAAGACGGCTGACAATCGCCTGTTTTTTTGCAAGATTCATAGCCCCTACAGCCATGACTACTGTCAGTACGGTCGGAAGCGCTACAGGAATAGCCGCTACAGTTAAAACAAGAGCGAAAGCTAAAAGTTCCCATAAATCTTCGCCTCTTTGAATACCGACAAATACAATTAGCGCAACTAAAACTACTGTTATTATTATTAAAAAGTTTCCGACATTTATTACCATTTTTTGAAAATGGCTTCTTTGATTTGCTTTGGCTTTTGCAACAAGTCCAACTGTTTTACCGAAATATGTATTAAGTCCTGTACCGACAACAAGAGCCGTCATTTCTCCTTGTTTAATAATGGTGTTTGAATAAGCAATGTCACCCGGCTTTTTATCAACTGGTAGACTCTCACCCGTAAGTGCAGATTGGTCAACCGATAAAAATTCACTTCCCTGTACCAGTTTGACGTCGGCAGGAATAATATCACCTATTTTAATTTTGATAATGTCCCCAGGTACTAATTCCCTTGCCGGAATTTCCTGCCATTCACCGTTTCTTAAAACTGTGGCTTTTCTTGCAAGTTTGCTTTTTAATACTTCAATTGCATTAAGTGCTTTATGTTCCTGATAAAAATCTAAAAATGCGTTGGTAAACAGCATTATCATAATAATTACAAAGTCTTCCCATCTGTGAACTGCTGCACTTAATATGGCTGCAACTTCTATCATCCAGGGAATAGGCCCCCAAAATCTTCTAAATATTCTGTGCCACAGAGGCTCTTTATATTCAGGGAGTTCGTTGAAACCGTATTTCTTGAGTCTTTTTTTTGCTTCTTCACTGTTTAAGCCGTTATTGATATCGGTTTGAAATTCCGCGGCTACTTTTTCAATGGGGATGTTTTTGTAATCATCTGTTTTCATGTCTGCTCCTTAACTCATTGTAAGCATTCTTAAAATATTGTTTTGAGAAAACATCTGCAACGTAACGGTCGAAATTTTTAATTTCGGGTACCGTAGTGAAGCCGTTTGAAAAAAAACAATATTTAAGATTGCTAAAACTTTCATAAACATTTATTTTATTTAAATTTCCTCAATGCCCGATCAATCGCTTCAGAATATGTCGGATGAGGAAAAGTGACTTTTTTAAAGGTGTTTATATCAAGCTCGGCTTCAAGTGCCGTTGCGATTATTCCGATAAGCTCTTCGGCGTTCGGTGCGAATATATCCGCTCCGCATAAAAAGCCCTCTTCATCCGCATAAAGAATAACCTCACCGTTTTCATCCCCGAAACCGCTTCCCGAAATCCCGAGGTATGAGAGAGGAAAGGCGGCTGTTTTTTCGCTTCTTTCACCTATGTTTGCATATGAAAGAGGGAGTGTGTAGATGAATTTCGGAATATTATCAAGGTTTAGTTTTTCTTTTTTACCGAGTATCTGATCGGCGACATTTAGAGCCTGGGCCCTTGCCGCATGTGCTAAAAGAAGTTTTCCGTTACAGTCTCCGATTGCATATACATTCGGCATTGATGTTTGGAAAAATTCATCGGTTTCGATTCCTTTAGACACTCTGATTTTATCTGTTTTTACAACATTCGTATCAGGAACTCTTCCTGCCGCCACCAAAAGGTATTCGGATGAAAGTATTTTATCACCGCTTTGAATTATTACTTTATTATCCTTTACAAAGGCTTTTTGTATAGAAAATTCCGGTATCAAGTTGATTCCGAGTGTTTTTAACTGGGTTTCAAGTTTTTGGGTGATAGAAGGAGGGAATTTTTTTGAAATGTTTTTATGTCTGTAGATGAGGTTGACCCGGCTTCCGAGTGCCGCAAAAAGAGAAGCCATTTCAAGCCCGATTGCCCCCGTGCCGTATATTGATATCTCTTTTGGCACGTGTTTGAAATTTAACGCTTCATCGGAAGTGATTATTTTTTTAGAATCATACTTAATACCTTCCGGTATTCTGGGGTAAGAGCCTGTGCCTATTATTGTATATTCGCTTTTTATAATCTCGCCGTTTACCTCAACACCGTCATCTGTTACAAATGCCTCGCCTTCAATCAGCTTAACTCCTGCCGCTTTACACTGTGCGGTTACGGCTTTGGTGCTTTTTTGGATACGTGATTTTATTTTATCCTGCAGTTTTTGAAGGTTTAAGTGTGCGGATTTAGTGAAAACTTCTTCTTTGCTTTCAATTACGCTCCCGGCTCTGTGGAGCAGGTTTTTGGAAGGAATGCAGCCGTTATGCAGACACGTTCCGCCTAAATGGTTCAGATCTTTTTCTATGAGGGCAACTTTTTTGCCGGCTTTGCTTAAAACTATTGCGGCTGCGTAATTAAGACCGCCTCCTATAAGGATTACGTCATACATTTTTTATCTCCTCTTTAAAACTGTTAACAAACACCGCGGCATCTGTTCCGTTTAGTATTCTGTGATCAAACGTGAAGCTGACCTTTATTTTTCCTCCGCTTAATTTTCCAAAAGCTGCAATCCCTGCGTCTTTGTCGTTGATAAGAGCCGTAAAACGTTCAATATCAAACATTCCAAGATTACTCACCCCGAAAGTCGAACCGCTAAGGTCTTCAACGCTTAATCTTTTGCTTTTTATCTCTTTTAACCATTCGTTTATTTCATTTAGATCTTTTTGCTCGGCGTTTTTGATTACGCACATAAAAAGCCCGTCTTCCCTGCTTACTGCTACGGATATATTGGAGGAGGGGAAAGTTAAAAGTGTGTCGTTTTGTAAGACGGTGCGTGTAAGCGGATTTTTCTGCATGGCGTTTGCGAGTGCTTTTAAAATTAAGGCGGTTAGTTTTATACCTTCTTTTTTTGTGATTTCTATTTCTTCAAATACGAAAAACGTCGGTTTGGTCAGGGAATTTTGAAGATTTTTAATAACCGCAAGCTGATTTGGGGTTAGGGGAGTAATTTTTGGGATGTTGTTTTGTTTAATATAGTTTAATACCTCTTCACTGTCAATTTTATGATCGAGTTTGAACATGTCGTATTCAATGTTGTATTCTTTAAGCAGTTTTACGGCTTTTGGAGTAAAATATCTGCTGATTATATGCTCTTTTATATCTTTAATATGTGCCGGTTTTGGGATTTTATTATTTTCTTGCAGTTTTTCTATATCGATTCCGAATCTGGCGGCTTCTTTTTTTGCCGCCGGTGATGCCGTGCCTTTGATTTCACTTTTCGGTTTTGAAACAATTGAATTTATTATATCGTCTAAATTTATTTCGTTTTTTTCTTCGGGTTGTTTCGGCTTTGGTTTTTCATTTTCAGGCTCTTTTTTTTCTTCATTTTCCATTGTCAATTTTCCATTTTCCATTGTTTCAATTATAGCAATTACGCTTTTTACCGGAACTTCCTCTCCTTCTTTTACGAGGATTTCTTTTACAACCCCTTCTTCAAAACTCTCAATATCCATAACCGCTTTGTCGCTTTCCACTTCGCAGAGTTTATCGCCTTTTTTTACGAAATCGCCTGCTTTAACGTACCATTTTGTGATTTTACCTTTATCCATCGTATCGCTTAGAATCGGCATCGTTACTTTATATTCCATTTTGGGCCTTCCATTCAAGGATTTGTTGTAAAATTTTTTCAGGTGTAGGGATTGATGCGAGTTCAAGTTTCCTGTTATATGGAATAGGTACATCGGCTCCCGCTATTCTTAAAACCGGTGCGTCTAAATCATAAAAGCATGTTTCCATAATCTGTGCGGCTATTTCCGCCCCCATTCCTCCTGTTTTGTGGTCTTCTTCTACAATAACCGCTTTTTTTGTTTTTTTGATTGACTCGGCGATTGTATCTATATCAAGAGGCCTTAGGGAGTTCAAATCTATTATTTCCACATCGATTCCGGCTTTTGCAAGCTCTTTTGCGGCTTCGGTTACGTCGTATCTCATTTTCAGGTAGGTTATAATGGTTAGATCTTTTCCTTTTTTTACAATCTCTGCTTTGAAAGGATCGAAATTCTTAATTTCCCTAAACTCCATCTCCATAGGATACAGAAGTTCATGTTCTAAAAATATTACGGGGTCGTTACTGAAAATCGCCCATTTTAAACCGTGATAAGCATATGTTGCGTTACTTGCACTCAAAACTATAAGACCCGGGATTGAAGAGTAGAGTGTTTCATAACTTTCGCTGTGCTGTGCGGCAAGCTGTCTTGATACGCCTCCGGGCATTCTTACAGTTAAAGGCACAGTCATTTTTCCGCCGCTCATATATCTGAATTTTGCCGCGTGGTTTACAATCTGATCCATTGCAAGGAGAGAAAAGTTCACCGTCATAATTTCGGCTACGGGTCTGAGTCCCGCAATTGCCATGCCTATTGCGTTTCCCACTATACTAAGCTCCGCTATCGGGGTGTCGATTACACGGTTTTCGCCGTATTTAGCAAATAGTCCTTCGCTTACACGGTAGCTTCCTCCGTATCTTCCGACATCTTCACCTAAAATAACCACGCTCGAATCCGCAGCCATTGCTTCGTCTAAGGCTTTGTTTAATGCACTACGGTATAACATTTTCACACTCCTTGCAAAACACTCCCTCATACAGCTCCTCAATATCAGGTTCGGGAGAATTTTTGGCAAATTCTACGGCTTCATTGATAATTCGTTCCACTTTTGCGTCTGTTTCCTGAAAATAATTTTCGTCAGCCAGGCCTTTTAGCAGAGCCTCTTTTTTAAGATTTTCTATAGGGTCTTTGCTCTTATATATTTCAAGTTCTTCCTCGCTTCTGTATTTGCCGGCGTCACTCATGCTGTGACCTTCGTACCTGTAAGTTTTCGCTTCTATGAAATAAGGTCCGAGACCGTTTTCGATATATTCTTTCGCTTCACTTACCGCTTTATATACTTCGCATACGTTCATACCGTCTATTACTTTTGCCGGCATGTAGTTTTTGACTTTATTGAACTGTTCGATAAACGGGCTTACCCATGAAATATGCGTTCCTATTGCGTAAAAATTGTTTTCAAGGAAGAAAATTATAGGAAGTTTCCATGCGCTTGCAATGTTTATACTTTCAAAAAAAGCCCCCGCATTACTTGCACCGTCACCGAATATGGCAAACACACCTGCATTTTCGCCCTGAATTTTTCTTGCATACGCACAGCCTGTGGCAATCGGCAGATGTCCGGCTACTATTGCGTCTCCTCCGTAAAAGTCAAGATTTGGTTCAAACAGGTGCATTGAACCGCCTTTTCCTCGGCTTACACCCGTTTTTTTGCCAAAAAGTTCAGCCATTACGGCTCTCGGATCCATTCCTCTTGCAAGAGCAAGAACGTGCTCACGGTAATGTGTAAACACATCTCCTTTGTCAAACGCCTGCATTGTTCCCACACTTACGGCTTCCTGACCGATATCAAGATGTAAAAACCCGGCAATGTTGCCGTTCATATATTCACGTTTTGCGGCCAGTTCGAATTCACGCCCGAGTTTCATCAGATAATAAAACTTTTTAACCCTTGCGCTATTCATTGCCGAACTCTTCTATGGCGTTAAAAAGAGGGGTCAGATACATAAGAGCCGGCCCTCCGTGCATCAACACGGCCTGCATTCCCGCTTCTACTATTTCTTCTTTTGTGGCGCCGAGTTTGATAGCGTTTTGTGTGTGAAACGCAATACACCATTCACACTGTGCCGCAACGGCTAAAGCGATGTTGATCAGTTCTTTGTTTTTGGCACTTACGGCACCGTCTTTTTCAACGCTTTTTAAAAATTCAAAGAAGTTTTTGGTCTCTTCCGGAGCGTTTTGCTGGAGATTTTTAATGAGAGTATGAATTTCCTGGAGTTTTTCTTTCATCATGGCTGCCTCCTTTAAGTGGCTTTATTAATTATAACTCTCCAAACTTTAAAGAGAGCTTAAAAATTAAAAAATTATAAAATTTTGGAGGCTTCTTCGAGTGATGTAAAATAGAGTTTTCTTGATTTGTTTAATATTTTGCACGCTTTGATAAAAGATCTTTTGCCTAAAAATATCGGAACCGCTTTTTCGTATTTGATCAGGATTTTCGCTATTTCTTCGGAATCGGTCATAAACTGCGGCGTAACTATTACATATATCAGATCCGCTTTGTCGTGAATGATTTTCAGTGTGTCGTTGTATCTTTTTGATGTGGCGTCTCCTATTATATCGATTGGGTTGTTGTGCGACCATGTGCTCGGGAGTACGTGGTTTAGGGCACTTAATGTACTTGAATCAAGCGTTGCGAGATGTTTTTTGCCGCTTACAAGGTCCGTAAGTATCGCACCGGGACCTCCGGCGTTTGTTACTATAATTACTTCTTTTACGTTTTGAAACTGCGGGGCGTAAATAAGGCTTTCGATAGAATCTTTAATAACCGCACCCGCACTTTTTGAAAGGCTTATTATCATTTCATAATTTCCCGCGATATTTCCCGTATGCGAGAATGCGGCTTTTTTGGCTTCTTTGCTTTTACCGGATTTAAATAAAAGCACAGGTTTTTGCAAGTTTCTGATTGCTTTTAAAAATTCTTTCCCGAACTGCAGACCTTCTGCGTAGATTGAGATTGTTTTGCAGTTTTTTTGGCGGTTCAGTTCATTTACGGCGTGTGCGAAATTAAAATCCGCCATATTTCCCATGGAAATTATATGCGAAAAGCCGGTTTTATAATGTGAGGCTTTATCAAGCAGTGCGGTCAAAACGGCGCCTGACTGGGATACAAGGCCGATACTTCCCGAGTAAATTCTGCTTTTTGCGAATGTAAGGTTCAATTTCAGGGTGTCGTTATAGATTCCGAGACAGTTTGGACCTATAATATTTATGTTGTGTTCTTTGGCGAGTTCTTTTAGTTCAAGTTCTGCGGATGTGTTTCCGGATTCTTTAAATCCGGCACTTATGATTATGAAATTTTTACACCCTTTTTTTGCAAGTTTTTTAACGCTCTCTATCACATATACGCTCGGAATTGCGATAACAGCGGTATCGACTTGGGGGAGGGTGTCAAGGGTGTAAACTTTTTTTGAGAAAAGTTTTTTTAATTTCGGGTTTACGAAATAGATTTTGGCTTTTGATTTGAGGGCGTTTTTTGCTATTGCGTAGCCGACTTTTTCTTTTTTGTCGGTTGCACCTATAATTGCTACTTTTTTGTTTTCAAAAACGGAGTGTTTTTTCGGAATAAACTCTTTGTTTCGGACGCTTCCTTTTTTTATTCTCGCATCTACCGCTACAAGACCTCTGTCGGTGTAAAGCAGTGGGTTTATGTCAAATTCCAGAATCTCTTCGTTTTCAAACATTTTTTGAAACTTTTTTATTACCTCCAACAGATGGTTTAAATCATATTCCTTTCCTCTGAAACGGGGGAATATTTTGGAGATTTTTGTAGTGTTTACGGATTTTATGATTTCCTCGTCATCAGCGTACGTGTCGATATAGCATATGTCTTTTTCTATTTCTATTAACGTGCCGCCTTTTCCGAAAAGCAGTACTTTTTCAAATATCTTGTCATTGATTCCGCCGATAAACATCTCAAGCCCGCTTAACTGCTCTTCAACTATAAATTCGTCGTTTTCATCAAGGGCAATGCCGTGTTTTTTCAGTGAGGTGATTATTCTTTTTTTTGCGGCGTTAAGGCTTCTGTTGTTTTTTATGTCCGTAATTACGCCTCCGACATCCGATTTGTGTGAAATTTTGTTTGAGTGTATTTTCAACACGCATGGAAAAATATCAAAGTTCAGATCTTGCGAGAGCTTAAAAACCCTGTATTTTGGATGGGGTATTTCGTATTTGGAGAGAATTTCGTAAATTTCCGCTTCTTTCATTTTATTCCTTTCCCATAAGAGGTGCCGCGATTTTCAGCATTTCGGGGTTTAGTGCGTATTTTGAAGTTATTATTTCATTTAGATCTTTTAGTATAAACTCTCCGTTTTTATGTGTAACGATCTTATCGGGCGAACTTTCGATGTGATCTATTGCTTTTACGATAAATTCGGCGGCTGTGAGTCTTTCAAACACGGTAGGCGAACCGCCTCTTTGGATGTGTCCGAGTATTGTGCTTCTTGCTTCAAATCCTATTTCTTTTTCAAACCACTCTTTGATTTTATCGGTTATTTTCAAACCTTCTGCAACAATGGCGATAAAATACCCCCTGCCGTTTTTAATTTCGTTTAAGTATCTTTTTTTGAGATTTTCAAGGCTGTATTCAACTTCCGGAATCAAACACATTTCCGCTCCGTTGGCTACCGCACTTGTGAGCGCGAGATATCCGCATTCCCTTCCCATTACTTCAATTACAAAAGCCCTTGCAAACGAACTTGCGGTGTCTCTTATTTCGTCTATTGCGTGGCGTATTACGTTTAAGGCGGTGTCGGTGCCTATTGTATAATCGTTAAGCGGTATATCGTTGTCGATTGTTGCGGGGATACCCATAAACGGCACTTTAAAATCTTTATAAAAAACGTCAAGCGCTCTGAAACTGCCGTCTCCCCCTAAGATTACAAGTGCGTCGATACCGTGCTTTTTGAGGTTTTCGTAAGCCTGTTTTCTATATGTTTTTTCATACCATCTTTTGCTTCTGCTCGATCTGATTATCGTCCCGCCTCTGAATATTATGCCTGAGACGTCTTTGAAAGAGGCTTTTTTTATTTTTCCTTCGATCAATCCTTCGAGTCCGTCGTATATAAAGTAGGGCGTATGGTTTTTTAAATATGAATATTCGACAAACTTTTTAATCGCAGGGTTCATACCGCTGCTGTCTCCTCCGCTTGTAAGTATGGCTATGTTCATTGCTTCTCCTTATAATATGTCCGCATAATAACTGCTTCTGACAACCGCTCCGCTGACCACGGCTTCAAAGCCGAGATTTAAAGCCGTGTTTTTAAGAATTTCAAATTCATCATCGCTGTAGTATTTTACAACCTCAAAATGTTTGTCGCTCGGACGAAGATACTGTCCGATCGTAAGCTGCTTTACACCGGAATTTATCAGATCTTTCATCGTACTCTCCAACTCTTCAAAGCTCTCTCCGAATCCCACGATAATAGATGATTTTGTCGGTTTGAATTTTGAATAGTATTCGAGTACTTTCAGGCTTAAAGTGTATGAGCTTTGCGGTTTTAATATTTTATGAAGCCTTTTTACCGTTTCGATATTGTGCGCGAGTTTATATGAGGCTGAGGCGCACACGGCGTTCAGTGCGTTTATATCACCTTTGAAATCCGGAGTGAGGCTTTCTATTTTTACACCGGGGTTTAGATCTTTTATAGTGTTTATTACATTTGCAAAATGGGTGCTTCCGTAATCACTCAAATCGTCACGGTCAACGGATGTGATTACAGTGTAAGAGAGGTTTAGATCTTTTACGGCTTTAGCGATTTTAAGAGGCTCTTCAGGATCTATTGCTGAAGGTTTGCCGCTCTTTACGTTGCAGAATCTGCAGTTTCTTGTGCATACGTTTCCCAAAATCATAAACGTAGCCGTGCCTCTTTCAAAACATTCGCCGATATTGGGACATTTTGAAGCGTAACAGACGGTGTTTATCCCTAACTTGTTGATAATTTCGTACGTTTTTTTAATATGCTCAAACGCCGGAGCTTTTGTTTTGGGTTTCATCGAATACCTCTGTGATTATCTCTTTTAAGATGTTTTTAGCCTGAGCGGTTGAAATTTTTATACCTTCATTATACAACGATGTTGCTTTAATCCCGCTTAAGTTGCAGGGGTTTATTTTGTTGAAGTTTTCAAGATTAGGGTTTATATGTATTGAAATACCGTGGTTTGAACGTCCGTCAATGTAGCTGAATCCCATTGAGATCAGTTTTCTGTTTTGTATGTAATAACCGGGCTTTGTTTTGTCGTAAACGGCGCCTATTGCAAATTCCTGTAAAAACATATCGGTGATTTTTCTGATTTTTTTGAAAAAATAGGGCGGATTTTTTACATTGAATATAAAATAAACCATCAGGGTGCCTTCGTCAAAGTAGGTGATGCTTCCGCCTCTTTTGACTGGCACGGCGAAAGGAAAGTTTTTATATTCCGACAAAGATACGGTATATACGGGATAATGCGTGGCGAAAAGTACTATGTTTTCATTAAGAGGGGTCAGGGAATCCTGTATTTTTAAAAACTTTTCGTATTCGATAAGTCCTAAGTCTTTGAAAACGATTTTCATTTTTATCCTTTTATAAATTATAGTAAAATTCCATAAAAAAAGGAAAATTTATGAGAGCACTTTTAAGCGTGTCTGACAAAACGGGTATTGTTGACTTTGCAAAACAGCTTGTCGATTTGGGATTTGAGATAATCTCAACCGGCGGGACTAAAAGAATACTCCAGGAAAACGGAATCGATGCGATAGATATCAGCGAAATTACTAAATTCCCTGAATGTTTCGGAGGAAGGGTAAAAACGCTTAATCCTTACGTTCACGGCGGGATTTTATACAGAAGCGGGATTGACGACGAAGAGGCTGAGAAACTCGGAATTACAAGAATAGATTTGGTAGCTGTAAACCTTTATCCGTTTAAAGAAACGATCGAAAGAACGGACGATTTTGATGAAATTATCGAAAACATCGATATCGGCGGGCCTACAATGGTAAGAAGCGCGGCTAAAAACTTCAAAGACGTGCTTATTGTAACGGATCCGGAAGATTACGATACAGTTGTAAACGCACTTAAAGAGAAAAAAGACACATATGAATTCAGAAGAGATCTGATGATAAAAGCGTATGAGCACACAGCCGCATACGACAGTATGATTGCAAACTATATGAACGAAAGATTCAACGGCGGGTTCGGAAACAAAAGATTTATCGTAGGAAACAGGGTGTTTAACACAAGATACGGTGAAAACCCTCATCAAAGAGGCGCACTGTATGAATTTGAAGACTTCTACAAAGTTCTAAACATTATAAAAGGCGAGCCGAGTTTTAATAACCTCACAGACATTAACGGTGCCGTTAAAATTGCGGTGAGTCTGGGAGAAGGTGCTATAAGTATCATCAAACACGCAAACCCGTGCGGAGCAGCAAAAAAAGACGATCTTGTTACAACATGGCAAAAAGCTCTTGAATGTGACCCTATCAGTGCGTACGGAGGGGTTGTAGCGGTTAACGGCGTAGTTACGAAAGAGCTTGCGGAAGAAATTAACAAAATTTTCGTAGAGGTGCTTATTGCGGGTACTATTACGGATGAAGCGGTAAAAGTATTTGAAAAGAAAAAAAGAATCAAACTATTCGATTTAAGAAAACCTAAACTCGAAATTCCGGGAGATGTTTGGGATTTCAAACACATTGAAGGCGGATTTGTATTCCAGGATGCGGACGTGGTAACTGAAGATGAGGTTGCTGAAGCCAAATGCGTTACTAAAGTGTGCGTGGAAGATAAAAAAGATCTTGAAATGGCGTGGAAAATTGCGGCTCTTACGAAATCAAACTGTGTTGTGTTCGTAAAAGATTCTCAAATGGTGGCAATCGGTATGGGAATGACTAGCAGGGTTGACGCAACAAGATGTGCCGTTGAAAAAGCAAAATCACTTGGACTTGACATTACGGGAAGCTCACTTGCGAGTGAAGCGTTCTTTCCGTTTAGAGACAGCGTAGATTACGCGGCTGAAGTAGGGGTAAAAGCTATTATCCAGCCGGGCGGCAGCATCAGAGACGATGAAGTTATAGAGGCGGCTGATGAAGCTGGAATCGCAATGTATTTCACAGGTAAGAGACATTTTCTTCATTAACACTAATAATTAAGCCCTTCCGGGCTGGAGACAGTATGAAAAAAGAAGTTTTGATTTTAGGATTTGTCAGTTTTTTTACCGACATGGCGAGTGCCATGATAACCACTACTTTTCCTCTTTTTTTGGTTTATGTTTTAAAAAACGGAGTTGATAAATTAGGATTTGTAATAGGAATTGCTACGTTTGTATCGTATTTTTTCCGGGTGATTTTCGGTATTTTAAGTGATAAATACGGAGTAAGAAAGCCTTTGGCACTTACCGGATATATTATATCGGCCGTATCTAAACCTCTTTTTTATTTTGCCACGTCCTGGCAGCATGTGGCTGTTTTCAGAAGTCTTGACAGATTTGCAAAAGCCATGAGGAGTGCTCCCAAAGACGCACTTTTAAGTGCTTACGGCAAAGAAAAAGGAAAAATTTTCGGAATTCATAAAATGCTTGATGTTGCGGGTGAAATGAGTGGGGCATTGATCGTGTTTTTAATGTTTTATGTTTATTCTGCAAATGAAGAAACTTTCAGAAATATTTTTTTGATGACAGTATTTCCCGGATTTATGGCAATAATACTCAGTTTTTTTATAAAAGATGTGAAAACGAAAAGAGATTATAAATTTGACCTGCAAAAAGATAAAGATTTTGTTAAGCAGCTTTTAATTTCAAATTTAATATTGCTTTTTGTAATTAGTGAAAGTTATTTTCTTATCAAAGCAAAAGAAAGTTTTGAGTTTATTTACATTCCTCTTTTTGTAGTGCTGATGAATGCAACAGAGACTCTTTTCAGTTATCCTTTCGGGCTTTTGATTGAAAAACTCAACGAAAAATTTTATTATTTTTTGATTGTCTTTCATATACTGGCCGTAATAACGCTGTATTTCGGGTTTGTTACCGGCGCGTTTATGTTTGAAGGGTTGTTTTTGGTCGGGTTTTTTAATTATTTCAGGATAATGATTTCAAAAAAAGCTTACAATACCGCAACCGTTTACGGTGTTTTTTATTTTATTGTTGCTGTTTTGGGTGGGATTGGTAGTATAATTACGGGAATAATATGGAAGCGTTTCGGATTTGACACTGCCGTTTGTTTTACGGTTTTCGGAATGCTTTTAAGCTTGCTTTTATGGAGGGCGTATGTTAGAACCGATAATTGAACATCAAAAAGATTTAAAAGAAATTTATAAAAAAATGGATTTTTTAAGGGAAAATTTCATTCCCGGGCAAAATGCTTTTTTTGAAGAGCTTAAAGATCTTGCAAAAGAGATGAAAGAGGAGCTTGAATACCATTTTAATCTGCAAATTCATTCGGTAGGAACAAATCCTAAAACCGAGTATCTGGTTAAAGAGAACATGCTTGTAAGGGATATGCTTTTTAGAATGCTTGATTTCATGATTTATAAAGCACAGGAAAATTCAATGGATGCATTTTTAAAATTTGACGATTTTGATGAAATTTTCAGGGCATATCTGAAAAAGGAAAAGGGTCTTTTTATACAAAACATAGAATCCGAACTGAGTGAAAACGAAATAGCGGAAATTGAAGAGAGGTTAAAAGCCCTTGTTTAACTTGCAAAAAAAATTATTTTATGATAAATTGCAGCAAAAAAGGAGAATCCATGGATTGGTTCGATGAAAATAAAAGTCCTAAGGACAAATTTTTTGAGATTGTATACCATGCCAATAAAAATCTCGTAATAGAAGAACTTGAAGATGTGTTTAAAAGACTTGCAGCACTTGAAATAATAGCTGAAGAATGTCTCGGTGATGAAGTTGATCAGAAAATAAACGAAATAGTTTTTACACGCTCAGGTGACCTTGAAGCTGTTGAAACGGATTTATATATTCACACAATGTCAAATATTTTAACTAAAAATGAATAAATTTTTTATACTTTTTTTCCCTCTTTTTTTATTTGCCGAATTTTGGAATTTTCCTCACACGATTGAGCTTAAAAAAGATGAAACAATAAATTTCGACGTATATTACTTGAAAAAAGTATATCCGTTAAAACTCAGATGGACTCTTTTTATAAACGATATATTGACGGTATTGTACAGATATGACGATTTTCCGAGACAGATTACTCTTTATAAAGACCCCCCTTTGAATACATTTAAAATACCCATTGCCAAAATACCTGAAAAATATCCGTATTTTTATATAGAATTTAAAGATTTTAATGGTAAAATAGCAACATTTGATATATATTTGAAAAACGGGGCAGGGGTAAAAGTTGATTATAAAGGTAAAAAATGAACTATTTTGACATAATGGATGAGATGTTTAATGAATTTGAAGAATATAAAGACATTCAAAAAGGAAAAGGAATCCGTGGAAAACTTATAACCATAATAGACCCTAACGCTCAAAAACTTGCGGCTGTTGTAGAATCTATTCATCTTGCAAGCTTGCTTCACGACGATGTAATAGATGAAGCGGACACAAGAAGGGGAGCGGCTTCGATAAACGCAAAATACGGTGACCATACTGCCGTTATGCTTGGAGATATTGTATATTCACGTGCTTTTTACGAACTTATAGATTTTGGAAAAGATATTGCAAAAACGGTTTCAAATGCGGTTTATCTGCTCTCTCAAGGAGAACTTGAGGACGTAAAACTTTCAAATTCTATAAACCTTGATAAAGATAAATATATGCAAATGATTTATAAAAAAACGGCATCTTTAATCGAAGCTGCATGTGCCGCAGGAGCTATAAGCGCCGGGCTTGACAGAAACAAATTTGCGACATACGGGAAAAATATCGGAATTGCGTTTCAGATAATCGATGATCTTTTAGATATAACACAAGATGAAGAGACTCTCGGTAAACCTTCTATGCATGATTATTATGAAGGTAAAACTACTCTTCCTTATATATATCTATTTGAAGTTTTGGAAGAAGATGATAAAGAAAAATTAATGAATCTTTACAGAAAAAAACTGCAAAAACATGAAATAGAATGGATAAGAAATAAAATGCAAGAACACGGAATAATCGAAAAATGTTACAACGAAGCAAAAGAATTGATTGAATCCGCAGTAAATGCAATAAAAATTTACAACATTCCGGCACTTGAAGTAATTGCAAATAAAGTAATCGACAGAAAGTTCTAAATTATTTCTTCAAACATTTTTTCATAAACTTTCGCTTCCCGGCTTTCGGGAAATCTTTCTACAACACTCATTTTCTCAAACGGCATCGACTCAATAAGGTCGCTTTTTGGAATATATGTTTTAAGATATTGGGATTTTGGAAGTTTGAGAATTGTTTGGATTATTTTTTTATGGGCAGGTTTATTTTCAAAGCCGTTTACAAAAAGTTTTATGTTTTTGGCAAGTTTTGTTTTTAATATTTGATTGTAAGTTCTGAGTGATAATATATTTGGAAGTACCGGCACAAGAATAATATCAGAATGCTTTAGTAAATCTCTTGTAAGAGCATTTAAACTCGCTGGTGCGTCCATTATGATGAAATCATATCTATTTCTTAAAATACTTAGCAGTTCTTTCATTTCGTTTTTGTATTTTTCAAGTTTTATATCGGCCGGGATTATGTCAATATTTTCGTATTGGGTTGATTTTATGATTTTTTCGATAGGTTTTTGGAAAATATATCTTTTTTTCGGTTTTTTATTAAAAAAATAACTGCTGGCACCCTGAATATCCAAATCCCAAAGCAGGGTTTTGCCTTTTTTTGAAGCAACACTTACAAGGTTTATGGAGGTTGATGTTTTACCTACCCCGCCTTTTATATTATATAACGATATTATCATCAAATCTCCGTTTTTTAGCGTTCATTATTTTGATATAATATCAAAAAGAGTGCGGAGTTTCAAATGAAAGAGATAAATATTAACGAACTACAAAATCCCGAGTATGTTTTGGTAGGTAATAAAAAAATGCCTTTGAATGATTTGATCAATGAATATATTGATTTAAAAAGAGTCAATAAAAAAGCAATAAGAAAATATCTGCAAGAACAGGAGCTTAAACCTTATCAGGCTGAACTTATAAAGCTTCAAAAGTATCTTGAAGACAATCAAAAAAGAATGATAGTTTTATTCGAAGGGCGTGATGCCGCCGGTAAGGGTGGAACAATCAGAAGAATCGTAAGATATATGAACGAAAAACACTATAGAGTCGTGGCACTCGGAAAACCAAGCGACGTTCAAAAAACCCAGTGGTATTTTCAAAGATACGTAGAACAGCTTCCTCACGGAGGTGAAGTGGTGCTTTTTGACAGAAGCTGGTACAACCGCGCAATGGTTGAGCCGGTTTTTGGTTTTTGCACACCTGAGCAGTATGAGACGTTTATGCAAGAAGTTCCTATGTTTGAAAAATCACTTGTAATGGAAGGGTCAATTCTTGTAAAAATTTATCTTTCAATTTCAAAAGAAGAACAGGCAAAAAGATTCGAAAAAAGAAGAAGAGACCCTTTGAGGCAGTGGAAACTAAGCGAAATAGACCTACAAGCACAGGATAAATGGGACGAATTTACCGAAATGAAATATAAAATGCTAAAAGCCACCCATACGCATTTTGCACCATGGACGGTTATCAGAAGTGATAATAAACATTTAGCAAGACTTAATGCAATGAAGGTAATTTTAAACGCGGTAGATTATCCGGACAGAAACGAAGAGCTTGATTATGTTCCGGATGAAGGAATAGTGGTAAGTGGGGCAAGAGAAATTGAAATAATGGAAGCAGATAGAATCAGAAGTGGAAAATTTGTAAGTTAAGGAGATATATATGACATATGCTGAAGCAAAAGAAAAATTTGAAAAACTTTTTAATAACGAAATGAGCGAAGTTGAAGCAAAAGAACTGCTTGTAAGTCTATACGAAAAAGGCGAAGAAGCGGCGGAAATTGCCGCAGCAGCTGATGTAATGAGAGAGCACAGCATTAAACTTCCTGTAAGTGAAGAATTAAGAGATAAGCTTATAGACATAGTCGGAACGGGCGGTGATAAAAGTCATAGTTTTAACATTTCTTCAACAACCGCTTTGCTTTTAGCAGCAGCAGGAAGCTATGTGGCAAAACACGGAAACAGAAGCATTACAAGCAAATCCGGAAGTGCGGATATGCTTGAAGCACTCGGAATCAATCTGAATTTGAGTCCTGAAAACCAGGTGAAAATGCTTGAGGAAACCGGTTTTACTTTTATATTTGCGATCAATCATCATCCGGCTATGAAATATATTATGCCGATTAGAAAATCACTTAGCCATAGGACGATATTCAATATTTTAGGACCTCTTACAAACCCGGCCGGGGCGAGAAAATATCTGCTTGGGGTCTTTTCACCCGATTTTGTTGAAAAAATAGCAAGCGCGCTTGCACTTATGGATGTAAAAAGCGCAATGGTTGTAAGCAGTCTTGACGGAATGGATGAAATAAGTGTAGAAGCGCCTACGAAAGCAATATATTTTAACGGAGTGAATCTTAAAGACTTGGAAATAAGACCTGAAGCGTTCGGGCTTAAGGGCAAAAAAGAAAACCTGATAGGCGGTGATGCGAAAGAAAACGCCGAAATCACAAAAGGAATATTAAGCGGAGAAATCAGGGATGATAAAAGAAACGCCGTACTATTAAACGCCGGGGCGGCACTGTTTGTTGACGGTAAGGTTAATTCTATTGAAGACGGGATTAAAACGGCGGCCGAAGTTATAGACAGCGGCAGGGCGATAAAACATCTTGAGAAAATTATTCAAATCAGCAATAAACTTAATTGAGAATGGAGAATGCAGAATTGAGAATTGAGGTTAACAGTTTAGAAGAACTAAGCAAAGTTGCGGAATGTATAAAAAAGAGCGACAAAAACATAGTGATTTTAAGCGGTACGCTCGGAAGTGGGAAAACGACGCTTGTTAAGGAATTCGTAAAAAGCCTCGGGCTGAAAGACGAGGTGACTTCCCCCACGTTTGCGATACAAAACGTATATGACGATACTGTTTTTCATTATGATCTTTACAACAAAGGCGTTGATGAGTTTTTGGCTCTCGGGATGCTTGAAGAGCTTGAAAGAAACGGGTTTCATTTTATCGAATGGGGAGAAGATTTGGAAGATATATTAAAAACATACGGTTTTGAGTATTTAAAAATAACTATTACGGCAGAGGGTGCGAAAAGGATATTTGAATGTCAGTCTTAGAAGCAAAAGATCTAAAAAAAGCATTTAAAAAAACACTGATAATAAAAGGTGTTTCACTTAATGTAAGAAGAGGTGAGGTTGTGGGGCTTTTAGGTCCGAACGGTGCCGGGAAAACAACCTCTTTTTACCTTATTTGCGGACTGTTGCAGCCGGATGAGGGGAGTGTTACATTAGACGGTAAAGATATCACGAAACTGCCGCTTCACAAAAAAGCAAGACTCGGAATCGGGTATCTTCCACAGGAGAGTTCGGTATTCAGGGATTTAAGCGTAGAAGACAACCTCTATATCGTAGCCGAGCAGTATTACGACAAAAAAAAGCAAAACGAAATAGTTGAAGATTTGCTTGAAAAGTTCAATATCGAGCCTATCCGTAAAAGAAAAGGTATCAATTTAAGCGGTGGTGAGAGAAGAAGGGTTGAGATTGCAAGGGCGCTTGTTCCGAGCCCTAAGTTTTTGTTTTTGGATGAGCCTTTTGCGGGGGTTGACCCGGTGAATGTCAGCGATATCAAACATCTTGTCGAACTTCTTGCCAAAGAAAACATCGGAGTGATTATTACCGATCACAATGTAAGGGAAACGCTTTCAATATGCCACAGGGCGTATGTGCTTAAAGAAGGTATGATACTCACAGAGGGTGATGCTGAGCATATTGTAAACCACCCTGAAGTTAAAAAATCTTATCTTGGAGAAGATTTCAAGCTATGAAACTCAAAACAAAAATTACAAACAAACTTTCAACGAAACTGTTAGGGTTTTTGCCTATTTTAAAAGCCGGAGTCGATGAGCTTTTTGAAGAGATTAAAGAAATCAGTAAAGAAAATCCCTACATTGAAGTCAGAAACAAAAGGTTTGTAACGGTCAGTAACCTTAAAAACGCAAATGCGGATGAAATAGAAGCATTGACACTTAGTGAAGAGACTCTTTATGAATCGCTCTTAAAACAGATTGAGGATTCGAATCTTTTTCCGACCAAGCGTTCTAAGGATATTGCGCTTGAAATTATCGAAGATATAAATAACGAAGGTTTTTTTGAAGGTGATGAAAAAGAAATTGCAAAAAGACTCGGGGTGGATGAAGAGAAGGTAAAAAGGGTTAGAGAGAGGTTTATGTATCTGAATCCTGCAGGCGTGGGGGCGAAAGATCTGAAAGAGTGTATGATATTCCAGCTGCAAAACATAGATATGCCCGAAGATGTGTATAAACTTGCAAGTGAGATGATTACGTATCTTGAAAATATAGACAAATTCGTAAACGAGCCGAAATATAAAGAGGCTATGAAAATCATAAAACAGTTAAACGTAGTCCCCGCAATGGAATATATTAAAGATGAAGAGATTATTCCCGAAATAATAGTTTTAAATATCGACGGTCAGCTTGAAATCAGAATAAACGACGAGCATTATCCGGAAATAAACGTAAAAGATCCGGAAAACAAAAACAGTTTTTCAAAAGAGAAATTCAAAGAGGCAAGAAACATCGTAGATGCGCTTGAGATGAGAAAAGCGACACTTAAAAAAATTGCGCTTATGATTGTGGAACTGCAGTATGAATTTTTCCAGGGCGGCGTAATCAAACCTATGAAAATAAAAGACCTCGCAGACGAGCTTGAATATGCCCCTTCGACTATCAGCCGTGCCATTTCAAACAAATACCTGCTTTGCGACAGGGGTATAATTCCTCTTAAGAATTTCTTTTCAATAGCCCTTGATGAGGATACATCATCCAACCAGATAAAAGAAGAAATCAAAAACCTCATTAAAAACGAAGATAAAAACAAACCTCTAAGCGACGATAAACTCACAGAAATAATAAATCAAAAATATAATCTCAATCTGGTTAGAAGAACCATCTCAAAATACAGAGACCAGCTCAAAATTCCTACCAGCAGGGAGAGAAAAAGGATTTATAAAGTGGGCGGGGAGATTAGTTTTTAGTCTTCGTTTCTTACAATCAGACTTGAAGGAAGGTTTAGTTTTTTGATAATTTCCTCTTCTTTGGCTCTCATTTCTCCGTTGTCCGTTTCATGGTCGTATCCCAATAGATGCAAAAGTCCGTGAAGAAAAAGAAGTCTGATTTCATCATCCACGCTGTGTCCGAACTCTTCTGCACCTTTTTTTGCCGTGTCGATTGAGATTACTATACTTCCAAGCGGCATTCCGGGCATGGCTTCGAGAGGGAAACTTAGTACGTCTGTGGCTTTGTCTTTGTTTCTAAACTGACTGTTTAGTTCTTTTATTTCTTCATCGTCTGTTAAAATCAGCTCTATATCTTTGTCTGTAAGCAGATTGTAAATATCGTTTAGTTTGTTTATGTCAAATTCATAGTCCGTTCTGTTGTCGAAATCTATCATTAAATAGCCTTTTTTAGTAAAATTATAATAAAAAATTATTGATTAAAAATTTTTCATAAAATTATTTTTTTCAAACGGCTTCACTACGGTACCCGAAATCATAGATTTCGACCGTGACGTTGCAGATGTTTTCTCAAAATGATTTTATACAAAATTCAAAAAAAGGCGGCAAATGAAAAAAGCGGTAGTAATATTAAGCGGAGGTATGGATTCCACAACCGCCGCATTTATAGCGAAAAGCGAAGGGTATGAAATAATACCTGTTCATTTTAATTACTCACAGAGAACGGAAAAAAGAGAGCTTAAAGCCTTTAACGATATATGTGATTATCTAAATCTGGATAACAGATACATAATCGACATACCGTTTTTTAAGCAGATAGGTGCAAGTGCGCTTGTAGATGAAAATATCGATGTGCCGGTTGACGGTGTCAAGCCCGGGATTCCTGTGACATATGTGCCTTTTAGAAACGGAATTTTTCTCTCAATCGCCGCTGCGGTTGCAGAAAAAGAGGGTGCCGAAGCGATATATATAGGTGTGGTTGAAGAGGATTCAAGCGGATATCCGGACTGTACGGAAGATTTTATTCAGAATATGCAAAAGGCTGTCAATTCAGGTACCAAACCGGAAACAAACATTGAAATCAAAACGCCGCTTGTACATCTAAAAAAAGAAGATATAGTAAAAACGGCGGTAAAATACAACGTACCCCTTCATCTTACTTGGAGCTGTTATAAGAATGAAGATGAAGCGTGCGGGGTGTGCGATAGCTGCAGATTAAGGCTTAAAGGCTTTGAAAAAGCGGGTATTGAAGATAGGATACCATATAAACAGAAATAATATTATGTTAATTTGATTAGTTATAAATAAAAGCAGGTAATAAAAATATTAAAGTGTGTTTGAATTATTTAATGTTCGGACAGTTATGTTAAAATCTTATAATAAAAAAATAAATATATCAATTACAAAAAAGGACAGGCATGCAAAAGAAGATAGAAACCGTTAAAACCCTTCTTGACTCGCTTCCGTTTATAAGAAAATTTTACGGAAAAACGATAGTTATAAAATACGGGGGAAGTGCACAGATTGACGAGAGACTGAAAGAGAGTTTTGCGATAGATATTTTAATGCTTTACATGGTCGGGATCAAACCTGTAATCGTTCACGGCGGGGGTAAAAGAATTACCGAAATACTGACTGCTTTGAATGTCAAAACCGAATTTAAAGACGGTGTCAGGGTAACTACTGCCGAATCTATTAAAATAGCGGAAATGGTACTAAGCGGGGAGATAAATAAAGAAATCGTTAACATGCTAAACCAGCACGGGGCAAAAGCAATAGGTATCAACGGAAAAGATATGAGCTTTATGAAAGCGAAATCCCTTGTGGGTTATACGGGTGAAATTACGTCTATTGACGGAGTGTTTGTAAATAAACTTTTAAGTGAAAGCCTCATTCCGGTAATTGCGCCGATAGCTGCAGGAGACAGCGCGACGCATCCCGGATACAACATAAACGCCGATACTGCAGCAAGTGAAATAGCTGCTGCAATCGACGCTAAAAGAGTGATCTTTTTAACAGACACTCCGGGAGTGCTTGATAAAGGCAAAAACCTTATCAGTTCTCTTACAAAAGAAGAGATTGAAAAGCTAAAACAAGACGGAACGA
Organism: Nautilia profundicola AmH; assembly: GCF_000021725.1. Classification (GTDB taxonomy): domain Bacteria; phylum Campylobacterota; class Campylobacteria; order Campylobacterales; family Nautiliaceae; genus Nautilia; species Nautilia profundicola. The sequence goes on from NC_012115.1 coordinate 718,440, forward strand.
TTGCCGGAGGTATGATTCCGAAAGTTGATGCGGCACTAAGGGCAGTTGAAAGAGGTGTTGAAAAAGCGCATATTATTGACGGAAGAATAGAACACTCAATTTTACTCGAACTCCTTACAAGCGAAGGTATCGGGACAGAAATCAAGGAAAGCTGATGCATTATATATGGACCGAGCTTTTTATACTTTTTCTAACTGTATTTGCGGCTAAAATAACAGCCAAAAAAACAAATACGGTTGATGTTTTATGGTTTATAATCTACGGTGCGGTACTTGGAAACATAGGGCTTTTCAGCGGGGATCACAGACTTGAGTTTTTGGGAGAGATAGGAATTATACTCGTAATGTTCGCACTCGGGTTTGAAGAGGATCTTAGTAACTTTTTAAAAGGTGTTAAAAAAGCGTGGGGTATTGCAATAATAGGTGCGATATTTCCGTTTTTAGCGGGTTATTTCAGTGCTAAAATATTCGGCTTTTCCACAACCTCGTCGCTTATCTGGGGACTCACCATGACGGCAACCGCCGTTTCGCTTACAATGGTTAGCCTAAAATCCCTCGGGCTCGAAAAAACGCCTGCGGCTACAGGGATTATGACAAGTGCGGTTGTTGATGATGTATTAAGTCTTATAGGTGTAGCGGTACTGCTTCCTATTATATTGAGCGGAGGCGGTAAGGGTGAGCTTAATATCGATACCGCGAAACTTTTAAGAACTCTTCTTGATGTTGTACTGTTTTTCGGATTTGTATTTCTTGTAGGTAAGTTTATAGTGCCTCACAAAAGAGGGATAAGATATCTGTTTGTTGTTAATAAAGGGCATTATGCAGTACTTGGGGTATTTATTCTTGTGTTTTTATTTGGAAGCGTAGCTCATGCGCTTGGGTTTCATCCGGCAATAGGTGCTTATTTTGCAGGACTGATACTAAAAGCTGAATATTTCGGAGTAGGTAATCAAAATCGAGCAAAAGAAGTTGAAAAAATAACATCCGTTATGGCCTACACTGTGTTTGGCCCTGTATTTTTTATACTTTTAGGCGGGAAGATTTTATTTGATTTGGGAGTGCTTCAGCAGGTTATTTTACCGACACTGACACTCTTTTTAAGTGTGCTTATTTTACAGATAATCTCCGCGGCGGGTGCTGCCAAATATACAGGAGGGTATTCGACTAAAGATTCGGTTTTAATAGGATTCGGGATGCTCGGAAGGGCGGAGCTTGCGTTTATTGTAATAAATATTGCTTTTGTACAGAATCATCTGATTACGCAAGAAGAGTTTTATATTTTAATGTTTACAACGTTTTTACTTAATATTTCGGTGCCTTTATTGTTAAAATGGTACAAACCGATATATCTTAAAAAATAATATGTTACAATAAAAAAAATCATAAAGGAGAAAGTATGAAATTTACGGTTAAAAAGCCGATACCGGGGTTTGAAAATGTAAATGAGGTGGAATTAAGTAAAGTAGATGAGTCTATTGCAGTTTTGAAAGATAATGAAGGAAGAGCTCTTTTTTCGCTTATTAATCCTTTTGTACTTAGAGAATACTCTTTTGACGTACCGGCGGATGTAAAAGCACTTCTTGATATCAACGAAAACTCTAATATTGAAGTTTATAACAATATTGTTATGAAAGATCCTGTAACAGAATCCGTTGTAAATTTTAAAGCACCATTTTTATTTAACCTTGACAATAACACATGTGCTCAAGTAGTATTAGGTGAGGAAAAGTTTGCAAAACTCGGGGATTTTATTAAATAGTTTCTTTTTTTTCTTTTTTCTTCGATAAAATTACACTCCAAAAATTTTCAAAGGAACAATGTTGCCGCTTTCACGTCTGAACAAAGAACAATTACAAGCCGCCACGGCGCCTCTTGGACACAATCTTGTCATAGCAAGTGCGGGTACCGGGAAAACATCCACAATTGTCGGAAGAATCGCATATCTTTTAGAAGAAGGCATTAAACCTGAAGAAATACTGCTGCTAACTTTTACCAACAAAGCCGCTCAGGAGATGAAAGAGCGTGTGGCAGGAGTGCTTCCGAGTGCCAGAAATATTGAGGCCGGAACGTTTCATGCGGTAAGTTACAGGTGGCTTAAAAAACTGAATAAAAACATTGTCCTTAAACAGCCGAAAGACTTGAAGATTCTTTTCAGGTCCATTTATGACAAAAGGGATTTTTTAAGACTAAGAGGCGAAGAGAAGCCTTACAGTGCTAATTATCTGTTTGATCTGTATTCGCTGTTTTTAAATTCAAACGTTTCCGATTTCGGAGAATGGCTGACTGAAAGGGCTCCGCTTCAGGAAGAGTATATTTTGGTATATGAGAGTATATTTGACGAGTATGAAGAAATAAAAAGAGCACACGGACTTGTTGATTTTAACTCATTGCTTATCAGGATGATAGAAGAGCTCAAAAATGGAATCGAAGTTCCTTTTAAAGAAGTTTTGGTTGATGAGTATCAGGATACGAACCCTCTTCAAAACGAACTTATTGAAAACATAAAACAGACTTCTCTTTTTTGTGTCGGGGATTACGATCAGAGCATTTACGCATTTAACGGTGCGGATATCAGTATTATTTCCACGTTTGACAAGCGCTACGCGGATGCGAATGTTTTTACTCTTAAGAAAAACTACAGAAGCTACGGTGAAATACTTGAAATAGCAAACAAGGTAATAGCCAACAACCCGAGAATTTATCCCAAAAGCCTTGAAGTAACAAGAGGGTTTTCTGGCGAGTGGCCAAAAGTGCTTTATTATAACGATACGTTTGAAGAATACAGAGACGTTGCAAACAGAATATTAAACTCACTCACCCCCAGAGATGAGATTGCCGTACTTTTCAGAAACAATTCAAGTGCCGACGCCATTGAAGCTATGCTTAGGGAAAAAGGGATTGAGTGCAGAAGAAAAGGAGGGGTGAGCTTTTTTGATTCAAGGGAAATTAAGATTACATTGGATCTTTTGACGTTTATGGTTAATCCTAAAGATATAATGGCTTTTATTCATATATTCGAGCATGCTAAAGGCGTGGGAAGCGCTATAGCCAATGAAATATTCGAGGCTCTTATGACTTTGGGAGACGGTGATCCTAAAAAAGGGTTTTTAAATCCGGATTTAAGCAAAAAAGTTTTTAATAAGAAAAAAACCTCTTATCAGTTAGGACTCTTTGATGATTTTACACAGCTTGGAAGTGTGAGTAAGTTTAAAAGTGTGGGAATGGATGAAGTGTTTTTGGCAAACCCGATACTCAAACACCCGAAACTTTCCGTAGAAGGCGGGGAATTTTTATATAACTTTTATAAACTCATAAAAAGGGTAAACAAACTCAAAAACCCGATGTCGGTATATAATGAAATAATTGAGAGTAAAACATTCAAACACATCATCTCAAATATTGCAAAAGAAAGAGCCAAAGACAAAAACGGCAAAATAGTGGAAGAGAGATACCATGAAGCGCTTGAAAAAATAGAGAACAAAGTGAAGGTTTTAGGGAATCTTTTGAAAAATTACAGTGATCTTGAGAAGTTTTTAAATGCAATGGTTTTGGGAGCGAATGAGATGAGTGAGGGAAGAGGGGTTAATTTGCTGACGGTTCACGCGAGCAAGGGGCTTGAATTTAAAGAAGTGTATCTTGTGGACCTGATGGAAAAAAGGTTTCCTAATATCAAACTCTCAAAACCTGCAGGAGGAATCGAAGAAGAAAGGCGTCTTTTTTATGTGGCGGTTACAAGGGCTAAAGACAGGCTCTTTTTGTGCCTTGCAAAAAACGACCGTATCAGAAATATGAGTTATGAACCGAGCAGGTTTTTGAGTGAAGCGGGGTATAAAGTAGCCGAAAAATAATTCAATATATGCTACAATTCGCTTCAAAAAGGACTTCCTTGTCACCTAATTATAAAGAAAACAATATAAAAAACATTCTTCACGGATTTTTCCTGGCGGTTGCCATGGCAGTGGCTGAACCGAGTACGATTTTACCGCTTATTGTACATCATTTCAGTGAAAGCGTTATACTTGTAGGTGTGTTTGCTTCGCTTTTAAGGGGCGGTGCCATTGCCGTACAGCTGTTTGCGGCTTTTTATGCTCAGGGGTATAAAAAAGTAATGCCTTATATGCGAAAGGTTTTCCTTGCAAGGTTTGTCAGCTGGTTTATGATAGGGCTTGCCATACTTCTTATAGGAGATAAAAATCCGACTCTTACTCTTTGGGTGTTTGGGATAGGGCTTTTTATATTCAGTTTCTCCGCGGGATTCGGAAGTATATATTTCAGTGAAATAATCGCTAAGATTTTTGATAAAACAGAACGCGGCAAATCAATGGCGAACAGGCAGTTTTTTGCCGCAATCGCTTCAATAATAAGCGGAGGGATTGCCGGATGGGTTTTGAGCAATTTCGAACCGCCGAAAAGCTATGCGTATCTTTTTATGATCAGCTCTTTTCTTTTAGGTCTGGGTCTCTTGGCGTTTGCAACCATAAAAGAGCCGGTTAAAGAAAAAGTCAGGGTAAAAGAAGAGAGTTTTTGGAAGTTTTTAAAAAACGCGTTTAAATTCTTAAAAACCGACAAGGCGCTTCAGATTCAGATTCTGACAATTTTATTCAGTTATTCGTTTTTATTTGCGTTTCCTTTTGTAATCTTAAAGGCAAACCAGACTATTAACCTTACAGGTTGGCTTATCGGTGGGTTTGTAACCGTTCAGATGCTCGGAGCTCTTATCGGTAACCTTGTATGGAAAAAGCTCGCTCCTCAATATAAAAAAATAATTATATTTTCATTTATAAGTGTAATACTTGCATTTGTGGTTGCATTTTTTGCCAATAATGCAGTAATGTACGGTTTAGTGTTTTTCTTAATCGGTTTTGCGATGGACGGGTTTAAAATAAGCGGAATGAATCTGCTTTTTGAAATAGCGCCTGAAGACAAAAGACCTATATACGTGGCGCTTCAGAATAACCTTACGTCAATCGGGCTTTTCTTTGCAATTCCGGGAGGATTTATACTTGAAAAGTTCGGATACAATGTTTTATATATTTTTACAATCTGTATGCTTTTAGTCGGACTTTTCTTTGCTACGAGGCTTAAGGCGGAATAGTGCAGGATATTATTAACTGGATAGTTTATAGTGTAGGGGATTTGGGATATATTGGAATATTTGTAATGATGTTCCTTGAGAGCAGTTTGTTCCCTTTTCCGAGTGAAATTGTGATGGTTCCTGCCGGGTATCTTGCAAGTAAGGGGGAAATGAATCTTTTTGCGGCGATATTAAGCGGTATTTTGGGTTCAGTTGCGGGTGCGTGGTTTAATTATATTATTGCAAAGAGTGCTGGAAGAAAAGTGGTGCTTAGATTTTTAAAAGAACATCATCTCGAAAAAATTGAGAAATTCTTCGAACGTCACGGTGAGATTTCCACTTTTAACGGAAGGCTGATACCGGGTGTTAGGCAGTATATTTCATTTCCTGCGGGACTTGCTAAAATGCATCCGGTTAAATTTAGCGTTTATACGGCACTTGGGGCCGGAATCTGGGTGGTCGTACTTACAATGCTTGGGTATTATATCGGGGAAAATCAGGAACTGGTACATAAATACATTAAGGAAATTACAATACTAACACTTTTAATATTAATTCTCATAACTTTTGTATATTGGAAAAAGAAAAAAGTTAAATTTTAAAATTTTTAATAAAACTGTCTATGTCTGTTTCATCTGTTACGATTGTTTTAATACCTACATATTCAAGATTACCAAGCATACCTTCACCAAACTCCCTTCCTACAAAAGCGTCAACACCTGCTTCTTTTAGCATTGGAGGTACTACTCTTCCCGTTCCAAGCCCGTGTTCTCCACAGTCTCCGTTTAATTTGATATGTTTTTCCTGAACTTCTTTCATAACGGGATTTTCTAAATATATTTTTTCATTTGTATCTGTATCTACTATTAAAAATCCTTTTGAAAGTCCTATATGCTGAGCAATTGTTTTTTTATTATTTGTAGGAAAAGCGATTTTCATTCAATCTCCTTTTTATAAGGTCATATGTTCAACATAATTATATAACTTTTCAAACATATGTCAAAATATTTTATGAATATTTTTTTAACATAAATTTTACTTATATTGCTTGATTGTTTATAAATTTCTGTTATACTTCCGCAAAATTAAAATTAAATTAAGAAGGAGTTAAAATGGAAAGCAGATTAAAACACTTTCCGGCACCTTTGTTTGCGGTTGTAATGGGTTTAACCGGTCTTGCAATTGCATATCAAAAGGCTGCTCATTTTTTCGGATATCCTAAAATTATAGGAACATCACTTGTTTATTTTGCAATTGCAGTATTTACTGTATTTGCTGTTACGTATCTTTTTAAACTTATTAAGTACCCTGAAGTTGTAAAACATGAATTTTCACATCCGATAAGAATTAATTTCTTTCCGGCAATTTCAATATGTTTATTATTATTTTCAATTGCTTTACATAAAATGTCGCCTACCGCATCAAAAATACTTTGGTATATTGGTGCACCGTTACATTTATTCTTTACATTATATGTAATAAGATATTGGATTGTTAAAAACCTTGAAATTCATCACAGTAACCCAGCTTGGTTCATTCCTATCGTAGGTAACGTATTGGTTCCGATTACAGGTGTTTATTATGGTGGAGTAGAAGTTGCACAGTTTTATTTTTCAATAGGTATCTTTTTCTGGGTGATTTTGTTTACGATTGTTTTATACAGAATCATTTTCCATCATCAGTTTCCGGCTAAGTTTTTACCGACACTATTTATATTTATAGCACCGGCAGCTGTTGGATTTATTTCTTATGTTAAAATAGCAGAAGGTATTGCGCATATTACTGGTGGAGCTGTTCATACTCAATATATTTTATTTGATTTCTTTGCGCATTTTCTTTATGATGTGGGACTTTTCTTTACATTTTTAGTGTTTTTTATGTTCAGACTGTTTGTAAAAGTTCCATATGCGATTACATGGTGGGCATATACATTCCCGATGGCGGCTATGACTATTGCGTCAATTTTAAACTATCACTTAAATAAAGTTGCAATTGAAAAAGGTATAATGAAAATAGATTATGTTTTCGGAATTCAAAAAGACGTACTATTTTATTATCTTTCAAATGCGCTTTTATGGTTTACTACAGCATTGATTGTTTATGTTGCTTATAAAACAATAATCGCAGCATTAAAAAGAGAAATCTGCGTACCTGAATAATTTAAAAGAAGGCTTAAGGCCTTCTTGATAATTTAAAGTGAAACATGGAGAATGATTAATTAGGATTAAATATATATAAATGTAATTAGCGTCATTAATAGTTAACTGTTTAGTGTCAGGCATTATAATTAGCCGTCAACCATTGAGAATTGAGAATTGAGAATTGAGAATTGAGAATTGAGAATTGAGAATTGAGAATTGAGAATTGAGAATTGAGAATTGAGAATTGAGAATTGAGAATTGAGAATTGAGAATTGAGAATTGAGAATTGAGAATTGAGAATTGAGAATTGAGAATTGAGAATTGAGAATTGAGAATTGAGAATTGAGAATTGAGAATTGAGAATTGAGAATTGAGAATTGAGAATTGAGAATTGAGAATTGAGAATTGAGAATTGAGAATTGAGAATTGAGAATTGAGAATTGAGAATTGAGAATTGAGAATTGAGAATTGAGAATTGAGAATTGAGAATTGAGAATTGAGAATTGAGAATTGAGAATTGAGATAGTGCCAGACACTAATAAAGGAGCGAGTAAAAAAGAATAAAAGGAAGGAATTAATCTTCCCATCCTCCTCTAAAACCGAATCCTCTACCAAAACCGTAACCTCTGCCTCTTCCGAATCCTGCTCCTCTACCTCTGCCAAAGCCTCTACCCATACCACGGCCGAAGCCCAGACCTCTACCGAATCCGTATCCGTAACCTCTGCCTCTGCCAAAGCCATATCCTCTACCGAAACCGTAACCTCTTGCAAATTCTTCGTTTTGTTCAAAATTAACTTCTCTCATTTCTCCCTCCTTAATATCGTTTAAAATTTCTTCAATATCTTTTTTATCTGTTTCATAATATGCAATGCCTTCTGCCTGAAGGTTTCTTGCCATACCTTCACCGAATTCGTCTGCTACTAAAACATCCACTCCTGCTTCAGCAAGAAGCGGTGGAATTATTCTTCCTGTACCAAGACCTCTGTTACCTTCCGGAAGATCTTTTAGGTTTATATGTTCTTCTTGAATTTTTTCCATTACAGGATTAGTGATGTAAAATCTTTCGTTTGTATCGGTATCAACCACTAAAAAACCTTTTGCAAGACCTATATGTGGTGATAATGTTTTTTTGTTGTTTGTTGGAAATGCTATTCTCATTTTACCCTCCTTAAAAGTTTTTATATTAATTCTAATGATTTTCCGTTAATGATTGCATCGGCTATTTTAGCCCTTGCGTTGTTAAGTATTCTTCCGAATGTCGGACGTGATACTTCCATTTTATTAGCTGCATCTTCCTGATACAGCCCTTCGAGATCTGCAAGTCTGATAGCTTCAAGTTCATCTTTTGTAAGTGTAATTACATCTAATGAATGTGCAGGTACACCGCACGGTTTAAAACAGATATTATTAAAATTACCTCTGATTCTTCTTCTTATTCTTCTTGGCATTTAAACCTCCTTGAACATATGCTCAATAAAATTATACAACTTTTTTGAACATATGTCAAGATAGGGTATGTAATTTTTTTTGTTTGATATAATTATCTTAGTTTTAAAAAAGGAATATAATGGAACTTGTTTATTTATGGATAGAAGATTATAAAAATATAAAACGTCAGGGGTTTACTTTTTCCCCAAGGTTTAAGTGTGAATTTAAACCCCAATATGATGAAAATGATAATTTAATTGCAGAAAAGAGCGAACTGATTATAGAAGAGAAAAAAGATTATATTAATATTTTTCCCGATAATATCAACGTAACTGCAATTGTTGGAAAGAACGGGGCAGGGAAGAGTAGTGTTTTTGAAATTTTAAAATATCAAAATTATACTTTTTTAATTTTATATGATACTAAAAAAAATTTTTTTTATATTGATAAAAAAAATAATATTAAAATCATATTGAAAAATGTGAGTAAAAAAATTGAGAATAAGAATTTATCAAATGTTTTTTTCTCACATAGTTCAGATATTTTAGATATATCACTTTTTTTTAATTCTAATAATAGTATTTACAATGTTTCAGACATTTTAACAAAAGATAATTTTGAGTATTTTTCACCATTGCATAAGCAAATGTTATTAGTAACTAATGGAATAACTTTTAATTTTCGTAATTTTTATAAGAGTGTTAATTCTTTACTTTTAAAGTATTTTTTAACAAATAAAATAAAAAATTATTTTTTTAATCCAAATATTTTTTATCTTGATAATTACGATGTGACATATATTATTTACAGGTTATCGAATATATTATCATATTATTCGGATATTACAAATGAATTATTAAAAATAAATGAAAATAATATTTTTTATAATGAACTAAAGGAAAACAAAAAAATTGATTATGTAATATATCTATATTGTTTCTTAAAACAATTTAAGATTGACAATGAAATTAATGATGATATTTTTTTATATAGTTTAAAAAATAAAATATTACCTGAATTTAATTATTTACAAAGAAAATGTAGTTCATTAAAAGAAATTATTAATAAAATTTTAATAGTTTATAATAGTAAAGATAAAAAAATAGAGATTGATTTGATGAAAAAAATACTAAATGATAATTTACTTCAAGATATTTTTTCTGAATTAATAAGTATAGAACTAATCGATACAAAATATAATAAAAATTATATTGATTTAAGTTCAGGAGAAAAAAATTTCTTATTAATATTAAGTATAATATTTGATGCTTTAGATAAGTTTAATTTATTTTTATTAGATGAGTTAGAAAATTTTATACATCCAAATCTAATTAAAAATTTAATCAATGAAATATTAAAATTATTACATAATAAAAAAAACTTTTATCATTTAATTTTATCAACACACTCCCCATTTATTCTTTCAGACATTCCAAAAGAAAATATCATTTTTATGAAAGATGGTAAAAATGTTAGTAATGAAGTTGATATTGAAACGTTTGGAGCTAATATTCATACTCTTTTGACTCATGGATTTTTTATGGAAGACGGGCTTATGGGTGAGTATGCTAAAAGTCAAATTGATGAAGTTATTAAATATCTAAATCATGATGATTCTAAAATAAAATCTGACGATGAAGCTCAAAAATTAATCAATATTATTGGTGAGCCAATAATTAGAAAACAACTACAGAGAATGCTTGATTCTAAGAGATTAAATAAAATTGATAAAATTGACAAAATTGATGAATTAGAAAAAGAAATAGAGCTTTTAAAAGCAAGAATTGAAATTTTAAGGAAAAAAAGTTGATGAGAATAATTTTAAAAAAAGAAAATATAATAAAAAACTTTCGATACATCGTTTATAATAAAGTCTTTAAAACAGAAAAAACACAAAAACTAAAAAAGGATTTCATTGAGGTAATAAAGTATTTAAAAAAAATTTTTCCAAACCAAAATATACACGATTTTTTATTTTCTGATAATATTCATTCCTTAGCTACAACAATTGGTGAAAAATCATTTCCTAATAATATAAAAGATAGAATTGATAATTTATATAATAAATTAAGAGGAGAATGGGGAAAGGAAATTGTCGAAATTACAGGTATCAAAGTTTGTCCTTATTGTAATAGAAATTATATATTTAATTATAAAGAAAACAATAATAATCTTAAAACTACAATAGAATTAGATCATTATTTTCCTAAAAGTAAATATCCATATTTAGCATTGAATCCTTATAATTTGATTCCTATTTGTCATACTTGTAATAAAAAAAAGAGTGATGAGAGTTTTAAAATTTATCCGTATAAAGATAATATCGATGATTACTTTAAGTTTAAGTTTAAATTTGTAAATAATGAAATGAGTAAAGAGGATATAAAAAAATATTCTTTTTTCGATGAAAAATTCATAGAAATAGAAATAGAGGAAAAAACTTCATTGGATGAATGGTATAAAGAATATATTGAGGGTTTATATGCTGAACATAAAGATATTATAAGTGAAATGTTATTGAGAGAACATATTTATCCTGAAAGTTTCATACAAGAACTTTACAACAATTACGGAAGATTGCTTTTTAATTCGATAGATGAAATTCAAGGACTAATTCATTGTAATTATGTGGAAAAAGAAAAAATAAACAAACGTCCATTATCCAAATTTTTAAAAGACATTTCAGAAGAATTGGGACTTATATAGCTCCTTTTAGTTCTTCTTTCAGTTTCTTACTTGCTACAGTGGCTTTGTCTTGTAGGAAGATATCAGTGATAGTATTTGTGTAATTAGACGGTTCGATATTGATTTCAATAATTTTAGCTCCGTTTTCTTTTGCCAAAATAGGTATCTGGCTTGCGGGTTGGATTTCTCCTGTTGTACCGATTACCAGCATTAAATCACAATCCTGAGCGAGTTCGAGTGATTTTTCAAGTGCTTTTTTTGGTATCGGTTCTTTAAAGAATACGAAATTAGGCTTTAATAATCCCCAGCATTTAGGACAGGCTGGCGGTAAATCATTTAAATCAACTACATCTTTGTCGTATTTTTTAAAGCAGTTCATACACACAAGATTTTTAGCGGTACCGTGAAATTCTATTACGTTTTTGCTTCCGGCTTCCTGGTGCAGGTTGTCGATGTTTTGAGTTATAACTGCTTCAAGCATTTTTTCTTTTTCAAGGTCGGCTAAAAAATAGTGTGCGTCGTTTGGTTTTATGTTTTGCATATAATCGTAAAAGATCTCTTTTATTTTTTCCCAAGCGTCTTTCGGATTAAGGGTGAAATAGTCTATATCGAGTATTTTGGGGTCATATTTGCTCCAAAGTCCATTTGGACCTCTGAATGTAGGAATCCCGCTTTCTACGGAAATACCCGCACCTGTAAACGCTACTGCTTTTTTGGAGTTTTTTATCAGTTCTGCGGCTTGATTATATAAGTTGCTCATATAATACCTTTAAATGTTGATTTCTTGATATGAGTAATTCTATCATAAAATATTGTTTAAATAAATAGTGACAGACACTATGTAAAATTAAAGAAAAAGAAAGGAAAAAAGGAAGTTATTTTTTGCTTGCGATATCTTTTACCGCAAGATATGCATGGTTGAACGCAAGTGCGATACTTCCTGCACTTGTAACAACATCACCGATTACATATAATCCTTCAACGTTGCTTTCCATAGTTTCTTCGTTGTAAGTAGGCTCACCCCATTCATTTAGTTCGATTCCGCTGTTTTTAAGGAAATCAACCGGGCTTGTACCACCAAGTGCATAAACAACTCTATCATATACTTCGCTTGTACCGTCTTTGAAGTTTACTTTTACTCTTGGAGGTGTTACACCGTCTTCTTCATATGGCTCAACGCTTTCAACGTCTACACCAAGTTTTGAGTGAAGTTTACCTTCTTTTATATATCTTTCTACGATTTCTTTGTTAGTAGGGTTCATTCTTGTGATTTCCGCTCTTCTGTAGTTAAGAGTTACATCACACCCGATATCCATATCCACAAGACCGTAAGCATATTCACCGGCAGTGTCACCACCACCAACTACCATTACTTTTTCACCAGGTTGAACTTTGTCAAGGTTGAAGTTAAGTCTTGGTCTGATTTTACCAGGGAATTTGTATCCAGGTTTATTCGGTTTACCCATTCTTCCGATTGCGATAATTACTTTTTTAGCTTGAATTACACCAAGTTCGTGATCCGCGCCGATTTCAAAAAGACCGTCTTTATTTTTTTCTACTGCATATACGTGATGGTTGTATTTGAATTTGTCAGCAACACCTGCGTCTTGGATTTTTTTCTCCATTTGTTCAAGGTATTCCTCTTTTGAACATTCTTCAAATGTAACGTTTCCGATAAATTCGAATTTTTTACCTTGCCAGTCTTTATCAACTCTTTTTCCAGGTTTGTAGAATTTTCTTATCATATCACTGTGATTGTCTGCTTTTTCTAATACTAATACTTTATCAATTCCTGCTAATTTTGCTTCTATAGCACTTGCAATCCCACCAGGTCCTGCTCCGATTATAGCAATGTCTAATACTTTATCTAAAGACATTAAAGCTCCTTTTTTATTTGTATTATAACGCACGTATTTGATTAAGAAGTGAAAAAGTAACTTATTAGCTTTTTCGATATTGAAAAACGTGTAAAAAAGTAACACGAAAAAAAACTAAATAAATACCGAACAGTATAAATGAATATTTATTCACCATAAATACGTTATTTTTGTTATTATTTACTTAATTTGGTAAAATAATATATAAAAAAGGAAGATTATGAAAGAAGTGTTACGAAAAGTAAAAGATGCTTCCAGAGTAACAGCTACGCTAAACGGTGAAATAAAAAGAAAAATTTTAAAAGAAATGGCTGAAGCGTTAGAACAAAATTCTTCGCTTATAATTAATGAAAATAAAAAAGATTTAAAATACGCAAATGAAAATAATCTTTCAGCAGCTCTTATTGACAGACTTTATCTTGATGAAAAAAGAATAGGGTCAATGGCAGACGCACTTCGTGATATTGCTACGCTTAAAGACCCTGTCGGAAGAGTGATTGACGGATGGATGCTTGATAATGGACTTAGAATTGAAAAGGTGAAAATCCCTATCGGTGTAATCGGAATTATTTACGAAAGCAGACCAAATGTAACAAGTGACGCGGCGGGGCTTTGTTTTATGAGCGGTAACGCATGTATTTTAAAAGGCGGTAAGGAGGCGATGTATTCAAATATAGCTATTATAAATGTATTAAGAGACGTGCTTGAAAGAAATTCACTTCCAAAAGACGCCGTCTCACTGCTTCCTGATTACTCAAGAGAGGGCGTATATAAACTGATACAGGAAGATAAGTATGTTGATTTGATCATACCAAGAGGAGGGGAAAAACTTATTAAATTTGTAAGTGAAAACTCAAAAGTTCCCGTTGTTAAACATGATAAGGGACTGTGCCACATTTATATACATAAAGATGCAAATATCGATGAAGCCGTTAAAATAAGTGTAAATGCAAAAGTTCAAAGACCCGGAGTCTGTAACGCCGTAGAAACACTGCTTGTAGATGAAAGCGTAAAAAATGAAATATTGCCTAAACTAAAAGCAGAAATGGAAAAAGAAGGCGTGGAGCTTAGAGGATGTGAAAAAACCCTTGAGGTGATTGATATAAATAAAGCAACTGAAGAAGACTGGAATACGGAATATTTAGATAAAATTCTGTCTATAAAAGTAGTAAGAGATTTAAATGAAGCTATTGAGCATATCCAAACATACGGATCAGGGCATAGTGATTCGATAATTACCGAAAATTACAGTGCAAGTGAAGAATTTTTAAACAGGGTTGACAGTGCATGTGTATATGTAAACGCATCCACGAGATTTACCGACGGAGGAGAATTCGGATTTGGAGCGGAAGTCGGTATTTCAACAAACAAACTTCATGCAAGAGGCCCTATGGGTATTGATGATTTAACAACATACAAATATAAAATCTACGGAAACGGACAGATAAGAGAATAAAGGAGTATAAGTGATTGCAATAGATTTAGGCAGTAACACAATCAGGGCGATAAAATACGACTGTGCTACGAATACGAAAATAGACGAATTTGAAAGAATTGTCAAAACGGCTGATAAACTTGTAAAAACCGACGGTATTACCGATGAGGCAATTGAAAGAATAATAAACGCCATTAACGATATGAAACAGAGATTTAATATTTCAGAAAATGAAAAAATAAAAGCGATCGCCACGGAGGCGTTAAGAGCCGCTAAAAATAAAGATTATGTTATAAAAAAAATTAAAGAGGCTACGGGTATTGAGTTTGAAATAATTACTCCTGAAGATGAAGCGAATTATACGGCAATTGCAGTTGAAAAATGTCTTGAAAAATGCGGTTATGATAATTACAATCATTTTTTACTGGTTGATATCGGAGGTGGAAGTACTGAAGTTACCGTTAAAAATAAAGACAGTATTTTGAGTGAGAGTTTCAGACTCGGAATTGTCACTATTACACAAAGGCATAAAACTCCTGAAGCGATTAAAATAGCAATAAAGAAGAAAATGAAAGATGTTAAGAGTTTTTTTGATTTTGCATTTAATACTCTTAGAAAACCAAAGATTTTCGTCGCAAGCAGCGGAACACCTACTACAATCGCCGCATTAAAACTCGGAATGAATTATTCAAATTATGACGGCAGCAGGGTAAACGGAACTAAAGTCACTTTGGAAGATCTTGATTACTGGGCTGAAAAACTTATGAAGATGGAAATGAAAAAAAGAGAAGAACTTGTAGGTGTAGGCAGAGGTGATTTGATTATAAGCGGTATATATATTTTCAAAGAGATATTTAAACTTGCAAAATATAAAGAATGTATCGTGTGCGATGACGGTCTCAGAGAGGGTGTGGCAATAGAAGAATGTAAAAACATATAAATTTATATTTATAAAAATAATAGGTTTTAGTTAATTATGCAAGCAATCGTTGAAATTTTTTTAAATTTGCTATAATTCCGACAAAAAGGTTTTTTTATGAAATTGACCGGCGCTCAAATAGTAATTGAAAGTCTTATAAAAGAGAATGTTGAGGTTGTTTTCGGATATCCCGGCGGGGCTATTATGAATGTTTATGATGAAATATATAAACAAAATTCATTTAAACACATTTTGGCTAAACACGAACAGGGTGCCGTACATATGGCCGACGGATACGCAAGGGCAACAGGAAATGTAGGTGTTGCCATGGTTACAAGTGGGCCGGGACTTACCAATGCGGTTACCGGTATCGCTACTGCGTATACGGACTCGATTCCGATGGTAATTATATCAGGACAGGTACCTACTACTGCAATTGGGACGGACGCATTCCAGGAAGTTGACGCGGTTGGTGTTACAAGACCTATTACAAAACACAATTTCCTTGTAAAAGACGTAAAAGACTTGCCTTTTATTATGAAAGAAGCGTTTTATCTTGCAAAAAGCGGAAGACCGGGACCTGTGCATATTGATATCCCTAAAGACGTTACTGTTGCAAAAACTAAATTCGAATATCCTGAAAAAATTGAACTTATCACATACAAACCAACATACAAAGGTAATAAAAGAGCGATAAAAAGAGCGGTTGATGCAATAAAAAGAGCGAAAAAACCAGTATTTTACGTAGGTGGCGGAGCAGTTCTTAGTGGTGCGTATGAACTTGTAAGAGAAGTAGTAAAACTTACAAAAATACCTACTGTTGAAACACTTATGGCAAGAGGCGTTATAAGATATGATTGTCCGTATCTACTCGGAATGGTTGGAATGCATGGAACATATGCGGCGAATATGGCTATGAATGATGCGGATTTAATAATATCTCTTGGTGCAAGATTTGATGACAGGGTTACCGGTAAACTTGACGAGTTTGCGAAACATGCGGATATCGTTCATATAGATATAGATCCGAGCCAGATAGGTAAAGTGGTGCCTACAAAATATCCGATAGTCGGTGATTTGAAAAACGTACTTGAAGATATGCTTCCACTACTGATTGAAGAAATTGAACCTGAAAGATATGAAGAGTGGAGGGAAATATTAAACAGATATCAAGAACTCTATCCACTGAAATACAATGATGACGACACTGTAATAAAACCTCAGTGGGCAATTCAAAAAACAGGTGAAATTGCACCGGAAGATGCCGTTATTTCTACAGATGTTGGTCAGCATCAGATGTGGACAGCTCAGTTTTATCCGTTTACATATCCAAGACAGCTTCTTACAAGCGGTGGGCTTGGAACTATGGGATTCGGATTCCCTGCAGCGCTTGGTGCAAAAGAGGGAGTTAAAGACAGAGTTGTTATAAACTTTACAGGTGACGGTAGTATTATGATGAATATTCAGGAAGTTCTTACGGGATATAAATATAAACTTCCTGTTATAAATATTATTTTAAACAACAACTATCTTGGTATGGTTAGACAGTGGCAAACAATGTTTTATGACGACAGACTCAGTGAAACGGATCTTAGCGACGTTCAGCCTGATTTTGTTAAACTTGCCGAAAGTATGGGCGGAATCGGATTTAGGGTTAAAACGAAAGATGAATTTGAAAAAGCCTTAAAAGAAGCTATTGAGTCTAAAAAAGTAGCATTTTTGGATGTACAGATTGACAGACGTGAAGATGTTTTACCAATGGTACCTCCTAACTCACCACTAAAAAATATGCTAATATTTAAGGAAGACAAATGAAAAGAATAATATCGGTAATAGTGGAAAACGAACACGGTGTGCTCGCAAGAATCGTTAATATGTTTGCCGGGCGTGGTTATAATATAACTTCTTTAACTGTAGCACCGATTCCAAACAGTGAATTTTCGAGAATGACAATAGTGAGTGAGGGTGATCCTAAAGTATTTGAGCAGATTGTAAAGCAGCTTCATAAACTGATTCCTGTGTATAAAGTTATTGAAAGCGACGACTTTATAGAAAAAGAGATGGCCATGGTTAAGTTTCCGATAGAAAACCATTTGGCAGATATTGATGCACTTGCGAGATGTTATAACGGAAGTATAAGCAACGTGGGTGAAAAACACGTAATAGTAAGTGTGGTTGATAGACCTGTAAGAATTGACAACTTTTTAAAAGCCATTAAAAAGTATAAACCTATTGAGATAGTAAGAAGCGGAGCGAGTGTTATCGAAAGATAACATTTTGCTCATTTTCTTATATAATAGTGTCTGGCACTATAAGTTTGAAATGAAAATTTAAGTTTTGTTATTATAAATGTTATTATAAAGTGAAAACTAAGAAATAAAAAAGCTGGCTTTATACTATATATTTACTTAAAATAGAGCTTTATGAAAATTTTAATCTGACATCAAGTATAATCAATTGATTTTAATAAATCATCAGCCTTTACCACTTAACCACTTCCCAACTTTACCAACCCTTCTTTTTGGTATAATTTTTAAAAAACACAAAGGTTATTTATTATGTGCGAAAGAAATATAAATAATAAAACGTTTACTTTAAAAGAAATTTGTCAATATTTAGAATTGGATTGTGATAATGATGCTGAAATACAAGGAATAAACACACTTCATGATGCAAACGAAAATGAAATAAGCTTTTTGGAAAACCCTAAATATGAAAAATTTTTAAAAAACACAAAAGCAAAAGCAGTTTTAATCAGAAAGGAAGACGCGGATAAACTTCCCGAGGGAGTTATACCACTGATAACCGACGAGCCTTATTTAAAATTGGCTATCCTTACTAAACTTTTTGTAAAAGATCCTTGGGAAGACGGTGGATATCAAATAGCGTTCAGCGCAAAAGTCCATCCGTCCGTTCAAATAGGAAAAGGAGCAAGAATAGGTAAAAACAGTGTGATTATGCCTGGATGTGTAATAGGTCCTGATGTGGAAATAGGGGACAACTGTGTTATTTATCCAAATGTGACAGTTTACAGAGATACGCAAATAGGAAACAATGTAAAAATTCATGCAGGCAGTGTTATTGGAAGTGACGGGTTCGGATATGCGCACACAAAAGATGGAAGGCATATTAAAATTTATCATTTGGGCTTTGTTGAAATTGAAGACGATGTGGAAATCGGTGCAAATACCACAATCGACAGAGGGGTGTTTGGTAAAACAGTAATAAAAAAAGGAACTATTATCGATAATCTGGTTCAAATAGCACATAACTGCGAAGTGGGAGAAGGATCAATACTTGTTTCACAAGTAGGACTTGCCGGAAGTACAAAACTCGGACACCATGTTGTAATGGGCGGACAAAGTGCTACGGCGGGGCATTTGGAAGTAGCTCCTATGACTACGATTGCCGCAAGGGGAGGTGTAAGTAAAAGTATAAAAAAACCGGGAGTGTACAGCGGATTTCCGTTAATGCCTCATAAGCAATGGTTAAAGCTTCAAGGACTTTTAAACAGACTTCTTAAAAAATCTTGATATATATCAAAAAAATTTTTCCCTCTTTCGTTACAATTAATCAAAACTATATAAAGGTAGTGCAATGATGGTATATTTGGATAACAATTCCACAACACCTATGGATAATAGAGTTAAAGATATTTATTGTAAAAGTACTGAGCTTTTTGGAAACGTAAATGTTATTTATCAGCTTGGAATTGATGCAAGACGTGCAATGAACGAAGCTTATGATATATTGTATCCGGGTATCGGAGCGGCAGATGAAGACGATATTATTATTACATCATCGACAAGCGAAGGTAACAATACGGTAATCAAAACATTTATTGACGCGTTTTTAAAAGGCAGCGGTAAAAAACATATTATTACAACAGTTAGCGAACACTCTTCAATAAAAGCGCCTTGCGCATATGCAAAAACTTTGGGAATGGAAGTAACATACCTTTATACGGATGAAAACGGAAGAATTGATCCAATAGAGCTTGAAAACGCCATAAGAGAAGATACTGCACTTATTAGCGTATTGTTTGCAAGTAACGAAAGTGGAGCGATACAACCTATAAAAGAGATTTCTCAAATTGCGAGAAAACATAATATTCCTTTTCACTGTGATGGAGCACAGGCTATTGGAAAAGTAAAAGTGAATGTCAGGGATTTGGGCGTTGATTATTTTACATTCAGTGCACATAAATTTCACGGTCCTAAGGGTGTAGGCGGACTTTATGTAAGAGAGGGTGCTCCGTATGTAAACCTTATACACGGCGGTAATCAGATGGGAGGTAAAAGAGGCGGAAGTGTATACCTTAACGGTATGATTGCAATGGCGGAGGCTTTGAAACTCGCAAATGAACATCTTGATGAAATGCATACAAGGGTTGCAAAACTAAGAGACAAACTCGAAGAAGCCATCCTTCAGATTCCGGATACGAAAAGCTATGTAGATAAAAAATACAGACTTCCTAATACCGTGGTTGCTTCATTTAGAGGGATAGAGGGCGAATCGATGCTTTGGGATCTGAACGTAAACGGTATATACGCGGCTACAGGCAGTAGCTGCAGCAGCGAAAGACTGGAAGGTAGCGAAGTGCTTGAAGCACTTGGAGAAGATCCTGAAATAGCACATACCGGGATAATTTTTTCACTGAGCCGTTTTACTACCGAAGAAGAGATTGATTATGTTATTGAAAAACTGCCTGGTATTGTTGAGAGACTAAGAGCTATATCTATGACATATGCCAAAGTGGCGCCTAAATAAATTGAGAATTGAGAATGTAGAATTGAGAATTAGAGACTTAATAACTTCAATAATTTATAAATACAAGGAGATAAAATGGGAAGAAACGATTTAATAACAGGAAATGTGTGGGAGCAGTATTCAAATAAAGTAATAGACAGAATGAACAATCCGAAATACCTTGGAGAGTTTACGGAAGAGGATGCGAAAAAAAGAGGGCTTAAACTTGTAGTTGCTGATTTCGGTAGTGAAGCGTGCGGTGATGCCGTAAGACTTTACTGGCTGGTGGATCCTAAAACGGATAAAATCGTTGATGCGAGATTCAAAAGTTTCGGATGCGGTACCGCAATTGCTTCATCAGATATGATGACGGAACTCACTATCGGAAAAACGGTGGATGAAGCTATGAAAATTACAAACCTCGATGTTGAAAAAGCACTAAGAGACGATCCGAACACACCTGCGTTTCCACCTCAAAAGATGCACTGCAGCGTAATGGCTTATGACGTTATTATCGAAGCGGCTGCAAAATATAAAGGCAAAAACGCAGATGAACTTAGAGATAACGAAATAGTGTGTGAGTGTGCAAGGGTTACAAGAAAAGAAATTGAAGATATTATTAGAAAACACAACGTAAAAACGGTTGAAGAACTTCAAAAGTACACAGATGCCGGAAAATACTGCAAAAGCTGCGTAGCTCCGGGCGGACATGAGGAAAAACCCGTTTATCTTGTGGATATAATTAAAGAAGTTCAGGAACAGATGAAAAAAGAAAACCTCAAAAATGCCACTGAAACTGAAGATTTTGAAAAAATGAGCCTTATTAAAAAAATAAAAGCGATTGAGGAATTTTTAGATACTAAAATAAAACCGATGCTTGCAATGGACGGAGGTAGTCTGGAACTTCTCGATATAAGAGAAGAAGACGGAATCACAAAAGTTTACATCAGATATATGGGTGCATGTGCAACTTGCGCAAGCGGAGGCGTTACGCTTCTTGCGATAGAAGATGAAATGAAAAAACACTTCAAAACCGATAAAATCAAAATAGAACAAATATAACTTTTTCTTTCTTTTTTTATAAAACACATAAAAGACACAAAAAAGGGATATAATATATAATTAATTTGTCTTTTAGGTGTTAAAAATGAAACTAAGCAAACTTTTAAAACAAAAATTATTAAATGACGAAATTGTCAAAGACTCTTTTAGTGAAGAGGATATAGAACGTATTGCAAAAGTTTTGGAAGAGTTCTTGTCATCGGAAACTATTGATGAAGAGGTTTGTTATAATTTTTATAAGGAAATGAAACTACCGTATTCTATTGTATACCGTTCATTCGGTCTTATAAAAGAAGAAATAAAAGACAAACAAATCAGAGAAAAACTTAATAAACTTCTAAACATTACCGCTAAGGTATATATAAAAAAAGAGATATCTTCTTTAAAAACACTAATACTTCAAAAACAAAAACATGATTTTTTACTTTTTAAAGCTCATGAAGAATGGATAGAACAAATCGTTAAAGCAGTAAAAAATGATAATTTAAAAGATTTTCCTATAGTAGATGCAAAAAAATGTAAATTTAAAAAATATCTTTCTTATTTAGAATCTTTAATGATATGCTTAGACGTTAATCTATGCGTTTATATTCATGATTTGCACAATTTAATACATACGCTTGCAAATTCTTTTTATGTTTTTTATAAAAAAGGATATTACGCCGAATCATATTTTGTATTTAGAGATTTAAAAGAGCAGATTTTAAAGTTTTATAATACTTTAAATGAACTTTATATGGCTACTTTTACAAATATAGAAAAAAGCTTTTTCGATTTAATTGAAATTTTAGTTAAAAGCAAAACATTATATGTAGCTGTAATTGATTTAAAAAATTTAAAAACAATGAACAGTTTATTTAATGAAAACACCGTAACAAATGCAAAAATCATATTGTACAACAAGCTACATAACATATATAAAGATAAAAAAAATTTCCTTTTGATTCAAGGTTCGAGTAATGATTTTTATTTTATAGGGACTGATATTGATTTTCATACTTTTGAAAAAGAAATAGATCACATACACAAAGTAATCTGTGAAACTATTGAAATAAACGGAGAAAAAATAAATTTTGACGGTGCAATTTTCGGTATTAAATTGGATAGATATACACAAATACAAATAAAAGATTTGATCAATTATTTCCGATTTTTGAAACAAGCAGCAAAAGAAGAACATAAAAACATAATCTTAAATAATAAAGAAAATCATCTTGAAGACTGGATTAAAAATCAAATAGATATTAAATTTATTAAAGAAAAAATCGAAAAAAAAGAGATAGATGTAATGTTTCAGCCTATTTTTACTGCAAAAGATAATGAGGTTTTTTCTTTGGAAGCTCTCGGAAGAATTGTTGACAAAGGCAAATTAATTCCTGCAGGTATGTTTATTGACCATATTTACTCTATGAATAAAATTGCCGAGTTTGATATGGTGGTACTTGATAAGATTTTAGAAAAAGAGCATTTAATAAAACAAATAACGAATAGAATATTTTTAAATATTTCGTTTGAGGCTTTGAAAAATGACGAATATATTAAAAAATTAAATATGATTATTAAAAAAATCGACGTTGATATAGTTTTGGAGTTGACTGAACAACGTTTTGTAGAAAATTTAGAATTAATTGAAAGTATAAATAAAAATACAAATACATATTTTGCAGTAGACGATTTCGGTAGCGGTTATTCTTCTATATTGCTTGTAATAAATCTTTTAAGAAGAGATATGATAAGGGTTTTGAAAATAGACGGAACTTTGGTTAAAGGTTTAAAAGACGACGAATTTTTAAAAAAAGCAATAAAAATAATTGTAGGATTCAGAAAAGAATTCGATCTACATTTGGTTGCTGAATTTGTTGAAGATAAAGAAACTCTTGAATTTTTAAAAGATGCAGGTGTAGACTTATTGCAAGGTTATTATCTTTCTATGCCTAAAACGATTGAAGAGCTATTGATAGAAAAAGAGGAGAGAATAAGAGAAATCGTTAATTAAGCTTAGTATAAGTATGACCTAAAAACGCGTGATCGCTTTCTGGGAAGTCAAGTCTGAAATGTGCACCTCTGCTTTCTTCTCTGTCAAGTGCGGCTTTTGCGATTGCCGTTGCAATATCAATACCATTGATAAGTTCTATTTTTTCCTGTATTGACGAGTCGTTTTCACTTTCAAGGTTGTTTTTCATTTCGTTTAATGTTTCAAGAGCTTTTTTAAGCTGATAACCATTTCTTATAATGCCAACTTTATTAAACAGTAAATCACCAAGTTTATGTTTTAGTTCTTTTGCATCAATTTTAGTATTGTTTAGTTTGTTTAAGAGATCTTTGTCTTTTTCAATTTGTTCATTCGGTAAATCTACGTATGACTGCTGTCTGTGAGAATATTTTACAGCTTGATATCCAGCAATTTTACCGAAAACCGCACCTTCACTCAATGAATTACCTCCGAGTCTATTAGCACCGTTTACTCCGTTGTTTCCAGCTTCTCCGGCATAAAAGAGTCCTTCAATATCCGTAAAACAATACGTATCGGTTTTGATACCTCCCATTGTATAATGAGCAAGCGGGGTAATAGGGATAGGCTCTTTTGCAATATCGATACCTTTTAAAGACTTAACTCTTTTTTTCAGGTTAATAAGTTTAGTGTTTATAATATCTTCCGGAATATCGGTTAAATCCAAATATACTTTTTTACCTCTTTGAAGCTGTTTAACAATGGCACGGGTTACGAAATCTCTCGTATTTAATTCATCAACGAATTCTTTACCTTCACTATTGATAAGCTTTCCTCCTTCTCCTCTTGCAGCCTCACTGATCAAATAATTACTGCCTTCAAGTCCCGTAGGATGAAACTGTATAAACTCCATATCCATTCCCTCAAGACCGGCTCTAAGTCCCATAGCCACACCATCACCGGTGGCATCATTAACATTTGTAGTATAACCTTTGTAAAGTCCGGCATATCCTCCAGTAGCTACGATAACCGCTTTTGCTTGAATAACTCTTAATTCATTTGTTTTTTCGTCTAAAAATGTAACCCCTGCTATTTTTCCGTCGTTTACAAGTAAATTTAATGCTAAATGGTTCTTAATAATATCAATGCCCAAATCTTTCAAAGCTTTATTTAATGCTTTCATAATAGCCGGACCTGTTGCATCCGCAGCATATACTGTTCTTTTAAATTTTGTACCGCCAAAAGGTCTTTGTGCAAGTTTACCGTTAGGCAACGTATTAAAAGGGACTTTAAATCTTCTATGTAGTTCCCTTACAACCTGAGGAGCTTGTTCACAAAAAATTCTGACAGCTTCTTCGTCAGCAATACCTACTCCACCTTTTAATGTATCCTGAATATGATGTTCGATAGAATCACCGTCTTCCATATTGTTAAGGGCCGCGTTTATACCTCCCTTGGCCATGAAAGAATTATTTGCCATAGGGGATTTTTTTGTAACGATAGCTATATTGCTTCCTAATTCTTTTGCTTCAATTGCAGCCATCATTCCGGCAATTCCGCTTCCAATTACCAAAATATCATATTTCATTAACGTCCTTTTTGATATAATTGTATCAAAAAAGAGGAAAGCTTATGAGATGGTTGTTTTGGTTGTTAGCTGCGGTATTGTTAAGCGGTTATGAAGTAAGTATTACAAATATTAACGGAGATGTTGTAACATTAGACAAATATGTAAAAAAAGGTGTAAGCGGAGTAGTTTTATGTCCATTTGAAGGTAAGCATATAATTTGTGCAAAAGCCGTAACATACGGTAAAAAAGCTAAATTAAAAGTTTATGACAATTTAAAAAACGAAGCATTCGCTTTGCCTGTTGTATTACCGAAAAAAGGTGATAAAATCCTTCTTGCAAAGAATTATAATAGAATTCTGATAATCGCACCTAATCAATATCTGTATCTTAAAACAAAAGAAAATTACAAGAATGCAATTATTATAAATCCTGATAATTTCGCAGCCTTTTTAGAAGATATCCCCACAAGAGAGGAATTTATAAATTTTGCTAAAAAAATGGATATAGGAAGATATGTTTTCGTATTGGATAAAATTTATGAAGTAGATGCTGACAGTTTTTACGCAATAAAAAAATACGGGAAAAATTCTCAAAAATTTAAAGAAATGTTCTTTACAACATATCCTAAATTCGATATAAATGACAAAAATATGATTGCATATTATAAAAGTTTGATAAAGGAATAAAATGATAGACGCAAAACATATTGATGCTTTAAAGCAAATTGTCGGTGAGGAAGATGTAAAAATAGATAAACCTCATTTAAGGGCCTATTCGTATGACGCTACAAAAGAACATTATGAACCGGATGCGGTGGTGTTTCCTGCGAACGAAGAAGAAGTAAGCAAAGTACTTAAATACTGTAACGAGAATAAGATAGCAATAGTTCCAAGAGGTGCCGGAAGCGGTTTTACCGGAGGTGCTTTGCCCGTTAACGGTGGGATTGTATTGGCACTTGAGAAATATATGAATAAAATTCTTGAAATTGACGAAAAAGACATGGTTGCGGTTGTTCAGCCTGGTGTTATTAATGCAGATCTACAAAAAGCAGTTGAAGCAAAAGGACTTTTTTATCCGCCTGATCCGGCAAGTATGGATTACTCAACTATAGGTGGAAATGTAAGTGAAAATGCGGGTGGTATGAGAGCTGCTAAATACGGGCTTACTAAAGACTATGTAATGAGTCTTAAAGCCGTACTTCCAAATGGAGACATCATAAGAGCCGGAAAAAGAACAATTAAAGATGTTGCGGGATATAATGTTGCCGGAATTTTAATTGCAAGTGAGGGTACTCTTGCTGTAATTACGGAAATTACATTGAAATTACTTCCAAAACCGAAACTTAAAAAAACATATATGGGAATTTTTGAAAACGTTGAACAGGCTATGAATGCGGTGTATAAATCACTTGCGGGTGGTGCGATGCCTGTAGCTATGGAGTTTATGGATGCTCTTGTAGTAAAAGCGCTTAGAGAAAAGTTAGGTGTGAATTTACCTGAATGGGCAGGGGCTCTTCTTGTAGGAGACGTAGACGGTAATGTTGACGAAGAGATTGATTATCAATTAAACATATTAGAAAAAAGCTTTAAAGAAGAAGGTGCTAAAGAATTCAGAATAGCAGCGAATGATGAAGAGGCAAACGAAATATGGTATGCAAGAAGAAATGCATCACCGTCAATCACAATGTATGGAAGTAAAAAAATTAACGAAGATATTTCGGTACCAAGAAGCAAATTACCCGAAGCATTAAACGGAATTTATGCTATTGCTGAAAAATACAATGTTTTAGCTCCTTGTTTCGGTCATGCTGGGGATGGTAATATTCATGTAAATGTTATGGTTGACGGTAGCAATGAAGATGAGGTTAGAAGAGGGTATGAAGCTGTTGAAGAAATATTTAAGCTTGTAGTGGAACTTGACGGAACGCTAAGCGGGGAACACGGTATAGGTATCAGTAAGGCTCCGTTTATGAAACTTGCCTTTACCGAAGAGGAGTTAAACCTTTTTAGAAGAATTAAAAATGCATTTGATCCGAACGGTATACTTAATCCCGGAAAAATGGGACTGTGATTTTTTAGTAATAAGTAGTTAAATTTATTAGTTGTGAAGTGAATAAGGAAAACAGTAATGAGAATATGTACGTTTAATGTAAATTCTATAAGAAGTAGACTTGAAATTGTTCAAAACCTTATTAAAGAATATGATATAGATGTGTTATGTATGCAGGAGATTAAAGTCGAAGAAGATAAATTTCCTAAAATTGACGAAGAGTACGAATGTGTAATACACGGACAAAAAAAACTAAACGGCGTGGCTGTATGTTCAAGAATTCCTATAGAAAAATATCAAAAGGGTTTTGAAGGAGAGCTTGAAGAAGCAAGATTTATATATTCTTTAATAGATGAAATTCATATAATTAACGTATATGTTCCGTTAGGGGATAATTACGGGGAAAGGTTTGAATATAAGATTTATTTTTATAATAAACTTTTTGAGTTTTTAAGCAGGTTTGATTTAAGTAAAGACAAAGTTGTTTTATGCGGCGATATGAATGTGGCTTATAGTGATTTGGATGTATGGGATCCTGAAATATGGGAAGGAGAAGTGACGTTCCTTCCCGAAGAAAAAGCAATGATAAATAATATTTTGAATATGGGGTTTGTAGACGTTATCAGAGAATTCAATAAAAATGAAAGAGTATATACATTTTATGATTACAGAGGTGCGAAAGTTTATAAAAATGAAGGAATGAGATTAGATTATGTGTTTCTTTCTCCTACTCTTGCTAAAGAAGTTAAAAATGTGGAAATATTAACTTCCGTGAGAAGAAAAAGAAAGCCGACACCTTCGGATCATGTTCCAATAATTGTTGAATTGTGAGGTTGAGATGTTTAATGAAATAGTTCAGTTTTTAGTTGATTTTTGTAATTCAATAGGATATGTCGGTGTTTATATTTACATGGTTTTAGTAGGAACATTTATTCCCGTTCCGAGTGAACTTGTATTATTACCTGCCGGATATTTGGCTGCAATTGGTGAAAAAAACCTTTTATTACTTTGGATTGCAGGTTCTTTAGGCTCACTTACCGGAGCTTTGATAAATTATTTCCTTGCGAAATATTTAGTTAATAAACTTTTAAAAGATAAACCGATAATCGAAAAAGTAAATAAATTCTGGGCAAGACACGGTAAAATTTCCGCATTTCTTGCTCCGTTGACACCCGGTCTTGGTCAGTATATTTCAATTCCGGCCGGTCTTTCTCATATGCCTCTTAGGTGGTTTATACCTTTAACATACGCAGCAAATTTGATCTGGGTAGGTTTTATGTTAATGATAGGTTATATATTCGGAGCAGGTGAAAGTGCTCATAAAGAAGTAGTATATGGTAGTTTGGTTTTATTTGGCGGTGTTATTGTTATCGCAAGTGTTTATGTGTTTTTTGACTTAAAAAAACAAAAAACTACTGACTGATTATAACTTTATCTTTTCCTGCTCTTTTTGCTCTATAAACGGCTTCGTCAACTCTTTCAATAAATGAAAACATTCCTTCGCCTTTATATGTGCCCACACCCATACTTACTGTAACCGGTTTAGATTTTATTTGAATTTTTTCTTTAATGCTCTGTCTAAGTCTTTCTGCAATTTGAAACGCTTCATAAAGTTCTGTTTCCGGTAAAATAATAACTATTTCTTCTCCACCATATCTGAATGCCAAGTCTGTATTTCTCAGCATCTGCATAATATGTTTAGAGAGGTTTATTAAAATTTCATCACCTTTTTGGTGTCCGTAAGTATCATTAATTTTTTTGAAGTTGTCTATGTCTAAAAAAATTATAGAAAAAGGTCTTTTGTATCTTTCATATAAGTCTATGAAATAATTGAAATTTTCTATAAAATGGCGCCTGTTGTATAGTTTGGTTAAAGGGTCTATTATTTTTTCTTTTTCTAAACCTTTTTTGATCATAAAATAGACAAAAAAGATTATAAAAAGAATAAGTATTGCAGTTATTAAAGTAATGTATGAAACTTTTTTTAATAAAAGATTGTTTTTGTATTCGGAAACTCTGGCGGTATAACTTGTAAGTTTATCCGCTTCTTCCCAGCATTTTTCGCTTAATATTAAAATTGCGTCGCAGTCATTTTCATTTTTAAGTTCATTCCAAGAATGTCTGACCTTATTATATAA
The DNA here is from genome assembly GCF_000021725.1 of Nautilia profundicola AmH. Lineage (GTDB taxonomy): Bacteria > Campylobacterota > Campylobacteria > Campylobacterales > Nautiliaceae > Nautilia > Nautilia profundicola. The sequence goes on from NC_012115.1 coordinate 747,518, forward strand.
ATATTTAAATTGAGATTCTTTTTCTTTTGGAAAATAGCCGTTTTTGGCTAATTCATCGATAATATTAAAATCGTTTTCAATTTGCGCTTTCACAAAATCTGCGGAAATATGCTGAAGTTTTAATTTAGCATATCTTTGAACAGACCCTCTGATTTGTCCTAATTTATTTACTAAAAAAGCATCTTTATAAATAGAAGTTTTTAATGATTTTGTTAATAAGTATCCGTTAAAAAGGGTAATACCTAAAATAAGCAATAGCAGTACCAAAATAGGTGACGATACTGCTATTCCTTTTTTTCTTAATTTTATTAACATTTTTATACCTTAAAGTCTACCACTTTCCTTTCTATAATATATGGTTTGATATAAGAGATAACCTCTAAATGTTTTGGATGTTTTGCATAAATTTCTAAATCATTTATGTTTTTTACATCCGTTATTACACAGAAATCGGAAGAATTAGGGTCAAACTTAATATCAATACCTACTTGTATGTTTATAATTTCGGGAATATCATTTTTTAAATTTTCTATTTTTTCTTTAAAAATCTCCAAAGGAGCGTTCTCTTTTGTTTTAAACAGTACTACGTGTTTGATCATTTAAGACCTTTTACGAACTCTTCTATTCTTTTTATCCCGTTTTTGATCGTTTCAAGGTCTGTAGCGAATGAAAATCTAAAATATCCTTCACTTCCAAATCCGATGCCCGGCACAACTGCTACACCTTTGTCTTCCAATAATGTAAGCGCAAATGCCATTGATTCTTCCATAACTTCTTTGTGGTTTACATAAATATAAAAAGCGCCTTGAGGTTTCGCTGCACTTAATCCCGGAATATTATTGAAAGCTTCATAAACATAATCTCTTCTTTTTTTAAATTCGGCTTTCATCATTTCCACATCAGCGTCAGCTTTTCCTAAAAGAGCCGGGATTGCTGCTTTTTGAGTAATTGAGTTTATATTTGATGTCATTTGAGATTGGAGTTTTATCATAGCTTTTATTAAATCTTTGTTTTTACTTGCAAGATATCCGAATCTCCAACCTGTCATTGCATGAGATTTACTCAGTCCGTTTACTGTAATTGTTCTTTGAAGCATATCATTATTGATACTTGCCGTAGCGCAAAACTCACCTTCATAAATGAGTTTTTCGTACATTTCATCACTTACAACCCAAATGTCGGTACCTTTAAGTACTTCAGCCAGAGCGCTTAATTCTTCTTTCGAATAAACTGCACCGGTAGGATTGCTCGGGCTTGTTAAAATTAACATTTTCGTATTAGGATTTATAGCTTTTTTAAGCATTTCCGGGGTAATTTTGAAATTAGTTTCTTCCGTTGTGTTAATTGCAACCGGAATACCGTCGTGATATTTTACAAGCTCAGGATATGTTACCCAATAAGGTGCAGGTATGATAACTTCGTCACCTTCTTCGATTAGACATGCCATAATATTATATAAAGATTGTTTAGCTCCGTTACTTACGATAATTTCATCATGAGAATAGTCTAAGTTGTTGTCTCTTTTTAGTTTTATTCTGATTGCTTCCAATACTTCAGGAATACCTGCAACGGAAGTATATTTAGTAAATCCTTCGTTTATCGCTTTGATAGCTTCTTCTTTTATAATTTTAGGTGTATCAAAATCAGGCTCTCCCGCACTGAAAGCCAATATGTCTCTTCCTGCAGCTTTTAATTCTCTTGCTTTTTGAGAGATAGCTATTGTAAGAGAAGGGGATAATTTTTCGATTCTTTTACTAAACATATTTGACCCTTATATTTTTAACATAATTATATAATATTTTTTTTAATTTGCCGATTTATTTATAATAAAGATAAAAGGAAAAAAATGAAAACACTTTTCAATACAATAAACGATTTAAAAAAAGAAATTAAAAATGAAGAGTTATTAAAAAAGCTTGATTTTTTAGAAGAAGCATTCAGGAAGTTACGGACAAAAACAGGACTTAAAGGTCTCGTAAGAAAAAAGAAACTTAGAAAAGTTTTAAGAGATGTGGAGTATGAAGAAGAATTGATAAGACTTCAAATAGAACTTATAAAACTTCAAAACTGGGTATATGAGAATAAAAAAAGAGTAATGATAATTTATGAAGGAAGGGATGCAGCAGGAAAAGGCGGAGCAATAAAGCGTTTTACGGAACATTTGAATCCAAGAAAATACAGAGTAGTTGCATTACCGAAACCAACAGAAGTAGAAACCGGGCAGTTTTATTTTCAAAGATATTTTAAACATCTTCCTGATCCTGGTGAAATAGTCTTTTTTGACAGAAGCTGGTATAACAGGGCTATTGTAGAGCCTGTTTTCGGTTTTTGTACACCTGAACAGTATGAAAAATTTATGATGGAAGTTCCTGAAATAGAACATGCACTTATAGACGACGGAATAATAATGATTAAATTTTGGTTTAGTATTTCAAAAGAAACACAGAAAAAAAGATTTGATGAAAGAATGAAAAATCCTCTTAAACAGTGGAAACTTTCACCTGTTGATAAAAAGGCACAAGAATTGTGGGATGAAATCACACATTATAAAGAAGAGATGTTTAGCAGAACGCATACAAGTTATTCACCTTGGATAATAGTTAATTCAAACGATAAAAAAACGGCAAGACTTGAAAGTATAAGATATGTATTGTCTCAAATTCCTTATGATGGGAAAAAAGATGCAAAAGTATCACTGCATCCTGATCCGGATATAGTACAAAGATATCATAGAAAAAATTTACAACTTGATTAGCATTATGTTAAAATTATAAAAATCGAAGAAAAAAGGGTTTAAATGTTTAAGAATTGGAGCATAAAGAAAAAGCTTTTAATTGCGGTGGGGCTTCCGTTGACGTTTTTGATATTGTTGGCAGGTAATTTATTGGTAACTCAGTATAATAACCTTCAATATGAAAAAACTTATCAAAAAATTTTATCTCTTACAATTAACTATATGTCAAACGCACTTGTGGAATTACAAAAAGAAAGAGGTTTAAGCAGTGCATATATAGCTAACAGAGGTAAAAAGTTCAAATCAGAACTTCAGCAGCAAAGAAGAAAAACTGATGAAAAAATTGCCGAGTTGAAAAAATACATCAATAAAATCAATTTGAAAAAACTTGACGATCAAACATATTCTGAATATGAAGATGCTTTTAATATGTTAAAAAAACTTCCTTTAATAAGAAGTGAAGTAGATAATCTAAAAATTGATATTTTGGATATGGTTAATTACTATTCAAAAGTTAACGAAACGTTCTTAAATACTAAAGATGAAGTTTTGAAATATTTTATAGATGAAAAACTAAGTGATGACGTAAACGATTATTTTAAACTGCTCAATCTGACTGAGAGTGCAGGAAAAGAAAGAGCGTTTATTGCATATATGTTAAGTACCGGAAATATGAGAGAAGACATATTAACAGCTTGGAATTCAACTATTGTTAGTCAAAATGATATTTTAGCCGATTTACAAAAGATTTCTGCAAAAACAGCAGCTGTAAATAAAAGAGTTGAAGAAATCAGAAGAGAATTTCAAATAATTCCTAAAAAACTTGCAATCATTTCCAAAATGAAAGATATTGCCGGATACGGTGGATTGATTCATAACTTCAAAAACTACGTATTAAGAGGAAAAGAAAAATACGAACAAAAATTTAATAAACTTTATTTTAAACTTTTAGACACTATTGAAGAATACAAAAAATTAAACCCGTCGGCTGAGGAATTAAAACAGCTTGAACAAATAAAAAAAGTTTTCACACAATATTACAACGGTTTACCAAAAGTTGTTCAGGCGTACAATGAGGGTATGAGTGTTAAACAGTTAGACAAAATCGTTAAAGTAAACGATTCACCTGCTATTAACGCATTTAAAAAATTAAGTAACGGTAAATTGAGTACTTCTTTAACAACGGCTGATTGGATTAAAATTTCAACACAAAGAATTAACACATTTAAAAAATTTGCAGATGAAATTGGTAAAAAAATCTTAAAAGAAGTTGATGAAGAAATATCACACACATTCATCTCTATTATAATAATTGGTATTGCGACTGTATTAATAGTATTAATCGTTGTGTTTATCGGTATTACAATTTCAAAAACATTAGCGGAATCTGTTGAAAAACTTAAAAACGGTTTATTGGAATTCTTTAAATTCTTGAATAGAGAAAGTAAAGAAGCTAAAAAAATCGAAATAAACAGTAATGATGAGCTTGGATTGATGGCCAAACTTATTAATGAAAATATTTCGAAAATTGAACAAAACCTCATGCAAGACGCACATATGATTAATGGCCTTGTAAGAGAAGTTGAGAAAATGAAAAGAGGTATTTTAGTTGGCAGAATTACTGAAGAAGCTGCAAACCCTGAGCTTGAAAGAGTAAGAAAACTATTTAACGAAATGCAAGATGCTTTAGAAAAAATTATAGGTGAAGACGTAAATAAAACTGTTGTAGTATTAGATAGTGCAATGAATAAAGACTTTACTAAACGTATTCAAAATGCAATCGGAAAAGTTGAAATAGCTGTAAACAGTGTGATTGATACTATCGTTGAAATATTAAGAATCAACAAAGAAAACGGTGAATTATTAACTCTAAAATCAAATGAATTAAAAGAAAAAATGAATACTTTAAAAGAAGTTGCGAAAATTTCTTCTAAAGAACTTGCGCATTTATCAAGTGTAATGCAAGAATTAAACAATGAAATCATCGATATTTCTAATCAAACAAAAATGGTTGTTGATCAATCACAAGATATTAAAAATGTTGTGGGAATCATTCAAGAAATTGCAGATCAGACTAATCTTCTTGCCCTTAATGCTGCTATTGAAGCTGCAAGAGCAGGCGAACATGGAAGAGGGTTTGCGGTTGTTGCCGATGAAGTAAGAAAACTTGCTGAAAAAACACAAAAATCATTAAGTGAAATCGATGCGAATATAAACATCTTGACACAGTCTATTACAAATATTGGTGAAGCTATTATTAAACAAACCGATTCAATCTCTAATGCTACTGTAAAAATTGAAGAAGTAAATAGAAAAACTCAAGAAATGGAACAATTAGTAAGTGAAGTGGACAATGTAGCGGAAGAAGTAGACGAAATGGCGGATAAAATGCTTAAAAACGTAGAGCGTAATAAATTTTAACGCTCTATCTGTTTTTTAACGCTTCAAGATAATCTCTATATTTTTTTTCGATTTCCTCATCTTTTTCAATAATATTTTTATCACTGTTTATTACAGCTTCTTCAAGTACTTTGATTCTATCCATTAAATATTCGAACAATTCTTTTTCAATATCAGGAAGTTTATCATGTCCTAATGGAGAATAATCTTTTCTTTTGATAACTTTTCCGGGTATACCAACAACAGTTGAGTATGGAGGCACATCCTTAACAACTACCGAATTTGCGCCTATTTTACTTCCTTTTCCGATAGTGATATTTCCTAAAATTTTTGCTCCTGCTCCAATTGTAACATCATCTTCGATTGTTGGGTGTCTTTTACCGGGATTTAAACTTACACCGCCTAAAGTCACACCCTGATAAATTGTGACATTATTCCCAATTACAGCTGTTTCTCCGATTACAACACCGATTCCATGATCAATAAAAACATTTTCTCCAATAGTAGCGCCGGGATGGATATCCATATTTGTAATAAATTGATTGATAGACATAATAAATCTTGCAGTTCTTTTGAAACCGGCTTTATATATTTTATTGGATATCCTATAATTTACTAATGCCCATATTCCCGGGTATGCATATAAAAGTTCAATTTTGTTTTTAAATGCAGGGTCCCTGTCTTTTACTGCTGCAAAATCTTTTTTAATCAATGTCCATATACTCACTGATAACCTTTTTTATTCTAAAATTAATTTCTTCAATGTTTTTTGAAGCGTCAAGTAAAAGATACGGGATTTCAAGTCTGTTACAGACTTCAATCATATTATCCTGAATATTTATAAGATAATCCAATCCTCTTTTTTCAATATTATCATGATTTTTTTGGGATAATCTGTATTGTAACGTTTCTTTGTCAAGTTTTAATATTATTACAAACTCAGGAAATATGCCGTCAGTTGCAAATTTGTTAAGATTTACAAGCATATTGAAATCAAAAAATTCCATTGCATACGCAATACCGCTTATGACACTTCTGTCTGTCAAAATGTTTTTATGAAGATTGGGTTTTACAAATTTTTCTATTGTTTCGGCCCTGTCGGCTAAAAACAAAAAAAGTTCAGCTTTTTTTGAAATATCGTCATTAAAAATAATTTCTCTAATTTTTGTGCCGAATTTTGTAAATCCGGGTTCTTTTATAAATAAAATGTTGTTTTTATATTCATTTTTTAACAATTCAATTTGTGTAGATTTTCCCGCGGTATCTATACCTTCTAAGGCAATGTACATTATAAATCCTTAATTATTTCATTTGGAATTAAATGAGACACATCTCCGTTGTATTTTAAAATACTTCTTACAACACTCGATGATATAAATGCGTTTTCAAGATTAGGCATTAAATAAATCGTGTCTATTTCGCTGTCTAAACTTTTATTTGCGTAACCCATTTGAAGTTCATATTCAAAATCACTTACCGCTCTAAGCCCTCTAATGATTATTTTACACTCTTTTTCCCTTGCAAAATCGACAAGTAATGAATTGAAACTTTCAACTTCAATTTTTGGAAGATGTGAGGTTGCTTTTTTCATGAGTTCTACTCTTTTTTCAAGGCTAAACATTGTTTTTTTATCTTTATTATCGGCTACTGCCACAATGATTTTATCAAACATTTTACATGCTCTTTTTATAATATCTAAATGACCGTTTGTTACAGGGTCGAATGTTCCGGGATAGATAGCTTTTGTATACACTATGACCACCTTTTATATAAATTATTTTTAATGCCTGCAAGGTCAAACCATTTACCTATTAAAAACATTTCAATGTCTTCTATTTTTTCAGGGTTGTTATAATACCCGAAAATAGGAGGTGCAATTATAACATTTTGTAATTTAGATAATTTTAACATATGTTCGAGATATATTTCGCTAAACGGCATCTCTCTTGGCGCTATTATTAATTTCTTTTTTTCTTTAATAGCTACTTGTGCGCTTCGAGTGATTAAGTTGTCCGCTATTCCCAAAGCGGTTTTTGCAAGAGTATTCATACTGCATGGTACGATAAAAGTAATGTCTATACCGAAACTTCCACTTGCCGGAGGTGCAGATATATCATCATTTATGAATATATTTTCTTCTTTTTCAAAAACGGTTTGTGCGTGATTGCTGAGTATCAAAAATCTTTCATATTCTGCCGGAATGAGATTATAAAGTTTCAGTCCTAAGTTTACTCCGCTTGCTCCGCTTATACATACTAATACTTTCATTTTTCCTCTTTTTTATTTAATAATTACTTCTCCGTTTTTATTTGCAATTCCGTTATATATTTTGGTGTTGATTTTAACTTTTACATTTTCATTTAAATTTGCATCATTAAGTGCAGTCCCTTTTGAATATATTTCAATATTTTTATCTTTAAATATTACGCTTACACTGTCACCTTTTAATATTAAAGGTCTGATTTTTGTATTGGAGCGGTTAATTACCGCATTTTTAGAGATTATTTTTGATGCTATTAGATTATTTGGGATTACAGTGAGCGGTTGTGAGTAAAAGCTTCTGAATTTGATTATTTCAGAAGTTGTGTTTGGTTGAACAAGTTCATTGAGATGTATGACTCTTGTCGCCTTAAATACTTTGATTTTTGCATTGAGTTTATAAAAATAATATTTACCGTCAATTATAACAGTAGAAGAGGGAAGTTTATAATTTGCAAGTTTGAAATCAATTTTTTTGTATTTTTTAGGAAAAGGTTTATTTGATTTTATATCATTTATGATTATAGTAGGATAATGTGATTTGTAAAATTTTATAATTTCTTCTTTTACTGAAGCCGATAACAAAAGAGGCATAAAAAAAAGTAAAAATTTTTTATTCATATTTTTCCTATTTTAGGTTAATGAATGAGCTAATACTTCCTCAATTCTTTTAACAGGAACTATTTCAAGACCGTTTTTAACTTCATCAGGAATATCATCAAGGTCTCTTTCATAGTTTTTTTGAGGTATTAAAACTTTTTTAATTTTTGCTTTATATGCCGCAATTAATTTTTCTTTCAAACCTCCTATTGGAAGTACATCGCCCGTCAAAGTTATTTCTCCGGTCATTGCTATATCGGCTTTTACTTTTTTTTCAGCAAAAAGGCTTGCTATAGCAGTTGCCATTGTAATTCCCGCGCTCGGCCCGTCTTTTGGGATAGCGCCTTCCGGTACATGGATATGGATGTTATATTTAGAATATATCGGTTCTTTTGTGCGCTCTTTGATTTTTATTTTTTTAGTATCAATTAAAACTTTAATCAATGTATACGCAATATGCGCACTTTCTTTCATTACGTCACCGAGTTGCCCCGTTAATATAACCTGACCTCTACCTCTGTATTTTACGGCTTCAACTTTTAAAACATCTCCTCCAACAGGGGTCCAAGCAAGTCCGTTTACAACTCCGATTTTGTCTTTTTTATCAACGCTTTCAATTCCGAAATATCCTTTTTCAAGAAATTCTTCAAGGTTTTTAATACTTATTCTAACTTTTTCTTTACCTTTTATTATTTCAAGAGCTGCTTTTCTCATAATTTTAGCGATGACACGTCTAAGGTTTCTTACTCCCGCTTCTTTTGTGTATTTGTCAATAATTTCCATTAATGCTTTATCTGATATAGAGACTTCGCTTTTTTTCAAAGAATGCTTTTTCATTTCCTGAGGAATAAGATATCTTTTTGCAATTTCGAATTTTTCCTGAGGAGTGTAGCTTCCTACGAATATCATTTCCATTCTGTCTTTAAGAGGCGCTGGAATAGTACTCGGATCATTAGCCGTTGCAATAAACAGAACTTTGCTTAAATCCAAATCAAAGTTTAGATACAAGTCTCTGAATTCTTTATTCTGCTCAGGGTCTAATATTTCAAGAAGTACAGCGGTAGGATCTCCTCTGTATCTTGCTATTTTGTCAATTTCATCAAGTACCATTACAGGATTCATCTCTTTTGCGTTGATAATTCCTTGTGCGATTCTTCCCGGCATTGCACCTATATACGTTCTTCTGTGGCCCCTTAGTTCGTTTACGTCCTCAAGACCGCCAAGAGCGATTCTAACAAGTTTTCTGTCGAGAGATTTTGCAATAGAATTGGCTAAAGATGTTTTACCAACACCAGGAGGTCCTACAAAACATAAAATTGCACCGCTAAATTCGTTGTTTCTTTTTTTTGCAAGTTCTTTTGCCGCAAAATATTCGACAATTCTTTCTTTCGGTTTTTTAAGACCGTAATGATCTTTGTCCAGTCTTTCCTGAAGTTCGTCTATACTGAATTCTTCTTTCGCATATTTACCAAAAGGAATTTCAAGAGCCCATTCTATATAGTTTTGTGTAGTTGTGGCTTCTGCACTGTCAGGATGCATTCTTGAAAGCCTGTCTATTTGTTTTTTGATTTCTTTATATGCGTTTTCAGGCATATAAGGTTTAAGTTCTTCTAATTTTTCGTAATATTCTCTAATTTCTTCTTCTAATTCGTTTGTAATTCCAAGTTCTTGCTGGATTAGTTTTAATTGTTGTTTAAGAAGATGCTCTCTGTTTGCTTCTTGGACTTGTTCCATTACTTTTTTAGAAAGTTCATTTTTAAGTTTTATAGATTCAATTTCTTCAAGAATAAAATGTATTAATTTTACCAGTCTTTTATGTGTGTCCGTCTCTTTAAAAAGTTCATAACCTTTTTCGGTAGGTAATTTTAGCGAGCTTGCTATTATATCTATGATTCTGTCCGCATCAGAATTATTATCTATTATTTTTATAAAATCTTTAGGGAAAAACGGGCTTAGTTCACTTAAAGTAATAATGTGTTCTTTTAGTGTTTCCAAAAGTGCACTTAATTCTTTTTTATCAACATCTGTATGAGATTCAACTTTGTCAATCAGTGCTAAAGTCGGGTTTTTGTCCGTAATTTCAAGTATTTTTCCCCTGACAAGCCCTTGGAAAAGTATTTTAACTCTTCCTTCAGGCAGAGTGACTTTTCTTATGATAGTTCCAATAGTTCCATACGTGCCTACTTCATCATTTATAGATACAAAGAGTAAAGAGTGGTCGTTTATAGCTTTTTGAACGGCAATTATGTCGTTTTTATCTTCAAGGAAGATAGGGATTATCATAAATGGATATATTAGTTCTTTTTCTTTAAGAACAGGAATAATGCTTGGCAACTCACTGTAATTTTCTAACGTCAACTTTTCTCCTTACCAGTAAAATAATTTTTTATACCATGGAATAACCGGTGGTTTTGAATTATTAGGGATTTTTACTTTATAAAGTTCCGAAGCTTTTGGTTTATCCAATTTTTTATATAGGTTACTTATTTTAGCATCTAAATATTTATTTGTCAATTCCGCTTTTGCCAGTATTGTCGAAACTTCAGGGCTGAAATTTGAATTTGGATATTTTTTTAAATAATTATCACACATCGTAATTAGGTTTAATAGCATTTGTTGGTTTGTATATGGGTTGCTGTATTTTAAATAATTCATTTTTATTTTCTGATATTCAATCCAAGGAATTTCTTGAACGGAAGCATATCTTTTTTCATATTCATTTAAATAAAACAGCGCTAAATCGTATTCTTTTAATTGCTGATGTGCTAAAAAAAGATTTAATAAATCGGTTTTAATATATATTGAAGCGGGGTGTTCCGCTTCGAGTGAAATAAAATCTTCATCCGCCTGGTCAAGGTTTGTATTTTGTATGTCTTTATAAATTTTATAATGCCAACTTAATGCAGTAAGGTTTTCCGAGTGGGTAACTTCGTTTTTTGAAGAACAACCTATAAAAAAAAGCAAAGGAAGCAATAAAAGTGTTTTTTTAGTCATTTAGTTTCCTTAATTCATCTTCCACTTTTTGGAATTTTTCTTTTAATTCGATTAATTCGTTTTTATTTTTTTCAACTACTTCCTGAGGGGCACGTTCCACGAAATTTTTATTTGAAAGTTTTTTCTCAAGTTTTTCTATTTCTTTATTTAATTTTTCTTTTTGTTTTGTAAGTCTTTCAATAAGTGGAGTAATGTCGACTTCTTCTTTGCTTACCATTGTTTCAAGGTTGTCGCTGATATCTCTTATTGCGTTTGGAATTTGAGAATCTACAAACTCAACCTCATTTACACGTGCAAGTCTTTTAATGTACTCTTTTGCAAGTTCAGGTAAATTTGCAAGAACGTACGCTTTTTTGATCTCTTTTGCACCTGTAAGCGCTTTGATTCTTCTGAGGCTAACGATTGCTTCGATGATCATATCAAAATCCGCAGGTTTTTCCACTTCTTTAACCTCAGGGAAATCTTTTAGCATGATTGAGTTGTTTTCGATATCAGTTTGTGAGAGCTCCTGATATAAAAATTCGGTAATAAACGGCATAAACGGATGAAGCAGTTTCATAGCCTCTTTATATATACTTCCAAGTTCACTGATAGAATCTTTGCTGACTTTGCTAAGCTCAATTCCCCAGTCGCAGAAATCCTGCCATAAGAATCTGTAAAGCGTCATAGCCGCGTCGTTAAATCTGTATTCGTCAAGTTCACGTCTTACCTGTTTGGTTGCTTCGTTTAGCTTATAAAGCATCCATTTTCCAAGGTCTGTTTTGATTTCAGTATTTTCAAGGTCTTCAAATTTCTCTTGATGCATTTTTAAAAATCTTGCGGCGTTATAGAGTTTATTGGTGAAATTTCTGCTCTCGATAAGTTTAGCTTCGCTAAGTTTTATATCCCTTCCTTGAACCGCAAGGATTGCTAATGTAAATCTGAGTGCGTCGGCAGAGTATTTTTCAATCATTTCAAGAGGGTCTATTACGTTTCCTTTTGATTTTGACATTTTCTGACCGTGCTCGTCCCTTACGAGAGCATGAAGGTATACGTCTCTAAACGGTACGTCTTTTAGGAAGTGCGTACCCATCATCATCATTCTCGCAACCCAGAAGAAAAGGATGTCAAAACCGGTAATTAATAGGTTGTTTGGATAAAATCTCTCAAGGTCTTCAGGATTCCATTTTTCACCTTTACCCCATTCTCCGTTTTCCCATCCGAGCGTTGAGAAAGGCCATAGGGCTGAACTGAACCACGTATCAAGTACGTCAGGGTCCTGGTGGAAGTTTTTGCTTTTACATTTAGGACATTCTGTAGGCTCTTCCACGCTTGCCCATTCATGTCCGCATTCGTCGCAGTAATATACAGGAATCTGATGACCCCACCATAGCTGTCTACTTATACACCAATCCCTAAGTTCTCTCATCCATGCGTCATAGTTGTTTTTCCACTGTTTAGGGTGAAATTTGACATCTCCTCTGTTTGCAGCTTCAATTGCAGGAATCGCCACTTCTTTTTTCAAAAACCATTGAGTAGAAACATACGGCTCGATTATGCTTTTACATCTGTAGCAGTGTCCTACCTGATGGGTATGCTCTTCAATTTTTTCAATAAATCCTTTTTCTTCTAATTTTTTAATAATATCTTCTCTCGCTTCTATTCTGTCTCTTCCTTTAAATTCAAGAGCGTGTTCGTTTAAAATACCTTTTTCATCAAATACTTTAATAATTTCAAGATTATGTCTGAGTCCGACTTCGTAGTCATTAGGGTCATGAGCAGGAGTCACTTTAACACATCCCGTACCGAATTCCATATCTACGTATTCGTCAGCGATTATTGGAATTTCTCTATTTACTAACGGTAAAATAACTGTTTTACCTATTAGATGTTTGTATCTTTCATCTTCCGGGTTTACCATTACAGCCGTATCGCCGAAATATGTTTCAGGTCTTGTTGTCGCCACAACTACAAATTCGTCACTATCTTTAATAGGATATTTTATATGTACAAGCTGTCCTTTATGAGTATCATATTCCACTTCAATATCACTTAGCGCTCCGTCTTTCGGACACCAGTTGACCATATAATTGCCTTTTACTATAAGGCCTTCTTCATATAATTTTTTAAACGCAACCCTTACGGCTCTTTGAAGCCCCTCATCCATTGTAAAACGTTCTCTGCTCCATGCCGGTGAAGCACCGAGGTGTCTTAACTGTTTGGTTATTGTTCCACCGCTGAACTCTTTCCATTCCCAGACTCTTTTTAAGAATTCCTCACGTCCAAGATCTTCTTTTGTTTTACCTTCTGCTAATATTTGCTTTTCTACGACATTTTGAGTAGCAATGCCGGCATGGTCTGTACCAGGTTGCCAAAGCGTAGCATAACCGTCCATTCTTTTGTATCTAACCATAATATCTTGAAGAGTAAATGTTAAAGCGTGTCCGATATGTAAACTTCCCGTTACGTTAGGAGGAGGCATAACAATGCAGAAATTTTTCTTTTTTGAATAATCTACCTCAAAAAAACCTTTATTTTCCCATAAATTATAATATTTTTGTTCAATTTCGTGAGGATTATATTCTTTCATTAAAAAATCCTTTTTTCGTGCAATTATACTATAAATGTTGAAAGTAGGTAAGCCTTTATTGACGATATATATAAGTTATGCTTTTTTAATAATTTTAGTAAAAAACACCAACTGTTTAATTTGCATCACTAAAATAAATTTTGTGCTATAATTAGGAATATTAATTGCTTTATTTGGAAAAAAAGGAATAAAATGACGTTTAAAGTTGTGTTGCCTATACTTGGATTTGAAGATATAAAAGAATTTGAGCTTGAAAAAATAGATGATAATTTCTACACTCTAAAACATGATAAAGTTACTTTCACATTGATCAATCCTTTTTTAATAAGAAATGATTATGATTTTGAAATATCTCAAAATGAACAAGAAATTCTACAGATTGATGAAAATAGTAATTTTTTAGTATTAAACATAATGATTGTTAATAAACCTTTTATAGAATCAACCGTTAATTTTGCAGCTCCGTTAATTTTTAATTTGGATAAAAACATAATGGGGCAGGTAATACTTGAAAAATACGGTTACGGTTTGACCGAACCGCTTAAAAATTTTATAAAGAACGGAAAATGATATATATTATCGGTTACGGTTCAATGGCAAAAGCAATTGCCGGAGGTTTAAAAAATAAAAAAGAATTTGCGGTTGTTGGAAGAGATGAAAAAAAACTAAAGGAATTTTCGCAAGAATTTAATTGTAAATATTATCTTTTAGACGGTTTTGATATAAGCGGCAAAATTATTTTACTTACTGTAAAACCTTATGCGCTTCAAGAAGTTTCTATGAGATTAAAAGGTGAAGCGGATGTTTTAATTTCTATTTTGGCGGGAAAAAGCTTATTGGAACTTGAAAGAATAAAAGCCAAAGCTTATATCAGAGCAATGCCTAATGTAGCCGCTAAATATAATGCTTCGACTACCGCAATAACCGGAGATATTGAAGCTAAAGATATAGCAATGGAAATTTTTTCAGCTATTGGTACTGCTATATGGATGGAAAATGATGATGAAATAGATATGGCAACCGCCATTATAGGAAGTGGACCCGCATTTTTGGCTTTAATAGCTGAAGCATTTAGCGATGGCGGTGTTTATATAGGTTTGAAAAGGGATAAAGCTATTGAACTTACAAAAGGACTTTTTAAAAGTTTTGCGGCAATTGACGATAATTACTCATCAATAAAAGATTCGGTAATGTCTCCTAAAGGAACGACTGCTGAAGGTGTATATGCGCTTGAGGAAGAAGGAATCAGAGGAAAAATAATAAAGGCAGTAAAAAAAACCTATGAAAAATCAAAAAAAATATAGAGGATTTACTTTATTCGAAGTACTTGTTTCTATTATTATACTCGGAATTGTTATGAGTTCTTTTCCTATTATATTTCAAACTATGACTACAGCAAACAAACAAGTACTGCGTGAAGAGATATTTTTTCAGGAATTTACTATTCTTTCCCTTATCAATCCAAGATATTTTGATGAAAAAAACACAATCGATGACAATTTTTATAAAGATCTAAACGCTACGGGCGGTGATAGTGAGTTATTAAACAATTATAGCTCTAAATTCGCTGGTTTAACAAGTAGAATAGGGAAAGCTACATTTAACAATAATATCTTGAGAAGCGGTAGTAGTGATACTACTTCAAGTATAGGTCTTGATGCCGGGGAAAACGCATCTGACGTTTCTACTTACGATGATATTGATGATTTTAACGGATATAGTGAAAATTTTTTAAGTAACACGATCCATGTAAATGTGAAATATATTTCCGATAACGCTGCATATTCTGATGAAAATATTAGTTTTACCTATAATTATTCTACAGCAGCAAATAATACAAATATTAAATTAATAACCATTTGGGCTCAAGTCGGAGACACAAATATTACATTAAAGTATCCTACTTGTAATATAGGAGCAAGTAAATTTTTATCTTTAGAGGAAATAAGCAGATGAAAAAATCATTTACATTAGTAGAATTAATTATTGTTGTTGTAATTCTTGGAATTTTAGGAACTATTTCAATAGAAATATTACAAAACACGTTTCAAAATTACATCAAAACCAAAGAACTTAACAAATTAGCATTTAAAACGGATTTGACACTTAATATTATTGCTTCAAAACTTCAAAACAGAATTAAAAACAGTGTAATAGCTGTTGAATGTAACGCAACATTACCTGCATCAAATTCTCAAAGCTGTATAAACTCTTCAATGAAAAACTTCATTACCGTGAGTAATTTAGATCCTACGAATAGTTATAAATATCCTGTTTTAGAATGGCTGTATGTACCTATTTACGCTAAAAGAGGAATGTGGGATTCCGCTAAAAAATCGATACAACCGGGTTGGAGCGGTTTTGTGGATTTGAAATTGACTGATGTAAGCAATAATGACGAATACAATATTACAAGTCCTGACAGTAACTTTACAATAGCTAAACAGATAGAAAAAGCATGGTTTGATTCTTGGGGTGTACCGAATAGCGGCGATGTATTTGCTGATAAATTTGATGTTTTGGTATTTAGCGGTAGTGACGGAAGAGGGGATTTTGATGATATTAACAATTCTTACGGTTATTATGGAAATACTGCAACAAGAGTATTTGAACTTAATAACACTTCAGATACAAAATTGAATATAAAAGCAATAAACCCTTCAAATTCTACAACCGTATATGAAGGTTATTATTTAGTAAGAGGCGCTATGGCAATAGTACCGGTATATGATGCTTCTTCCCATGATTATAATTTAACTTTAAGATTTAATTATTTCCCATGGAATGCCGAAATGTATATGGAAGGTAACAGTACGTTACTTGCAACTCATGTTACGCAGTTTAAGTTTAAAGAAGAGGGCGGGGTAGTTAGACTTTATTTATGTATAACGGCGCCTCAAGCTAAACTAACAGATTTTAATCTTACAATTTGTAAAGAAAAGGTTGTATTTTGAAAAAAGCGTTTAGTATGATTATAACTATTGTGTTTATTGTGGTAATGTCAATTATAGGAATAATGATATTAAAATTCAGTTCAGCCTCAACAACACATACTGCGAGAAGTTTTATGGATACAAAAGCTGAATTAATGTTAAAAAGTGCTACAGAATATGCAATATTGGCTTTACAGGGGCATGAGTTTAATTCAACAAATAAATGCATAAACAACATACATCTTACAGATAGTGATAATATGTTTGATGCGAATATAACTTTTCATTATTTTGTTACCGACTGTACAAGCAATCCTACATTGTGGAGCGGGTGCAAATGTAGCGATATTCAAACCGGAGACACCAACGGAAGTGTTCTTGTATATGTGACAGTAACTTCAAAAAATCCTAATTTTAATATAAGAAAAGTACGTTTTACTCTTCAAAATCCATAATATATAGGTTATAATTTAGATAATAAACGGTTAAGCCGTTTGTTATTTAAAAAGAAAGGAGCACGTATCATGAACGTAACAATAGTTGGTAGAAACGTTGAGCTTACAGAAGCTATGAAAGATCATATTTCTAAAGTAGTAAGCGAAGTAGAAAAATATAATCTTGGAATTTTACATTCAATTGTAACTGTTGAAAAAGATAAAAGAGATTTTTTTACAGTTGAAATAATAATGAATATACCTGATAAAGGAACCGCTGTAGTTCATTATAAAGATAAAGATATGTATGCAGCACTTGATAAAGCAAAAGACAAATTAGAAAAACTTCTTAGAAGATACCATGATAAAATTACAGATTATCGTAAAAAAGACAGAATTGAAGAATTAATTGTAGAAGAAGAGCAAGATGAGATTGTTGAAATGCCTCTTGATATCGAAAAACCTTTAAGTATTGAGGAAGCCAAAGAAGAGTTTAAAAATTCAGGGCTTTATTTTATGGTATTTAAAGATTTAGAAGGTGAAAAAAGAGTAATTTACAGAAGAAAAGACGGAAAATTAGGATTATATTAAAAATTTTGTTAAAATTCCGTCCAAAAAAGGAGATTAAATGAAAAGAACATACCAACCAAGTAAAATCAGAAGAAAAAGAACTCACGGGTTCAGAGCAAGACTAAAGACTAAAAACGGAAGAAAAGTATTAGCGAGAAGAAGAGCTAAAGGTAGAAAAAGATTAGCGGTTTAAATAAAAAAGAAATTGAAATAGTTTTTAAAAAAGGGAAGAAATTTAATACTGAATTTTTCCTTATTTTTTACTTCCCTTTAACTGAGCTTAAAGTTTCGCCTGTCGTTTCTAAAAAAATATCCAAAAAAGCTGTTATTAGAAATAAAATAAAAAGACGAATCAGAAGCTTGGCATACGATGTTTTAGAAAAAGGTGGTTATGCTATAGTTGCAAAAAAAGATATATCGGAATACGAATTTGCAAAACTTAAAAAAGATTTTCAAAAAATTATTAATAAAATTAATTAATATATATCAGATATATCTAAGTCCGATGCTTGGTGACAACTGCAGATATTATCCGAGCTGTTCGGAATATACTAAAATAGAATTTGAAAATGATAATTTATTTAGAGCCGTTTATAAATCAACAAAGCGTATTTTAACTTGCAATCAGTTGTTTAGAGGCGGTATTGATTATCCTGTTGTTAAAAAACAAATTAAAACCGACTTTTTTATTAAAAAGCCTAATTTTAAGTATTGGCTGATACCAACTGATAAAAAAGACGAATATATAATAATAAAGGCTGAAAATGGAAAATAACGGACAATTAAGAAGAATATTAATTGCAACAGTAATATCTTTTGCGTTTTTTGTTGCATATGATTATTTCGTATTAACTCCTCAGCAAAAAGCTGCTTCTCAATTAGTTGAACAAAACAAAACTACTGTAAAAACTGTATCTAACACAAACAATGCTGCTGACAAAATTTCAAAAAAAGCTAATAACGAAAACGTTACAACAATAGCAACTGTTAGTGCGAAAAATTTCCAGATCAAAATTGATTCATTAGGAAGAATTAGCAGTTTTAAATTAAAACAGACAAAATTTAATACGGAAAACGGTAAACATTTAGAACTTGTAAACGACAAGTTACCTAAACCTTTAGAAATCAGATTTGAAAATAAAGTATTAAATAAATTAGCTTTCGAAAAACCTGTGAAAGCAGATAAAACAGAAATTACTTTAAACGACAAACCTCAGACTTTAACTTTAACACAAAATTTGAATGATAAAGAAATTGTTACAAAAATAATAACATTTTATCCTGACGGGCATTATGACGTAAAAGTAAAACTTACTAATCCGGCGATATACTACATTACTCCGGGATACAGACCTAAAGTTGCTGTAGACAAACTTACAATTCACGGTCTTGTTGTTAAAAAAAGTGACGGGACACTAAGTATTATTGAGGATGGGGATGCTGTAAACGAAACAATAGACAATGCAATTATAACTGCTGGATTTGATAGATACTATACTACTCTTTTATTTTCTAAAAAACCGTACAGTGTTATAGTGGTTCCTGACAATGAAGAAAATCCGGTGGCGTTTATTAAAGCCGACGACAACAGAGAATTTATAGGTTATATTGGCCCTAAATTTGTTGATACATTAGCTGCTATCGATAAAGAACTTGTAGATGTTGTTCAATATGGTGTGGGAACATTTTTTGCGAAAAACTTATTCTTTTTACTTGACTGGTTTTATAAACTTGTTGGAAACTGGGGAGTTGCAATTATTCTTTTAGTTGTTTTAGTTAGACTGGTACTTTTCCCTTTAACATATAAGGGAATGGTAAGCATGTATAAACTAAAAGAACTTGCTCCGAAAATGAAAGAAATTCAACAAAAATATAAAAAAGATCCGCAAAAACTTCAAATGCATATGATGAAGCTATATAAAGAACATGGAGCAAATCCTTTAGGAGGTTGTTTACCTTTAATATTACAAATTCCTGTTTTTTACGGTATTTATAAACTCCTTTTATATGCTATTGAACTTAAAGGTGCATCATTTTTATGGATTAAAGATCTGAGTGTAATGGATCCTTATTTTATTTTACCTGTGTTAATGGGTGTGAGTATGTATATACATCAGAAATTAACACCGACTAATTTCCAAGACCCTATGCAGGAGAAAATATTTAAATTTTTACCATTGATATTTACATTCATGATGGCTACATTCCCGGCAGGGCTTGTATTATATTGGACAGTGAATAATATTCTATCAATAGCTCAGCAATGGTTGATCAACAGAATAATGGCTTCAAAGGCTAAAAAATGAGAGTTGAGGCTAAAACATTAGAAGATGCATATTATGAAGCTGCCAAAAAATTAAACTGTTCTGTAACCGATTTAGAAGTTACAATAATCCAATATCCGAGCAGAGGTCTTTTTGGCCTTTTTTCAAAGACTGCCATTATAGAAGTGGATGATAATATTCAAAGGGATATTGAAGATGTAATCCCCGAGATAAAAGAACAACTAAAAAAATTATTTGAAAAATCTTGTTTTAACCTTGACACTTTTGAGGTGTATAAATATGACGAAGAAACTGTTTTCATTAAAATAGACGGAGAAGACGCCGCATTACTCATCGGAAAAGAAGGGTATAGGTATAATGCGCTAAACTTTATGCTTTACAGCTGGATAAACCAAAAATACGGTTTTAAAGTTAGACTTGAAATAGCTGAATTTTTAAAAACACAAGAAGAAATGCTTAGAAGTTTTTTAGCTCCGTTTATAGAAAAAGTAAGGGAAAGAGGTTACGGTAAAACAAAACCTTTTGATGGAATTTTGGCTTTTATTGCACTTGAAATATTAAGAGAAGAATTTCCTGACAGATACGTGGCAATTAAAGACAGAAACGGTGAAAAATTTGTTGTTATAGGTGAAAAACATGGAAACAATAGCGGCAATAGCGACGCCTAACGGTGTCGGCGCCATTTCAATCGTTAGATTATCAGGAGATAATGCTTACGAAATTGCAAAAAAACTTACAAAAAAAGATTTAACTCCAAGAGTCGCTACACTATCAAAACTTTACAATAATAAAAACGAACTAATAGACATAGGTCTTGTAATATATTTCAAAGCTCCAAATTCATTTACAGGAGAAGATATAGTTGAATTTCAATGTCACGGCGGGGTTATCGTTAGCAGACTCGTATTGGAAACTTTATTTGAATACGGTGCAAGAGCGGCATTTCCAGGTGAATTTACTAAAAGGGCTTTTTTAAATGGTAAAATCGACGCTTCACAGGCGGAAGCTATTGCAAAACTTATTGAAACACGTTCTCGCGAAGGAGCTAAACTTCTTTCACGTCAGTTAGATGGTGACCTTGGAGAATTTGTTGATGAAGTAAGAGAAAAATTAATTGAAATAATGGCTTATACCGAAGTGTTTATTGATTATGCTGAAGAAGATCTACCTGAAACTTTAGGATATGAAATAGAAGAAAGACTTGCTAAAATAGAACACCTGCTCAAGCATACTCTTGAAGTCAGCAAAAGAAGAGAAGGAATGCTCAGCGGATACAAAATAGCAATAGTCGGAAAACCTAATGTCGGTAAAAGTTCTATTCTAAATGCATTGCTTAATAAACAAAGGGCAATTGTCAGCGATATTGCAGGGACGACAAGAGATACTATAGAAGAAGATATACAAATAGGCTCACATTTAATTAGAATAATTGACACAGCCGGTATAAGAGCAGCTAAAGATGAAATTGAAAAAATAGGTGTGGAAAGAAGCAAAGAAGCAATAAAAGAAGCCGATATAGTATTAGCCGTGTTTGACGCAACGGAATTTACCGACGAAGATGAACAAATTTTAAATATCATAAAAGAAAGCGGAAAAGATACCATAATCGTTATTAATAAAATTGATAAAGGTATTGATAGTGATATATCAAAATTTGAGAATATGCCTGTTGTTAAAATATCCGCAAAAGAAGATATCACTCCACTTGTTGAAAAGCTTAAAGAAATTTTAGATTCATACAGTGGAGAGGATGAGCATGTATTAATTTCAGCTCGTCAGATAAATGCCGTAGAAAAAGCGCTTAAATCCATTGAAGAATCAAAAGAGTTTTTACAAACGGGTGAGCTTGAACTTTTCAGTTATCAGATACAAGATGCTATACGTGCAATTAGTGAGATTACAAAACCTTTTGAATACGACGAAATGCTTGATAAAATGTTCGGAAGCTTTTGCGTCGGAAAATAAAATTTAAAGGAGTCAATATGACAATAATAGAGCTTAAAAAAATGATGATGAAAGCAAAAAAAGAAGATAAAACAAAAGCAAACGCACTTATGATGCTTGTGGATTCAGCTCAAAAAATTGCAAAAGAAAAGGGTGAGGAAGTTAGCGAAAAAACTATCCAGGAAGCTGCTAAAAAGCTTGCTAAAATGGCAAAAGAATCAATAGAAGCAGGAATGGAAGAAGCTAAGAAAGAACTTGAAATATATGAAAGTTTCTTGCCTAAAATGCTTGGAGAAGAGGAAACAACTAAAATCGTTAAAGAAATCATCGATGAAATAGGCGGTAAAAATATGGGTGAAATTATGAAAAGACTAAAAGCAAGAGGTGATATTGATATGGCTCTTGCGAGTAGGATTATTAAATCACTTTAATAATTGAAGAATTAAAGAATTGGCTATATGAGAAAGAAGGGTTAGAGATTTTTTCTCTTTTTTTATTTTTTTAATCTCTTCAATAATATCTTCATATTCGTCATTTTTTCTTTTTATATAATTATCAAAAGAACGTTTTAAGTTTTTGGCATTAAAATCGGAAGAATTTATAACCTCTTTTGCAAAAGTAATAACAAAGTATTCTATCAATCTTTCAACTTCTTCTTTTAAATTTTTATCTAATCTGTTTTTTGGTTTTATACTTTTTATAGTTTTGAGTATTGTGTTGATTTTAAATTTCGTGATAATTAATTTGAACAGATTTAAGATTGTTTTTAAATCAAGATTATATTCGTGTTTAATCATAAACATTGCAGGTAAAAATTTATAAAAGTCTTTCCATTTTTCATATATTTCAAGTTCGTTTTGCTGATTTATGAGTTTTCTTAAGTCGTCTTTGTATGTGATAAATAAAAGAGGTTTAATATTACTGTTTTCAAGAGATTTTACCATCCATTTAACGGCAAATTTAATTGTTTGCTCTACGTCGATTAAAAGGTCATATTGTTTATTTACGTCATTAACATTTTGAATGATTTCTTTTCTTAAAACGTCCGCATTAATAAGTTCGTTCATTATTAAATAACTCTCTATTTTATATTTAAACGATTTTTCATGGTAATCACTAATAAAGCCTATTCCGTGAGCATTTATGATTTTGTTGGCTATTTGTGTAGCAATAATTTCTTTTTTTAAAGGATGTGAAAAAATTTCATGTTCGAATTTGTTGAAAAAAGATTCTGGAAAATATTCTTTTAAAAATTTATCATAATAATTTGAATCTAATACGTTCGATTCTAATATATATTTTTTCAAAAATATTTTGCTGTAAAGCATAACTATAGCGAGTGCAGGCCTTATTACGTGAGTATTTTGATATAGAGTTTCTATTTCACTATTTTTCGGCATATTATAATTTTTTCTTTTAAAATAATCGGTATTTTTTTCTAAGATTTCCAAAACTTTGATCAATTTTTCTTTATATATTTTTTTCTCATCCAATGATAATAACAAAGCATGTTCAAAATTGTTTTGTAACACCTTGTCAATTACATCGTTTTGAATTTCTTTTAAGATTTTAATTTTTTCATTTTCTGTAAGTTTGTTTTTATCGATTAAACTGTTCAGAATAATTTTTAAATTTACTTCATAGTCACTTATATTAACACCTGCGGAATTATCAATAGCATCAAGATTGATTTTACCGCCTTTAAGAGCGTATTCATATCTTCCTTGCATTGTAAGAGCTAAGTTTGCACCTTCACAGATAGCAAAAGCGTTTATTTCATTTGCATTTACACGAATATTTGCATTTTGCTTATCACTAATGTGGAGGTTTTGCTCTTCTGAAGATTTTACGTAAGTTCCGATTCCTCCGAAATATAATAAATCAACTTTTAAACGTAATAGTCTTTTTGCCAATTCTTCCGCACTTAAAGATTCTTCTTTAGTGTTTAAAAGTTCTTTTATTTCAGGAGAAAGGGTTATTGATTTTTCATCTCTTTTGAAAACACCTCCGCCTTTACTAATTTTAGATTTATCATAATCTTTCCAGCTTAGAGAGTTTTCAAAAAGTCTTTTTCTTTCTTCATATGCAATTTTCGGATCCGGATTAGGATCGATAAAGATTTCACTGTGGCTAATTGCTCCTAATAATAAGAAGTTTTTGTTTAATAGCATACCGTTTCCGAAAACGTCCCCTCTCATAGAACCTACACCGACAACAGAAAGTTTGTCTGTATAGATGTTTTGACCTCTTTCTATAAAGAATCTATTAGTTGTGTGAATGGCGCCCTTTGCTGTAATACCTAACTCTTTATGAGAATATCCGGTACTTCCTCCGCTTGCAAAAGCATCTTTTAAAAAGTATCCTCTTTTTATAGCTATTTCATTTGCAACATCGCTCATTGAAGAAGTTCCTTTATCAGCTGCCACAACAAAATAAAAGTCGTTTTCATCATATTTTACAAGTTCAACGTCCCCGACGTCAATCAAATCCAATAAAGCGTCTATAAATAAAGAATAATATTTTTTAAAGTCTTTTTTAGAAATATTATTTTTGAATATTACAAATCCGCCTTTGGCGCCTTCCGGAATAATAAGGGCGTTTTTTGCTTCCTGAGTTATCATTAAGTCTTTTATTTCATCTCTGAAGTCATGAGGTCTGTCAGACCATCTTAATCCGCCTCTACTTATTTTACTCATTCTTAAATGGATACCGTTAAAGTCGTTGTGATAAACGTAACTCTCTATATTGGGTTGCATTCCAAAAAGAATATTTTTAAAATTTTGTGTTAAGACTTTAAAAGAAATAGTTTCTTTATTTAAAAAATAATTCGTCCTTACTGTATTTTTGACTATTGTAAATAAAACTCTAAATATTTTATCTTCGTTTAAATTTGAAATGTTTTTGATTTCTTTTTCTATTTTTTCTTCAAGGGACAAATCTTTTGTAGAAAATTTTTGTTTAAAATACTCTATTATCATTTTCGTTAATTTAGAATTATTTAATAATGCTGAAATAATCAAATTTTCATTAAATTCGTAAAAAAGTTGATTTTGATATTTGATAATAGCTCTTAGTAAAGAAATTTCTCTTAAAGTAAGGCCTTCCCAAGCCATATAGTAAAGTTTACACAGGGTGTATATTTTATTTAACAGGGCTTTTTCAAGTATTTCTAAAAATATTTTTTCGTGTTTTAAGAATGTATCAATATGCTGTATATCTGTTTTTATTTTATAAACATAAGTGTTTTTATTTATAAATGAAACGGAATCTAATATTGATATATTGAAATTTTGTAAAAGGTTGCTTATTGTTGTAATAGGAAGTTTGTTTTTGGAGTATATATGGAAAGTTTGAGTGTTTTTGTCAAAAGAGAGATATACTTCGTTGAAGTTTGGTATTTCATAGTCTTCTTTAGATATTAACTGTTTGCATAAATCGTTCATAAAAGCTCATTTTCAAAAGAAAAAGAAGTTATTTCGTATATAAAACTCTTCTTCTTTTTCTTTTCATTTTAAATTTTCCTCTTGCCATATAACCTCCTTTTTTGGGAAGTTAACGTTTGTAATTATAACAAAAAATTATACTAAATAAAAACCGCACTCATATATCCAACAACTTGAGATTCATCACCGCTTACATCAGCACTTGTTCTATAATCAACTATTAAAGGAGTTAAATTCAATTCAACACTTGAAAGAATCAATGCTTCTATTCCTATTTTCCCGCAGGCTTCGCATTTTTCCAATTGTAAAACATCCTGATTGTTTACTGCTTCAAGACAATTATAATCAAGAGCGTTTGCGGTTTTAATATCATAATAATGACTTAAATCACTACTTATAACGACTAATATGTCTTTTTGTATTAAATAATTGATTATTTCTTTTAATTTTTTAGGGGAGTAATTAGAATAAATAAGTTCAATAACAGGGATGTTATTAAAATAGTGTTTAATAAAAGGCATTTGAACTTCCGTTGAATGTTCTACATGTACATATTCAAGATTTTGAACATCAAAATTATTGATTAGTTCGTATGCGGTAGCTGTATCAATCGGTAAATTACCGCACGGTGTTTCATATTCGTTTTCCAAAGTAGTACTTATACCCTCAAAGGCAAATTTATGTGACGGGCCTATAACCGCTATTGCTTTTGGTGTCGTATTTTGTGCAATTCTATAAGCAAAATTGGCAGTAAATCCGCTGTACATCCATCCAGCGTGAGGAACGATCAAAGCTTTGGGTTGTAATGTAAAAATTTCATCCGCTTTATTTTTATCAACATTTTCATCGATTATATGATTAAAATGCGCAATATATTTTTCTACTGCCTCACAGCTTCCACCATACCATTCTTTTACTACTGCTTTTCTCATATTCACTCCTTTTTTATTTCCATATACCTTTAATAATTTCACCGCAGTTAGGGCAGTGTGCCAAGCCGTTGTCATCTATTTGTAAAATGTTTTTTTCAACTTTATAAATACTTCTTACAATAAGCTCTTCATTACATTTTGGGCAATATGTCACTACAGGTAATGCGACATTTCCCAAATATACGTAATTAAGCCCGGCTTTTTTACCTATTTCATATGCCTTAATCATCGTTTTCATAGGAGTCGGTTCTTTATCGGTTACCTTGTAATCGGGATGAAATCTGCTAATATGCCATGGAATATCTTTATCAACACTTGCAATAAATTCAGCAATTTTTGTAAGTTCTTCATCTGAATCATTATCTCCCGGAACTATTAGTGTTGTGATTTCTTGCCATATTCCAGCATCGTTTAATCTTTTAATAGTGTCAAGTACGTCTTCAAGATTCCCTTTTAAAACTTTTTTGTAATATTCAGGCTTAAAACTTTTCAAATCGACATTACATGCGTCAACCCAACTTTTCATATCTTCTATTTCATAAACACTTTCAAAACCGTTTGTGACAAAGACGTTTTTTAACCCTTTTTCTTTTGCCAAAACACCTACATCTCTGGCATAAGGGTAAAAAACACTCGGTTCGTTGTATGTATAAGCAATCGAATTACAATTATATTCGATAGCAAGTTTTACCATTTCTTCAGGTGATACATAAATAGACTCATTTACTTTATTGGTGTGTGCTATTTGCCAGTTTTGGCAAAACGGACATTTAAAATTACATCCTACTGTTCCGAACGATAATATTGGTGTGTTTGGTAAAAAATGAAATAAAGGTTTTTTCTCAACAGGATCAACGTTTATACTTGACGGATGGCCGTAAACAAGATTTTTAAGCTCACCGTTTTGATTCATGTTTATACCGCAAATACCGACTTGTCCTTCTTTTAATACACAATGATGCCTACATAAAAGACATTTGATTTTATTATCGGCTAATGTTTCATAATATTTCATATTTCCCCTCCTTCTCTTTATAAATATTATAGCAAAAAAAGAGGGAAAAGTAAACTGTTTGCCTTAAGAAGGTTGATATAATGTGACTAAACTATCTGAAATGAAAGTTTTTTATACGGACAGTTTTTACCTTTACTTTCGAATTTGCTTATATCTACATCATAGTCACCTTTTTTCAGTATTAAGGTCTCTTTTATTTTGATATTAAAAAGTTTAGCAGGGTTTTGGGAAATTAGTTTCGTTACGGTTTTTTGTGAAAGCGGAAGAGAGTAAGCAAGCTGTGTAAATATATCAAGTTTACTGATACCGAATTCAGCTTCTTCGAGAGGTACGTCTTTATGGGTAGTAGCTATATGATTTGATGAAATGAAATCAACAGTTTCGGAAGCACAAGCCTCCAATAATGCCTCTTTGTCTTCTTTTGATCTCAACGGAGGGAAAGTCTTGTATAAAGAATTAAAGTCTTGAAGGTTTTCATCACAGAAGTATAAATTGTCTATACAAACGTCGATAAATATATTTTTCGGTTTGTTTTTTAATATTTGTATGGAGTCTTTTGTTGTTATTGACTGAAATACTACCTTTGCATTAAAATGTTTCGATAACTCATATATTTTAGCCACTTCAGCACTTTCTGCATAAGTGGGTATACCGCTAACACCAAGTGAATATGCAATTTCACTATCATGCATTATACCGCTGCTTAATGATTTGTTGTTGCAGTTTACAAAAATAGGGATATTTAAAAATTCCGCGTATTCAAAAACCCTTTTTAATAAATTCATATCTTCATCTGAATTAATATATATTGCACTTGCACCTTTATCTTTAAGAATTGAAATGTCTGTTAATTTACCTTCATGTATTCCTTCAATTGCGACTAAAAGTTTAAATTTAGATTCGTTAGCTCTTTTTAAATTATATGCCAAATGCAGCTTATCAAAAATCGGTTTTATAGTCGGCATCATTACAGCGCTTTGTACACCTCCGTTTTTAGAAGATTTTGAAATTCTTTGAACACTTTCAGAGTTTGGTACGTTAATATCAATACTTTTTGGCACTTCTATAGTCATTATCAGCCTTTTTTATTATAATTTTACTAAATTTTTAAAAAAAAGGCTTTTTATGGCTCTGTTTTATCTGTTTAATTTAATTGTATTATCAAGTGTCGTTGGTTATTTTGCTTGGAGGCTCGGAAAGAATTTTTGGGTGTTTTTTATATTGTCTTTATTACTTTCTCCAATTGTGGGAGGACTTTTTTTGGCTATTTATGATTATTACACTACATTTTTGAAAGGAAATAAATGAAAGAAAGATATTTGAAATTATTAAAAGAAATTTATCCCAATTTAAGCGAAAGAGATGAAAAAATTTTTGAAGAGATTATGAATGATGAGGGTCTTGGGAAATGTAAGCCTAAATTTAATCTTTGGGGATTTTTATTCGGGTGGTTTTATCTTTTATATAGACATGCTTATGTTGAAGCGGTTGCAGTTTTAATAGTGTCGTTAATGGTAGGGTATTTTTATCTGCCCGGAATGGTGGTTGTTAATTCTTTAATAGGAGGATTTTGTTATTACTTTTTATATTTGAACAAGTTCTCAATGGATGTAGATAGATGCGGTGGAATCAGTTATCCAGATATGGAATGTTTAAGAAAAAAAGCAAAAACAAGTAAATGGGCAGTGATTATTGCGATAATAATGATTTTAGTATTGATCTGGCCTGTTGTATATGCAATAATTACCGGTCATCAGTTAAGAACTCCGGATAACCCGTATTAAGAGCGTTTTAATAGAAGTTTTAAGCTGTTTAGATAAATATATTTTGATATAATTTCGTAAAAAAGGGCTGATATAATGAAAAAAGTTTTAATTGTAGGAAGCGGAGGTAGAGAATACAGTATCGGATATTTTATGAAAGACGAGGCTGAAATTTTTTACGCGCCTGGAAACGGGGCGACTGACGAGTTTGCAACAAATATAAATATAAAAGATTTTGAAGAATTAGCTGAGTTTGCTAAAAAAAACAATATAGATTTAACAATAATTGGTCCAGAAGATCCACTGGTTAACGGAATTGTTGATGTGTTTAAAAAACACGGGCTTACTATTTTTGGTCCGAGTGCAGCAGCTGCAAGACTTGAAGGCAGTAAAGTCTATATGAAAAATTTTCTTAAAAAATACAATATTCCTACTGCAAAATATATTGAAACTTCCAATAAAGAAGCAGCTTATGAATTTATTGATAAATGTAACAAACTTCCTATTGTTGTAAAAGCTGACGGACTTTGTGCGGGTAAGGGCGTAATTATTGCGGAGAGTAAAGACGAAGCTAAAAAAACTGTTGAAGAGATGTTAAGCGGTAAAGCTTTCGGTGATGCGGGTAAAAAAGTGATCGTTGAAGAATTTTTGGACGGATACGAGTTAAGTATGTTTGCAATTTGTGACGGAAAAGATTTTGTGCTTTTACCTGCCGCACAGGATCACAAAAGACTTCTTGACGGAGACAAGGGACCTAATACAGGAGGTATGGGTGCATATGCTCCTACTCCTCTTGTTGATGATGTACTTTATGAAAAAGTTAAAGAAAGGGTAATAAAGCCTACACTTAAAGGTATGCAAGAAGAGGGCGCTCCGTTTGAAGGAGTATTGTTTATAGGTCTTATGATTGTAGATAACGAGCCTTATGTTCTTGAATATAACGTTAGATTTGGAGACCCTGAGTGTGAAGAGCTTATGGCATTAATTGACAGCAGTGTATATGATATGTTTTATAACGGTGCTACAAAACAACTTGACAAAATCGATGTAAAAATTAAAGACATGGTTGCAGTTGGGGTTGTTTGCGCTTCTAAAAACTATCCATATTCAAGCAGTGAACCAGCGGAAATTACGGTGGATGATTTGAGCGATTGCAACGGGTATATTTCTTATGCAGGAGTTAAAAAAATTGACGGCAAACTTATGGCTACAGGTGGTAGGGTTCTTGTATGTGTTGGATTTGGTAAAGACGTAAAAAGTGCAAGGGACGTAGCGTATAAAATTGTAGATAAAGTACATTTTGAGGGTAAACAGTTTAGAAAAGATATAGCGTATCAAGCTATTAAATAATATATTTGGCTGAATTGAGAAGGGTAAAGATGGAAGAAATCATAAATAAATTAAATCGAGAAGGTTTCAAAACCGCTTCAATTGCAAAAAGGGCAATATCAATGACAATCGACGATATATTGATATCTTTAGTTGTCGTTCTTGCTTTTTCTTCTCAATTTGCAAACGCTAAAACATATGAAGATGTTTTGATATTAACCAATGAATTATTCGGATATATTTTCGTGGCTTACACACTTTATCATTGGATTTTTATAGCTGTTTACGGAAAAACAATCGGAAAAATGGTTACTAAAACAAGAGTTATTGATATTCAGACATTTGATAATCCTACATGGGGTAGAGCGTTAATTAGAAGTGTTATGAGAAATTTCGATGAAATGTTTTTTTATTTAGGCATGGCTTATGCGATAGTTGATCCTTTAAACAGAACCATTCATGATATAGTAGGAAAAACAGTTGTTGTTGAGGATTAGTTTAGTAATTGTATTTTTTGCTTCTTTTTTATTTGCGGAAGTAAAAATATTTGCCACAAAAGCAGTTGATTCAAACGGAACTATCACTCTTCAGAATCCTATCATTATTTACAATAACTCTATAATTCAGGCTAAGCACGGGTTAATAACAAAAAAAAGAAAGATAATATTAAATGATAAAGTGTTTGTGACATATCAGAATAAATCTGTCATATCCGCAAACAGTTTAATTGCTTACAGCTCAAGAAATATAGAAATGAATGATATATTCTTTTACGATAAAACTATGGAAGGATGGATATTAGCAAAGAGTTCTTTAAGTAAAAATAAAAATATTTATTTTAAAAAACTTTATTTTTCAACTTGTTGTATTAAAGACCCTGATTGGTTCATGAAGGCAAGAAGCGCCACTTACAACAGGGAAAAAAAATCACTGAAACTATATAATCTAACCTTGGTTATTAATAAAATACCTGTATTTTATTTGCCTTATTTTTATGTCAACTTTGATAAAACAAGAAGAAGCGGTCTTCTTAGACCGTATGTAGGATTTTCTCAGACTGAAGGGCTTCTTTATTCTCAACCGATATACTTCGTTACTTCAATAAATACTGATTTGGAAATTACGCCAACTTTCCGTTCAATGAGAGGTAAAGGAGTTTATACGACTTTTAGATTTGTTGATTCTCCAACTTCTAAGGGAATGATAAAAGCGGGATATTTCAAAGATGACAAAGATTATTATATTAGATATAACCTCGCACACCAAAAACATTATGGGTATAATATAAAATATGAGAGAAACGGTTTGTTTACAGCACATGATGCGTTATATATGAATTTAAAATATGCCAATGACGTTGATTATTTTTATTTAGACGCATATAACTATCGATTTAATGATGCTTATCTTTCGGATAAATTAATAACTTCAGAATTAAATTACATAAACGTTACCGATTTTTCATTGTACGGGTCATATTTTAAATATTTTATAGACACCACAAAACTTAGTAACGATACTACTTGGCAGATACTTCCACAGCTTAATTATCATCATTTTTTATCTAAAAAATACGGTTTAATGAACTTACTGGATATAAATATTTATAATTATTACAGAAAAGTCGGTTCAAATTTTGTTCTTGCGGATTTGTTACTGCCTGTTTCTGTGAATTTTTCTTTGTTTAATGATTATTTAAAATTCAAAATTACAGAACTTTTAAGCTCAGGTTACGGTTTTTATTATCAAACTGCTTCTAAAAAATCAAAATACACGAATCTTTCTACTCAGATAAAATTGTATACATCCTTAACGAAAGCGGGTTCTTTTATACATATCATTTCACCGTCTTTAATTTTAAATCTTAAAAACTATTCTAATTCGTCAATTTATACAGATTTAATGAATGTTCCAGAAATACAAAACTATCTAACTTTTAATTTGTTTCAAATATTTGAAAAAGATTCTTTTAAATTGACACACACGTTAAATGACACTTATTATCTTACTTTAAAAAAATATTCTGATTTAGAAAACATCTTTAATATTAATATTAATAATATTACAATTGAAGAAAACAACAGATATTCAATTGAAAAAAAACAGATTTCTTATAACAATATTAAAATTAGTTATAATAATGAACTGTTTTACAGTTTTATATCCCATGTTTATCAGAAAAACATATCTGAAGCTGTAACCGTCGGTATTACTTATAATATAAATACATATAAAAAAGTATATACCGAATATAGTTATGATTTAAATAACAGATACAGAAAGTACTGGCTGTTGGGAATGAAATTAAACAAAAAATGTTGGAGGTATGATTTAAGTTTTAAACAGTCTCGTATACCTATACTTGAAGAAGACGGGATTTCATATAGAAAGGACAACATAGTAACAATAAACGTCGAACTCAAACCTATCGGGGGATTAAATCAAACTTTTGTATTTAAAGGAAACAAATGAGAAATGAAGTAAAAGTGGGGGTATTTATATTTTTGGGTTTGTTATCTTTGATATTTTTAACTCTTCAAGTTAATAGTTTGCAAGATTTTAATAAAAAAGGCTATACGATATACGCTCTTATAGGTGATGCGAGCGGTCTTGCTAAAAAAGCAAAAGTGAAAATGAGAGGGGTGGAAATAGGAAGTGTCGAAGATTTAGAACTTGAAAATTCACATGTAAAACTTAAACTGTTAATAAAAAAAGGCGTAAAAATCCCTAAAAACTCTGTAGTGACACTTGCACAGGATAATTTTTTAGGCGGGAAATATGTAAAAATCATACCATCACAAAGTTATGTGTTTTATAAAGCGGGTGATGTGATTACCAGATATGTCAATACGACATCGATGGATGATGTTATGGCAAATATAAACACAGCCGTTGATGATATAAAAGTTTTAATAAAAAAATTAAATAGAACTTTGGATGAAAAAACGATTGCAAATATTAAAGAAACGATTGCAAATATAAAAGATTCTTCGATTACCCTAAAATCAGTATTAAAAACTGCCGACAACAAACTTCCGGTGTTGTTGGACAATGCTAATGATTTGGTTTTAGAGTATAAAAAAGCCGGGGTGACTTTAAATAACAGGCTTCCGAGTATTTTAGATAAAACCGATTCGTTATTGACAAAATTTAATAAAACCGGCGATACGATTAACGCCAAATTAGATAAATTAATGGATGAATATATTAAATTAGGCGAAAATGCAAATAATATTTTAAATGACAATAAACAAGGTATTAAGGAAGCTGTTGCGAGCGCTAAAGATTTCTTTGTAAGCGGTGGTGAGAGTTTTAAAAAAATTGATAATTATTTAAGTTCGCTTAGTAAGAGTCAAATTTTGGTTGACATACAAAGTAACTTTATGGCAAGGGACGATTACTTTAAAACATCGGCATATATTGCATATCTTCCGGTTCCGACGAAATATTATATATTAGGAGTAACAAGTGCTAAAGATTTTTCCGATTTGTCAAAAATAAATTTAGATCATCAGGAAGATAAAGTATATATTAGTGCTGAATATGGGAAAAGATTCGATGATTTACTTTTAAGAGGCGGTATTATCGAGAATACCGGCGGTATAGGGTTTGATTATTTTTTAAATCACGACAAAGTTAAATTGAGCGGTGAAGTATATGATTTTAACGCCGTTAATGATGTGAGGGGCGATAAACCGCATTTAACTTTTAAAGGAACATATCTTTACCTTAAACACATTCAATTTATGGGAGGTGTGGATAATATCCTAAATACCGATGCAAGAACGTTTTTCTTAGGGATCGGTGTTAAATTCAAAGATAACGATCTAAAAACCATACTCGGCGGAGGTGCTACATCATTTCTAAAATAGATGAAATTAAATGGGCTTGTAAAGTGTTAGGCATAGCCCCTCTTAGCAGTTTTGAAGACATTAATAAAAAATACAAAAAACTTGTAAAACAGACACATCCGGACTTAAATGATAATAATGATAAAATTACAGAAATAAACAGGGCGTATGAAATTTTAAGGGAATATATAAGAAATTACAAATTTACTTTTAGTGAAGATGAGATTTTAAAACAGTATCCGAGTGAATTTTTAAAAAAATTTAAGGTTTGATATGAAAAAGTTTAAAAACAGACAAGAGGCACTTGAAAAGCTTTTATCGATATTGGATATTAGAGCGATAGACGATATGCTGATAATCAGTATCAGTGAAAATGGGAATTTTTACGCCAGAGAAATTGCAATGAGGGGAGGTTTATTAGAAGGTGATTTTTTATTTATTGAAGAAATAAAATCACCTGAAAACAAAGAAACCTCTTTAGCAGCGATAAGTGAAACAAAAGATTATATTTTAATTGAAGAGTTTATAAACGCTTTTGAAATTACGGATGATTATATTTTTAGTGAGGCGGAAAGGGTATATGAAGAAAAAATTTTACAAAATATATATAAATTTCGTGGCGGAGAGAGTATAATTTCATTACGCAATAGAAATGTTCTATTAGTAGATGAAGGTGCAAATACGGGATTAACATTATTATGTGCTATAAAAAGCTGCATTTCAAAAAAAGCGGCGAGTATAAATGTTGCAGTGCCTGTTGTGGCTAAAGAGACTGCAAGAGTTATAGAAAAGTTAGTTGATAATACATATTTTGTTTACGAAGTAGAAGATTTTGTTGATACAGATTTTTATTTTAAGGAGAAATAATGAGTTGTGAAGTTGAATTAAATATAAATAACAGAAAACAGAAGTTTGTTTTAAATAAAGTTGCTAAACAGGCTAATTCTTCTGTCTGGTTTGAAGATGGAAATACTGTAATGCTTGCAACGCTTACGTACAATCCTGATGAAATGGTGGAAGAAGATTTTGTTCCGCTTGTGGTTCAGTATGTTGAAAAAGCATATGCGGTTGGAAAAATTCCTGCAGGGTTTGTAAAAAGAGAACAAAAACCCGGAGATTTCGAAACACTTACCGCAAGAATAGTTGACAGAAGTTTAAGACCTTTGTTCCCAAAAGAATACGGATATAATACTGTGCTAACCGTAATGGCATTAAGCGCTGACGAAGACAGTGATTTACAAACAGCTGCAATGAACGCGGCAGCCGCTTGTATGTATCTTAGCGATTTGCCTTTTGCAAAAATGGTATATGGTGTAAGAGCTACAAGAATTAAAGGTGAGCTTATTATCAATCCAACATTATCACAGTTGGAAGAGGGTGACTTCAACCTTTTCGTAACTGGAACAAAAGACGAACTTTTAATGATCGAGTTTGCTTCTCAGGGACAGGAAGAGATTGAGATTATTCCTGTTGACGATATTATGCTTGACGGTGTTCCGGTAGAAAACACAATCGTTAAATATAGAATTAATGAAATAAAAGAAGACGAACTTGTTGAAATACTTGAAAAGGTACAAGAAGCGATAAAAAAAGGTGCAAGCGCTTATGAAGAGGCGCTTAAAGACTTTAAAAAAGACCCAATTGATTTTGAAGAAAGAAAAGAAGCGGATATAACTGAATATATTGAATTAATAAGAAGCAAATATTCAAACGAGCTAAGAGAAATTATAAAACATTTAAGTAAGAGCGAAAGAGACTACCTTCTAAAACAATTTGCAAGAAAAATTGCAGCGGCTCTTGATAAGGAAGAAGAGTTTGAAAATATACTTAAAGCCGTAAAACAGGTAAAAAGAGAAATCGTAAGAGGTATGATTCTAAATGAAGGAATCAGGGCAGACGGTAGAAAACTTGACGAAATCAGACCTATTTCAATCGAAACAAATCTTCTGCCAAGAGCGCACGGAAGCTGTCTGTTTACAAGAGGACAGACTCAAGCACTGGCCGTTGCAACAAGAGGCGGAGATATGGATGCTCAGGTTTACGGAAACCTTACAGACAAAGAAGAAAAACTTGAAAAATTTATGCTTCATTACAACTTCCCTGCTTTCAGCGTAGGTGAAGCCGAAAGACTCGGGCCGCCAAGCCGAAGGGAGTTAGGACACGGAAATCTTGCAAAAAGAGCTATAGAACCATTACTTGACCTGAGTTTGATGAAACCGTAAGGGTAGTAAGTGAAATACTTGAAAGTAACGGTTCTTCTTCAATGGCAACGGTTTGTGCGAGTTCTCTTGCTATGAAAGCGGCAAAAGTACCGCTTCTAAAAATGGCTGCCGGAATTGCAATGGGGCTTATTACTGAAGATAATAAATACGCAATTCTTACTGATATTATGGGACTTGAAGATCATGACGGGGATATGGACTTTAAAGTTGCGGGAACATTTGACGGTATTACCGCAATGCAGATGGATATTAAACTTGGAGGTATTTCTCTTGACATATTAAAACAAGCTCTATATCAAGCAAGAGACGCAAGAGCGTTTATACTTGAACTTATGGAAAATGCGGCAAAAGAAATTAAATATAATGAGGCGATATTACCGAAAGCTCTTAGCTTTAAAGTAGAGCCTGACAAAATTATCGATATTATCGGAACAGCAGGTAAAACTGTTAAAGATATAATCGCTAAATTCGGTGTTACTATCGATCTTGACAGAGATACAGGTAAAGTTAAAATATACGGAGATGATCACGATTCTTTAAACGGGGCTAAAGAGTATATTTTAAACGTTATTTGTAAAGATGACAAACCTAAGATCCCTGATTTTGAAATCGGAAGTGTTATTGATGGTGAAATCAAAAGAGTTGTTGATTTTGGATTATTTGTCGAAATCGCTCCTGGAGTTGAGGGACTGTTACACAAATCTAAACTTAACGGTAAAAATCCAAGTGATTTCAATGAAGGAGATAAAATAAAAGTAAAAGTTTTATCTCAAAGCGGATTCAAAATTGAACTTGCTTTAGCGGATGGGTGAAATGTTTGAAAAATATCCGTTTGAAAAACTAAACGAACTTTTAAAAGATATCGAGCCTGAAACTGAAAAAAGATATATTCTAACAATAGGAGAGCCTCAGTTTGAGACTCCCGAGTTTATTCAAAAATCTTTATGTGAAAACTCAAAATATCTAAATAAATATCCTAAAACGGCAGGTGAAGATATATTAAAAGAATCTATGAGAGGGTTTGTAAAAAGAAGATACGGTATTGAATTAAAACCTCAGGAGCTTTTACCTACATTTGGTACAAGAGAAGTGCTTTTTAACTTTCCTTTGTTTTTAAAACCGAAAAAAACTGCTTTTCCGAATCCTTTTTACCAAATATATGAAGGTGCCGCAATTGCCGCTGGAAGTAGAATAAAATATTTGCCTCTTACAAAAGAAAACAATTTTAAAAACAGACTTTCTCAACTTGACGGTGATGAGGATTTTATAATTCTAAACTCACCTAATAATCCTACTGCGAGTGTAATGAGTCTTGATGAATTGTGCGAGTGGGTTGAGTATGCACTTGAAAAAAATGTAATTATATTAAGCGATGAGTGTTATAGTGAGCTTTATTTTGATGAAAAACCGGCTTCCATGTTGGAAGCGTGTGTAAAAGTTGGAAACAATTCATTTAAAAACATTCTTGTTATTAATTCAATATCAAAAAGAAGTTCGGCTCCCGGACTTAGAAGCGGATTTATTGCTGGTGATGGTGAAATATTAAAAAACTATTTACAGTTTAGAACGTATGTGGGGTGCGCTTCTCCGCTTCCTTTACAGCTTGCCGCCGCAAAAGCCTGGAGCGAAGATGAACATGTGGAAGTTTTTAGAAAAGAATATAAGAAAAATTTTGAAATAGCAAAAGAGACTTTAGGTATAGAAATCCCAAAAGCTACATTTTATATCTGGCTTGAAGTGGACGATGATATCGAGTTTACAAAAAAAGCATGGAAAAAAGGCGTTAAAGTAATGCCCGGACGCTTTATGGGTAGAAACGGTGCCGGAGAAGGATATGTAAGAATCGCACTTGTTTATTCTCCTCAAGAAACAATAGAAGCGTTAAAAATAATAAAGGAGCTATTATGAGTATAGCAAAGCAGTATGAAGTTTTAGAAGAGTTAATGAATAAAAACAAAGATGATGAAATAAACGAAGTTTTCAGAAAAATACTTGAAGATACGTTTAAACTTGTAAATGAAAAAATCGAAAATGAAAAAACACTGGATGTTAACAATCCGGAAGAAGCGGCTGCTATAAGAGCGATGTTTGAGTATATGCTTGAGTTGTGGGACGAACAGGCTATTGAAGAAGCAAAAGCCGTAGGTTATGATATGGTGTATCTTGTCGACGATAAAAAGCTTAAAGAAATGTTCAGTATGTTTGTAATAGGAATGCTTGCAGGTCTCGGTTTAGATGAGTTTTTTGAAAAATATGTAAAAACGGATAAAGTATATAAAGATATGTTTTTTACTGAATTTGATGATAAGATTGATGATTTGGTTGTAAGATACAAAGACAAATTCAAAGAGGAGTTCAGCAGCTGATGAATATACATTTTGTCGGAATAGGGGGTATAGGTTTAAGCGGACTGGCAAGGTATATGCAAAAAAAAGGTCATTCAGTTTCTGGCAGTGATATTGCAGAAACAAAATTAATTGAAGCATTGAGAAAAGAAGGTATAAAAATCAATATTCCTCATTCGGCTAAATATATAAATAATCAAGACATAGTTGTACACACGGCAGTGGCAAAACCTGATAACCCTGAACTTGTCGAAGCTAAAAAAAGAGGGATTAAAACTTTTAGTAGAAGAGAATTTTTACCTTATGTAGTAAATGATAAAAAAGTATTATCGGTATGTGGAGCTCACGGTAAAAGTACTACATCGTCCATGTTGGCTTCAATATTGCCTAAAACTAACGCAATCATTGGTGCTGAAAGTAAAGATTTCGGCAGTAATATGAGATATACCGGGAGTGATTATTTGGTTTTTGAATCAGATGAAAGTGACGGCAGTTTTATCGATTCAAATCCTTATATCGCAATTGTTACTAACACAGAACCCGAACATATGGAATATTATAATCATGATCTTAAACTGTTTTATAGACATTATGAAGAGTTTTTAAAAAAAGCAAAGATTAGAGTGGTAAACGCTGATGATGAATTTATAAAAACACTTGATTTTCCTATGAAAAAAGTTTCTATTAAAGATGCTAAAAATATTCGTTATGAAATAATTGATAATAAACCTAAGACAGTTTTTGAATATAAAAATTACGATTTTGAAGTTTACGGATTTGGAGAGCATTTGGTTCTTGACGCTCTTCTGGCTATTGAGGCCGCTAATGAGTTAATTACAATGGAAGAAATACAAAAAAATATAAAAAATTACCATGGAATAAAAAAACGCTTTGATATTTTACAAAACTGCGAGAATTTTATTTTGATTGACGATTACGGTCATCATCCGACAGAAATAAAAGCAACACTTCACAGTGCTAAAATATTTGCAAAACTAAACGGTATTGATAAAGTAAGCGTAATCTGGCAGCCGCATAAATACAGCAGAACAATAGACAATCTTGATGCGTTTATTGAGTGTTTTAATGAAGCGGATGAGCTTGTGATTCTTCCTGTATGGGAAGCTGGTGAAGAACCAGTAGATATAGACTTTGAAACACTTTTTTCAAAACATAGACCAATATTTGCTAAACGTATAAAAGCAGATAGTAATAATATTATGTTAATTAATGAAAACGGTAATACAATCAAAGAGATTAACGAAGGGCTTGTAATCGGATTCGGAGCGGGGGATATAACTTATCAGTTGAGAGGGTTGATTTAAATGGATGATTTTTTCAATTCTGATGTTTTAATAGATATATTTAAAAAACATTTAGAAGATAATCCGGAAATATTAGAAAACCTGAACACTCTAAGTGAAGAAGATGAAAAAAATACACTTTTGTGAATCCTCAAACAAGGGCAATAATGAATCAAACGCAAAAGCAAAACAAAATAATAAAAAATGAAATTTTATTAAATGCGCTTGACGATATAAAAGGCGGTTTGATTTGCGAATATATTTCAGGCAATAAAAATAAAGAGATAGAAGATCTTATCGGTGAAATGAAAGACCTTACGGATAAAATACGCACTAACGGTTCGGATTGTGTGGATGATTTGGAAAAAAAAGTCGAATACTATAAAAAAATAACTGCCAAATATCTTCAATAAGGAAAA
Source organism: Nautilia profundicola AmH (assembly GCF_000021725.1). GTDB lineage: Bacteria > Campylobacterota > Campylobacteria > Campylobacterales > Nautiliaceae > Nautilia > Nautilia profundicola. The sequence goes on from NC_012115.1 coordinate 787,863, forward strand.
AAAATGAAAACTTGCGGACTTATAGGTGGAATGAGCTGGGAGAGCAGTGCAGAATACTATAAAATTATTAACGAAGAGATAAATAAAAAACTCGGCAACCTCCACAGCGGTAAAATTATACTTTACAGTGTTGATTTTGAAGAAATAGCTTTACAACAAAAAAACGGTGATTGGCAGGGAAGCGCCAAAATACTTGCAAACGCAGCCAAATCTCTCGAAAAAGCCGGTGCGGATTTCATTATGATTACTACAAATACAATGCATAAAGTAGCAGATTATGTAAAAAATTCTATTAATTTACCGCTAATAGACATCAGAGACGCAACTGCCGAAGCTGTTAAAAAAGCAGGTGTTGATAATGTGCTTCTTTTAGGTACAAAGTTTACAATGGAAGATGATTTTTATGTTGAGTATTTAAAAAGAAAAGATTTAAATGTAACCGTTCCGAATTTAGAGCATAGAAATTTTATTCATAAGGTAATTTTTGATGAATTGTGTCTTGGGATTACAAAAGATAATTCAAAAAAAGAGTTTTTAAAAATTATTAATTCTTATAATGTTGACGGTGTGATATTAGGATGTACCGAAATTGGTCTTCTTGTTAATCAAAACGATCTAAATATAAAAGTGTTTGACACAACTCCTATACACGCCAAAAAAGCGGTTGAATTGATGCTTTAGCCTATATATCTTTTAACATCTTCCAGGATATGTAAATCTTTTACCTCATCAAAATATTTAAAACTTTCTCCACTTTGGGCTTTTCCGTCGAGTAAATCACCCGATTTTCTAAATTCCAAATCAAGTTCAGCAATTTTGAATCCGTCAAGCGTATTGGCAAATGCTTCAAGACGTTTGTTGTTTTTATCGTTTGTATATAAAAAGCAGTATCCCTTTTGTCCGTATCTTCCCACTCTTCCTCTTAATTGGTGCAGTGTTGCCAATCCGAGTCTTTCGGCTCCTACAATAACTATTGTTGTAAGGCGGGGTAGTGATATACCTACCTCTATTACCGTTGTTGTTATGAGAATGTTTCCTTTTTCCCTGAATTCTACAAGCACTTCTTCTTTATTTTTGTCTTTTCCGTGGGTTATATAGACTCCGTCAAAATATTTAAGCCAGAAATCTTTTCCTTCTTCAATACTTTGATAATTGAAATTATCAGATTCTTCTACAAGAGGATAAACGACGACGATCTGGTTTCCTTTAGCTATTTCATTTTGTATATGTGCTATTAAGCTTTTAAAATCTTCTTTTGAAATTATATAAGTGTCTATGTCTTTTTTAAAAGGTAGTTCTTTTATCAAGCTTACATTTACGAAACTACTCATTATCAAGGCCTGGGTTCTTGGTATAGGAGTGGCTGAAAACTGAAAATAATGAGGAACTCGGTTACCGTTAGATGTAAGTTTTTCAAGCATTGCCCGTTGATTTGTTCCAAATCTGTGTTGTTCATCAACCATTACAACGTTAACCTGCGGTAAGTTTTGATATAAAAGTGCATGTGTTCCTATCAGGAGGTTGGAGTTTTGAATATCCTCTTCAGTAAATTTACTTTTTTGAGTAACAAGGGTAATTTTAAATGCTTCAGAGTTTTTTGTTTTCCATTGTCCATTTAAATATTTATTTGCTTCTTCGTATATTTGATTCGCAAGTATGGAAGTGGGGCACATTATGATTGATTTTTCCGCCATATAAGCCGTTGCAAGCATTACGATTGTTTTACCACTTCCTACGTCTCCAATAACAACACGTCTTGCCTGATTGGTATTTGAAATATCATTTTTAATATCGTTTATAACTTTTATCTGATCTTTTGTAAGTTTGAAAGGGAGTGAACTGATAAAAGGTTCAGGATTAGCATTTATAGATACTGACGGCAAAATTCTTTTTTTGTTTTTAAGTTTGTTTAGGTAATTAAATATTTCCGCCCATTTGAGAGCATAAAGTATTTCTTTTTCTTGTATATGCTCCTTAGTTTGTGGGAAATGCATAAAAAAAAGAGTTTTTGCTATTTTCTCAGGTAAAATAGAGAGATTTTCAAGTGTTACGTATTTTTTTATTAAGGCTCTGAGGCTTCTAATATTTAGATTGGTTTTATAGATGGGTGTTATTTCATTTATTCTGGTAATCGGTTTTGGCTGAACAATTTGATGATTTTTAATTTCGCCTCTTATAAAAATGGTATTACCTGTTTTAAAAACAGATTCATGCCATTTTTTAAATTGAAAAAAAACACCCCAGATTATTTGATTTATATTTTTAAGATAAAACTTTATTCTTGTTACTTTAGGAGATTTTTTTACTTCAAGAATTTCTGCTTCAAAAGCCTGTGATCCAGGTATTATATAAGAATATAAATAATTGTCTTCATATTCTTTGGGTTTTATTAAAGCAAGTTCAAGGGGAGATTTCACCCCGATCTTTTTTAATTTTTCAAGATCTTCTTTAGTCATTTCACTCTTTCGTAACGATTGAGAATGTAAGGTTTTTTATTTCAGGATGTGATTTTATAAAGTCGTTAACATCATTAAGTGATGTATCTCGTATAAGATTAAGTTCTTTTTCGTAATATCCCTCGGGAAGCGATAAATAATGTTCATTGAATTTTTTTAAAAGTCTTTGGTTTAAAGTTTCATTTCTTAACGGTTCACTGCCAATTAAAAACTGTTTCGCCTGATTTAGCTCTTCTTGTGTAATACCGTTTTTTTGAAAATCGTCAATAATATCTTTTACTATAGTGATTGCATCATCGGTGTTTTCAAGTTTGGTTTGTAGATATCCGCTTAATAGTTTATAAGTTTTTCTAAAAGCGTTATTAGTATACGCAGAATAAGCATAGCCTCTTTTTACCCTTATTTCTTCCATCATTCTGCTTCCAAATCCTCCGGCTCCGAGTATGAAGGTCGCTATTTTTGCAAGATGTAATTCTTTTTTGTAATCAACCTCAAATGGTGAAGCAAAATGTATATAACTTTGTTCAACATTTTTTAGCTCTTTTATATTATTTTGAGGAGTAGGTTTAAAAGTCGGATTTTTTTGTTTTACAGATTTAAAAAGTGAGATTATATCGGAGAGGTCAGTTTTTTTACCACCATTTATAATTACAATTTCTTTTTTAAAAAGGGTGTTATAAAAGGCTATAACATCATCAATGTCAATATTATCGACACTTTCTCCCATTACCGGATATTGTAGGGGTGTATTTTTGAATATTGTTTTAAAAAGATTTTTTGAAGCTATATAGTCATGATCGTTTTGTTTGTTTTTTATTTTTGCCGAAATCTCATTTTTTGATTTTTCAAAAGATTCTTGTGAGATGTTTGGTGATGTAATAATGGATTGTAATAAGGAAACGGCTTTTTTTTGTTTTTCATTGAGAAATTTAATGGAAAAAGTAAAAAATTCCCTATTGACACTTGTATGAAATTCTATGCCGTCTTGTTCTAAGACAGAGTAAAATTTTTCTTTTTTATCTTTATTTCCTTTTGTGTTAAAAAGATGGCTTAAAAAATATGCTACACCTTCTTTTGCAAATATGCTTCCAGAATCTTTAACAACTATTTCAATTATACTCCTGCCTAAATTGTCTTGTTCGAAAATTATCATTTTACTCCTTTTCTGTTAATGAGGACTATTTAATAAAATAGCGGCCGAGTTTTCCAGAATAATTGCTTTTTTAATTGCTTCTTTTATATCTCTTGCAATAATATAAACACCAAATCCTCTTATTATTACTATATTTTTATCTCTTAGATTTTTTGAAATTATAAAATCTTTGTTTTCTTCCCATTTCTGGACGTCGTCTATTTCGATAATCTTTACTTTATCTAAAATCTGTTGACCTTGGTAATCTATAGGTTTGAAATAGGTGTGTTCTAAAGAATAAGTGATAATATTAAGAGGAAAGACATTCAAAATAGCTTTGGCATAAGATAAATCTTTATAAATTCTTGCATGGATCTCAATATCTTTAGATGTTTCTTTCCATGACAGATCTTTTTTATTAATATGGACAATTTTACAAAAATCTTCTTCGTAAACAGATTTATTTTGATTATTAATAATCATTTTGTCATTTTCAAGTTTCAATGAAATACTTCCTACAGCCAAGTTTAACATGTTTTTTTCATATAGTATTTTAGCTGTTAATTTATATTCGTCTAATATTGTTGAAATTACCAAGATTAGCCTTTTTTGTTATAATTATACTATATTAATTGAGAATGGAGAATTGAAAATTGAGAATTGAAGATATACCTCATATACCTGTTTTGTTGAATGAAACGATAGGTCTTTATAATGATATGCCGGAAAACGGATATTTTATTGACTGTACTTTAGGATTCGGCGGACATAGTGAAGCTATTTTGGAAAAATATCCTAATATTAAACTTATCGGAATAGATCAGGATGCGGAAGCTATGCATTTTGCTAAAAATAGATTGGCAAGGTTTGGTGATAGGGTACAGTTTATAAATAAAAGAGCTTCGAGCGCTTTGGAAGAGCTCCCGGAAGATTTACCTGTTTCAGGTATACTTGCGGATATCGGTGTTAGCAGTTATCAATTGGATAATAAAGAAAGAGGTTTTACATTTGAGAGTGAAGAACTCGATATGAGAATGGATAAAACTCAGGATTTTAGTGCAAAAGATGTAGTTAATTTTTATTCAAAAGAAGATTTAGAAAGAATTATTAAAAATTACGGAGAATGTAGAAGATTTAAAAAAGTTGTTAGTGCTATAATTTCAAAAAGACCTATTAAGTCGAATAGGGAACTTGCCGATATATTAGGACATATAGGCCTAAGAGATAAAAAAGATTTGGCAAAAATTTTTCAAGCTATCAGAATAGAAGTAAATAATGAACTGAATGAACTTGAAAAAATTTTAAAAAATGCTAAAAAATTAGCGAAAAACGGTACTATTTTAGGTATAATAACTTTCCATTCATTGGAAGATAGAATAGTAAAAAACACTTTTAAAGAATGGTCTAAAAAATGTATTTGTCCTCCGGAGGCCATTAGATGTGAATGCGGAGGAAATAATCAACTTGGAAAAATACTAACAAAAAAACCTCTGGTTGCTTCAAAAGAGGAAATAAAAATGAATCCGAGAAGCAGAAGTGCAAAACTTAGGGGGTTTCAATTTATTAGGGGATAGGGATGAATTCAGAAGTTCAAGCATATGAAAAAGCAGAACTGTTAGAAAATATTGAAGATTATATAGAACAGGAATCTTTATCAAGAACTATTATTAGAAATCTTATATTAACAATTGTTTTTTCTTTGACAATATTATTCCCTAAAATTTACATTTCATCGGAAATCTATATTAAATCAGTTCAGATTAACAAACTCTTAAACGAGTATTATTCCCTAAAGGCTGAAAACTCACTTCTTGCTTCTAAAATTGAAAAAATTAAATTCAAAAACAGAATGGAAAAGCTTACTTTTTAACTTCATTACTAATTAACTAAAATTTGCTACAATTCCCTTAAAAAGAGGGTATATGAAAAGATTTATAGAATTTTTTATAAAAAAAGCAGTATTTACTCATGTGTTATTTTTAATAGTAATTATTTCCTCTATAATTGCATATAAAAATGTTGCAAAAGAATTGTTTCCTCCTGCAACGCTTGATAAAATTCTTATTCAGGGTGCCTATCCGGGTGCAAGTCCTAAAACTCTTGATAAAATGGCCGTAACACAAATAGAGGATGACTTAAAGTCTTACCAGGAAGTCTCTTCAATAGAAAGTGTAATAAGAAACGGTAGCTTTACTATAACCGTTAACCTTAAACCGAACGCAAATAAACTTGAGCTTTTAAGCGAGTATAAAACTATTACTTCAAATCTTAAAAAAGATCTACCGAGTGATATGAACGAACCGAGTGTTACTATAGCTAAAAAGGCTTTTCCATTAATGTTTATTTCCGTTGCAAGTAATGTATTAAATAAAGACGAGCTTTTAAATCACGCGGATAATATAAAAAAAATTCTTAGTCAAATAAAAGATTTAACTCAAATAGACATTAGAGGAGATAGCGATAAAAATATCTATTTTGAACTGAATAACAAAAAAATTGAGGCATTAGGAATTAACAAATCTCAATTGATCAATGTACTTTCACAAGTATCGACGATATTTCCTGTAGGTAAAATTGAAGGTAGTACACATTATTTTATATCGATGTATTCTAAAAACGTAAACGATTTTAAAAATATGATTATAAATGTCGGAAATATAAAAGTCAGATTGAAAGATATAGCAGATATTAAAAAGAAATATGAAACACCTACACAAATAGGTAAGTATAACGGTATTCCAAACATTACGATAGACGTAAGAAAAGGTGAAAGCGGAGATGCTATAGCCATAAGTAAAAAAATCAGAAATATTCTTAAAAACTATCATTTAAAACATCCTGAAATAACATTCGGTATTTCAACCGATACCAGTAAATGGGTTAGAAACAGGTTTAATACTGTCGTTAGCAATATTATTTTCGGTTTAATTTTGGTATTTTTTATTATGTGGATATTTTTAAACTGGAGAATTTCACTTGTTGTAACTCTCGGTATTCCTACTTCTTTTGCAATTGCAATGATTGCGCTTGATTATTATAATTTTTCCCTTAACCTTCTTTCTATGCTCGGAGCTTTGATTGCACTTGGAATGATTGTAGATGAAGCTATAGTTGTAGGTGAAAACATATATCGCCATATGCAAATGGGAAAAAGTAAAACTGAAGCAGCGATAGACGGTACTGTTGAGGTGTTTTGGCCTGTGGTTGCGGCAGCAATGACTACTGTTTTAGCTTTTTTACCTATGTTGTTAATAAAAGGTGAAATAGGTGTATTTATAAAAATACTTCCTGTTATGATTACAATTTTGATTTTAAGTTCGTTATTTGAAGCATTTATATTTTTACCTTTACATTCAAAGGAGATTTTAAAGGTAGAAGAGTCTAAAAAAGATATTTTTTGGCAAAAGTTTTCACTGTTTTATAAAAATTTATTAAAGTATTTCTTTAAATTCAGATATATAGCTTTATTCTTCTTTCTTGTTATGGTTCCCGTTTTAATCGCCATAGGAATGAAACATTCGAAGTTTCAGTTGTTTCCGGATTTTGATGCAAGTCAGATATATGTTAACGGTAAATTTGAAAGCAATTACACAATAACGCAAACGGCAAAAGCAATTAAAAAAATAGAAGAAGATTTAAAAAAATATGTTGGAAAAGATGTTGAAGGTTTTACAACGGTAGTCGGAATGCAGATGAACAACAAGGGTGAAGCAAATGTAGGTGAAAATTACTTTCATATATTTGTTGATTTAAACGATAAAAAACCTACTGATGTGTATAATAAATATATCGCACCCATATTTCAGCCTATAAAGGTAGAAAATCAAATAAGAACACATACCGCTCAACAGCTTTCACATATGTTTAAAAAAGATTTTGCTGATATAAAAATACCGGGAATGGTTGAACTTAACGTAATTGTACCTCAGGCAGGAGTGGTAAAAAGCGACATTGTTATAAGTATAGGAGGCCAGTCTCAGGAAAAAATAATTGAAGCCATCAAAAAATTAGAAACAGTAATGAAAAAAATTAAAGGTGTTTATAACATATATGACGATGCAGAGTTGGGTGCCGATGAATTGAAACTAAAAATAAACTCATACGGCCAAAAACTCGGCTTTACTCAAGTAGGACTTTTTAACGAATTAAGGGGTTTTTTTGCGGAAGCGGAATTCGATAAGACATTTGATAAAGATGGTATCGTTAAAATAATACTTAAAGATAAAAACAAAGACTCCTTTAATGAACTAAAAACATTCAGGGTTACAATACCGGGAACCAATCGATATATCGAATTAAATAAAGTATGCGATTTTATTATTACAAAAGCGTTTAAAAAACTACATAAATATGATGGCATTGCGGCTAAAACAGTATATGCTACACTTAACAAAAAAATAATAACCACCGCAGATTTTTATGTGAAGGTAAACCCTTTGTTAAAAGAGTTTAAAAAAGAGGGTCTCATTGTTATTATTGGTGGTGCGGCTAAAACGAGTAAAGAGTTTATTAAAGATTTAAAAGAAGCTTTGGTTGTTGCAATATTACTGATCTTTTTAATATTGGTGCTTATGTTTAATTCAGCAATACTTCCATTTGTCATTATATCAGTAATACCTTTATCATTTTTGGGTGTGATAATCGGAAATATGATTATGGATATGAATATGACTATGCTTGGAATGATTGGTATCGTTGGACTTGCAGGTGTTGTTGTAAATGACGGTATTGTTATGATAGATTTTATTAAAAAGGCAAAAAACCTTGATGAAGTTTTAGAATATGCGTCTCATAGATTAAGACCTGTACTTTTAACATCAATTACAACATTTTTCGGATTGCTCACTTTAATGTTTTTCCCAAGCGGACAATCAGCGATTTTACAGCCTTTAGCTATTGCGTTAGGTTTCGGTTTGGCATGGGGAACTATATTGAATCTTTTTTATTTGCCTATTTTTTATTACGTATTAAGAAGAAAGCATCTACATAAATAGTAATGGAGCTAATTAATGAAAATATTTATTAAAACATTTGGATGTAGAAGTAACCTTTATGACAGTGAGGTTATGAAAAATATTCTTAAACAAAATGCGGAAATTGTTTATAGTGAAAATGAAGCGGATATTATAATTGTAAATTCTTGTACGGTAACAAATTTTGCCGACAGAGATCTTAGACAGTATATAAATAAGTGGCAGAGTAAAAATATTATGTTAACAGGTTGTGCGGCATATACCCAAGGGGAGGAGCTGTTTAAGCAGGGGAAAGTAAAAACTGTGCTCGGACATAAATATAAAGAAACAATTGATAAATATATCGCTTTTCAAGGTGTTGAATTAGGTGATTTTGATTTTATCAACCAAAAAATTATAACCGAATATACTAAAGCCAAAGCTTTTGTTAAAATACAAGAAGGATGTGATTTTGAGTGTGCATATTGTATTATACCCAGTGTGAGAGGGCATTCAAGGTCACTGCCTGAAAATATAATTTTAGAACAGATAAAAACACTTTCACAAAATGGTATTAGTGAATTTGTACTGACGGGTATTAATATGGGGAGTTACGGGAAAGATACAAACACTACACTTTCCGAATTAATAGAAAAAATTTCAAAGATAAGAGGGGTTAAAAGAATAAGATTAGGTAGTTTGGAACCAAGTCAGCTTGATGAGAGGTTGATAGAGCTTACTCAAAACGGAATACTTGAAAAACATCTTCATATTGCATTGCAGCACACAAGTGACAGAATGCTTAGAATCATGAAAAGAAGAAATAGAGTAAAACAGACGCTTGAGTTATTTGAAAACCTTGCAAACAAAGGTATAGCGTTAGGTACGGATTTTATTGTTGGTCATCCTGGGGAAACGGAAGAAATATGGCAAGAAGCACTTAAAAATTTTAAAAAATATCCTTTAACGCATATACATATTTTCAGATTTACTCCAAGAGACGGAACCCATTCTGCTACACTCACACAGAATGTTAAAGGAGATGTTGCTAAAAAACGTGCTAAAATTTTAGATGAGATTGTAAAAAGAAATAATTATAATTTCAGAATAAAAAATAAAATTCCATTAACAGTACACGTTGAAAATTATAAAAACGGTTTTTATGAAGGATATGATGAGTTTTATAATAGAATGATGATAAAATCGGATAAAAATATAAAAGGAAACTGGATGAAAATAAACGATTATGAAATAAAGGATGTAAATTATGCACAAATCAAGTAAAAATACTTTAATAGTATCTGTTTTAATCGGGATTTTAATTGCATTACTGATTTTTGCATCTTTAAAAGGGGACGGGTTAGATGCCAAAACATTAATTAATCAGATAGTTGCTGTAGTAATTGTATTTGGCTTTTTTATATTGCTGATAGTTCTTTTAAGAAGAGTAGTTCCAAACACTCAGCAACCGCCTCAACAAGTTCAGGTACAGATGGATACTGGTATTGAAAAGGACTTTGTAATCAAACCAACCACTTCAAATGTAACGTTCGATGACGTTGCCGGAATAAGTGAAGTTAAAGAGGAGCTTGTAGAAATTGTGGATTTTTTAAAAAATCCTGATAAATATAAAGCATTCGGCATTGAATTACCAAAAGGTGTTCTTTTAGTCGGACCTCCTGGTGTCGGTAAAACGTTAATTGCTAAGGCGCTTGCCGGAGAAGCCGGAGTTCCGTTTTTTTACCAAAGCGGAAGCAGCTTCGTACAGATGTATGTAGGTGTCGGGGCTAAAAGGGTAAGAGATCTTTTTACAAAAGCGAAAGCAACTGCTCCGAGTATTATTTTTATAGATGAAATCGATGCGATAGGAAAAAGCAGGGGAAATTTAAGAAACGATGAAAGAGAAGCAACTTTAAACCAGCTACTAACCGAAATGGACGGTTTTGAAGGAAGCAGCGGTGTAATTGTAATAGGTGCCACTAACAAGGTTGAGCTTTTAGATGAAGCGCTTCTTAGACCGGGAAGATTCGATAGAAGAATTTATGTTGAATTGCCGGGACTTAAAGACAGAATTGAGATTTTAAAAGTTCATTTAAAAAACAAACCTTTTAAAGGCAGTCTTGAAAATATTGCAAAAATGACAGTCGGTTTTAGCGGGGCGGCTCTTGCGAGTCTTGTTAACGAAGCAAGTATTTATGCTCTAAAAAAAGGCAAACATTTCGTAGAAGAAGAAGATTTTTATGCGGTGAAGGATAAAGTTTTAGTAGGTAAAAAAAGACTTCAAACATACAACCCTAAAGAAAAAGAGATTTTAAGTTATTATCAGGCGTGTAAAGCTGTTATTGCTGAATGGCTAAGTGTGGACTTTGAAAGAATTTCGTTAGTAAAAGACGATTTTAAAGAAGAAGATAAAGAAATAGTTTCAAAAACGGAAATGATGAATAAAATACAGGTATATCTTGCAGGACGTGTAGGTGTGGAAGATAAATTTAATGAAAAATATTCAAATGCACATTTGGATTTAAAAAAAGCAAGGGAACTTGCCGTTAAGATGATCCAAGATTATGCAATGGGTGAAAATATCATTTCAGATGAGGGTGAGGTTGCTAATATTTTAAATGAAGCTCTTAATGAAGTAAAAGTTTTATATTCTTCGAATTTAAGAATGATTGAAGCTGTTTATCATATTTTATTGGAAAAAGAAGTTATTCATAAAGAAGATTTCGAAAAATTAAAAAATGAAATATTTTAACGGCTTTTGTCTAAAAAACGAAAAAAAACTTTTTCAAAACTATATAGTTGAGGAAGAGTTTGTAGTGGCTGGGTTTAGTTACGGAGCTCAACGAGCAGTTGATTATGTAATAAACAGTAGTGAAAGAGTAGATAAACTGCAGCTGCTTTCTCCTGCTTATTTTAATTATCCTCAAAAAATTATTGATTTAAATATCAATGCTTTTAAATTGAATAAAGAAAAATATATAGAAAATTTCATGAAAAAAGCAGGATTTTTTAATGAAAAATATATAACAGACTGTACTGTAGAGGATCTAAATGCTCTTTTTACTTTTGATTGGGAAAAAATAAAACTGATTAAAAATGTAAAAATAGAGATTTTTTTGGGAGAATTTGATAAAATCATTTCTTTAAAACCTGCCGTTGATTTTTTTAAAAATTACGGTGATGTATATTTAATAAAAAAAGCTAATCATTTCTTAAGGAGTTAATTTGGACGAACCCAAGCATATTTTTAAAGAATATTGGGATATTTTTGTAGGTTTTTCTGCACTGCCTCTTGCTATAATCTTTCATCTTCAAGGTTTAAGTGTTTTTGCTACGCTGTTTGCTGCAATAGGGATCGGAGCACTTGCTGTTACGATCAGTGAAATAGCTGAAATATTGGCTGAGCGTTTCGGAGAACCGTTTGGCAGCTTAATTCTTACTTTTAGCGCCGTATTAGTTGAAATATTAATACTTTTTATGGTTGTTTTGGAAGCGAAAACGCATCCTGAAGTAGTTGAAACAGTCAAAAACGGTATTATTGCAACCGTTATTGTTGATCTAAATGCTCTTTTAGGAATTGCGGTATTTGTAGGAGGGCTTAGTTTTAAAGAGCAGGTTCATAACGAGGATACCTCAGCAAGTTATACAACGATATTATTCGTTGCGGCTGCAATGCTTTTGGTACCTACAACCATTTCCATTCATTCCGATCAGGATTCTTTATTTAATGCAAGTTTGATAATTGCAACACTTCTTGCAATATATTATTTTTTCATTTTTAGATTTCAGACTGATACTCATGTTCATTTCTTTAAATTCAAAAAAAGAAGCAGGGTAAAAAAATACAGAAGAGAAGATGAAGAAGATGAAGATTATTATTTCGATAAAAAATCAAATATGTTTAATATCGGATTTTTAGTGTTTTTACTTGTTCTTATAGGTATGCTTTCGGAAATTTTTGCAAATGATGGTGTAAACGTATTTAAAAGTTTCGGACTTACTGCCGGGTTTGTCGGTATTTTAATTGCATTCGTTACAGTTGCGCCAGAATTGTTTACGGCGATTAGAGCGGCTAAAAACGATGAAATGCAAAGAGTGGTAAATATTGCTATGGGTGCGAGTACCGTTAGTATTCTTTTAACGGTACCTTCTCTTATTTTCCTTTCTTTACTTGTTGGAGTCGATTTGACTTTGGACTTTACCCCATTACAGGTAGGAGCGTTAATACTTACGATTTTACTTGTTTGGAAAACTACAGAAGACGGTGAGACAAACTATCTTGAAGGACTTTCACATTTAATGCTGTTTTTAAGTTACGCTGTTATAGCAATATTCTACTAATCTATTTCTTTTTTTCCTTTTTTTATAATTTGAAGTTATTTTAATATTAAATTTTTAATTAAATATGCTAAAATGAAATGTTTAAAATTAATAAAGGAGATAAAATGGATAGAAGAAAATTCCTTAAAACTGCTGGGGTAGGGGCTGTAGCTGCATCTACTTTTACAACAAATTTATATGCAAAAAGCACTAAAACATTAAAAGTATGTTTGTCATGGCCTAAAACATTGCCTATCATGGGTGAGGGTATATTATGGTATGCAAAAAGAGTTAATGAACTAAGTGGCGGAAGTTTAAAAATAAAAGTTTACGGAGCTAATGAATTAGTGCCGGCTCTTGGAGTTTTTGACGCTTGTTCAAAAGGACTGATAGACGGTTTCCACTCAGGACCGTATTATTGGAAAGGTAAGAATCCTGCGTTTAGTTTATTTACTGCGTATCCGTTCGGAATGATCGCTGATGAAATGATGGCTTGGTTTGATTTTGGCGGCGGAATGGAAATTTGGAGAGAGTTATATGCAAAATATAATTTAATTCCATTCAAAGGCGGTAACACTGGTAACCAGATGGGTGGATGGTTCAGAAAACCTATCAAGTCTTTAGCTGATCTTAAAGGTCTAAAAATGAGAATTCCTGGACTTGGTGGGGAAGTTATGGCAGCTCTTGGTGTTAAACCTGTAAATATTCCTGGAGGTGAATTATACACTGCTCTTGAAAGAGGTGTTATTGACGCAACTGAATGGGTAGGACCTGCTCTTGATACTAAAATGGGATTCTATAAAGTTGCTAAATATTACTATTCTGGATGGCATGAACCAGGAACAAACTTAGAATTAACATTTAACAAAAGAAAATTCGAAAGACTTTCAAAAGAACAACAAGCGATTCTTGAATCAGCGGCAAATGAAATGAATGCAAGAATGCTTGCGCAATTCCAATACGAAAACGGCGTAGCTCTTAAAAAAATCATGGAAGGTAAATACGGAGTTCATTTAGGTCAATTCCCTGATGATGTAAACGAAGCTGCAAAAAGAGCTATCAAAAAAATCTTAGAAGAAAATGCAAATAAAAACAAAGACTTCGCAAGAGTTTATGAATCAATTCAAAAATTCTTCCCAACAACAAGAAAATGGACAGATGTAGGAATGAAAGCTTATCTTGATATGAGAGACAGCGGATTTTTAGTATAACCCTTTTTCGGGTTATACGAAATCTTTTAATACTTCTGAACAAAGAGCAAACCCAAAGGCTCCCGTAACACCTACAAAACTTCCCATATCGCATTTTACAGGTTTTTCTATTGAATAAACCACTTTGAAATCACCATTGAAATTGTCTTTTTTTAGTTTATCTCTTACTTTTTTTGCAAGTGGGTCTGTGTTTGTTTTCCAGATACTATCTATTCTTATTTTTGTAGGGTCTATTCTTTTGGCAGCTCCCATAGAAGAGATAATTTTAGGATATGCCGCTTTGATTAGTTCAATCTTTGCATTTATATCATCTATCGCATCAATAACAATGTCATATTTATCAATCTCGAGGTCTTTAATATTCTCAGGAGAAAGTTTCATGTCTATAGGTGTAACGAACGGATATAATGTAGATAGCACTTTTACTTTTTTTTCTCCTATAAATTCGCTTCCGATTTGCCTGTTTTGGTTTGTAATGTCAAATACATCGTAATCTATGATAGTTATATTGCTTACTCCGGAGCGATAAAGGCAGTCAAGTGCATATCCTCCAACACCTCCGACTCCGCATATAAGAATTTTAAGATCTTTTAAATGTTCAAATTTTGAAAAAAGTTTTTTACATCTGTCATATCTCATTGAGTTTCCTTGCTAAATTCAATATGTTAAGATATGTTTTTGAAAATTTTGGTTTGATGTTGTTTTTATAATAATATTCAAAATCGTCAGCAAAAATCGTTGTATCGAATTTCACCCCAATCAAAGCTCCTATTTCTGTTGCAAAAGAGTATTTTAATTCATCGATTATTTCATAAATCTCTTCTTTTGAATATTTTTCATAATTTAGTATTTTGTCTCTGTAATAAAGTTTTCCCTGATTAATGTTATTATATATCATATCTTCAAGTGGATATACTTCACTTATTCCTGGGATTATTATGTGAATGGCTATAAATGGATTAGCATTATATACTTTTATATATTCTTCATTGGTAAATACGTCCAAATCTTCAAAGTCCCATTTAACTTCTTTAAAAAGAGGCGCTTTTAAAAAATTTGTGTGTACGTCACCGCTTAAATTTACAAAATGTCTATATAAATTAAAAGAGTTTTTAATTTCTTCGATATTTTCGTTAAATCTGCCTCTTTCACGCATTTCTGTTTGCCATAATTCAAGATATGCTTTTTGTATTGCCTTTTCCCTGTTTAGATCACAACCAAAAGAGAGAATTATTTCATCATTTTCAATAAAACTTGCAGCCATGACAGGATATTTTCCGTTTAGGGTAGCGTCGTAAATTTGAATTTTTGCAGAATTTAAAGGGTGATTTATTTTTGGCAAAGGCAAACCGTATCGAATTACATCAAATTTTACATATCTTTCTATAATTTCAGTCTTTGCATTATAATATGCCTGATTTAAATCAAAATGAAATGCCATACCGTTACTTGCATAAAGATTTTGTATAAGATTAACAGGGAAAAAAACTTTTTTTGCTGTAGATTTTTCTAAAAAAGGAATTGATAAAATTTCAAACTTATCGGAATTGAAATCAATTAAGTCCTCCGGTTCCATTTCATCTATTTTGTAAAACTGTTTTAATTTTTCATTTAAAAAATCTCCGCTTTTCATTTGCGGATATAAATCATTTATATAATACTCTTCAAAATAGTTTCTGTTAATTACCCTTTCGCACATTTCCCCATACGCACTTAATAATGCGTCTTTTTCAGTAGAGCCTTTACCGTAGCTTGTAAAAGAAGTGTTATAATCCGTCAACTTTGCTAAAAACACATTTTTTTCAGGATTTGTAACTGAACTTTTCAAATCCATATCAAGGGATGACAAAAAAGTATGAAGTTCTTTAATCATTTATACTCGTTTGTAATTCTTTTAAGCTTTCATAAGCTGTAATATCCAATTTTAAAGGTGTTATAGAAATGAAACCGTTTTTTATTGCATTAAAATCACTATTGTCCTCTTCTTTGAATTTTAGAGGATGTAGCCCGATCCAGTAATATTCCTCACCTCTTGGATTTAAGTGTTTGTGGGCATCGAATCCATATAGCCTGTAACCGAGCTTGGTTACTTTGTATCCTTTTATTTCTTTTGTATTCGGAATGTTTACATTTAGAATCTGTCTGTGCGGGATATTTATTTTTCTTTTAAGAACTTTCTCCGTCAGATCTTTTGCAATTTTTTTTGCGTTTTCCCAGTTTACTTCAGTAGGAGGCGTGTCGTAACTTTTCAGAACCTGAGAAAAAGCGATAGACGGTATGCCGTGTATCGCTCCTTCAAAAGCACCTGCGGCGGTACCGGAATAATTGACATCCTCACCCATATTTGCTCCGTGGTTTATACCGCTTAGTACGATATCGGGCTTGTCATTTTTAAACAGTTTATCCATTGAAAGATAAACACAATCGGCCGGTGTTCCGTCATCAAGTTTGTAAAAATTTTTTTCAATTTCTACGAAACGTAACGGCTTTGTTATGGTTAAAGAGTGTGAGCATGCGCTTTTGTGGTGTGCTGGTGCGACAATATATACTTCTCCGAGGTCTTTAACGGCGTCTATTAAAACCTCAAGTCCTTTTGCTTCAAAAGAGTCGTCGTTAGTTATTAAAATTTTTGGCATAATTCTCCTTAAAAAGGGTTGTTGATGTATTCAAAGTATTTACGTTCCGATATATCTTTTAAAATTTTATCAAATTACCCGTTTTATTCAGCTGAAATTGAAGAAGATTTTGAAAACTTTAAAAACAAACTATCGGAATATGACGTGGGAGTGTGGGTAAATGCAGAATTGAGAATTGAGAATGTAGAATTGAGAATTACTGATTTAAAAATTTTCAACTCATTAGGTGAGGAGCTTAGCTGGGAAGATGTTGTGCTAAATTATATGAAAGCACTAAATACGTTTATGAGAGAGCAGATAGGAGTATGTATAAACAAAAACATTCCGAGAACCATTGACAACGAGCTTACCTATTTGATTATACAGAGAAAAGATAAAAAAGAGTTTAGTGATATGTTTTTTGTAGCTGTTGACGGTGAGGTTATTTTTCCTATGATTAACAAAAACTTCGATGTAAACCTTGCTTTAATAAAACTTGCGGAGTGGAAAAACCGCGCCGGGATGAAAAATTTGATAAAATTTCAATATTAATTTATCATAAAGGATGAATATGGCAAAACTTGTACTTGTTAGACATGGAAAAAGCGAATGGAATAAACAAAACAGATTCACAGGGTGGGTTGATGTTGATTTGGCACCTGAAGGGATAGAAGAAGCGAAAAAAGCAGGACAAAAATTGAAAGAAGCAGGTTTTTGTTTTGATATATGTTTTTCTTCATATTTAAAAAGAGCTATCAAAACGGGAATTATAATTCTTGAGGAACTTGACTTACTGTTTATAGACCATCTTAAAGACTGGAGATTTAACGAAAGACATTACGGAGCTCTTACAGGGCTTAATAAAGACGAAGTTAAAGCCGAAGTTGGTGAAGAAAAATTTCTTCTTTACAGAAGAAGTTACGATGTGCCGCCTCCGCCGCTGAGCGAAGATGACAAAAGACATCCGAGATTCGACCCTCATTATAAAAATTTTCCGGTTGAATTATTGCCTAACACTGAAAGTTTAAAAGACAATCAGATAAGAGCAATGGCGGC
Source organism: Nautilia profundicola AmH (assembly GCF_000021725.1). Lineage (GTDB taxonomy): Bacteria > Campylobacterota > Campylobacteria > Campylobacterales > Nautiliaceae > Nautilia > Nautilia profundicola. The sequence goes on from NC_012115.1 coordinate 805,605, forward strand.
TTTTCATGAAAGAGTGGCACCTTTACTTGTAGAAGGAAAAGACGTGCTTATTACTGCTCACGGTAATACAATCAGAGGTATGGTAAAAGAACTTGACGGAATTAGTGACGAAGATATTCCAAAATTTGAAATCGCTACTGGGATTCCAAGGGTTTATGAGTTTGATGAAGCTTTACATATCAAAAACGTATATAATATAGACTAAGATCTTTCAGATCTTTTTCTATAACGATTTATTCTCTCTAATAAAAAACAAACTTCCAAACAGCGCACTGAAAAGATTTATACTTACAAGCATATAAATAATAACTATCTGATAACTGACTGCTTTAAGAGGATCGGCTCCCGCTAAAAGCATACCGGTGGTAATTCCGGGAATTGCTACAACACCAATTGTCTGAAGCATGTTGTTTACAGGTATAAGTGCGGCTTTAATAGCCTGACGCTGCATAATTTTGAAAGCTTCTTTAACACTTGCACCAATTGCTACAAATGCTTCAATAAGCTCTTTTTGAAGTTCAAGTTCACGTCTTATTCTTTCGATTGTGAGTGTATAGGTATTTAATGAGTTTCCTATAATCATACCTGCAATAGGAATAAACTCGTTTGGTTTTAGAGAAATTATATTTAATATTATCAAAGTTGAAAGAATAATGACTGTACTTAATGTCAGAGAATAAAAAGCCGCTTTAAAACTGAATTTACTCCTTTTTTGAGCAATATATGCAGAGTATAACAGCATAAGTAATACGATAGGAATATAAAAAATAGGATTTTTTATTTTAAAAATAAATCCTAAAACAAAGCCAAGAGCAGTTAATTGTAAAAACGCCCTCAAGGAATTAATAAAAAGTTCTTTTTCTATACCTATTTTGAATTTGTAAGAAATTATAAGTGGAATTAAAACCAATATGAAACTAAATGCTATTAAATCAAACTGCATCAATTTCCTTTTTTCGAATTTTAACATTTATAAGATTAATTTGGTACAATTTCTTAAAAAAAGGGAAGTTATGAAAATTATCAAAACCACTTCTTCCGAATTCCAAAATGAATTTAATGAAATCCTTTCTCGTGGTAAAATGGATATAGAGAATGTAGAGGGAATTGTTAAAAACATCATTAACGAAGTGAAAAATGAAGGTAATGAGGCTCTTTTCAGACATATTTCAAAATTTGACAAATGGGAACCTAAGACAGATAAAGATTTAGAAATTTCTAAAGACGAAATGAAAAAAGCATATGAAAATCTTGATGAAAAACTGAAAAAAGCACTTCATTTAGCTTATGACAGGATTAAAGCATATCATGAAAAACAACTTCCTAAAACATGGCTAACTTTTGAAGATAACGGTACTATTTTAGGTCAAAAAGTTACTCCGGTAGACAGTGCCGGAGTATATGTGCCTGGAGGCAAAGCATTTTATCCGAGCAGTCTTTTAATGAATGTTATTCCTGCCATAGTTGCTGGAGTTAAAGAGATAGTAGTAACAACTCCTGTTATTGAAAATAAACCTAATGAGCTGTTACTTGCGGCATTATATATATGCGGAATGCCTAAAACATTTAAAGTGGGAGGTGCAAGCGCTATTGCTGCTATGGCTTACGGAACTGAAAACATTCCCAAAGTCGATGTTATTACCGGACCTGGTAATATTTTTGTAGCAACCGCAAAAAAACTTGTTTACGGTGAAGTGAATATCGATATGATTGCCGGTCCAAGTGAAATAGGTATAATTGCAGATAACACCGCAAAACCGAATTATATGGCAATAGATCTTTTGTCTCAAGCTGAACATGATGAAATGGCAAGTTCGATTCTTATTACTGATTCTGAAGATTTAGCTTATAAAACAAGAGAAGAAGTTTATAGATTTTTAGAAGAACTTGAAAGAAAAGAGATTGCTGGAAAATCTATTGAAGAAAGAGGCGCTATAATAATTACGAAATCAATTGACGAGGCAATTGAACTAATGAATGAAATTGCACCGGAACATTTGGAAATCGTTACGGCAAATCCTTTTGATTTACTTCCGAAAATCAAACATGCAGGAGCTATTTTCCTTGGAGAAAATACTCCTGAGCCTATTGGTGATTATATTGCCGGACCGAATCATACCCTTCCGACTGGTGGAACAGCAAAATTTTATTCACCTCTAAATGTTGAAATATTTATGAAAAAATCTTCAATTATTTCATTTAGTAAAGAAGCTATAAAACAGATGGGTGAAGACTGTGCTATTCTTGCGCATACCGAAGGGCTTACCGCTCATGAAAAATCAGTGCTTGAAAGACTTAAATAATTGAAAGAGAAAATATTATCCTTTTTTTCTTTCTTAAGCGATACCGTATGGGATCTTTCTCCCAATTCTCCTCTTGCTTTTATAATATATTTGATATTAATTACCGTTATTTGTCTTTTTTTTATTTTTTATTTTGCAAGAAAATCTAAAAACAACAATACTAACAAATCTCAAAAACATCACAAATTGACACTTGATGATCTCATAGATATAGCGGACAACCCTAAATCAAATACGGCGGATCTGCTTTCGGCTTTAATGTTATTTAACGAAAAATTTGTTGTTGCCCAGGATAAAGAAAAATCTATGCTGTTTTTTGAAAAGATTTTAAATCATAAACATAGACATAAAAAACTTTTTGATTATTTCCACGGCAGTATCCTTCCGAAAAACATTACATATAAAGATGAACTTGATACATTGGAAAAAAAAGCGTTAAATAAATGAAAGATAATTAATTTTAACAAAATACAAGTATTGGTGACAGACACTAATGTAGGGAAACAAAAGAAATAGAGATTAAACTCTATCTCTTAAGTTTAATGCAGTAATCACTTCAAGATATTTGTCGTGATCTTTTCTTTTAAGGTATCTCATAAGTCTTTTTCTTTGACCTACAAGCTTTAATAGACCAAGTCTGCTTGAGTGATCGTGTTTATGTTGTTGTAAATGTTCGTTGATTTCATTGATTCTTTCAGTCAATAACGCGATTTGAACCGCTGGACTTCCAGTATCTTTTTCATCATTTCCGAATTTAGCGATAATTTCTCTTTTTTTCGCCGAATCCAAAGCCATGTTAGCCTCCTGATTGGTAAATTTTCAATTTTCATTGAATTGAAATGAAAGTATATCTCTTTTTATAAAAAAAAGCAAATTTATATATAATTATGAAGTTGATATAAAAAAAGGAATTATTATGAGATTTATATTATTAGTTATTTGGTTCAGTGTAGTTTTATTTGCTAAAAATATTTTGATATTAAATTCATATTCTATACAGTTGGCTTGGACGAAAGGAGAGCTTGAAGGTGTGTTGCATGTGTTAAAGGATAACAAAGATCTAAAAAAATACATTGAATTTATGGATACTAAAATATTCAGACCGACTCCGATGAGAATGTATAACTATTACTATTATTTAAAAAACAAATATAAAAATATAGATTTCGATATTATTATCACTACTGATGACAATGCTCTTAATTTTGTTAGAAAATATAAAGATTTTCCTTTATTCAAAAAAGCAAAAGTATTTTTCTGTGGAGTTAACAACCTTTCTTTAGTGCAAAAATTAGACAAAAAAATTTATACGGGAGTGTTTGAAAAAAAAGAACCGATGGAAAACTTGAAATTTGCAAAAAAAATCAAAAAAGATTTAAAATATGTATATATAGTTTCAGACGCTTCAACATCCGGAACATTGGTGGTAAAGCAGTATTTAGATGCATTTAAAGGTATTAAAAACATTAAATTTATAGTATTAAATAAAAAAGACTTAAATACCGTATTGGATAAACTTAAAGATTACAAAAAAAATTCCGTAATGATGCTTTTGACACCTTCGAGCTATTATTTGAATGATAAACATGTAAACTATATCGTGGCGTCACAAATGATTTCCAAAATTTATAATGACCCTATGATCGTGCATACAGATATTTTTGTAAATATTCCAAAAACGAATATAGTTGGCGGTAAAGTGACTGATGCACTTTCTCAAGGGGAAGAGGTAGGTCAAAAGGTGTTAGAGTACATAAAAGGTACACCGGTGGAAAAGATACCTTATACGTTTGAAAAAGCAAATAAAATGTATTTAAATGTAAAAAATTTAGAAAAATTCGGAATAAACGCTTATGAGCTTGGATATAAAAACGCAATATACGTAAATAAACCGACAACGTTCTGGGAACTTTATAAAGAATGGATTGTTTCATTCAGTGCGGTTGTTGCTGTTATTTTAGTGTTTTTAGTTGTATTGGCGTTTAAAAACAGAGAGCTTAGAAATTACAATCAAAAAATCAAAGAGCTTAATCAATCATTGGAAGACAGGGTAAAAAAAGCTGTTGAAGAGATATCCAAAAAAGACCAGCTTTTGGCACATCAAACAAGACTTGCTGCGATGGGTGAGATGATCGGAGCTATTGCGCATCAGTGGAGACAGCCACTAAACACCCTGGCAATAAATATTCAATTGCTACCTGAATACGTGGAGGAACATGGTTGTGACGAAGAAACGTTAGAAAAGTTTGTTGAAAAAAACATGGATACGATCTTTTTTATGAGCTCGACAATTGATGATTTTAGAAATTTTTTCAGAGACGATAATAAAAAAACTTTATTCAGCATAAAAAATGCATTGGAAGATACATTAAAATTAATTAACGAACAACTTAAATCGAAAAATATTAATGTCAAAATAAAAGGGGATGATTTCGAAATATACGGAAGTAAAACTCAATTTCAGCAAGTATTGCTTAATTTAATTTCAAATTCAAAAGATGCAATTGAAGAAAACAAAATCGAAGAAGGTGAAATTTTAATAGAAATCGATTCTAAAAATAAAAAAGTCTCCATTACCGACAACGGCGGAGGTATCGACGAAAAAATTATATATAAAATTTTTGAACCGTATTTTACAACGAAAGATCTTAAAGGCAGCGGAATAGGGCTTTATATGTCAAAAACAATTATTGAAAAATATTTTAACGGTAAACTTGAAGCTACTAACGTAAAAAACGGTGCAAAATTTACAATTTCCTTTAACTAAAAAGGATAATTTGTGTATAATTTTACAAAAAGGATTTAAGTTGCTGTTTACAAAATCGACCGCTTATACTTTACATGCATTAGTTGAACTTTCTAAATTTGATAAACCGGTAGATGTGACACATTTAGCGGAAATAACTGAACTGCCTAAACCGTTTTTGGCAAAACTGCTGCAAACACTTTCAAGAAAAGGATTCGTAAAGTCTTTTAAAGGAATACATGGAGGCTTTATTCTTTCCAAAGAGCCGAAAGATATCAAAATCATTGATATTTTCAGAGTAATGGAAGATAAAAACTCACTTGTGTTTTATTGTTCGAGTGATCCTGATGACTGTATGAGAGGAAGAGCAAATATATGTTCAATAAGACCTTTTTTTGCATTTTTGGAAGAAGAGTTTTTAAAAATAGTTCAAAACTACACATTAGAAGATGTTATAAGGATGAAATCTGGTAAATAAAGTCAAAAATTCACTAAAAATATTTAGCGAAATCACTGATTTAGGTGTTGTTGCATTTGTTTTTGCAATACTCCTTATTATTATAGTACCGCTACCAAGTGGTATACTCGATTTTTTCTTAACAATTTCTTTGTCAGTCGGTGTTTTAATTCTTCTTTTAAGTTTATATATTCCCAAGCCGACTGACTTTACAACATTCCCGACTATTATTTTGATTGTTACTCTTTACAGGCTTTCGCTTAATGTGGCTACCACCAGAATGATTTTATCTAAAGGTTATGAAGGTCCGGATGCTGTTTCTAAAATAATTACGGCGTTTGGTAACTTTGTTGTTGGCGGTAATTATGTTATCGGTATAATTGTGTTTATTATATTGGTAATTATTAACTTTATGGTTATTACGCAAGGTTCTACAAGGGTTGCAGAAGTTGCTGCAAGATTTACTCTTGATGCAATGCCGGGAAAACAAATGGCGATAGATGCGGATTTAAATGCCGGTTTGATTGATGAGGCCGAAGCAAAAAGAAGAAGGGCGGAACTTATTCAAGAAGCAAACTTTTACGGAGCGATGGACGGTGCGAGTAAATTCGTAAAAGGTGATGCGATTGCTGGTATTATTATTACACTTGTAAATATAATTGCCGGTTTTATGATCGGTGTATTTCAGCAGGGTATGGATTTGGCTCAAGCCGCATCAACATATACTATACTAACCGTGGGTGACGGATTAGTAGGTCAAATACCCGCTTTAATGGTTTCTACGGCGACAGGTATTATTATTACAAGAGCTACAAAAGACGAGACAAATTTTGCGGAAGGCGTAATAAAACAGCTTATAAGAGACTATAAAGTCGTACTGATAGTCGGAACAATTTTATTCTTTATGGCATTTATTCCGGGGTTTCCGACAGGAAGTATGATTTTTGTAGGACTTGTTTTTTTAATAACCGGATATATGATGATGGAAACGGAAAAAGGTGTGGACCCTATTCAGTCTCTTATTGCCAAATTTAGAAAAAAACCTCCTAAAAAGATTTCAGAAGGTAAAAAAGCAACTACTAAAGGTGAGGAAAGCACCGAAGAAAAACCTAAAAAATCTCCTGAAGAATTGGCTAAAGAAGAAGAAAAAGTTCTTGAGGATATTCTTAAAGTAGAACTGCTTGAACTTGATATCGGATATCAACTGATTAAAATCGCCGACCCTAATCAGGGAGGCGACTTACTTGACAGAATAAAAACAATGCGTAAAAAAATTGCTCAAGATTTCGGTTTCTTAGTGCCGCAAATCAGAATTAAAGACAACTTGCATCTTAAGCCTACAGAGTATCAAATTTTATTAAAAGGTGTTGAAGTTGCAAAAGGGGAAATATATCCTGATAAATATCTTGCAATGTCAAGTCCGATGGTTATAGAAGAAATTGAAGGTGAAAAAGTAAAAGAACCGGCGTTTGGGATCGATGCGATATGGATTGATGAAGATAAAAAAGAAGAAGCACTAATGAATGGTTATACCGTTGTGGACGCTTCTACTGTAATTGTTACGCATATTAGCGAAATAATTAAAAAATATGCAGAAGAATTATTAACAAGACAGGATGTTCAGGCGTTGCTCGACAGGGTTAAAAAAGACTTTCCTGCAATTGTTGACGATGCTTTGAAAGTTGCTAATATCGGATTAATCCAGAGAGTTTTAAAGTCTCTTTTACATGAAAAAATCCCAATTAAAGACATGATAACTATTCTTGAAACAATTGCCGATGTGGCTGAATATACGAAAAATATTGACGTTATTGTCGAACATGTAAGAAGCTCTCTTAGCAGGGTGATTACAAAACTTTATGAAAGTGAAGACGGTACACTTAAACTGATTACGTTCGATACGCAAACAGAACAGTATCTGATGAATAAATTACAACAGCAAGGTGAGCAAAAACAGTTTTTATTAACTGTTGCGGAAATGAATAAATTAGTTGAAGAAATAAGTAACGCCGCCGCTGAAATTTTAAATAAAGGTATTGCGCCTGTTGTTCTTATTGTTGACCCTTTAATAAGAAAACCTCTTTCCGAAATACTTGAAAGATTCGGAGTTGAAGTAGTGGTTCTCTCACATGCGGAAATAGATCCGAATGCGAAGTTTGAAGTGTTGGGAAGTATTAGTATTAATTTTAATAATCAACAATAAACTATTTAAAAGCTATAAAAGTAGCAAAATTGTTCCATCTAAAAACAACTTCAATCTCTTTAAATCCGGCGTTTTTTAGCATTTCAATATTTTCTTGCATTGTATATGGAATAAGTACATTTTCAAGAGCTTCTCGTTTTTGAGCAATTTCAAATTCGCTGTAACCCATTTGCTTTTTATAATCATAATAGATATCAATCATTATTTTGTTTAGTTTTTTGTTTTCCGTAATCAGCTTTTCGCTCATCAAAAATATCCCGTCGTTTTTCAGGGAATCGTAAATCTTTTTAATCAGTTTTTCCCTTTTAAGAGGTCTGATGAACTGAACGGTGTAATTTGCAACAATTGCCTTAGAACCGCTAAGGTCATATTCAAGAAAATCACTGTTTATAAATTCCACCTTTACGCCAAATGCTCTGGCCTTATTTTTTGCCCTTTTAATCATAGCTTCAGAATTGTCAATACCGATTAAGTCAAGATTTTCTTTTTTCTTGGCAAGCTCTATTAAAAAGGTGCCTGTAGAGCTTCCCAAGTCTATTATTTTATCTTGGTCTGATAAAAAGTTTTTTAGTATATCTATTTGTAAATTAAGGTTTTCTTTATAAAAAGGAACGCTTCTATTAAGCATATCGTCAAAAACACTTGCAACTTCTTCGTCAAATTCAAATTGTTTTTCAATAGGCTTATTAAAAACTTTATCTTCCATTATTATCCTTTGGTATAATTATAGTAATTTTATCAAAAAAGGACTTTTTAATGAAAGACGCTACTCTTGCATTACATTACGGATATGACAAAGACAAACAAAAAACAATGCAAGTTCCTATTTATATGACAACTGCTTATGAATATGAAGATACTGACCATGCCGCAAGACTTTTTGATTTACAAGAAGAAGGAAATATATATACAAGAATAGGAAATCCGACAACAAGGGTTTTTGAAAAAAGAATTTCAGCTATTGAGAGAGGAATTGACGCACTTGCTACTGCAAGCGGAATGGCTGCGATTTTTTACGCTATATCTAACTTGATAAAAAGCGGTGATAACGTAATTATTTCAGACAAACTATATGGCGGCAGTATTACATTAAATACACAAACATTAAAACAGTTTAATATTGAAGCCAAATATTTTAATGTACACAACCCTGAAGAATTAAACGAATTGATTGATGAAAAGACCAAATTGATTTTAATAGAAAGTGTCGCAAATCCTGCGCTTACAGTACCGGAGTTTGATTCGATCATTGAGATTGCTAAGAGACACAACGTAATTGTAATATGTGACAATACAATAGCCACACCTTACGGTGTAAAACCGATTGAACTCGGTGTAGACATTGTAGTACACAGTGCAAGTAAATATATAGTCGGAAACGGAAGTGCCATTGCCGGGTGTATAATTGAAGCTCCTTTTGCAAAAGAAAAGCTAAAAACAGACAGATATCCGCAGTTTAACGAGCCTGACGAGAGTTACCACGGGCTTGTTTATAACGAAAAGTTTGAAAATCCTTTTATTGCAAGGGCAAGACTCGCTCTTTTAAGAGATTACGGGGCTGTGATTTCACCTTTTAACTCATGGTTACTTTTACAGGGACTTGAGCATTTGCATTTAAGAATTAAAGAACATTCTAATAATGCATTAAAAATTGCGAAATTTTTAGAAACACATCCTAAAATAAAAAAAGTTAATTATCCTTTTTTGGAAACTGACGTTAATTATGCATATGCAAAAAAATATTTAAAATATGCAGGAGGTATTGTAAGTTTTGAGGTTGAAAACTACGAAAGTGCTAAAAATATTGTGAAAAATTTAAAAATTTTCTCTTTGGTAACAAATATCGGTGACAGTAAATCTTTAGCTACACACCCTGCAAGTACAACACATCAGCAGCTTTCTCATGAAGAGCTTGAAGCAGCAGGAGTTCCGGAAGGTTTAATAAGACTCAGTATAGGGCTTGAAGATGTTGATGATTTGATTGATGATTTAAGGAACGCTATTGAAAAAACTAATTAAGCAAATATTTATCATTCCTATACTTTTTATGATTTTCGGCTTAATAGCTTTTAGTATATTTTATGCTTTTTTTATTGAAGATTTAACAAAAAAAGAATTTAAAAAAGTAAATGATGCCGTATTAAAAAACGAAAAAACTATTTTGGAAAAAAACATGAAATCTATACTTGATGCTGTAAACGGCATTAGGCTTTCGAGTTATAAAATCACCCATAACGTATTAAAGGAACTGCTAAATACAGTTTATAAAGATTATCTGAACAATAAAAAAGACTTAAAAAAATTTTTACAAATGCATCAAACAAAAAACATGTTTTTTTATATTGTTTCAAAAAATTTAGTTTATCCGGATATTTCTGAATCATTTATACAAATAGGAAAAAACAGATATTTAGTTGTAAATTATAAAAACCGGAAATATTTAGCGGTTGAAAAAAGATTATCTGACGGAACGATTTTAGGATTGGCTTATAAACTCGAAATTATAAAAAATATGATTAAAAACGAGATTATTGAGTTTATAAAAACAATAAACAAATCAAATAAACTGAATAATATAGCAATAGCGGAAATAACGGACTGGTTTGCAGAAAAAGGTACATTCGGTAAAGTTATTTATCATCCAATAAAATCATTTATCGGAAAAGAACTTGACCTAAACCAACCTGATGTAAAAGGTAAATATTATACAAAAGAATATTTTAACTGCTTAAAAAGAAAAGAAGGCTGTTTTGTAACATATTATTTTAAAAATCCTATAACACATATTGATGAGCCGAAAATAACATATTTTGCTATATACAGACCTTATAATTATATGTTTGTCAAAGGGTTTTATTATTCTCAGATTATTAAAGATATCGAATCGATACAAGAAGATATTATCAACGATGTTAGTGAGCTTTTAATCGTTACTCTTATATTATTGGTTGTTTTTGTATTAATAAGCTTTATTGTTTCATATATTATTTCTAAAAAAATAATGCAGCAAACAATAAAACAATATGAAAAACTTAAAAATAATTATGAAAAATCGCAAAAAGAACTTATGAAAAGAGTTTATTATGATAAGTTAAGCGGTTTGCCTAACAGAAACAAATTAATAGAAGATATAGACAGATACAAATCATTGTGTTTAATTGATATTGATGATTTTTCGGATCTAAACGATATTTTCGGATTTGAAATCGGAGACAAGATTCTGATTTTAATATCTGAAGTTTTATCCAAAAAATATAAAAACGTTTACAGAATCGGAAGTGATGAGTTTGCTATCGGGTTTGAATATAATATCGTTGAGGAAGATTTAAGGGAAATTGTGCATTTGGACATCAAATACAATGACATAAAAATCAATTTTTCCGTCGGTGCCAGTTCAATGAAAGGTAAGCTTTTAGAAACAGCCGAAACAGCATTAAAACTTGCATATAAAGACAAAGTGTTAAAGTATAAAATTTACGATGAAAAAATACAACAGTCCCAAAAAGAGAGACTGCAAAAGCTTCAGCAGTTATTGACAATATTAGAAAACGAAGACATAGTTCCATATTTTCAATGCGTTGTAAACAATAAGCAGCAGGTTGTTAAATATGAAGCGTTAATGAGAATTAGATATGACGGTAAAATACTTTCACCTGCCCACTTTATGGATTTAATTAAAGAGTTTAAATTATATAATTACTTTTCAAGAATAATGATTAAAAAAGTTTTTGAAAATTTAGACAAATTCAAGAACATACCGGTTTCGATAAATCTTTCTTATGTGGACATTGCAAACGAAGAGACAAAAAAACTGATTTATGATTTATTGGACAAAGACGGCAATACAAATGTAGTGTTTGAAATATTAGAAACAGAAAATATAGAACAGTTCGATAAGGTTATAGATTTCATATTCCATGTTAAAAGAAAAGGTATCAAAATCGCCATTGACGACTTTGGTAGTGGATATTCTAATTTAGTTAACATTTTGTATCTTAAACCTGATTATTTAAAAATTGATGCTTCGTTAATAAAAAATATCGATAATATTATGTATTTCGAAATTATAAAGTTTATAGTTATTTTTGCTAAAAAGTTCAATATTAAAACAATTGCAGAGTACGTAAGTGATGAAGAAAAGTTTTTGATATTGCAAAAATTGGGAATTGATGAGTTTCAAGGGTTTTATTTTTGTGAACCCCGTCCCATTGAAGAACTAATATGATAAAATTACACGAAAAAAGGCAGATATGAAGATTGAAACTAAAATAGCTAAATTTACTAAGCCTTTATATCTTGAGAGCGGCCGTATATTAGAACCATGGCAAATAATTTATGAAACATACGGTGAACTGAATGAAAAAAAAGACAATGTAATATTAATTACACACGCACTTTCAGGTTCTCACCATGCGGCAGGAATGTATGAAGGTGATAGAAAGCCGGGATGGTGGGATGGACTGATCGGTGATGGAAAAGCAATTGATACAACGAAATATTTTGTAATTTCAACAAATGTAATAGGAAGTTGTTTCGGTTCTACCTCTCCAATGTCTCCAATACATCCGGGCAGCAGCGAAAGATACAGACTTAAATTTCCTGTAGTTACGATAAAAGATATGGTAAAAGCACAAAAAATTCTTCTTGATTCTTTAGGCATAAGACACCTAAAAGCCATAGTCGGCGGCAGTATGGGTGGAATGCAGGCGTTAAGGTTTGCAGTTGATTTTCCTGGATTTTGTGAAAACATAATACCTATAGCCACAACATATCAAACTAAACCTTACGTGATTGCAATTAATAAGTCTATGATTGAAGCAATCAGGGCTGACAGTGAATTTAAAAACGGAAATTATGATCCGGATATTATTAAACAAAACGGTCTTAAAGGTCTTGCTGCAGCAAGAATGATAGGGTATTTAAACTATATTTCACCTAAAACTTTCGAACGTAAATTTGGTAGGGAATATGTTAAAACAGACGGTATGTTTGAATTGTTCGGAAGGTTTCAAGTAGAGAGTTATCTTGAATACAACGGTGCGATGTTTCCTAAATGGTTTGATCCGCTTAGTTATATTTATATATTAAAAGCTATATCACTTTTTGATATCAGCAGAGGTTTTGTCTCTCTTGAGGATGCTTTTTCACAAATTAAAGACAAACTTCATTTAATATCTTTCAGCGGTGACACTTTATTTTTTCCTGAAGAGATGAGAGATATTAAAAATTACATGGATAAAGTCGGCGGTAAATGTAATTATTTTGAAATAAATAGTGATTACGGGCACGACAGTTTTTTGGTCGAGCTTGAAAAGTTTGATTTTATTATCAGTGATATATTAAAAGGAGAAGTTTAATGCAAGACTTTGAAAAAAAATTAAAAGAAGCAAAAGAGCTTTTAGAAAAGTTAAATGATCCGGAAATCACACTACATGAAGCCATGGAATATTATAAAAAAGGTGTGAAACTTCTTGAGGAAGCCACTAAAATGATTGAAGAGGCTAAACTGCAGTTTCAAGAGATACAATGAAAATAGCTCTTTTACAAAGTGCGGAACTTCCCTTTGACAAAGCGAAATTAAATTATTATTTGAATATTGCAAAAAGCGAAGGAGCCAAACTTTTTGTGCTTCCGGAATACGTTTTAAACAGATTTTTTAAAGAAATAGAAAAAATACCGCTTAATTTTGTAAAAGAACAATCAAACCATCAACTTAAACTACTTAAGAAGCTTTCTTTAGTTTATAATATTACTATTTTAGCACCGCTGGTTGTGGTAAAAGGAAACAAAAAACATAAGGCGATTGTGAAATGTCAAAAAGGAAAGGCAAGGTTTTATTATCAACAAATATATATGCCTTACAACCATTGGAATGAAGAAAGTTTTTTTGATAAAAAGGAATCCAAACCTTTAATTTTCACTATTGGCAATGTAAGAATAGCTTCAATGTTTGGTTTTGAATCGCATTTTACTCCTTTTTGGGATTATTTTGCACAAAAGAAAGTCGATCTGGTTGTACTTCCGAGTGTCGGAACATTTAATTCTAAAAAACGATGGTTTGAAATGTTAAAAACTTTTGCATTTATAAAAAATATATATGTTGCAAGAGTTAATAGAGTGGGGGAATGGAATAATTGGCAGTTTTACGGTAACAGTTTCGTAATAAATCCCGACGGCGAACTTGTAAATTATTTGGGTGAAAAAGAGGAGCTTTTAATCTCTGCAATTGATAAAAAATTAGTAAAAGAAGCAAGAAAAGAGTGGAAGTTCAACAACCTCTCAAAAGAAATAACATTTTAGTCAAATATTTCTAAAATCTCATAAGCCGTGTTTCTTTTAGCCGGAATTTCACCTATATCTTTTATGAGTTCTATCATTTCCTGTTGATTCATTGCATTTTGAGCACCTGCGCTTCTGACGACATTTTCTTCCATCATTGTTGAACCTAAATCATTTGCACCGTACTGCAGTGCAAGCTGCCCTATATAACTTCCCTGGGTAACCCAGCTTGACTGGATATTTTTAAAATTATCCAAAAAAAGCCTTGCAACGGCAAGATATCTTAAATATCTGTTTGAAGAGGTTTTCTTTGTAACTATACCTTCTTTATATAAGGCGGTATTGTATGGTTGGAAACTCCACATAATAAACGCTCTGAATCCCCCTGTTTCATCCTGAAGCTCTCTTAGTAAGTTCCAATGCTCAACGATTTCTTCAATCGTTTCAACGGTTCCGAACATCATAGTTGCAGTTGTTTTCATACCGATTTGATGAGCAGTTTTATGAATTTCAAGCCATCTTGAAGTATCTATTTTTCTCGGTGCGATTATATCTCTTACCCTGTCGCTTAAAATTTCGGCACCGGCACCCGGAATTGAGCTTAAGCCTTTTTCTTTTAATCTTTCAAGCACTTCTTTTATAGATATTTTTGATACTTTTGCAATATAATCGATTTCAGGAGCAGAAAAACCGTGAATGGTTATTTGCGGGTATTTTTTATGAATATGTTCAACAAGGTTTTCGTAAAAATCGATTTTTAAATTAGGGTGTACTCCACCTTGAAATAATATTTGTGTTCCGCCGATTTCGATAAGTTCGTCAATTTTTTTATCAATTTCTTCAAAACTGAGAATATACGCATCATCGTCCCTTTTATGTCTATAAAATGCACAAAATTTACAATCTATACAGCAGATATTAGTATAATTGATATTTCTATCTACAATAAATGTGGTTATTTTTTTGGGATGAAGCTCTCTTTTTTTTGCTAAAGCCATTTCACCAAGCGTTATTAAATCTTCATTTTTTATCAAATCTATAGCTTTTTCTTTGGTAAGCCTCAAAATTACTCCTTTTTTTTCAATAATTTTGTATAATTCATAAGTATGTATTTGGTTTTTTCCGATAATAACAAAAAAGGTAGTAAAATGGAAGAAATGATAATAAAAATTTCCGAGAATGTGTTAGAAGAGCTGAAAAAAGTGCATAAACCGCCTTATCCACTGTATTATAAAAACGTATTTGTATCATTGGTAAGAAAAGAAGGTATTTTTGAAGAACTGAATCCGAAACTCCTTTGTGTAGAACCTGATATCAATGAAGCACTTCTTACAAAAACCGTAAAAACAATAAAAGAAGTAAATAATGTCTCAAAAGAAATTAAGCAGGATTCTGAAACATTGATTGAAGAAGTGGCTCCATTACAAATTGACGAAATAAAAGAAGCAATCATGCAATTTAGTGCGGGACTATTGCAAAAAATTAACAGGCTGGAAGAAACAGTTCATTCTTTAGAAGTAGAACTTGACAAAGCATATAAAGAACTTCTGATCGATCCGTTAACAAAAGTCTATAACAGAAAAGCTTTAAATAATGATTTAAATGAAATACTTGAAAAAGGAAAAGATAAAAATCTTGATTTGGTAATAGCTATAGTAGATTTGGATCTGTTTAAAGAAATTAACGATAAATACGGGCATCTTGTGGGTGATTTCGTTTTGATTAAAATTGCTAATATTATTAGAAAAATGATAAGAAAAGAAAATAAAATTTACAGATACGGCGGTGACGAGTTTATAATTGTATTTAACAGAATGACATTGGCTCAGGTTAAACCGATAATTCAAAGAATTGTTCATAAAATTGAAAGCACGTTATTAAAATATAAAGACGATCTTATTAAAGTAACTGTTTCTGTAGGTTTAACGCAACATAAACAAGGTGATACTTTTGATGAAATTATAAAAAGAGCCGACCACGCTTTATATCAGGCTAAAGTAAAGCGCAACGGATATGAAGTAAAGGAATAAAATGAGCATATTTGACGGCATTATAATTGCGATTACACTTATTTTAGCCATAAAAGGTTATTTCAACGGAATCATCAAGGAAGTCGCAGGACTGATCGGTATTATCGGAGGGCTTTTTTTAGCTTCTAAATTTTTTCATCAAACAGGTTTATATATAAATGATCATTTATTTCAAATACCGAATAAATCGGCAGTGGATTTAGTTGGATTTATTGTGGTTTTTGTAGGTTTTTGGGTATTAACGGTTTTTATCGGGTTTTTATTGGGAAAAATCTTAAAATTAAGTGCACTTGGTGCTTTGGATAAAATACTTGGTTTTATATTCTCCGGAGCCAAATTCTTTTTATTGGTTAGTATAATAGTGGCTATGCTATGGCAGGTCGCTTTTATAAGAGAAAAAATGCAAAATATTGCAAAAAACAGCTTTATGCTTCCCGTTTTAGTTAAAATTGGCAAAAAAATTATAAATATAACGCCTCAGGATTTAGAAAAATTAGGGAAAAATGTTAAAATTTCACACTTAATACAGACAAAGGATTCAGTGTATGTTTAGTAACGAATATGTAAAACTTAGAATGCAAAAAGCTGAAAAGTTAAAAGAAGCAGGCATTAACCCTTACGGGCACAATGCAAGCAGAGATACCAAAATAGCGGATTTTTTAGAAAAAAACAAAGACGTAGAGTCTCTTGAAAACAGACGTGACGAAAACAGAAAGTTTACTGTTGCGGGAAGAGTGAAGTTTTTAAGACTTATGGGGAAAGCCGCGTTTTTCAAGATTGAAGATATGACCGGTATTTTACAGGTGTATATGTCTAAAAACGAACTTGGAGACAAATTCAACCTGCTTAAAAAGAACCTTGAAGTTGGAGATATTGTTGAAGTAACAGGTTATCCGTTTGTTACTAAAACGGGAGAGCTCAGTATCCATGCGGACGATGTAAAAATACTTACAAAAGCTATCCATCCGCTACCTGAAAAATTCCACGGGCTTCAGGATGTAGAAACAAGATACAGACAAAGATATCTTGATATGATAATGAATAAAGATGTAAGAGATACGTTTTTATTAAGAAGTAAAATTGTTTCGTTAGTTAGGGAATTCTTCTTAAAACATGGATTTTTAGAAGTTGAAACTCCGATGCTTCACACTGTTGTGGGCGGTGCTAACGCAAGACCTTTTATGACACACCATAATGCTCTTGATATTGACATGAACCTCAGAATCGCACCTGAACTTTTCCTTAAAAGACTGATAGTGGGTGGATTCGAAGCCGTGTTTGAACTTAACAGAAACTTCAGAAACGAAGGGATTGACCATACACACAACCCTGAGTTTACTATGATAGAGTTTTACTGGGCTTATCATACTAAAGAAGATTTAATGAAATTAACTAAAGAGCTGTTTGATTATCTTTTTGAAAAATTAAATCTTCCTAAAAAACTTCAGTACGGTGATATGGTTATTGATTTCGATAACTGGACTACAATTACATATAGAGATTCTCTCATAAAAATCGGAAACGTTCCTGAAGAAATACTTGAAGATGTGAACGCAATGAAAAAATATCTAAAAGACCACGGTGTTGAACTTGAAGAACATATAGATTCTAAAGGTAAACTTTGGGCTGAACTTTTTGACGAGTTTGTTGAAAGTAAGCTTATCGATCCTACATTTGTAACTGATTTTCCAATCGAAATTTCTCCGCTTGCGAGAAGAAGCGATGAAAATCCAGAGATTGCAGAGAGATTTGAGCTGTTTATTGCAGGGCGTGAAATTGCAAACGGATTTAACGAACTTAACGATCCTCTTGATCAATACGAAAGATTCAAAGCTCAGCTTGAAGCTAAGGCTAAAGGTGATGAAGAAGGCATGGAAATGGATGAAGACTACATAAGAGCTCTTCAGTACGGAATGCCTCCTACTGCCGGTGAAGGAATAGGTATAGACAGACTTGTGATGCTTTTAACAAATTCACACTCTATTAAAGATGTGATTCTGTTCCCGACTATGAAACCTAAAAAAGAAATACAAAACGAAGACGACGTAAAATAAAAAAGGAGATATAAATGAGTTTAAGAGATTACGATATTGACGTTTATTCAATAATTGAAAAAGAACTTGAAAGACAAACAAACCACCTCGAAATGATTGCAAGTGAAAACTTCACTCTTCCTGAAGTTATGGAAGCTATGGGGAGTGTATTTACAAATAAATATGCTGAAGGTTATCCGTACAAAAGATATTACGGTGGATGTGAATACGCCGACTTAGTTGAACAGTTGGCAATTGACAGGGCAAAAGAGCTTTTCGGATGTGAGTTTGCAAACGTTCAGCCGCATTCTGGAAGCCAGGCAAACGGTGCCGTATATGTTGCACTTTTAAAACCTCTTGATAAACTACTTGGAATGGATCTAAGCAATGGAGGACACTTAACTCACGGTGCTAAGGTTAACTTCTCAGGTAAACATTATCACAGTTTCTCTTACGGAATTGATGAAAAAACCGGAAGAATCGATTACGACAGAGTAAGAGATATCGCAAAAATCACTAAACCTAAAATGATCGTTTGCGGTGCGAGTGCATACCCGAGAGAGATTGATTTCGCTAAATTTAGAGAAATCGCTGATGAAGTGGGTGCTATTTTAATGGCTGACGTAGCACATATTGCTGGTCTTGTGGTTGCAGGTGAGCATCCTCATCCGTTCCCTCACTGTGATGTTGTGACAACTACGACTCATAAAACATTAAGAGGACCAAGAGGCGGGCTTATCCTTACAAACAACGAGGAATACGCTAAAAAAATCAACAGTGCTATTTTCCCTGGAATTCAGGGTGGTCCATTAGTACACGTAATCGCAGCTAAAGCTGTAGGATTTAAAATGAACCTTCAGCCGAGCTGGAAAGAATACGCAAAACAGGTAAAAGCTAACGCTAAAGTACTTGCTGAAGTACTGCTTGAGAGAGGTTATGATATCGTTAGTGGTGGTACTGACAATCATTTAGTACTTGTAAGTTTCTTAAATAAAGAATTCAGTGGTAAAGAAGCTGAAGAAGCGCTTGGAAGAGCCGGAATTACTGTAAATAAAAACACAGTACCTGGTGAAAAAAGAAGTCCTTTTGTAACTTCAGGTATCAGAATCGGAAGCCCGGCACTTACTGCAAGAGGAATGAAAGAAGAAGAATTCAGATTGATTGCTACAAGAATTGCAGACGTTCTTGATGATATTTATAATCTTGAATTACAAGATAAAGTAGCGGCTGAGCTTAAAGAACTTGCAAGCAAATTCGTAATTTACGACAGACCTACATATTAATAAACGGGGGTTTCCCCCGCAACTGAAAAAGGAGAAAAATTGGCTTATACTGTCGATATTTCTTTAATAAAAATGAATAAATCCTACTATTATGAATATAAAGGTACAATTGTCAATAAAATTGTTTACAAAGGCAGAACATTTTTTGATAAATATGAGAAAATAAACAAACCTTTAACATATCAGATAATGAATGATCATGCTGAAAAAAAAATAATAGTTGCTCATGATTTAATTAACAGGCAAAGAAACATTGTGGAAAACATAGTGTTTGATTATAACGGCAGAGATCCTGAAAGATTTTGGAACAGGGCAAGTCTGTTATTAAGGGAAGAAGGGTTTTTAAATTTTACTGCATATCATTCAAAAACACCGGGACATTTGCACCTTTATATTCATAAAGGGCACACAACGTTAAATGAAGCGATACAGCTTGGAAAATCTCTTTCAATGAAATTGGCTTCTAAACTACCGAAACAATGGAGAGTTTTTCCGACTGACGAACTTCCGAGTGAATTCAATATTTTGAATTTGCCTTATGAACTATACAAAAAAGAACGTGGGGCTGCATGGTCAAAACACATGTAGCAAAAAGGAGTAACCATGCCGAATAAAGACGATTTATTAAACTTAAACGATAAAAAAAACTTAAAAAAACCTTTAATTTACGGAGCAATTGCATTTTTAGTATTTATTATTGCAATTTTAGGTTTTGCTATTTATAACAATACTGCTTCAAAACAGGATAATGTTGTTTTACCTCCTCAGATTCAGGAAGAAAAACAGGATACGATGTTTAGAGAAGTGCCTATAGAAGAGTCTGCTAAAATTACCGAAAATAACGATTTAGCAGATAAACTTATCAAAAAAGATGAAGAAAAAGCTGCACCTGCAACTGAAAATAAAACTGAACAATTAAAAGAAGAAAAACCTGTTCAAAAAGAAACTGCTGAAAAACCGGAAGTGGAAAAAGCTGCACCTAAACATGTTGTAAAAAAACCGACAGTTGCTACCAAAGGTAAATATTACGTTCAAGTAGCTGCTTTAATGAAATATAAAAAGCCAAATCAAAAATTTTTAAATTTAATTAAAAAAGAAGGTTACAATTACAGACTATATGAAACTTATTACGTAAAAGACGGTAAAAAAATTGATGTGGTAAAAATTTTAGTCGGACCTTTCAAAGATAAAACTACAGCAAAAAAAGAACTTAAAAAAATCAAAGAAACAATTACACAAAACGCGTTTATTTATAAGGTTAAATAATGGTATATGACAAGTTTTTAGTTGATGAGTTTTCTCCCATAGCAATATACAATCAAATAAAACGCCTTTTCCCGAAAGAAAGGCTTTTTTTATTTGAAAGTGTTATAAACAACACAGACGGAAATTATACTTTTTTATTTCTTGGTGAAAGAGAAACAATTAAATATCAAAATGAAAAAACTTATTATTTTGACGGAGATAAAGAAAAAATTTATGATACGGACCCATTTTCTTTTATGAAGGACTATTATAAAAAAATAGACTTTGATTATTATAAAAAACTCTCTCACGATTTACAAATAGGTTTTATCGACGGATTCGTAGGATATATCGGTTATGATATGGTAAAAGTCTTTGAACCGGTACTAAAAGAAAGTATGGATAATTTAATAGATGAAACAAATATTCCAGATTTTTATATGATAAGACCAAAAATAGTAATAGGATTCTCCCATAAATCGTCGGAGTTGACTATAGTTATCAATGACGAAAATTATAAGAATTATCTTTATATAATGAAAGATATAATCAATTCTACTTATAAACATATTCCACTGCAAAAAGCGCAAATTTTAGAAGAACCTAAATTTGTTTTTTCAAAAGAAAAATTTTATAAAATGGTTGAAACCGCAAAAGAGCACATCAAGGCAGGAGATATTTTTCAAATAGTTCTTTCTAATAGATTGAAAGTAAAAGCGAAAATAGACAGACTTTCTTTTTACAGAAAATTAAGAAGTAAAAATCCGTCTCCGTATCTTTATTTTATTGATATTGACGATTTTGCAATTATCGGAAGTTCTCCTGAAGTAATGGTTAGGTTAAATGAGGGAATGATACTTCTTAGGCCTATTGCAGGTACACGTAAAAGAGGGGATACGCTTAAAAAAGATCTTGAAATGGAACACGATATGTTAAACGATCCTAAAGAGGTTGCTGAACATATTATGCTTGTGGATCTCGGAAGAAACGATGTGGGGCGTGTAGCAAAAGCCGGCAGTGTTGAAGTTGAAGAACTTATGAGAGTTGAGAGATATTCCCATGTTATGCATATGGTAAGCGACGTTGTTGCGGAAATAGACCCTAAATATGATATGTTTGATTTGTTTAAAGCCACTTTTACAGCAGGTACCATGACTGGGGCGCCTAAAATAAAAGCAATGGAGCTTATCGCTAAATATGAAGGTCTTAAAAGAGGTTATTATGCTGGCAGCGTAGGCTATTTTGGTTTTGACGGCAATATGGATACCGCAATTACTATACGAACCGCCCTTGTTAAAGATGACGAGGTTATTTTCCAGGCGGGGGCGGGTGTAGTTGCCGACAGTAAACCTGAACTTGAATATAAAGAAGTAAATAATAAATTGGGAGCGTTGGTAGCTACTCTCAAAGAATTGTAAAGGATGAAAATGGGGGTTGTTAGAAGTTATTTAGGCTCAAAGGTGTATTATAGACCTCAAGGTTTTTTAGATGCAAGTAATGCTTCTTTAATTATTACTCCTAACGATATAAAAAACTTTGAAACACGTAAAATAAAATATGTCAGCATTGATTTTGCAAAAGTAATTAGTGCAAATATCAATGCAATTAGATTCTTAAACGATATTTTTGAAACTCTTTATAAAAAAGATATTGAATGCAGTTTTTTTAACGTTAACAAAAGTGTATATGATTTGGTATTAAAAATAGACAACAGATTTTTTAACATATATGAATCGGAAGAAGTTGAAAAACTTTTTACAAGTGACGAAATTATAGATAAAGACATTTATCTTTGTTGTATAAATAATGATGAAAATAAAAACCTTATAATATATCATTTGGTAAAAAAAGGGTATATGCCAATATCCGTAAATGACGAGTCAGAAATCAAAAACACAGAGAATGCAATTGTTATAAAAAACAGCATTATTTCGAAATTTTCTAATAGGGTAAGCGCTATTGTTAAAAACAACATAGTATATTTTTATTTTGACGGTTTTTTGGATACAAGTTTATCGCAAAAATTTGATATTGATTATTTTAGAAGAAGTTTAAGTATCGGATTTAGAATTTTTGTGTTTAATATGAATAATGTAAAAGGTTTAAATATACATGCCGTAAGTTTTCTTACAAAATTAGGTGTAGAAAGTGCTGAGTACGGTGCATTGATGGCGATAGTCGGACTTAATGCAAAAAATGTTCAACCTAAAATGCTTACCGATTTGGAAGATGTCGGGTTTTTATTCTTTGCGGATGAAGATGAGCTTATGAATTCGGAAGCGCTCGAAGAAGCAAAAAAACACATGGATGTTATCTATAAAAAGCAGAAAAAAATAACAAAAGAACTTGTAAATCTTCTTCCTTATTTCGTAAATTCAACTATTGATACTGTTCAGTTGATGACAGGTATCGAAGCAAAAAAAGAAAAACCTGAATTAACTAAAATTGAATTTGATTTATCAAATAATAACTATGTTACGAGTTCATTAGGTTTTTACGGTGATATAGACGGGATGGTGGTGTTGATTTTCAGTGAAAAGTTGACTAAAAACATTTCGAGAATTCTTTTGGGAGAAGAAGCTAAAACGAAAGAAGAATTACATGATATTGTGGCGGAGTTTGCAAATATTATCGTTGGTAATACCAAAACCGAATTTGCAAAACACGATGTACAAATCAATATGACATTACCTAAAGTTTTTGACGATTTGGAAAGCTTGAAATCTTTGGTAGCTGAGAAAAAAGCTATTGAAGTAAAATTCTATTTTGATGATGATGAATTTTATTTTTATTTAACACGTTAAAGGTTGTATATGTTTTTGATATTCGGAAACCCAGTTTCTCATTCTAAGTCTCCTTTGATGCACAATTATTTTTTTAAAAAAAGTAACATTAAAGAGTGTTACGGAAGATATAAGCTTGAAAACGGTGAAGAAATTATTGATAAATTTAAAGAACTTAAAATTAAAGGTGCAAACGTTACAGTACCTCATAAAGAACATGCGTTTAAACTTGCCGATGAAGTGAGGGGAATTGCAAAAGAAATAGGTGCGGTGAATACTCTTGTTGAAGAAAACGGAAAAGTAATCGGTTACAATACAGATGCTCCCGGCTTTCTTGAAGCGGTTAAAGAATTTGAATATGAAAGCGTTTTAATAATAGGAGCGGGGGGTACCGCAAAAGCTCTTAGTCTTGTTTTCCCTAATGCACATATTTTAAACAGAAGTGAAGGCAGACTTCAGTATTTCAGAAACAAAGGTCTTAAATCTTTTACATGGGATGAATTTAAAACAAACAGTTATGATTTAATTATCAACACCACAAGTGCGGGGCTTAGTGATGATAATTATCCGGCCCCACAAAATATTTTAAAAGAACTGTTTTCAAAAGCAAAATACGCCGTTGATGTAATTTACGGAAAAGAAACACCGTTTTTAAAACTTGCAAAGCAATATAATCTTAAAACAAAAACAGGTCTTGATATGCTTGTATATCAGGGAGTGTTGGCAATGGAGCTGTTTTTGGGTAAAGAGCTGGATAAGAAAAAAACGGCTGAAATTTATTTTGAAATATTAAGGTAACGGCTCGTCTTTTAATTCCACCTGTGCCCCTAAGGCTTTGAATTTTTCCGTTAGTTTTTCATATCCTCTGAAAAGGTGGTAAATTCTGTGTACGTTTGTTTCGCCTTTTGCTATCAGTCCCGCGAGCACCAATGCTGAAGAGGCTCTTAAATCCGTAGCCATTACATCTGCACCGACTAACGGAGTAGGGCCTTGGATTGTAGCGGTTTTACTCTGGATTTTTATATTAGCTCCGAGTCTGTTTAGTTCCGGTACGTGCATAAACCTGTTTTCAAACAGTCTCTCTTCAATTATACTGACACCCTCTGCCTGTGTGGCAATTGCCATAAACTGTGCCTGCATATCGGTAGGAAATCCAGGGAATTCGGTTGTTGAAATGTTAGTAGGAAGAATTTTTTGTGCTGGAAAAATAGTAATTTCGTTTTCGGTTGCTTCGAGTTTGAATCCCATTTGCGAAAACTTTACAAGTACGCTTTCAAGATGTGCGGGGATAACGTTTTTAAGTGTTATCTGTGAATTTGTTATAGCACCTGCGGCAAGGTATGTTCCGGCTTCGATTCTGTCGGGAATTATTCTTTCTTCTTTAAAGTTTAAAAGTTCACCGTCGCTACCGTGTACGATTATTTCGTTTGTTCCGATTCCTTCAATCTCCACTCCTGCGTTTTGCAGTATTTCACAAAGTTGGATAACTTCCGGTTCTTTTGCAGCGTTTATAATCCTTGTTTTACCTTTTGCGAGAGCTGCGGCCATTACGATATTTTCCGTACCTGTTACGGTTATTTTATCAAAGATGATGTCGGCTCCTGAGAGTTTACCTGTTGCATGGATATAACCGCCTTCAATTTTTATTTCAGCTCCCATAGCTTCAAGTGCTTTTAAATGCAAATCAACCGGTCTTGCACCTATAGCACATCCGCCGGGAAGCGAAACTTTGCACTCTCCGAATCTTGAAAGAAGAGGCCCGAGTACAAGAATAGAAGCCCTCATTGTTTTTACGATTTCATATACGGCGGTTGTATTGTTTATTCCGGCTGTATTTATTTTTAAACTGTTGTTTTCAAATTGATATTCGGCACCCAAAAGGCTAAAAAGTTTAAGAAGTGTTTTAACATCCGCAACTTCCGGAACGTTTGTCAAAAACACGTCGTTTTTAGCCAAAATTGTTGATGCGATTATCGGAAGCGCTGCGTTTTTGGCACCGCTTATTTCTATACTTCCGCTAAGTTTGGGAGTCTGTTTAATATTAAGATATTTATACATTTTCAAAACTTTTAAGTAATTTTATTTCATCCGCCCATATTTCAGGCTCTATTGTTTCAAGTACCAGCGGAATATTGTCTATTCTGCTGTCCTGCATAATAAATTTAAATGCGTCTATTCCTATTTCGCCTTTTCCGAGTGAGTGGTGTCTGTCCACACGGCTTGCGAATTTGGCCTTAGAGTCGTTTATATGCATACCTTTAAGATATTTAAATCCGACTATTTCGTCAAATTCCTGCATTGTTTTTTCATATGCTTCTTTTGTTCTTATATCATATCCGGCAGCAAAAATGTGAGCCGTATCAATACATACACCGATTCTGCTTTTATCTTCAATATTATCTATAATATATGCGAGATGTTCAAATTTATATCCTAAATTACTTCCCTGTCCGGCAGTAGTTTCAAGTACAAGAGTTGCATATTCGGTATCTTTGATGGCTCTATTGATATTTTCACTTATTAAATCCAGACACTCTTCTTCGCTTATTTTTTTAAGATGACTTCCGGGATGGAAGTTTAAATATTTTAATCCAAGCTGTTCAACACGTCTGATTTCGTCCACAAACGCGTTATATGATTTTTCTCTTTTGTCTTCTTCAGGATGTCCGAGATTAATAAGATAACTGTCGTGAGGTAATACACCATCAGCAATAAAACCGTGTTCTTCCATTAACTCTTTGAATTTATTTATAGATTTTTCACTTAATGGTTTTGCAACCCACTGTCTTTGGTTTTTTGTAAAAAGAGCAAAACCGTTTGCACCGATATCCACTGCGTTTTTTACGGCGTTTTCCACTCCGCCGCTTGCACTTACGTGTGCACCTACATATTTCATTAAGACCCTTTTTGTCGGAATTTTATCAAAAAAAAGAAAAAAGCTTAAGAAAGCTTAGGCCAGAGAAGTTTACCGTTAGGGTTTGCCACCATGTGGATATGAAGATGGAAAACTTCTTGTCCGGCATTGCTTCCGTTATTTGTAATTAGCCTGTAATCGGTAATATTAAGCTCTTTAGCAACGTTTTTAATAAATTCTGCAAGTTCAGGCATAAGTTCCGCCGGAGTTTCGTCAAATTTCGCAAAATGTTCTTTCGGGATAATTAACACATGCACCGGAGCAATAGGGTTTATATCATGAAACGCTAAAAATTTATCGTTTTCCAATACTTTGTTTGAAGGAATTTCACCTTTTACTATTTTACAGAAGATACAATCCATTGAAAGGCTCCTTTTTTTTTGGTAGTATTATACCTAAAAAATAAAAGGACTGTTTTGGTGGATTTATCAGAAATTAGCAAAGTTTTAGACCTTGAAGAACTTGAAAAAACAAGAGTTAAACTACTTGGTAAAAACGGTGTTATTACACAAAAATTCAAAGAGCTTAAAAACGTAGCCCCTGAAAAGAAAAAAGAGGTGGCTAAAGAACTTAACGAATTAAAAGAAAAAGCATTGGCTTTAATAGCCGAGAAAAAACAAGAGCTTGAAGAAAAGCTGTTGGAAGAGCAGCTAAAAAAAGAAAAAATCGACGTTACGAGCTTTGTTCCCAAAGCTACGGGGGCAATGCATCCGATAACCGAAACTATGAATAAAATTATAGACTTTTTCACTAAGCTAAACTTCAGTGTCGAAACAGGACCTTTGGTTGAGGACGATTTTCATAACTTTGAAGCGTTAAACCTTCCGAAATACCATCCTGCAAGGGATATGCAAGATACATTTTATTTTAAAGACGGAACTCTTCTAAGAACACACACTTCTCCTGTGCAGATCAGAACAATGAAAAAACAAAAACCTCCTATCAGAATGATAAGCCCGGGAGCGGTATTCAGAAGGGATTACGATTTAACACACACTCCGATGTTTCATCAGGTAGAAGGATTAGTGGTTGATGAAGCGGGTAAAGTTAGTTTTGCGAATCTGAAATTTATACTTGAGAGTTTTCTGATTCATATGTTCGGAGACGTAAAGGTCAGATTCAGACCTTCGTTTTTCCCTTTTACGGAACCGAGTGCGGAAGTAGATATCAGCTGTATATTCTGTGAAGGCAAAGGGTGCAGGGTTTGCTCTCACACCGGATGGCTTGAAGTGTTAGGATGCGGGGTTGTAGACCCGAACGTATTTAAAGCGGTAAGATATGAAAATGTAAGCGGTTACGCTTTTGGTTTAGGAGTTGAGAGATTTGCAATGTTATTGCACAGAATCAACGATTTAAGAAGTATGTACGAAGGAGATATCAGACTTATGGAGCAGTTTAAATGATAGTAACAAGAAGATGGCTTGAGGAATTTATAGATTTAAAAAATATATCAACTCAGGAAATAATAGATACATTAAATAGAATAGGTCAGGAAGTTGAAGGTTATAAGAAATTTGAAGTTCCTCAAAACGTTGTAATCGGAAAAGTTATCGAGTGCGAAAAACATCCGAATGCCGATAAACTAAACGTGTGTAAAGTGGATGTTGGTGATGAAGTGCTGCAAATTGTTTGCGGAGCGAGTAATGTTGTAAATGCCGAATATGTTGTTGTTTCAAAAGTCGGAGCGGTACTTCCGGGTGATTTCAAAATCAAAAAAGCAAAACTCAGAGGCGTGGAAAGCCACGGAATGATCTGTGCAGCAAGGGAAATAGGTTTACCTGACTTTCATGAGGGTATTATAATAATGGATGATTCGCTGGGTGAGCTTAAAATCGGTGAGTACGCAGGAAAATATTTAAACGATGAAGTAATCGAACTGGGTGTTACCGCAAACAGGGGAGACAGTTTCAGTATTTACGGTATTGCAAGGGAACTCAGTGCCGGATTAAATATTGATTTGAAAAATATCGAATACTCTTTTGAAGAACTTCAGGAAGGAATCGGAAGGGTTGTAAACGTATCGAAAAGTGAAGTAAAACACTCTTCTCATTTATTAAGAGCAATAAACGGAGAGCTTAAATCTAATTTAAAAATTGATTTAAGACTTGCTTTATGTGAAGTTGATTTTAAAAACGAGCAGGATAAAGTAGTAAAATATTCTATGCATGCGACGGGTGTACTGCTTGTGCTAAGCAACATCGGAGAAGTTTCTTTTGAAAGCGAAAAAGGAATAGATAAATTTGTTACGAAAACCGGAGATTATATTGTCGGTGTTAAGAATAATATTGAACTAAGTGAGAACACGAGTTACGTAATCAATGCAAACTACATTGATCCTGAATACGTAAGTGAAATCGTATTTTTAAACGGTCTTAAAACGGATGAGTATTTTTTCAGGGCAAGCAGAGGAAGTGAACCAGATTTGGAATTCGGAGTAAATTATTTTATCAATGAAACGAAACTCCCTGTTTATTCAGGCAATATCGATTTAATTAATGAAATACCTGCGAGATATATCAATCTTAATATTGAAGAAATTAGAAATATAATTGGTGCGGATATTGATGAAAAAACAGTAGTTGAAATATTAAAAAAACTAAATTTTGAAGTAGAAGTAATCAATGAAGAAAATATGAAAATAAAAGTACCTTCATTCAGAAACGATATTAAAAACATTCAGGATGTTGCTGAAGAAATATTAAGAATTTACGGTATCGATAAAATAGAATCGAAACCTCTTTATTTCAAAGAAACTAACAGAATTAATTCTATTATTGAATTTCATGAATTTATTAATGAACTTAAATATAAAGCTATATCACAAGGGTTTTATGAAACACTTCATTTTGTATTCGATGATAAAGAAAGGCTTCAAAAATACGGATTTAGCATAGTTGATGAGCATTTGGACTTAATCAACCCGATTGTTAAAGAACTTGATACGTTAAGAAGTACGTTACTGCTTCAATTGTTGGAAGATATTGCAAGAAACAGGGCAAACGGATATAAAAGAATTTACCTGTTTACTACAGGAAGTGTATATAACAGAAAAAGAGAAGAATCTCAAAAAATAGCATTTGTAATAAGTGGATATGAAGATTATGAAAACCCTATAAACCACGGTAAACCTAAAAATGTTGAATTTAAAACTATGGTTGACAAACTTGCGCAGATTATAGGTGAATTTGAACTTGTAGAGAATGATTCGCATCCTATTGCGCATCCTTATCAAAACGCCAAAATTATTCAAAACGGAATGCCGATAGGAGTTGTTGCCAAACTACATCCTAAAGTTGCAAAAGAGTTTAATATCGATGATACATATTTTGCGGAAATCGATCTTTCTAAACTTAAAAATGAAATGAAACTTGCAAAAGATATAAACAAATTCCCTAAAGTAACAAGGGATTTGAGTCTTGTTGTGGACAAAGACACTCCGTATAAAGAAATATTTAAAATTATCGACTCTTTAGGAATTAAAGAGCTTAAAGATTTTTATCCGATAGATATATATGATTTGGGTGAAAACAACTCACTTACCATAAGATTTGTTATTCAGGGTGAAAAAACATTAACAGATTCAGAAATAAATGCTATAATGGAGAAAATTTTAAATCAACTGGAGAGTAAAGGAATTAAGCTTAGATGATTTTAACAGTAGTTGGCGGTAGAAAGTTTGAAGAAGAGTTTATTGTAGACGCTGATAAATCTATCTCGCACAGATGTGCGATTTTCTCTCTTTTAACTAACGGTAAAAACACAATTAAAAACTATCTTCGTGCGGAAGACACTATGAATTCTCTTGAAATCGCAAAAGCTCTCGGCGCAAAAGTCGAAGATGACGGCGAAACAATAACAATACAGGCTCCTAAAACACTACAAGAAGCGGAAGATGTTTTATACTGCGGTAATTCAGGCACCACTATTAGAATTTATATGGGACTGTTGGCAGGAATTGACGGATTTTTCGTATTGACCGGTGATCAGTATTTAAGACGCCGTCCTATGAAAAGGGTGGCTGAGCCTTTAAGAAGTATAGGTGCGAAAATAGACGGTAGAAAAAACGGGGATTTGGCTCCTTTAGCCGTTAGAGGCGGTAAACTTAAATCATTTAATTATGTAAGTAAAATCGCTTCCGCACAGGTTAAATCCGCTATGATTTTAGCGGCATTGAATGCGGACAAACCTTCATATTACGAAGAACCGATGCTGAGCCGTGACCATACGGAAAGAATGCTTAAAGGCATGGGGGCTAAACTTGAATGTATAATGGAAAATGGAAAATGGAAAGTTAAGATATATCCACTTGAAAAGAAACTTGAGCCGTTAAACATTGAAGTACCGAATGATCCGAGCAGTGCGTTTTTCTTTGCCGTGGCGGCGGCTATTACGGATTCAACGGCAATTATTAAAAACGTAACACTAAACCCTACGAGAATTGAAGCATATAAAGCGCTTGAGCGAATGGGTGCTGATATCGAGTATGTTTTAAAAGAAGACAAATACGAACCGATAGGCGATATCATCGTAAAAGGCGCAAAATTAAGTGCTATAGAAGTAAGTGACAATATTCCTTGGCTAATAGATGAACTACCCGCACTTGCAATGGCCATGGCTGTAGCTGAAGGTAAAAGCGTCGTAAAAAATGCAAAAGAACTGAGAGTAAAGGAATCCGACAGAATCTCTACCGTAATTAACGGACTGAAAGCTTGCGGAATCGAAGCGAAAGAGTTTGAAGACGGTTATGAAATTACCGGCGGAATTCCGAAAAAAGCAAAAATAGATTCGCATGGAGACCACAGAATAGCTATGAGCTTTGCCGTTTTAGGACTTCTTTGCGGAATGGAAATTGAAAAAGCGGAAAGTATCAATACGTCTTTTCCGAATTTCTTTAAACTTTTTGAAAAAATAGCTGATTTTAAGGTAAATGATGATAATTGAAAAGGCTAAAAGTTACGGATTTTGCTTTGGTGTTAAAAGAGCGGTTGAAATTGCCGAAGAATCTCAAAATGCCGTTACTTTAGGTCCGCTTATTCATAATCCTTTGGAAATTGAAAGACTTGCTAAAAATTATAATGTAAAATACGTTGAAACCATAGAAGATATTGATGAAAACGTAAAAAGGGTAATCGTTAGAACTCACGGTATTCCTAAAGACAAACTCCAAAATCTAAAAGAAAAAAATGTTGAGATTATAGACGCAACCTGTCCTTTTGTAAAAAAACCTCAGGAAATTGTAGAAGAAATGAGCAAACAAGGTTATGATATCGTTATTTTCGGTGATAAAAACCACCCGGAAATTCAAGGGGTTATGAGCTATTCTGTACATAACAGGGTTTATGTCGTATTGGATCCCAAAGAGCTTGAAGGTATCAGATTGAAAGAGCATATTGCAACAGTGGCTCAAACAACAAGAAAAATTAACGATTATCTTAAAATAACAAATTATTTGATCCAAAACTATAAAGAAGTCAGAGTTTTTAATACAATATGTAATGCGACTTTTGAAAATCAGGATGCGGTCAGAGAACTTGCAAAAAAAGCGGATATAATGATAATTATAGGCGGCAAAAACTCGTCAAACACAAAACAGTTATATAATATAGCAAAAGAGTTTTGCGAAGCCTACTTGGTTGAAAGTGAAGAAGAGTTAAAAAAAGAGTGGTTTGAAGGTAAAAAGCACTGCGGGATAAGCGCAGGTGCTTCTACACCGGAATGGTTGGTTGAAAAAATAATCTCAAGAATAAAGGAATTAGCATGAGTGAATTAAAAGTTGGAGATGTAGTAGAGTTCAAAATTGAAAAGTTAATCAAAGGCGGTTTTGTTGGTTATGTTGACGGACAGGAAATATTCCTTCCGAAAAGTCTTAGCGGTCTTAAAGAAGATGAAAGCGTAATAGGAAAAACTGTAAAAGCATATGTGAAAGAATTTAAGCAAAATTCAGTTGTAGTTGATAGAAAAGCGTATTTAAACGATATAAAAGCAAAACTTGAAAGCAAAGCGGATGAAGTTATCGACGCTGTTGTTACAAAAGTGAAACCTAAAGGTATTGTAATCGATGTGGACGGTATAAGCGGTTTTGTACCAAAAGAAGAAATTTTTTACAAAAAAATAGACCACAGACAATATATTAGTGAAGGTGATGAAGTTCAGGTTAAACTTATTGATCCTGTGAGAAGAATATTCTCAATTAAAAAAACACTTCCGAATCCGTGGGAAGAAGTTAAAGAACTTAACATCGGAGATGTGGTCAAAGTAAGTGTTTCTCATATAACCGATTACGGTGCGTTTGTAGATCTCGGTAACGGTGTTGAAGGTTTCTTACATATCAGCGAAATAAACTGGGACGGAATTAACGACCTTACATTAGGCGACGAAATTGAAGTGGAAATCGTTGAAATCAATCCTGAAGAAGAAAAATTAAGAGTTTCAAGAAAAAACCTGCTTACAAAACCTGCCGTAATATTTAACGAAAATCACAATGTTGGCGATATCGTCGAAGGTGTTATTACAAAATTCATCAATGTTGGTGCGTTTGTAGAAATAGACGGTATAAGCACACTTCTTCCTAATAAATTCGCATCATTTAAAAAAGGTGAAAAAGCAAACGAAATATTCAATATCGGCGATAAACTTGAATTCAAAATAATCACTATATCTCCTGAAGAAAACAAAGTTATCGTATCAAGAAAAGACGCTATGCCTAATCCTTATGATTCGTTCGCTCAAACTCATCAGGTAGGTGACGAAGTTGAAGGTAAAGTTAAATATATTACAGATTTCGGTATGTTTATTGATTTAGGCGATATTGAAGCTCTTGTAAGAAAAGAGGACTTTAATAACGAATATAATATCGGAGACGAGTTTAAAGGTAAAATTATCGAAATTAACGGTGAGAGAGTAAAACTTGCTGAATGAAATTAGTAATTTTTATTTTAACGGCTATAATTACAGCAATATTGTTTGTGACTTATGATAAAATTTCACAGCCGGATATTGAGAGAATTCAACCAACCGAACAAAATATAACAAAAATATCAACCAAGGGAGATGTTTTAAAACTCTCTTTTAATTCCTATACCTTTCCGGCAAGAGAACTTTTTATGAAAATTGATTTTAAAGAGTATAAAAATATTATACTCTATAAAGTTGTAATTAACGCAAACGACGAATATGCTATATTCAATATAAAAGCAATACTTGAAAACGAAGGTATAGCTTATTCGATGCTTGAAAAGAAAAAGACGGAAATTTTTATTTTATTTAAATCATTGCAACAAGCTGAAAAAGTTATTAAATTATTTAAAAGTTATAATTTCAAAATAAAAATAGAAAAAATAATAAAAAGGATATAAATGAAAGTAGTAGTTTGTGACCCGATACATCCTGCTGGATTTGAAATATTAAAAAATGCTAAAGACATCGAACTTGTAGATGCAAGTAGAACTCCGAAAGACGAACTTCTAAAAGTAATAGAAGATGCAGACGGTGTAATTACAAGAAGCCCGACTCCTGTAGATGAAAAATTCCTCTCACACGCAAAAAAATTAAAAGCGGTAGTAAGAGCCGGTGTAGGTGTTGACAATGTTGATATGGAAGCGGCAAGCAAAAAAGGTGTTATTATTATGAACGTGCCTACCGCTAACACATTGGCTGCGGTGGAACTTACAATGGCTCATTTACTGACTGCTGCAAGAAGTTTTACAAATGCAGTATGGAACTTGAAAAAAGAGCATGAGTGGAACAGGGAAAAGTGGCTTGGAATCGAGCTTGCAGGTAAAAAACTCGGAATCATCGGTTTCGGTAATATCGGAAGCCGTGTAGGTATCAGAGCAAAAGCACTTGAAATGGACGTAATTGCGTACGATCCTTATATCGATCCGAGCAAAGCAACTGATCTTGGATGTAAATATACGACTGATTTTGAAGAGATTTTAAAATGTGATTTTATTACAATCCACACTCCGAAAACAAAAGAAACAATAAATATGATTACTAAAAAAGAAATCGAAAAAATGAAAGACGGAGTAGTGCTTATTAACTGTGCAAGAGGTGGACTTTACAATGAAGAAGACGTTGCGGAAGCTCTTAAATCCGGAAAAATCGCTTGGCTTGGAATAGATGTATTCAACAAAGAACCTCTAACTGAGCATCCTTTTTTTGAACTTGAAAACACTTCTGTTACACCTCACATAGGTGCTAATACAAAAGAATCACAAGAAAGAATCGCAATCCAGGCTGCAGAAGGTATTATTGAAGCACTAAGAGGCAGCAGTTATCCGAATGCCCTTAACCTTCCTATCAATACCGCAAACACACCTGAATGGGTTATCAAATATCTTGAACTGTCTCAAAAAATGGGATATATCCTGTCACAGGTTATTAATAAATCGATCAAAAAAGTAAAAGTAAACCTAAGTGGTGACATTTCAAAAGAAGATAAATCGGTTCTGACTTTTACACTTGTAGGACTTTTACAAAACATTACCGAAAACGTAAACTACGTAAATGCTGAATTCCTCGCAACTGAAAAAGGAATTGTTACAGAAACTAAAGAAATTAAAAACGACACTTACAAAAACCTTGTAAATATCAAAGTAATTACGGATGACGGGGAATATTCAATCAGTGGAACAATGCTTGAAGAGCATCCGAGAATTGTTGAGTTTAAAGACTTTGACCTTGAATTCGAACCTAAAGGTAAAATGATCTTCTTTAAAAATACCGACGTACCTGGAGTAATTGGTGAGGTTGGTATGACACTTGCTAAAAACAATATAAATATCGCTGATTTCAGACTCGGTAGAAACAAAGAAGGTCAGGCTATGGCGGTAATTATAGTAGATAATGAAGTAAATGAAGACGTACTAAACGAGTTAAGAAACTTAAAAGCCGCGTTAAGCGTCGGATATGCTGAAATATAATTAAGTTGTAAAGCAGATAAGTCGTTAAGTTGTGAAGCTAAAATAAAATTATTATGTTAAGGAGAAAACAATGGCATACAGTATGAGTGATTTAAAAAAATATCTTAATATTGAACTTGACGGAATTCCGTACAAAATCGTTGATTATCATCACGTAAAACCGGGAAAAGGTGCAGCGTTTGTTAGAACTAAACTTAAAAACCTTATTGACGGAAGAGTAATCGAAAAAACTTTCCACGCTGGTGACAAAGCGGATGAGCCTAATCTTGAAAGAAGAAAATACCAGTATTCATACAATGAGGGTGACCTTTATTATTTTATGGACAATGAAACGTATGAAATGATTCCTATTGATCTTAAAGTTTTTGAAGAAAGCAAAGGATTCTTACTTGAAGGGATGAATGTTGACGTACTGTTCCATAACGGAAAAGTAATAGGTGTTGAACTTCCTTTAACAGTTGAGCTTGAAGTAGTTGAAACTCAGCCTGTAAGTAACAGAGATAGAAGTGGAGCCTGCAGAAAGCCGGCAAAAGTTGAAACAGGAGCGGTAGTGACAGTTCCTTGCCATATTGTAGAAGGTGACAAAATCAAAGTTGACACAAGAACAGGTGATTATTTAGAAAAAGTTAAGTAATCGTTAAAAAATCTTTTGATTTTTTAGCGTTAAACCAAGGAGAAAAAATGACTTTGGCTGAGAAAGTTCAAAAAGCAATACGTGATATTCCAGATTATCCTCAAAAAGGTATAATCTTTAAAGATATAACAACTCTGCTAAACGACGGAGAGCTTTTTAGTGAAGTAATAGATTACTTTAGTGAAAAGTATAAAAATGTTGATTTTATATGCGGAATTGAAAGTAGGGGTTTTATTTTCGGCGCTGCTATTGCCGCTAAAATAAAAAAAGGATTTGTTCCGCTAAGAAAAAAAGGCAAACTCCCTTATACTACTGTTGCGGAAAAGTACGCTCTTGAGTACGGATTTGATGAAATAGAAATTCATATAGACGCATTTAAAAACGTCAAAAACCCTAAAGTTTTGTTAATTGACGACTTAATAGCTACTGGCGGTACTGCGGAAGCAGCAGTTAAGCTTATTGAAAAAATAGGCGGTGATTTAGTAGCTGCCGCATTTATTATCGAACTTACATTTTTAGACGGTGCAAAAAAAATAAAAGAATTGGGTGTAGAAGTAGACAGCCTGGTAAAATATTAATTTTATAATAACTCATATGATTTTAAAGGATAATTATGTATATTCCAAAACCTATATTTGACCCGGACGAAAGAGGGCATTTTGACAAATTCGGAGGGCGTTATGTTCCTGAAACGCTAATGCCAGTACTTTTAGAACTTGAAGAATTTTATAACAGCGTCCGTTTCGATAAGGAATTCTGGAAAGAAATGGACTATTATTTTAAAGAATATATCGGCCGTCCTTCACCACTTTATTTTGCGGAAAATCTCAGTAACGAATTAAACGCAAAAGTTTATTTAAAAAGAGAAGATTTAAATCACACAGGAGCACATAAAGTAAACAATACTATCGCTCAGGTACTTCTTGCTAAAAAAATGGGCAAAAAAAGAGTAATAGCCGAAACCGGAGCCGGACAGCACGGTGTGGCCACGGCTACTGCTGCTGCTCTTTTCGGACTCGAATGCGAAGTGTTTATGGGAGAAAAAGACGTCAAGAGACAGGAACTCAATGTATTCAGAATGAAACTGCTTGGAGCTAAAGTACACGCCGTTAAAAGTGGAAGCAGAACGCTTAAAGACGCTATGAACGAAGCAATCAGATACTGGGTAACCAATGCAAGAGACACATTCTACGTTATCGGAACTGTGGCCGGTCCTCATCCGTATCCTATGATGGTAAGGGATTTTCAGGCGATTATCGGATATGAGGCAAAAGCTCAGATACTAAATAAAGAAAACAGGCTTCCTGATTATGTAATAGCATGTATTGGGGGCGGAAGTAACGCAATGGGAATTTTTTCTCACTTTCTTGAAGAAGAGGGTGTTCAGTGTATAGGTATCGAAGCCGGAGGTATGGGTGTTGAAACGGATAAACACGGAGCCAGCCTTCTTAAAGGTGCACCTGGAGTACTTCACGGTCAAATGAGCTACCTTCTCCAAGATGAAGACGGACAGATAAAAGAAGCATATTCTATTTCAGCCGGTCTTGATTATCCGGGTATAGGTCCTGAACATGCGTTTCATTTTGAAAAAGGCAATGTAAAATACGATTATATTACGGATAAAGAAGCACTGGATGCATTTGTTTGGCTTTCACAAAAAGAAGGTATTATTCCGGCTTTTGAAAGCTCTCATGCAGTCGCCTACCTTAAAAAACTTAAAGACATAGAAAACAAACTTGTAATCGTAAACCTCTCCGGACGCGGTGATAAGGATATGATCCAAGCAAAAAACATCTTACATTTTGAGGATTGATTATGAAAAAATATCTGTTTTTAATCCTCATTTTTGTTACGTTTCTTTACGGTTTTGATTTACAGTCAATCAAAGACTTTTTTAGCGAAGAAAACCTTGTAAATTTATTAAAGGAATATGGTTATATTATTCTTTTCTTCTGGTCTATTGCCGAAGGTGAAACAGGCCTTGTAATGGCCGGCGTTTTATCACATACGGGAGATATGAATGTAGTTACTTCCATAATAGTTGCTGCTCTTGGAGGATTTGTCGGTGATCAGATCTATTTTTATCTCGGTAAATGGAATAAAAAATGGGTTTTGGAAGAATTAAGAGCACACAGGGGTAAATTTGCAAGGGCAAGACTGCTTCTTAGAAAATACGGCGGATGGGTTATATTTATCCAAAGATTCATATACGGAATGAGAACAATTATTCCGATGGCTATAGGTATAAGCGGGTACGATCCTAAAAAGTACGCAATTATCAACTTTATAAGTGCATTCGTGTGGGCGAGCGTTACGATTATTCCGAGTTATATTTTCGGAGAACACATCATAAACCTGCTAAAATGGGTAAAAGAACACTGGTATTTCGGTATTGTTTTTGCCGCTATGATGCTTGCACTGCTTTGGTATATAAACCACAGGGAAGATCAAAAAAGAGAGCTTAAAAAAGCACAAAATGATTGAATACAAAATAAATCCTGAAATTTCAGTTGAGGATTTTATTGAGTTATTAAACCGCTCCGGTTTAGGAGAAAGAAGACCCGTTGATACATTTTTTAAAATTAAAACAAAAACTTCACAAAAACTATAAAATTATCCTGCTTTCAGCTCCTGCCGCAACTGGATATTACCCTAAAATCGGATTTGAAAAACATAATTCTGCCTGGGTTTTGAAGTAATTAATACAAATTTATCCCATTTTTACTATAATTACGCAAATACAATATAAGGAGTTTATATGGAATTTATAAAAGGAAAAGGCGAGGTTAAAGCCGAAATTGTAATTGACGGAGCTAAAAAATTTGAAGAATACGGATTTGAAGGAAAAGACGGGGAAGTTTTGGTTTTACCTGAGAAAAAAAGAATTTATGTAGGTATAGAATCGCTAAATCCTGAAAACATTAAAACGGCAACTGCTACAATAATTAAATCTCTTAAAAAATACAAATTTGAAAGCGTGGAAATTACACCTCCGAATACTAAAAACGAAGATGTTTTGGTTGCGTTTTTTGAAGGGTTTATGCTTGGGGATTATGAGTTTGACAAATATAAAAGCAAAAAAGCAAAACATCCTGTTAAAAAAATAGCAATCTATTCAAAAAGAGATTTTGAGAAAATAATTAAAGAAGCAAAAGTAAGGGCTGAAGCTGTTAATTTCGTAAGGGATATTATCAATTCGGTACCTGATGAGCTTACACCTGCAAAACTTGCAAGTATTGCCGAAGATGTAGCTAAAACAAACAAACTTGAGTGCAATATTTACGATGAAAACTACCTGTTTGAAAACGGATATCATGCATTCTACAGCGTTGCAAAAGCAAGCTCCAATCCTCCAAGACTCATTCACCTTGCATATAAACCTGAAAAAGCAAAAAGAAAAATCGTTTTAGTCGGAAAAGGTTTATGCTACGATAGCGGTGGACTTAGCCTTAAACCGAGTGACTTTATGGTAACAATGAAAAGCGACAAATCAGGTGCTGTAACAGTATTAGGGATTATAAAAGCAATCAGTGAGCTGTGTCTAAACGTAGAAGTTCACGCAATACTCGGTGCGGCTGAAAATATGATAGGCGGAAACGCTTACAAGCCTGACGATGTGCTAAAAGCCAAAAACGGAAAAACTATTGAAGTTAGAAACACAGATGCGGAAGGAAGACTTGTCTTGGCAGACTGTCTGTGTTACGCTCAGGAAAATATCAAAGATTTTGATGAAATATATGACTTTGCGACACTTACGGGTGCCTGCGTTGTGGGTGTAGGAGAATATACGTGCGGAGTTATGGGGTTTGAAAAAGAAAAAATCGAAAGCATTATAAACACAGGAGAAAACACGGGAGAGCATTTTGCATACCTGCCGTTTAACAAATACCTACCAAAACTTTTAAAAAGCGAAATCGCAGATATTTGCAACATTGCTTCAAGCAGATACGGAGGAGCACTTACAGCAGGACTTTTCCTAAGCGAATTTATTGAAGATGAAAACAAAGAAAAATGGACTCACCTTGATATCGCAGGACCTGCGTTTGTGGAAAAAGCATGGGGATTCAACCCTCACGGCGCGAGCGGTTTCGGGGTAGATACGTTCGTAACGCTTCTTAAATCCCTTTAATTTTTAAAGTTATACAGATTATTAGGGTTAGTTAGGGTTAAAATAAAAAAACCTTAATAACCCTAACAACCATAGCTTCCTTTAATATTTTCATAGAATTACCACCTTATTTCGATATAATTTCACCAAAAAAGGATTTTAATGAAAGTTGGTATTGTCGGACTTCCGAATGTCGGAAAATCTACTACTTTTAACGCACTTACAAAAACACAAAACGCGGAAGCTCAAAACTATCCGTTTTGTACTATTGAGCCGAATAAGGCAATCGTTCCGGTTCCGGATGAGAGAATTGAAGAACTTGCAAAAATTGTAAACCCTGATAAAATTCAGTACTCTACAATTGAATTTGTTGATATTGCGGGGCTTGTAAAGGGTGCGAGCAAAGGTGAAGGGCTTGGTAACCAGTTTTTGGCCAACATTAGAGAAACGGATATTATTTTACACATGGTAAGATGTTTTGAAGACGATAACGTTATACATGTAGAAAACAGCGTAGATCCGATAAGAGACGTTGAAATAATCGAACAGGAACTTTTATATGCGGATATGCAGACGCTTGAAAAAAGAATAGCAAAACTTCAAAAACAGGCAAAAGGCAGCAAAGACGCCAAAGCTCAGCTTGAACTTGCAAATGAACTGATGGAATGGATCAGTGAAGGAAACCCTGTAAAAACATTCCCTAAAAAAGACGAAGAAGCGTTTAAAGTAATAGAAAGAGAGCTTAGCTTCCTTACAAACAAAGAGATCTTTTACGGTGCGAATGTAGATGAAGAAGGCTTAGCGGAAGATAACGAATACGTAAAAGCATTAAAAGAATACGCGGCTAAACACGGAAGGGAAGTAATTAAACTCTGTGCAAAACTTGAAGAAGAAATGGTTGATATGAGTGATGAAGAAAGACATGAATTCCTTGAGAGCCTTGGAGCTAAAGAGAGTGGGCTTGATCAGATAATCAGAAAAGCGTATGAAAAACTTGATCTTATCAGCTATTTTACAGCCGGAAAAATCGAAGTTAGAAGCTGGACTATTAAAAGAGGAACAAAAGCTCCTCAGGCAGCCGGTGTAATTCATACAGACTTTGAAAAAGGTTTCATCAGAGCGGAAGTTATAAGTTATGAAGACTTTATAAAATATGGCGGAGAGCAGGGTGCAAAAGAAGCGGGAGCCATGAGACTTGAAGGTAAGGATTACGTGGTACAAGACGGGGATGTAATGCATTTCAGGTTTAACGTATGATTGAAGAATATTTGAAATTAGGCTCTCTTAACAGACTCAAAATTTCCAAAAAAACTCCTCAGGGGCTTTACCTTGAAGCCCTTGACGGTGACACCGTTTTACTCCCTAACAGATACGTAACCGATGATATGAATATAGGCGATGAAATAGAAGTGTTTATCTATAACGATTCGGAAGACAGATACGTGGCAACCACCGATAAACCGAAATACGAATACGGGGAATTCGGAGTATTCAGGGTTGTGGACGTAGCAAAATTCGGTGTATTTGTTGACTGGGGAATGCCAAAAGATCTTTTCATGCCGCTTGGAAATATGAAAAAACAATTAAACAAGGGCGACAGTGTAATAGGTAAAATCGTATATGACGAAAAAACTGACAGATTAATGCTTGATTCTAAACTATCAAGGCATATCAAAAAAGCAAAAAACTATGATGTTAACGATGAAGTAAAAATAATAGTAATCGCAAAAACTCCTCTCGGATACAAATGTATAGTTGATGACATGTATGAGGGAATGCTTTTTGATAACGAAATATTTGAAGATGTAAGAGTGGGGCAAAAGAAAAAAGCGTTTGTCAAAAACTTAAGAGAGGATGGAAAACTTGATCTTTCACTTCAAAAAATCGGCTCAAGAGATGATGTTAAAGATAAAGTCTATAATGTTTTAAAAGAATGGGGCGAAATGAAAATAACCACCAAATCAGACCCCGAAGAGATTAAAAAGTACTTCAAAGTCAGTAAAAAAGCCTTCAAATCGGCTGTAAACGAGCTGATTAAAGAAAATGAAATCGTTCAGGAAAATGGTACAATAAGAATAAAATAAAAGGTTTCTTATGTTCTGTCCGCTTGACTGTTGGGACTCCTGCAAGTTAAAAGTTAAAAGTGAAAAATTAAAAGTTAAATTTGAGGGGGATTCAATAACTCCTTATTTATGCTGGAAGCTGAACAATTACTTCAAATTTCCTTCCGAAACCACTCCAAAATACAATAGTAAAAATATTATGTTAAATGAAACTCTGGATAAATTAGCTGATATATTGAAAAATAAAGGCCCCAAAAGAGTGCTTTTTGTAAAAGGTTCCGGTAATATGGGGATTATGCAAAACGTAACAAAGCTTTTTTTTGAAAATTACGGAGCAACATTTGCCGTAGGTTCCACATGCGATGGGCTTGGAGAAGAGGGGATAATTAAAGGGCGTGGAAAATCACTAATACTTCCCACTTGGATAATTAAAAACGCTAAAAACATCATCATATGGGGCAGAAACCCGTATGTGACAAACATTCATTTAATTCCAATGATAAAAGACAAGTTTACTGTAACTATTGATGCTATTGAAACTAAAACGGCTAAAAACTCTGATCTTTTCATACAGGTAAAACCAAACAGCGATTTTTACTTGGCTATACTGCTGGCTCAAATGGTGATTGAAAGTGAGCAATATGAAGTGAGTGATAATTTTGATGAGTATAAAAAAATAGTCTTTTCATATGATAAAAAAGATCTAATGAAAAAATGTGGAATAAATAACGAAGAATTAATGAAACTTTTTGAAATCATAAAACAGG
Organism: Nautilia profundicola AmH; assembly: GCF_000021725.1. Classification (GTDB taxonomy): domain Bacteria; phylum Campylobacterota; class Campylobacteria; order Campylobacterales; family Nautiliaceae; genus Nautilia; species Nautilia profundicola. The sequence goes on from NC_012115.1 coordinate 848,377, forward strand.
GCGGTGCAGTCCTTACAGGGCTTGGAACGGCAAAATGTAAAGAATGCTGGAAAACCACATGGGCTATTGACAGTTTATTTTATATGCTTGGATATTTCGGAAAGAAAGACAGGGGAGTTGCGTTTCTTGGAAGCAGCGGATACGGAATAAATAACCCTTTCAGTATGAATCATAAAAACAAAGTGCCGCTCTGGGATGTAAACCTTGATGATTATGAAGTTGTTTTTGTACAGGCGGGTAATCCTCTTGTAAGTTTCCCAAACAGGCATGAATGGCAAAAACTTAAAAACAAAACAACGGTCGTTTTTGGTAAATATATGGATGAAACGGCTCAAATTGCCACGCTTTTTATCCCGAGTAAAGATTTTTTTGAGAAAAAGGATGTGAGGGGGAGTTATTTTCACGAATATGTCATAACAAATGAAAAGTGTAAAGTGAAAAATGAAAAATGTATAAGTGAATATGAATTAACAAAATTTTTAATGAATGAGTTTGGATTTACGGGCTTAAAAAGCGAGGATGAATATATTGAAGAGATTTTAAATGCCGATTTGGAAAAAACAGGGGATGAAATATACCGCAAAAGGGTATTCGATAAGCCCCCATATAGTGACGGCTTTTTTACGGATAACGGAAAATTTAAATTTTTAAATGAAGATTTTGAATACAATAAAAAACCTTTTGAAATAGTGACGGCAAAGCATGATAAAGCTCTGAATTCGCAGTTTCAACGTGATGAAATTATCTATATCAATCCAAACAGTAAAAATATTATGTTAAGATGGGTTACAGAAAATATTCCAGAAAAAAGAGTTGTGTTTACTGAAAATATACCTGAAAACATCATATACGCCAAAGGCGGAAGCGTTATAAACGAATTTATAAACTGCAAAGGAGAAAATGCGTATTATGAAATTCACTAAAAATTCTCCGTGTCCCTGCGGAAGCGGTAAGAAATATAAAGAGTGTTGTTTTAAATGGCACAAAATCGGAAGCGCTCCGAATGCTTTACTTCTGATGAAAAGCAGATACACGGCATATGCTATCGGAGATGCTGATTATGTAATTAAAACCACACATCCCGATTCACCGCACTTTGAAAAAGATCTAAATGAATGGAAAAGGTCTGTTAAGGAATTCGGCAACAGTGAATTTAAAAAACTCGAAATTATTGAATTTATTGACGGTGATAATGAAGCGTATGTGGAATTTAAGGCATATATTAATGATTATGTAATGCATGAAAAAAGCAGGTTTATTAAAGACGGGAAGTGGTTTTATATTGACGGCATACAAAAAGATGTATAATAAATAAAAAAAGGATATGCCATGAAAATAAACCGTTTTCCTAAAATGGCGGCACTTCAAAAACTTAGAGCTTTAAAGCTTGGATTTGACCTTCCGACAGCGGAAGCAATAGGAATTGCAGAAGCTACAAAATACGCAATTTTTAAAAACCTCTCTCATAAAAAACGTATTGCCAAAGAAAAAGAAGAGGTTATTAAACAGTTTCAGGGCAAAAAGGAGCTTGATGAAGAGACTTTTGCCGTATTTAAACTCCCGGCCGTTGACGGACTGCCTTATGTGGGAGGTAAGATTTATACAAGCGAGGATTATGAAAGATATTTTATGAAATGGGGAGATAAAATTAAATCAATAATAGAAAAATGGGCAGAAAATATTATTGAAAACTGTGATGAAAAAACTTTAAAAAGTGAAAACAGGTTTTTTAACGATTGCTGGAAACCTCATAGGGATGAACTTAGTGAAATAGAATAAATAAAGTATAAAAATAATTATGTTAATTAAGCAATAAAGGGATTATATGAAAATAGTAACGACATTCGGTGCAAGCAGGGTGGATGATGCGGAGCTTTACGATGAAGGTGTTGAACTCGGCAGGTTTTTGGCTGAAAATGGCTTCACAGTTAAATGCGGTGGATACGGGGGACTTATGGAGGCCGTTAGCAAGGGTGTCAAAGAAGGAGGAGGAGAAGTAATCGGTATTACACTCGAATATTTTGATGAAATACGTCCTAAAAACCCTTATCTTACAAAACGTATACCTACAAAAGATCTGTTTGAAAGATTAAAAAAGCTGATTGAAGACAGTGGTATGTTTATAGCTCAAACAGGCAGTATCGGAACATTAAATGAAATATTTATGGTTTGGGCTTTGAAGTACGGATTAGGACTTGATTTTAGGATCTGTTTAATAGGCAAAATTTATGAAGAGTTTAATAATTGTACGTTTATACCTAAAGAGAGACTAAAAGATATTGAGATTTATGAGAATTTAGAAGTTTTTAAGAAAAATTTTTGATATTATTGCAGACAAAAAAGGTCTGATTTGGAACTGTTGATTTTTGATTTGGACGGAACACTCATAGATTCAGTGCCCGATTTGACTGATGCAATTAATAAAACATTTAATGAACTCGGTATTGATAGGGTAACTGAAGAAGAGGTTAGAAATTATCTCGGAAACGGTGCAAGGACTTTGATTGAAAGGGCCTTAAAAGAGAAAAACGACCGGGAGTTACTCCAAAAAGCATTACAATCATTCAAAAACCACTATAAAAACAACGTCTGTGTAAAAACATCCCTTTATCCCGGAGTTAAAGAAACCCTCGAGAAACTTCCGCATAAAAAAGCGATTGTTACGAATAAACCGTATGAATTTGTGGGGGAGATATTAAAAACTCTCGGAATTGACACTCACTTTGAAATGTATATCGGAGGGGAAAGTCTGCCGGAAAAAAAACCGTCACCAATGCCTCTTTTGTATGTATGTGAAAAAATGGGGTTTGATCCAAAAAACAGCATTATGATAGGTGATTCCAAAAATGATATTATTGCCGCAAAAAATGCTCAAATTAAATCAATAGCGGTAAACTACGGATACAATTACGGAGAAGATGTTGCAGTGTTTGAGCCTGATATAATAATTGATGAATTCAATAAACTTTTGGAGGTTTTATGAAAGTAGCGATTATAGGAGGAGGAATTACGGGCAGCAGTATTGCTATGTATCTTGAGAATTTAGGTATAGAGGTTAAACTTTTTGAGAAAAACGATCTTGTAAGCGGACCTCCGATTTGCCACTTGCATGCCGGAGGGAATTTATACAGGGAAATAACGCTAAAAGAAAAAATCGCTCTTTTAAAAGAATCTATCGACTTTATAAGACTTTATCCACATGCAATTGATTACAGACCTACGGTTATAGTCGTTCCGAAAAGTGACGAAGGGGATCCTGAAGATTTAATAGAAACTCTTGATATTTTAAAAAACGAATATAAAAAACTCATAAGTGAAGATCCGAAAAACAAAGTTTTGGGTGATCCTGATGAATATTACAGACTTTATTATAAAGAAGATATATTGAAATTAAAAAACAAAGATTTAATCAAAAACCCTAAAACAGCTGACGAATGGCTTATACCGTTTGCAAAATATGTTGATCTTGAGAGTATCAAATACCCGGTGATTTTAGTTCAGGAATACGGAGTAAACGTATTCAGACTTGCGGCTATTGCAAAGCTCATTCTTGAAAAGAAAGGAATAGTGAAATATGAAGAAGCCAATGTCGAAAAAAAAGGCGACAAATGGATTGTAAACGGTGAAGAATTTGATTATTTAATAAATGCAGCCGGTTACAGAAGCGGCGAGATTGATGACGCACTTGAATTTAAACGCGAGAGACTCACAGAGTTCAAAGCGGCATATGTGGTAAAAAACAATGATTTTAATTTCGCATGGCCTGAGATAATTTTCCACGGCAAAAGGGGAACCCCAAAAGGAATGGCCCAGTTTACGCCTTATCCTAACGGTTATTTTCAGCTTCATGGTATGACAAAAGATATCACACTCTTTGAAGACGGGCTTGTAAGTTCGGATGAAAAAAGTTCATACCCAAAACTTCCAAAACATTTCATTGAAAAAATAGAAAAAGGCTGGCAAAAAGAAGAAGCGGGCAAGAGAGCCAAAAGAGCGATTGAACATATGAGTCAGTATATCCCGGAATTTAGTTCAAGCGAGGTTACTTACGTACCTTTATACGGAGCGCAGCAGATTCCGGGCTGCGATGCGGAATTAAGAGCGGTTGAGATAAGTTTTGAAGATAATTACGCAAGGTGTGAAGTTGTAAAAGCGTCAACCGTTACGTCAATGGCTGATTCGATTGTAAAAGATTTAAGTAAGAAATTCGCAATACCTTATAAAAAACAGATTGAAATAGATGAAATAAATAAGCTCAGTGATGAATTAATTACAGAAAAATCATGTGAAATTGCACAAAAAAGAGGATACCCGGAAGATATGGGCAAAAGATGTTTTAAAGCTTGAATCTAAGCTTAATAGCTTTTGCAAGAGAGTTTACGTCTACATTTTCAAAATGAACGCCCGTCGGAACTCCCTGTGCTATTTGCGTGAATTCTATATTTAAATCTTTTAGTTTATCTTCAATATAAAGGCTTCTCGCTTCCGACTCCACCGACGGTGGAAAAGCAAATATAACTTCTTTTATTTCTTTATCTTTAATAATTTCCCTTAATTTTTGTATAACCTCATCGTCGATATGAGTTAATACAAAATAATATCCGTTATAACTTCCGGATTCTTCTATAATCATAATATCTTTTGAATTCTCTACTATTGCGAGTGTTTTATCTCTGTTTTCAGACGCACATATGTCGCAGATTTCGTGCTCACTGAAATTACCACAAATTTCGCATTCTTTAATATTCGCAACCACATCTTCTATTGCGTTAATAAGTTTTAAGGCTTTAAATTTGTCTTTTGCAATGGAAAGGGCAAGTCTTGTTGCCGATTTTTTACCTATACTCGGCAGCTCCTCAAAAGCTTCAATAAGTCTGTTGATTGAGTGTAAGTCTTTCATTTGACTCCTATTTTGGATAAAATTTTCAAAATTATATCAAAGGTTTTATATGTGCGAATGCAAAAACACATTAAGTGATTTCGAAAAATACGTTATTTGTGAAAAAGGTACCGAACCTCCTTTCAATAACGAATACTGGGATAATAAAACACCGGGAATCTACAAATGCAGATGCTGTGGAACGGAGCTTTTCAGCAGTGAGCATAAATTTGACAGCGGTACGGGCTGGCCGAGTTTTTATATATCGATCGGACCTGTGCTTGAACAGGCGGATTTTACAGGAGGTATGACGAGAATAGAAGCAATGTGCGGCAACTGCAGGGGCCATCTCGGACATATCTTCGGCGACGGTCCGGCACCTACGGGAATCAGATACTGTATAAATTCTGCAAGTTTGAAATTCATACCTAAATACGGAGATAAAAGTGGCTCTTAGAACTGTAAAAATCGACAATAAACACTTTGATATATCATATGAGATTATTAACCCTTCCAATAAAAAAGATATAATTTTTCTGCACGGATGGGGAAGTAACAAAGAGATTATGAAAAGTTTTAAAAATAATTTCAAAGATTTCAGACATATTTATATTGATATGCCTGGATTTGGAAAATCAAGCAATGATTATGTATTAACCACAAAAGATTATGCCAAAATATTAGATAAATTCTTAGAAGATATTAATGTCAAAAAAGAGATAATAGTAGGCCACAGTTTTGGAGGTAAAGTAGCAACGCTTCTAAACCCTGATCTTTTAGTGTTGCTTGCAAGCGCCGGAATTATAATTCCGAAACCTAAAAGTGTACAAATAAAAATAAAAATCTATAAATTCCTTAAAAAAATCGGCCTCGGTTCATTAAGAGACCTGTTTGTAAGCAGTGATGTAAAAGGTATGAGTGAAAATATGTATGAAACGTTTAAAAAAGTGGTTGACGAAGACTTTAGTGAAGAATTTAAAAATTTCCGAAACAATGCTTTGATTTTCGGAGGAAGCAGTGATACCGCCGTTCCTCCTTATGCAATAAAAAAACAAAGTGACCTTTTGGCGTGTGACTTTGATATATTAAATGGTGATCATTATTTCTTCTTTACCGGGGAAAACGCCGAAAAAAACAGACAGATAATTGAGCAAAAAGTTCTCGAATGTATAAAATAATTGTAAAACAGGGGAATATCTTTGATGAAAAAGAAGCGGACTTTATTGTAAATCCTTCAAATACTGATCTTTTCTTAGGAAGCGGGGTATCAGCCGCATTTAGAATAAACTGTGGAAATGAACTGCAGACTGAAATGAAAAAATATACTCCGATAAAACAGGGAGAAGTAATAGTTACAAGCTGCCCTAAAAATCCAAACTTCAAACATGCTTTGCATGCTGCGGTAATGGACTATTCAAAACTAAATCCCTCACCCACATACGACACAATCAAAACCATCCTTAGAAACATTGAAAAATTAATAAAACCTCATGCTCCCTGCAAAATGGTACTGCCGCTTATGGGTACGGGAGTAGGCGGCCTTGATAAAGAAAAAGTTATAAGAATATATAAAGAGTTTTTTTCAAGGGATGTGGATTTTGAGTGTGAAGTAATTATTTACGGCTACAGACATGATGATTATAAACTTATAAAAAAGATATTCGATGAATAATATAAACGATTTTTTAACATTTAAAAAATTTATCAGCACAGACGTGCTTATATTTTTTTACTATTTTTTTGCTTTGCTGATACCTCTGTTTTTAATATACGGCAAAAACAAAATTCTAAGCTCCAAAATATTCAAATCCGTTTTTCCAAACTACAGCCCTGCAATACATAAAACCAAAATGATTATTTTTATGCTTGTATGCTTTTTACTTTTTGAGCTGTTTTTGAGAATGTTTTTTGAGTTTTTAATCGCTTATTTGCAGATTAGGGATGCGCTTGTTCAATAACTTTTTGGTAAAATCCAATCAAAAAAGGAGAAAAAATGAGCGTACTTGTGGAATTCGCTATTTTCCCGACAGATAAGGGGGAGAGTGTGAGCGAATATGTAAGCAGGGTAATTAAAATGTTTAAAGAAAGTGATTTAAACTATCAGCTGACACCTATGGGTACGGTGTTTGAAGTGGAAAGCATGGAAGAAGCCACAGCCGTTATCAATAACGCGTACAAACAATTAGAACCCGACTGCAACAGGGTATATACTACAATCAAAATGGATATAAGAAAAAATAAATCTAACAGAATGAAACAGAAAATCAACTCCATAAAAAACAAAATAGGGGAGGTTAATGCTTAAGCTCTCGTTTGAGCACCTCTTTTTGGACATTGCTTTTGAAGCGAAGGACTCTTTTGCAATACTCGGGCCTAACGGCAGTGGTAAAAGCCTGCTTTTAAAAATCATTACCCATGAGCTTTATCCAAAAAAGCTCTTTAAAAGAGAAGTTTTCGGTAAAACGCTGACGCTTGAAGAAGCGAGGAAAACATTTGGGGTGGTAGACAGCTATATGGAGTATTTTTACAAGCAAAATTCCGTCAGAGTTTTAGACGCTGTACTTTCTTCTCTAAAAAACTCATACGACATATATCCTTTTCATAACATAACCTCACAAGATCTCGAAAAAGCAAAAGAGCTTTGTGAAAGGTTTAAACTAAAAGAATCACAGTTTACAGCTACACTCTCACTCGGAGAGCTTAAAAGGGTGCTGATTGCAAGAGCAATAATACATGAGCCGAAAATCCTCTGTCTTGACGAACCTACTAACGGGCTGGATATTAAGGCTAAGTATGAGTTTTTTACTTTATTGGAAAGCCTTGAAAATAAAAAGATCTTAATTACACACGACTTTAATGAAATAAATGAAACATATAAAGAGATTATCCTTTTAAAAGAAGGGCGTATATACAAAAAAACCGACACTATAACCTCAAAAGATCTAACAGAAGTATTTGATGTATCAGAAAATATTTTGAACAAATTTAATTATTTGAAATTTTTATTTCGATAATTTGAATTATTTTAAAAATTAGCCTATAATTTTTTAATAATATTAAAAGGCTGAAAAATGACAAAATGTTTCGTATGTAAATCCAACCTTCAGATAGAACGTTTAAAATGCACGCATTGTAATACTGTATTTGAAGGCGGGTTTTCTTTTCCTCTACTTGCAAAGCTTTCTCTAAACTCCCAAAAACTCGCACTTGAGCTTATTCTTGCGGGTGGAAACCTAAAAGATCTGGCCGAGAAACTCGGTATTACGTATCCTACGCTTAAAAAAAGAATTCAAGATTTACAGAGTGAACTTATTATGTTAATAAAAGAGAGAGATGATGAAATAACATACATAAAAAGCAAAATAAGAAACAACGAAATATCAAAAGAAGAAGGCGAGAAAATAATTAACGAACTGCTCGGAAACATTTGATATAATCCATACATTAATATATAAAGGAAAATAATGGAAAGACTCTATGCTCCATGGAGAAGAGAATACCACGTCAAAAAACAGACAGGCTGTGTCTTTTGCGATATAGCGAACACTCCTGAGAAAGATGAAGAAAACCAGGTGTTTTACCGTGATGAAATCTGTTTTTTCGTAATGAACAGGTTTCCTTATAATCCTGGGCATTTTATGATTATCCCTCTAAGACACGTATCAAATTATGAAGATCTGAATGAAAAAGAAGTCTGCCATATAGCCAAAATGGCTCAGACAGGCTGTAAAATATTAAAAGATTTCGGTGCTCACGGTATAAATATGGGGTGGAATTTAGGATTTGACGCTGGTGCGGGGATTCCTGATCATATACATTTACAAATGGTTCCGAGATTTAAGCGTGATACGAATCTGATGACTACGGTTTTTGATACGAGGGTTTACAGTGCGGATTTTGACAAAATATACGAAGAAATAAAATCAATTGCAGGAAAATACCTGAAATAGGGGAGTAGCCCTATTAGATCTTTTTAAGAAATTCGGTTTTTAAATAAACCTGACCGATACCGTCGACTTTACATGATACATGACCGTCAACGTCACACATTCTGATGTTTTTAACAACCGTTCCTCTTTTGATTGTTTTACCGGCGCCTTTTACTTCAAGATCTTTTATAACACTTACGCTGTCTCCGGCTTTTAGAATGTTTCCATTTGCATCTTTTACAACTTCTTCGGTTTTGTTTGCGACTGCCATTTCTTCATCTGTTAGGTACATCATATCAGTCATATCGCTTCTTCCAAGCGCTTTCCATATTTTATAGCTTAGAATCTTAACTGTCGGCACTTCACTCCACATTGCGTTATTCAGACAGTTGAAATGGTTTTCGTCATAGTTTTGAGATTCTATCTGACTTAAACATTTATCACAAAGCAGGGCATATCCGTCGTTGTCGTCGCTTTTGTATACTTCGTAAACTGTAAGGTTTTCTTCACTTTCACAAAGTTCGCATTTGTTGTTTGCTCTTGCAAATATCTCTTTTTCGTTCATTTATCGCCTTTTTTTGGTGAAAGTATAGCAAAAAAGCCGAAAATTGAATAAAATAACATTACACATATTTATAATGAAAAAATAATGAAATTATAAAGGAAACATAATGATAGAAATGAAAAATGCAAATTTTAAAATAGAAAAGTCAAAATGGGAAGCGTTTAAAAAGATCTCAAAACTGAAACATTCTGATTCAAGTAAAGAGCTCAGAAAGCTTATTGATAAATACTTGGAGGATAACAAAGAATTATTGAATAAATTATTTTAATGTTAACTTTTCATTAACTCCTTGATTTTATAATTTTACATAACTTAATAAAAAGGAGTTAAAAATGAAAAAAGCAGCAAAATTATTAAGCGTAGCACTTTTAAGCGGAACAATGTTATTTGCATTCGGTGGAGGAATGGGTGGTTCATTCGGAGGTTCAGTTGGCAGTTCAATGGGTGGAGCAAGCGGAAGCGCTTCAGGATCAGGCAATTATGGAGGAATATCTCCTGAAATGATTACAGGCGGACCTGACGGAACATCTATGAACAAAGCACAAAAAGCCAAACAAGCTAAAAATCAAGTAAGAACGAGAACTCAGGCAAGAGTAAGAGCTATGAAACAAAATATGCAAACTGTCAGTGAATCAATGGATCAACTAAGACAACAAATTAGACAGATGAAACAAGACATGAAACAAACAAATAAAAGAGCATATCTTGATGCAGTGCAATTAGAACAACAACTTAAACAAATGCAGTACAACTATAGAAAAATGCAAAGAATTATGCAAAGACTTCAACAAGAAGCCCAATAAAAAGGGCTTTTCTCTTTTGTTTTTTAATTTTATTATATGTATACGATTATAAGTATAAAAAAACATTAATATTATTTAGTTAACATAATGTATATTCTCTAAATTTTATTTTCTAATATAGCCTTCAACCTCAAAGCGTCTTTAAACGCACTGTTATCATCCGTATTGTTAAAATAAACATAGCTTTCATGTTCTTTTAGTCTGCTGTAAAGATCAAAGAGAAATTCATCGCTGTAGTCGCCTTTATATTTCCCTTTAGACCCATGTAGTCTTACATAAACAAAATCAGCGGTTTGTTCAAAATTAATATCTTGATTATAGTCATGCCACACAAGAGCTATGTTTTTGTCTTTCAAATGTGCGTATGTCTCAATTCTGTACCAAGAGTCGTTTCTGAATTCTATGGCGTACTTTATATCTTCATCCAAAGACCTTGTGAAATGTATCAAAAGATCTATATCGTATTTAAGGCTCGGAGGCAGCTGAAACAATATAACTCCCAACGAATTTCCGAGATTTTTGCATATACTTATAAAACTTTTAAGCTCATCCAAATCTTTCAGTTTTGATCTGTGTGTGATTTGTCTGTTGGCTTTGATTGAGAGTTTGAAGCTGTTTATTTTTTTTAGCTTGTATTTCCATGATTTGATCGTCGTAATTTTGGGGAATCTATAAAAAGTAGAATTTAATTCAAGTGTATTGAATTTTTGTGCGTAGTAATCAAAAAACTCATAAGTTTTCAAATCGGCAGGGTAAAACTCCCCTACCCAGTTTTTGTAAAAATATCCGCTTGTTCCTATATAAATCATCAGTTAACTAATATATAAACAAGTTTCGGTACGAAAATTACGATTAAAAGCGTAATAATCTGTATAAGAATAAACGGAATAATTCCAAGATACAGGTCTTTTGTCTGTATTTTATCACCTGCCGCACCTTTTAGATAAAACAGACTAAATCCAAACGGCGGTGTCAGGAATGAAGTCTGCAAGTTAATTGCAATAAGCAGTGCAAACCATAAAGGATCGATGCCGAATTCCTGTACGATCGGCAATAAAATAGGGATAACAATAAACGTAATTTCAATAAAATCGATAAAGAATCCCAAAATAAAAATTAACACCATCGTAATGGCAATAAAAGCATATTGATTTGATATCGAATCAGTAAAGAAGGTAGTAACGATGTCCCCTGCTCCAGATTCGTTAAACACAAGTGAAAACGCAGTCGCACCTATTAAAATCATAAATATCATTGCTGTGATTTTTACCGTTTCAACCGTTGCGTATCTTAAAAGCTCCATATTAAACGTTCTGTAAAAAAACGTAAGAATAATTGAACCCAGTGCACCAATAGCCGCTGATTCTGTAGGTGTTGCGAATCCCGCAAAAATACTTCCAAGAACAACCGCAATCAAAATAAAAGGAGCAACCAGTGATTTAAGAGCCTGAAAGAGTATTTTTGAATAGGGTTTATCGGTTTTGATTGCAGGAGCGATTTCCGGTTTTAAAAACGCTACGATTAAAATATAAACAATATAAAGCCCGACAATTATAAGCCCCGGGATAATCGCTGCTTTAAAAAGATCTCCCACGCTGATATTCATAACGGCACCTAAAATAATAAGTACGATGCTTGGAGGAATAAGCTGTCCAAGCGTACCGCTTGCGGCAATTACACCGCCTGCGAGTCTCGGTGAATAACCGTGTTTTAACATAATAGGCAGAGAAATAATTGTCATCATCACAACACTCGCACCGACAATTCCCGTAGAAGCCGCTAAAATCGCACCTACTATTACGATTGCTATCGCAAGCCCTCCTCTTACGGGACCGAACAGCTCACCGATAGATTCAAGCATATTTTCAGCAATTTTACTTTTTTCAAGAATAAATCCCATAAAAATAAACAGTGGAACAGCCATAAGGGTGAAATTTTGCATAATACCGTAAACACGGTAAGGTAAGAGTCCGAAAACATCAAGTCCCAAATTAGGATCTATAAGTGCCGCAAAAATCGCACTCGCACCGAAAGCAAAAGCAACCGGAATACCGACCATTAACAATATAAATGCCACTATAAATAAAACTATACCCGTCATTAATTACCTTTTGAATGTTTTAATTTGTAATATGCTTTTTTAAGTTCTGATACACTTTGTAGCAATACAACAAAAAATCCGAACATCATTGCGCTTTTTATAATCCATCTGCAGCAAAGTCCGCCCGGATCGCCTGACTGCTCATGCATTGAGTAACTCATTTGAATAAAAGGTATTGCTTCAATTACAATTAATGTTGATAAAGGAATAACAAAAAACAATACCGTTATTATTTGTATGATTGCTTTTGTTTTTGTAGAAAATTTATCATAAAAAATATCTACCCTCACGTGTTTATCATGACTTAACGTATATGCAATAGCAAAAAGAAACGTTAAATCGAATAAATGCCATTCAAGCTCCTGCAAAGCTATACTTCCACCGTGAAAGAGTTTTCTGACTATTACGTCATAACTAACAATTAATGTTAGAACAATAAGAGAAATTACTGCAAGAATCATAAAAAATTTGGTAATTTTTTCAACGAAAACATCTATTTTAGGAACAAATGACAACACTAACACAATAAATGCCGCCGCAATTATCGTATAATCAATATGTTCACTAAGCGGCATCGTTAAATTAAAAAAAGCATTAATAAAATTATCCATTATTTCTCCTTACAAATATTCCGGAGCATCGTTACTAAACAGTATCAAATCTCCGGCTTTTGTGTTTTCCGCTAAAATTTTTTCCAAATCTTTTTTGTCATTTAAAATAATTTTATCAGTATTTACAATATTTTCACATAAGACTTTTTTATTTATACTTCCGGTTAAAATCACTAAATCAAAAACCTCGTCTATTTTTTTAGCAAGTTGTTTGTTTTGCTCATCTGTAGCTTCCACTATACCCGGCGTTACTAATATTTTTTTGCCCTTATATTCTTTTACAAGTTCGTAAGATTCTATCATACCCTCTAAATTACCATTAAAACTATCATCAATGATTATTTTACCACCGACTTCGATTTTTTGAAGTCTGTGAGGAATTGATTCCAATTTTAGCACTTTTTGTTTTAATTCTTCAACACTTAACCCAAATTCCAATGCCTGAAAAATTGCAAGTGTTACATTTACGGCATTAAAACCGCCTAAAAGTTTACATTCGAACTTATGTATTCTATCGTTTATTTCCACTTCCCATTCTATACCGTTTAAAGAAGCTTTTATGTTTTTAATTTTATTTTTAATAACCAATACTTTCTCGTTATACGGTACCTCGTATGAAAAACCTTTTTTCAGTTTAGGTGTTTTGAAAATTTCAAGTTTTGTCTGTTTGATATTATCAAGTGTTTTAAAATATTCAATATGCTGAGGACCGATTTTACCAAGTATTGAATATTCATTTTCTAAAAATTCGACAATTTCAAGTATATCACCCTTCTCTCTCGCTCCGGCCTCTGCAATATAAATTTCAATGTTTTCCGGCATATCGACATTTATATCTTTAATAATGCCTTTTAGTGTATTAACGCTTCTTGGTGTTTTGTATACTTTAAACGTCCCTTCCAAAAGCTGATATAAAAAGTTTTTTATAGATGTCTTCCCGTAGCTTGCGGTTATTGCAACAATTTTAGGGTCTATTTTAGTCAGTTTTTCTTTAGCAAGTTTTTTATATTTTAAAAACAGAATATACTCTGTAATTTCCGATGCGATTATCGCAGCAATAACCACAGCCAAAACACCTATTCCCGGATTATAATGATATTTATTTAAAAGAAGTAAATTCAGTGTTTCAAAAAGGCCTACATAAACGAAAAATCTTTTGACTCTGTCTGTAACAACAAGTCCTTTGACTCTTCTCTGCCATAAAAAAAGTGAAGGAATAAGTCCGAAAAACAGATAAATCCAAAAAAACTTATATGCCGCGATATACGTTACGACAGGAATTACAAAGTATAATAAATGCCAAAGCGGTTTATGAAAATGAAATATTATTCTATCGACTCTGTAACTGTACCATTGAAGAACAGTAATTATGTAAAAACCAAGAATATATGCAGTTATAAAATTTACTATTAAATCAAACATATCAATACCTTATTTCAAAATCATTAAATTTAATATCTTCTATTTGCTCTATTTCAATGTCTTTAACTTCACTGTACGGCGAGCCTTTTTTTAAAATTTCAATAAATTCTTTTAATCTTTCGTCATTTTCTATTTCAGCAACAGCTTCAACCCTTGTATCGGGCAAATTTCTCACATAACCTTTGAAGCCGGCTTTTTTTGCATTCTCACTTACAAACTTTCTGTACCAAACTCCTTGGACTTTACCGCTTATTATAAATCTGTATACAGCCATTTTAAGCCTTTATGTTATTTTCCTTTAGCCATTTGGATTTTATTGATATATTCAAAATCAATTTTAACTTCTTTTTCCGATTCAATATTTTTAGCAAGTTTTTCCAAAACATCATCAAAATCATCAAAGAGATAATTCGCCATACTACCAGGTATCGGATTTATTTCATTTAAATATACACTACCCTCTTTTACAAAAAAATCGCACCTGATAATCGCATTTTTAAAAGTACTATTATAGATTTTTTTAAAAGTTTTTTTAATTCTCTCAGTAAGGTCTTTATCAACATCACTTAACATAACATTCTTTCTGCTGAAGTCCATATATTTCTTCTCAAAGTCCAAAAAGTCTGATTTTTCGACTTTTTCAATATTGCTAAGCATAAACTCCCCTCCGGCCAGACATCCCGCAAGGTTATATTCTTCTATTCCTTCTATAAAAGGTTCTGCAATAATTAAATCATCAAACTCCCTCGCCACGTCAAAAGCATAGTCAAACTCTTCTTGTGTTTTGACTACACTAACACCGATACTGCTTCCAAGGCGCGCAGGCTTTATAATAATCGGGAAGTCAAAGCTGCTTTTAGGCTCCGTGATTATTTCATAATCTATTACATTTACCCCTATTTCTTTGGCGTATGCTTTAGTTAAAACTTTATTATAGCTTATAACGCTTGCTTCTACATTTGGAGTAATTGACTTTATGTTAAAAAACTCTAAAATTCCCGCAAGTTTTCCGTCTTCACCATCTTTACCGTGAATAAGATTAATAACCGCATCATAATTTAAAAACACATCTTTTTTCAAAAGCCCTTTTGTGTATTTAAATCCTCCTTTTGTAATTTCGATTTTTTGAGAGTTTTTATATTCTCCGCTTGCAAAATATTTGCTTTTCATGTTTTGTTTATCTACAAGATACATATTTCTGTTTTGGTCAATATATATAAATTCTAACGTATGTTTTTTTATTTTGTCTTTAAGTGTAATAGCACTTACTATCGAAATTTCGTGTTCAAAGCTGTTTCCGCCGAAAAGCAAAGCAAATGTCATTTTATATCCTTACTCAGTTTTTTTAATGCTAACTTTATAGTTTCTTCTAAATTATCGCTCTTGATACCGTTTAAGGCTTTAACTATATCGTTTTTGTTAAATCCTAAACTTTCAAGTGCACTGAGTGCTTGATTAAATACAGGGTTTTGTTCTTCAAACACAACCTCAAATTCACCCATTTCCATTAATATTCTTTTAGCACTTTTAGGTCCTATTCCTGGTATCTTTTTAAGAGCGTTTATATCATGATTCGCAATTATATCCATAAATGTCTGTGGGGTATAAGTTGAACATATTGCAAGAGCGACTTTTGGCCCTACTCCGTTAAGCTTTATTAAAGAATCAAACAGTTTTTTTTCATTCTTATCCGCAAAACCGTATAATGTATATTCATTTTCCTTGATAATCTCGGTAATATAAAAAAGTCCCTTATCATTTACCGAAGAAAAAGTAATCATACTGACATTAAGTTCATAAATTACATTATTTACATCCAGCAGAATTTTGCCGCCGTCTTTTTCAAAAATATTACCTCTAAGAGCCGCTATCATCTTTATTTACCTTTATTTTAACTATTTTATATGTGTCTCCGTAATCTTTAAGTTTAAATCCGCACACACCCTCATTACCTTTTGTATCATAAGTTAATTTAACGGGCGGTTCAACCATATCAAATTCAATTCTGTTATAAGCACTCCAAGGTGTGTATGATATTATTTTTGCATTAAATATTGCAGTTTGGTAATTTTGAAGTGTTTCATGAAGTTCTTGTAAATCTTTTTGTAGTAGAACAATTTCATTTTTTAATTCAAGCGTTTTGTCTTTAAAATCATTATACTCTTTTATTTTTTTAATAATAGTCGGGGATGTTTTAATCCCTTTTTTCTTGTTTTCTTTATATGCAGCCATTAATCTTTCAATTGTAGGTTTGTTTTTAAGTAAAACTTCTTTTCTTTTATTGTATTCTTTAGTCTTAATTTCGATATTTCTTTCTATTTCTTCAATCATTTTTTCTAATTTATCCGCATCTGCGTTTAATCCCAAAACTTCCAAAGGAGATATAATAAGTTTATTTTCGCTTCCTTTTAATTTATTGATAATTATATTTTTTAACGCATAAACTTCCACATGAGAGCCCATAATCTCAAACTCTACCTCTTCAGCAACGACTTTTCCACCGATTGCCTGTTTTATTTTTACTTTTTTACCTTTGACAATACCGCTTTCGAGTCTGTTGATTTCGATTTCTTTACCTTCGATATACCCTTTATGTACATTAACAAAAGCCTTGTTTGCATGAATTTTGGCTTTTTGATGAGTTTGTCCTTCGATAGTAAGCTCTTCAGCATTGATTTTTGCTGATTTTCCTACATTTCCCCTTACAATCAACACAGTTGTTTCAACAACCATATTATCGGCTATCGCTTCTTTTAAAGCATCGCTTTCTTTTACGTCAAGTTTTACGTTTGCATCTTTTGCACCGCTGACATTACCGGTTTGAAGGTTTATTTGGGATACTTCCATTTCGTCTTTAATAGTATATGAATCGCCCTCTTTATATATATAACCGTCCTTCATTGCGATATACAATATTTTTTTGTCAGTTTCCTCAACTTTAATTTCTTCAGGGTTAACGCTTATATTAGGAATATTAAAGTCTTGCACCTGTGGTATTTTAATTATTTTACCTCTGCAGTCCCTACCGTTTCTTCCCTGTTGAGGTTTTATAATCTCAATTACGACTTCTCCTGTTTTAACAGGGAAAATGAGTTCGTTTTTTATATTTTCTCTTTTTTTAAGATAATGATAAATAACCTTTCCTTCAATATTCTCAATCGGATCAACCCCTTGGCATAGTTCTATTTCTTCATTATGTTCAAGCTGACCCAACACTCTGATTTTAGCAACTACTTTTTCTATATCCTGATTCATTTTATCATCGAAAAGCTCTATTAACATTGAATTTCTAATTTTTTTCTTATTTAGCTCGTTTTTAAGTTTTTTTTCAAGTCCCGGTTTATAAACTATTAATGATTCCGGTTTCATTATATATACCGCATGTGTTAAAAATCTGTTTACTTTTACTTCACCAACTAATTCGAAATCGTCACTAAAACTGGCTTTTTTTATTTCTATTTCATAAACTTGTTTTATTTCATTTTCCTCATTGATTAAAAAGTCTTCATTATGAACAAGTTCTTTACTTTGATCGTCCAATTCAACAAACTCACTATTACCGAGTTTAATATATGTAGTAAAATCCAAGATTTCAAAATCAAGTGCGGAAATAGGTATATTGTTACTTGTTGAAATTTTAAGCAATGCGTCGTTTACGTTTTCAGTTCTTATTACAACAGGTAAAGTTTCTTTTTTTTGTTTTTTTTCTTCTTTTTTTAGAAAATCAAAGAGTCCCAATCTTATCCTTTTGGTAAAATACGTTTATGTTTAAATCTATAATCGTCAATTTTTTAGGAATTTTCAATTCCAGAATCCTTGGATTCATACGTGATTTGTTAAGTGCTTCCGTTCTCGGCGCCAATATATATTCGGATATTTTTTTCGTTGCATTCAAATTTCCGAACCTTTTTAGACGTATATTCGCCGAAGGCGCTTTTGCACAAAGCTTTCTTCCGAGTTTTGCAAAAGCAAAATATAAACCCCGTTTTACATGGCTCGTTTTTAAAAAGTTATTTATAATTATACTTATTTTCTCACTGTTTGTAACCCTTTTTTCCAATCTGGTCACCAATATATTAGCATCGGGCTTCAGTGAAGAAGCAAAAAAACTGGCTTCCCCTCTTATCGCACTTAATTTCTGGTACCTGGATTTGATATTTATAGTCACATTTCTTGCAAGCCTGCTGCAGTATAAAAAACATTTCGCAACTACGGCTTTTTCAACAGCACTGCTTAATATTTCTCTCATAATAGCACTGCTATTATCTATGAACCTGCCAAAAGAGCAGATTATCTGGTATCTGAGCTTCGGTGTTATAATAGGCGGAATTGCCCAGGTAATCGTTCACCTCATTGCCGCCAGAAAATATAAAGTGCTAAAACTTCTCTACATCGGAGCAAAAAGTAAAAAAGAAGCCGACATATCAACTTTTAAAAAGCATTTCCTACCCTCAATACTCGGAAACTCCACAGCTCAAATCAGCGCATTTATCGATACGTGGCTTGCAACGTTTTTAATCAGCGGAAGTATAAGCTATCTTTATTACGCAAACAGGCTCTTTCAGCTGCCTTTTGCCCTTTTTGCCATTGCGACATCAACCGTACTGTTTCCCAAAATTACGAAAAACCTGAATGACGGCAGGGAAAAAGAGGCATTTGAAAGTATGAAAAAAGTGTTTTGGGTGCTTTTTTACCTCTTGATAACAGCTACCGTAGTAGCAATAATTTCCAGCAAAGAGATAATCAGACTGCTTTTCGAGCACGGTGCGTTTACGGCTAAAGATACCGAATTTACTTCCGTAGTGCTTATAATGTACATGATAGGACTAATTCCTTACGGACTTAATAAACTCTTTTCAAGCTACCTTTACGCAACGCACAAACACCTAAAAGCTGCAAAAATTTCGGCAATATCGCTTTTGGTCAATATCGTATTTTCAGTAGCACTGATTTTCCCACTGAAAGTATACGGCCTTGCACTTGCAAGCAGTATCGGAGGTATGGTTTTATTTATTTTAACGCTAAAAGAGTTCGGATTCAGTGAATTTGTAAAATTTTTTGAAAAAAAATATATTTTTTATATGATTTTGGTTATATTAATAAGTATAATTTTGGCAATAGTATTTAAACAGCTGATACTTTTTATAATTTAAAGGAGTCCTATGACAATTTACGATTCTCACCTAAAACAAAAAGTTGATTTTAAACCTATAAAAGAAGGCGAAGCCAGAATCTACGTATGCGGTCCTACGGTGTATGATGACGCACACCTCGGGCATGCGAGAAGTTCTATCAGTTTCGACCTGCTCAGGCGTACACTTGAAAAACTGGGTTATAAGGTTACATTTGTTAAAAACTTCACCGATATTGACGACAAAATCATAAACAAAATGAACCAGACAGGCAAAAGCCTTAAAGAAATTACGGAATATTATATTGACTCATATCTCAGGGATATGGGCGCGCTTAACGTAAAAAGAGCCGATATCGAACCTAAAGCCACCGAATCGCTTGAAGCGATGTTTGATCTGATTCAAAACCTGCTTGACAAAGGCTATGCGTATCAGCTCCCTAACGGAGATATATATTTTGACGTAAGCAAGGATGAAGAATACTGCAAATTATCAAACAAATGCCAGGATGATGAGGTCGTTCACAGAGTTGATACGGAAGGCAAAAGAAACCCGGCCGATTTTGCGCTTTGGAAAGCATGCAAAGGTGAGGATGACGTGTGTTTTGATTCGCCTTTCGGAAAAGGAAGACCGGGCTGGCATATAGAGTGCAGTGCCATGATTAAAAAACATATCGCATACAACGGCGAATATGAAATAGACATCCACGGAGGGGGAGCGGACCTGTTTTTCCCTCATCACGAAAACGAAGAAGCCCAGACTCACTGCGCATACGGGGAACACCTCGCAAAATACTGGATGCACAACGGATTCGTACAGATAAACGGTGAAAAAATGAGTAAATCCCTTGGAAACAGTTTCTTTATTAAAGACGCCCTTAAACATTATCCTGGAGAGGTTTTAAGATTTTACCTTATGAGCACACACTACAGAGCCCCTCTGAATTTCAGCGAAGAGGACCTCATTGCCAGCAAAAAAAGGCTCGATAAACTCTATAGACTCAAAAAAAGAATTTACGGTCTTGCCAAAAAACAAAAAGACAGCGAATTTGAAGCGAAACTTCTTGAAGCCATGAGTGATGACTTAAATATTTCAAAAGCTCTGGCTGTTGTGGATGAATTTGTAAAAGAGGCAAACGAAGCGCTTGATAAAAACCCGAAAGATAAAGTTTTAAAACAAAAAATCCTAAGCAACATAGAATTTATTAATGAGCTTTTAGGTATCGGAGGAAGCGACGCATACGAATATTTCCAGGCCGGAATCGATGAGGAAACCAAAGCCAAAATAAATGAACTGATCGAAAAAAGAACTCAGGCAAAAAAAGAAAAAGATTTCGAAACGGCAGATAAAATAAGAGACGAACTCACATCAATGGGTATTCAGATTCAGGATACTCCAAACGGTACGGTTTGGGAGAAGGTTTAGTTTTTATTTTCTAAAAACTTCTCTTCTTCTATTATTTCCGCATTAATTATTTCTTCAATAGTTACAAATCCGATTAATATCAAAAGCCACCCTATTACACTTACGATAAGACCTATTGCAAAAATATTCAAAACGGCACCCGCTATGAGGAAATTACCTGCAATTTTTAAATACCTGTTATTGTACTCCTCACCCAAAAGATAAAAACTTTTTTTAAAATACACGGCACTTACTATTTGTAAAACATAATAAATAGTAAAATATATCAGTATACTAAACCCTATCGGCACAACGGGATTGTTTGAGAATAAACCAAGTACAAAGCTCGTAATTACGGCTATAAGTTTAAAATAAAAAAGCATGGTGGCTATAAAAGAGAGCAAAGAGGCTATTAAGAAATAATTAAAAACCTTTTCGTTTTTGCTTAGGGCATTTAATGCTATTCCTGTAAATATCAACCCTAAAATCGTAAATAAAACCGATACACTCGGTATAAAGGCAAGACTCAAAAATCCGGCCCCCAAAATCCCCCACACTTTTATATTCAATTTAGTCCTTTTTTTAAATTTAATGTATAATTTTAACAAAAAAGGCTGTTTATGAGTTTTTTTAATATGGTTAAACCTCTTATTTACAAAACCGACCCGGAACTTGCACATGATCTTGTTGATCTTGCTATGCGAACCGCCAGAAGATGCCCTCTTTTTTTCAATCCGTTGGTTAAAGCAAACTTCGTAGATGATGTGATGCTTCATCAAAAGATTTGGGATCTTGAGTTTAAAAACCCGGTAGGTGTTGCCGCAGGATTTGACAAACATGCGACTATGGTGTACGGATGGCCGGCTTTAGGATTTGGATGGGGAGAAATCGGAGCGGTTACTCCCAAGCCTCAGCCGGGAAACGAAAAACCAAGAGCCTGGAGACATATAGAGTACGAAGCCGTACAAAACGCATACGGATTTAATAACGAAGGTGTTGAGGTCATAAAAAAAAGACTTAAAAAGATCTACCCTTTTATACTTCCTATCGGTGCAAACATCGGTAAAAACAAAACAACTCCGGAAGAGAGGGCGGTGGAAGATTATAAAATACTCGTAAACGAACTCAAAGACGTTGTAGACTTTTTCGTAGTTAACGTATCTTCACCCAATACACCGGGACTGAGAGACCTTTTAAACGCGGAATTTATATCAAGCCTCTTTGGCGAGCTTAAAAACCTCACAGACAAACCGATACTCATAAAATTTTCACCCGATATGGAAGATGAGCTTATTATAAACCTTGCAAACTATTCCGTTTTGGCAGGTGCCGACGGTATTATCGTTACAAACACAACGGTAAATTACGACCTCGTAAACAGTGAAATAAAAAGAGGCGGTATTTCCGGGAAACCGCTTGCCCAGAGAAGTTATGAAGTTTTAAGAATTGTAGCGGGTGAAGTATTCGGAAAAGTTCCTATTATAAGTGTCGGCGGAATAGACAGCGCCGAGGAAGCGTACAAAAGAATAAAAGCGGGAGCTTCTCTTCTTCAGGTATATACGGCTATAATCTATAAAGGTCCGGGAATCGTAGGTGAAATAAACAGAGGATTAATCGAGCTTCTCAAAAAAGACGGCTACAGCCATATAAGCGAAGCGATAGGGGTGGAAATCCCTAAAAAATTAGAAAACAAAGCCTAACTCTCCTTCAAAGCCTCTGCAGCCGTAGCCGAAATCGGGTAAAACGTCGGCGGAGGCGTCAGTATTGGATGGGTGCCTATCTGCATGGTATATAAATCCGTGGCGGTTGCGCTTTTTTGTATAGCAAGACTCAAAATATTTATAATCTCCGCACTGTTTAACCCTCCGCTGAGCTGCGCACCTAAAAGATAAAGATCTTTTTTTGAAAATATCAGTTTCAGCGTCACATCAGTGGAGTGTGAAAATTTCGGAGGATGTGTTGAATGGGTTACGGTTTTGGCGACAATTATGTCAAACCCCTGCTCTTTTGCCATTTTTTCGGTAATCCCGACAGCGGCAAACGTTTTAGAATCTATTACCGTCGAATAGATGTTAAGAGCATCTTTGTTGTGTCTTATGATTCTCAGGTTATAAAGGTTCGCAGCCGCAACCCTTGCATCAAAAGCGGCTGTGGATGCGAGCATCAAAGGTGTCGGATTAGATGTAAAAAATTCCTTGTGTTCCACACAGTCCCCTATCGCAAACACGTCTTTTGAAACCCTGAAATAATCATCCGCCTGAATAAATCCTTTCGGATTAAGAGGCAGTACATCCTTAAACATTTCGGTATTTGGTTTATACCCGGTGGCTACGATCGTAAGATCGCTTTTTATTGTTCGGGAATTTACTAAAACCTCCTCTTTTGTTATTTTGGAAACTTTTGAATTTAATAAAATTCTTACTTTTTTTGAGAGCAGTTCTTTTACCGACTCGGAAAAATCGGTATCGAACGAATTAGGAAGCAGTGAATCCATCGCTTCTATTAAAGTTACGTTTTTGGTTTTACTGAGCTCATCCGCTATTTCAAGCCCGATAAAACCTCCGCCAATTATAGTAATATCCGATGCATTTTTGGCTTTTGAAACAAGATCTTTTAAATAATCATAATCTTTTTTTATAAAATATGCGTTTTCAATCCCTTCAATGGGAGGTACGAAAGGTTTAGAACCTGTTGCTATTAT
Organism: Nautilia profundicola AmH; assembly: GCF_000021725.1. Lineage (GTDB taxonomy): Bacteria > Campylobacterota > Campylobacteria > Campylobacterales > Nautiliaceae > Nautilia > Nautilia profundicola. Next base: position 871,924 of record NC_012115.1, read on the forward strand.
CAGTTTTTCGTATTTTAGTATATTCGTATCATTGGCATCAGTGTTATTTTCACCCGTTTCTTTTTCCGCTCTGCTCCCACTTGCACAAGATTCACCTGAGGCTTCACTTAACATAATAACTTTACTATTAACATCAAAAGATCTGACTTCTTTTGTTATAAGCTCTACATTAAATTTTTTGAGTTTCTTTTCAAGATGCATTAAATCATCATCAATTCCATATGTATCGAAAATATAAGGTATTCCGCACGGAATAAGTTTTTTGGGATTTTTTTCGATTACGACAACTTTTTTTGAAGGGTAAAACCTTTTGGCGTTTACAGCAGCCACAAATCCTGAAACACCACCCCCTATTACTACTATATCATACATACTTCTGCCTTAAAAATTTTTATGATATGATAACACAAAAAAAGGCGTTAAATGCTTCATAAGTTTTATAAACAAAAACTCAAAAACAACCTCGAAGTTATCGTTGTGCCTATGAACAAAGGCTCTAACGTAATTACCAGTAATATTTACTATAAAGTCGGAAGCAGAAACGAAATAATGGGCAAAAGCGGAATAGCACACATGCTTGAACATATGAACTTCAAATCCACAAAAAACCTCGCTGAAGGAGAATTTGACAAAATAATAAAAAGCCTCGGAGGAGTAGACAACGCATCCACCGGGTTTGACTATACGCACTATTACATTAAAACTTCAAGTGCGTATCTTGATAAAACGTTTGAACTTTTCAGCGAAGTTATGGAAAACCTGAATCTAAACGACGACGAATTTCAAAGGGAAAGAAAAGTCGTATATGAAGAAAGACTCTGGAGAACGGACAACAACCCTATCGGGTATCTATATTTCAGGCTTTTTAACAATACATACCTTTACCATCCGTACCACTGGACCCCTATAGGGTTTAAGGACGATATTCTTAACTGGAGCATTGAAGATATCAGATCTTTTCACAAAACGTTTTACCAGCCTAAAAACGCGTTTTTACTCGTAGCAGGCGATATCGACCCTGAGGATGTGTTTAATTTGGCCGACAAATATTTCTCTCACATCAAAAACAGCAGAAAAATTCCGAAAGTGCATATGAAAGAGCCTGAACTCGACGGTGACAGGCATGTGGTTATTCAAAGAGACACCGAAGTCGATATTGTAGCCATTGCTTACAGGATTCCCGATTTCAAACATGAAGACCAGTTTGCGCTCAGTGCATACAGCGAGATACTAAGCGGAGGTAAAAGTGGCGTACTGCGTGAGAAACTGATAAACAAAAAAAGATTAGTCAGCGAAGTATACGCGTATAATATGGAACTAATTGATCCCGGTGTGTTTTTGGCTCTTGCAATATGTAACCCGGGAGTAAGTCCGGATCTGGTGGAAAATGAGCTGAAAAAAACACTTCTGAATACCAAAATTACAAAAAAAGCCCTGAACAAAGTCAAAAACCAGACCAAAATGGACTTTTTGACACAGCTTGAAAGCAGCTCGGGAGTTAGCAACGTATATGGGGATTATTTCGCAAAAGGCGACATTACCCCGCTTCTTGAATATGAAGACAAAATAAATGCTTTAACTCCTGAGAAGGTAGAGGATATAAAAAAATATTTCGACAAAAGCGTAACGGTAAAACTAATCAAAAAATAATTCCATATTTTGAATATTTCAACTTTTTTTTTGCTTTTCTCCCATTTTTATTATACAATAATATGAATATTTCTAAAAAGGTTAAACTTTGAATTTCCATGAATTTGAAAATATTTTAAAAAAAATCAAATTAACAAAGCAAGAATTTGCAAACTTTTTAGATATAGATAATACTACGATTTCTAAATGGAAAAATAACAAATATATACCTAAATATGCTGAAATAGCAATAAAATATTTATTGAACTTACAAAAAAACTGTATTGAATTTAAAAATATTAAGGATAAATATGGAAACTAAACATATTTTATTATTTAAAAATTCTCAAAACACTCAAATAAATAATGAAAGTATTGATTTTATTTTAACATCACCTCCTTACCCTATGATTGAAATGTGGGATGAAACTTTTTTTAAATTAAATCAGGAAATAAAAAATCAATTTAATAAAAAAAATTATAGATTAGCATATGAATTAATGCATAATGAACTAAATAAAACATGGAAAGAATGTTATAGAGTACTAAAACCTGGAGGAATAATAGCTATTAATATTGGAGATGCAACCAGAACACTTAATAAAAACTTTCAATTATTTACAAATCATGTAAAAATAATAGAATATATGCAAAATTTAGGCATGCAATCTCTTCCACCTATTATTTGGAGAAAAACCTCTAACAAACCAAATAAATTTATGGGATCAGGAATGTTACCAGTTAATGCTTATGTTACATTAGAACATGAATATATTTTAATTTTTAGAAAAGGTGAAAAAAGAAAATTCAATAAAAATGAGATTATAAGACGAAGAAAAAGTGCATTTTTTTGGGAAGAGAGAAACAAATGGTTTTCTGATATTTGGAAAGATATCGTGGGTGAAAACCAGACAATTGATAAATATTATAAAACAAATAGAGATAGGAATGCAGCTTTTCCTTTAGAATTATCATTAAGACTAATACATATGTTTTCAATATATGAAGATACTGTTTTTGATCCCTTTCTTGGAACAGGTACTACAACAATTGCAAGTGCAGTACTTGGACGTAACTCGATTGGATATGAAATTGACACATCTTTTAAAAATTTAATAAAAGAAAGAATTAATAATATTAAAACAATAACTGAGCAATATATAAACAATAGAATTAATAGTCATAAAAAGTTTATAGAAAATTATATAAAACAAAAAAATAAAGCTTTTAAATATTATAATGAAAATTTAAAAACACCAGTTATGACCTCCCAAGAAAAAGATATCAGTTTTTATCAAATTTCTAATGTGCAAAAAAATGAAAATTTATTTATTTGTAAATATTCTAATTTTACACCTTTTTTAATTTAATTTTATTTATTAAAAATAGCTTCGTCATATTCAATTATTAAATAAGATTTTGTTTTTTTATAAAAAATTATAGATACTGAAATATCTTCATTTTTTACATTAGTTTTTACTTTATATGACTCAGGTTTAATTTGAATTGGAATATCCCCAATAAAGCCATCTATATTTTGTGCCTCTTCTTCTGGTGTAGCTAATTTATATTTTTTATTATTTTTTTGTGCAAGATATTTTAATATAAATTCTTGTATCATTAATCCTTCTGGTGTTTTATTATATATTAAATCTTCTACCCATACTTTAACTAATTCTTTATCAATTTTAATAAAAGCTTCTTTTAAATTTTGTAACATATTCCAAATTTTATCTACAGCTATTTCAATTCTATCTTCGTAATTGTTTTTATAAAACTCTTTCCATTCTCCAATAGAATTAACTTCTTTGATTAATTCACTCATTTGACCTACCACCGCAGGTACAGTTCCTTTTGCATTTTGATTTGCAAGATTTATTATTTGAGTAGTATATTTAGGAAAAGTTGGCTTTTTTATATCTAACAATTCAAAAATATGATCTAATTTTATTTTTTCTTTTTTCATTTCTTTCCTTTTTTAATCAAAAAATAACTTCTTAAAACACTCCTTTGTTTTCGGAAAAAGGGGTGTTTTTTCTTTATATTTCAGATACTCTTCACCGAATTTCATATACGCTTCTTTTTCTTCAAGCGTAATAACCATAACAAATATAAATAACGCTTCAAGAGGAGCGATAAAGAATATAAAACTCGGCAAACCCAAAAAAAGTGCAACTCCAAGAGGCAGAAGCATCAGCCCGAAAAGCATAGGATGACGTGTGCATTCGTATATACCGCTTGTTACGAGTCTGTTTGTCTCAAGTCTCGGGATATCACCCTCTCGCCCTTTTCTTTTAAGCTCTCTGCCTCCGACTGCCGCCGCGTGAAAAGCGAATTTGAGTATAAAATAACCAAGAGGCAAAGTAAACACGTGAAAAAAAGGATTTAATAAAAGGTTTTTAAAATATCTAAGATCAAGGTATAAAGAAAGGGCAATGCCCCCGAATATTAATATAAGCCAGATAATTATCCTGATTACTACCGAAAGAGTTGTTTTCATAGGTATGAATTAAGAAGGGCGCTTCCTACTCTTATCATATTACTGCCCTCTTCTATCGCTATTTCAAAATCGCCGCTCATACCCATTGAGCATATTTTAGCACCGTATGGTTTCAGTTTTTCAAATATATCATATGTTAGTCTGAAACTTTTTCTGATTTCCGTTTCATCATCCACATGCGCACCTATCGTCATTACACCCTGAAGATTGATATTCGGGAGGTTTTCTTTGATTTTCAGATACGTCTCAATTGCAAGTTCAGGCTGAAGGCCGTGTTTTGTAGGCTCTTTTGCCGAATTTATCTCAAGAAGGCACCTTACCGGCTTATCGGTTCTTTTGTTTATTGCCTCGGCCAACTCGTAAGAGTTTATTGACTGTATCATGAAAGGGTTTAATTTTAGAAGTTTATTGATTTTGTTTTTCTGAAGGTTTCCTATAAAATGCCATTCAATCGGCAAATCACTTAGGGCATTTACCTTATCTTCCATATCCTGAACCCTGTTTTCACCAAACGCCCTCTGGCCTTCGGCGTAAAGTCTTCTAAGAGGTTCGGTCTCTTTTGTGTATTTCGTAACAGCCACGATTTGAACAATTAAATGCTCGCTTCTTCTAAGCCTTGCCGCCTCTACTCTTTGAATTAACTGATCTAAATTCATGCTACCCTCCTATGAGTCTGTGTAAGTCGTTGTATATACCTATAAGCATTAAACTACCGAGTATTATCCACCCGCCGATTGTCAGTTTTACCATTATCTCTTCGCTGACTTCCCTTTTAAAAATAGCTTCATAAAGGTTAAACATAATATGCCCGCCGTCAAGTGCCGGGATCGGAAGAAGGTTAAGCACACCGAGGTTTACGCTAAGAAGCGCTGCCAGCAGTAAAAGCGGCTGCCATCCGTAATCGGCGACTTTTGCAGTAATATCGACAATTCCGATCGGACCGCTCAGGGTGTTAAGACCGACTGCTCCGGTTATTAGCTTTTGTACGCCTTTAATTATCAGCATAGAATCGAACACAAACTTATCCCATGCTATTTTTACCGCCTCAACAGGCGAATAATGTACCTTTATAACATCTCCGCTCGGAATGATTCCGACTATTTTTCTTTTGATTTCTTCACCGAATATGTTTTTTTGAAGCTCGATTTTAGGCTTTAAATCAACACTCAGATATCTTTTGTTTCTCTCAACCGTTAGATGCAAGACATCATATTTTTGAATTAAAGGAGATATTTCATCCCACGATTTAATTTCAACACCGTTGATTTTTACAATTTTATCGCCGGGTTTGAGTACTTTTGCCGCGGGTGTATTTGGAATGGTTTTTCCTATTACGGGAGCTAATTTCGTCCAGCCTGTAAAAGCGATAAAAAGATATATTAAAAAGGCAAGCAGGAAATTAAACCCGGGACCGCCTAAAAGTATCAAAATTCTCTGCCAGGGAGTTTTGGAATTGTATGAGTCGGGATCATTATTTTTTAAATTCGGATTCGTATCATCTTGCCCCTTCATCTGCACATATCCGCCAAGAGGTATCGCACTTAGACACCAGTTCGTATCCCCGAACTTTTTACATATCAATTTTTTGCCGAATCCTATTGAGAAAACTTCAACTTTAACACCGACAAGCCTTGCCATAAGAAAATGTCCGAGTTCATGAAAGAAAATCAAAAAAGAGAGTATTATAACAGCACTGATCATCTTTGAGCTTTCACATATACTTTTACGTAGTCATATCCGCTGTAAAGCGTAAGAATTACGGCAACCCATAAAAGACACTCAGCACACGGCCAGTTCATAAGAAGAAACCCGATAGCACCCATCTGAGAAACGGTTTTTACCTTACCCGCAAACGAAGCCTTTACGCTAAGACCTTCCTGAACCATTGCAATTCTTAGAGCCGTTATAAAAAACTCTCTAACCAGTATAAGGTAAATTGCCCACGCATTTGCCCTGTGCAGGTATAATAGCCCCAAAAAGGCACCGAGTGTCAGCATTTTATCCGCAAGCGGGTCTAAAATTTCACCAAGTTTGCTGCTTGCATCAAAATTTCTGGCAATATATCCGTCAAAAAAATCCGTTACACTTGCAATAACAAAAATCAAAGCCGCAAAATAATCAAGCCATGTTTCATGAACACCCGGGAAAAAATCCCTGTTTACCAAAAACAGGTACATCAAAAACGCCATCAAAACCCTGATAAAAGCAAGGATATTAGGTACGTTTTTCAGGCGTTTTTTCCACTTTTCGTATCTGTATAGCTTTATGCCGTCTTCCGTAATTATTGACATTAACCTATTTTCCCTCCGAATGTAGTTCCACCGTCTACTACTATCGTCTGCCCTGTAATCCAGCTTGCTTCATCAGTACATAAAAAGTATGTAATTCCTGCTAAATCTTTAGGTTCACCCATTCTGTTTAGAGGGCTTCTTTTCTCAACTTCCGCTTTTACTTCTTCATAATTCGGAAACGCTTTAAGCGCATCGGTATCAATAGGACCGCCGCTTACCGCATTAACTCTGATACCCCATTCTCCAAGCTCCGCAGCCGCGTATTTAACCATAGTCTCAACCGCCGCTTTACTTGTACCGTGCCCCGCATAGTTTGGAGTATATACGAGGTTACCTGTGGAGCTTAGTGAAATAATACTTCCGCCGCCTACTTTTTGCATTCTTTTAGCTGCTTCCTGAGCTCCCACTACAAATGCGTTTACAGTTGCTGTAAATATATTGCAGATTCCTTTAGGTCTGAGTCTCATAAAAGGACCGAATCCACCAACAACCGCTCTTCCGCTGATAATTGCGTTTGAAACGAAAAAGTCGACTCTGTCAAAATCTTCATCAATCTGTTTGAAAAGATCTTTGTATGTTTCAGGCTCTAAAATATTAAGTTTATACGCTTTTGCCTTAATGCCGTATTTTTCTTCCCACTCTTTTGCAAGGTTGTTTGCAATTTCCTCATTTGAGTTATATGTAAAAGCTATATTGATCCCCTCTTTTGCAAATCTTTCGGCTATTGCTTTACCTATACCTCTTGTCGCCCCGCTTATTACTAATGTTTTACCCTTCATAAAATTCCTTTATAAATATTTTTTAAGTACTTCTTTTATTTTAGCTTTATTCTCATCACTCGGCTCGCAAAGCGGCAGTCTGTATTCAAGTGACGGAATAAGTCCCGCTTCATACATAGCGAATTTGATAGGAATCGGATTACTTTCTACAAATAAAACTTTGTTGATATCGTAAAGTTCCTCATTTATAGCCCTGCTCGTATCAAAATCTCCCTTTAACGCCGTATGGATTAAATCGGCGATTCTTTTTGGAAGAAGGTTTGACGTAACAGAAATACACCCTTTTCCGCCTGTGGCCATTATCGGATAGTTAATGGCATCATCCCCGCTTATTACAGCAATATCGCTGTTTGCACAAAGTGCTACCACGTTTTCGATACTTCCTGTCGCTTCTTTAATCGCTATTATGTTTTCAACGTCATTGAATAGCTTTATAGCAGTTTCAACATTTATATTGCTACATGTTCTTCCCGGTACGTTATATAAAACAACAGGAATTTCGATTGCGTTTGCAAGGGCTTTGTAGTGTTCGTAAAGTCCTCTTTGAGTAGGTTTGTTGTAATACGGTGATACGCTAAGAACCGCATCGGCGCCTTTCGCTTCGGCAAATTTAGCCAAGTCGATACTTTCATGGGTAGAGTTGCTTCCTGCACCTGCAAGAACTTTCGTATTTGTACCTTTACACACCTCTACTGCTATTTCGATACATCTTTTATGCTCGTCATGTGTAAGAGTCGCACTCTCTCCTGTCGTACCCACCGGTACAACCCAGTCTATTTCATTGTCAATCTGTCTTTGAATAAGTTTTGCATACGTTTCTTCGTCAACTTTTCCGTTTTTAAACGGCGTAATAAGAGCGGTCATTGCACCTTGCATAAAACGTCCTTTTTTACGAAATTATAGCATATTATATAAATAGACAATGGAAAAATGAAAATGGAAAAATTTTTATATTTTATCCGTTTTTATTTTGCACTTTCCATTAAAATTGATTATTCATATCTTAACGTCTCAAGCACATCAGTTTTGCTGGCTTTGAGCGCCGGATATATGCTTGAGAGTATTACAATTATAAAAGCACCCAATATTATCAGTCCGAAATCAACAAGACTGAGATCTATCGGCAGCCTGCTAACACCGTAAACATCTTCGGGGAGTTTGATAATATCAAACGTTTTAAGAACCCATATACCAAGTCCTCCGAGCATCGCTCCGATTGTAATTCCCAAAATACCGATAAAAGTACCGAGTTTAAGAAAAATGGATTTTATCTCTTTAGGACTCGCACCAAGACTTAGCATAAGGGCAATCTCTTTTCTTTTACTCATTATCATCATAAGAAGAGAACTGATGATATTAAGTGCAGCCACTATAATTATCAGCATCAGTACTAAAAAAAGAGCTCTTTTTTCCATTCTTAAAGCTGCAAAAAAGTTTCCGTTTTGCTCCCACCACCCTATTACACCTACACCGGGAGGTACCGCTTTTTTTATTTTTTGAATATCTTTAAAAGGATTCGGACTCCATATATGAATTCCGCTGTAGTGGTTTTGGTGAAGAATTCTTTTAAGACCTTCGATGTTCATATAAGCAATCCCCTTGTCATATGCTACAAGTCCGCTGTTAAATACACCTACGATTTTTACTTTTTTAAGTATAGGGGAAATTCCGAATCCCATGGGTGAGAGTTTTGAAAAAATCATAATAACCTTTTCACCTCTTGCTATTCCAAGGTCAGCAAACAGCCTGCTTCCGACGACCACATCAAAAAGCCCAGGTTTTTTTAAATCTTTTACAGCTTTTTTAAAAATATAATTAATTTCCGATTCTTTATTAAAATCAACACCGTAAAGCATTACACCGTTTAGTGAATTTTTCTGTATTACGGCGCTGCTTTCGATATAAGGGGAATATTTAAAATCAGGGAATTTTTTTTGAAGTTTATGTAAGAGTTTCTCATCCACATTTACAAGCGAAGAGTAAACGGTAATGGGATAATTCATAACTTTGAGTTTTTTTTCAAACTCCTTATCCATACCGTTCATAATACCCATAGCGATCATAAGGGTCGCAACACCCGTCATTATCCCAAGAAATGCAAGGATAAAACTAATATAAATAAACGGGTGTTTTTTATCAAACCTTAAATATCTTCTTATTATAAAATTTACAAATTTTTTATTCATTTTTTAGAATTTTGGACTTTTCCCACAGCAGTCTTTGTATTTTTTACCGCTACCGCAAGGGCAAGGGTCGTTTCTTTTTACCTTTTTCTTTTGCTGTTTTGCTTCAAATTCAGCCTTAAGCGCTTCAGTCTGAGCTTCAAGCTGTTTCATAATTTCATCAGCATCCGCCTCTTCAAGTTCTTCAGGAATTTCCGGTATGTTATGTAATATTTCGTCAATATTTTTACCTTTGATAGCGTTTAAAAATTCAGCTACATCAGGGTCGATTTCCGGCTCTTGATACTCTATTTTCAAGTTATGAAGTATTTTCATACTTTCTATTTTAATTCTTTCAATTAATTCTTGGAATAGATTGAAACTCTCTTTTTTATATTCTACAAGCGGATCTTTTTGGTTGTATCCTCTGAGTCCTATACCTGTTTTTAATATATCCATCATATAAAGATGGTCTCTCCAGCTCTCATCAAGCACCTGAAGCATAACCTGTCTTTGAATTCTGTTTTTATCTTCAGGTGACGCTTCTGCAAATTTTTTCTCATATTCTTCTTTTAATCTGTTTACAAGGTATTCTTTAAGAGCTTCGTAATCTTTACCGCTAAGCTCTTCTTTTGTAAATTCAATTCCTGTATATTCTTTAAGGTGTGCAATTAAATTATCAAGATCAAAATCTTCTTCAAGCGTATGAGGGAATATATCAGCTTCACTCAAAATATATTCAACAAATTCTTCTCTAATTTCATTAATTTTTGATTCGATATCGTAATTAGGATCAAGCAGCTGATCACGGAATGCATAAATAACTTTTCTCTGCTCATTTGCAACATCATCGTATTTTAAGATATGTTTTCTTGCTTCAAAATGCATTGTTTCAACTTTTTTCTGAGCATTTTCAATTGCACGGCTTACGATTTTAGAATCGATGTGTTCACCTCTTTCAATGCCGAGTCTGTCCATGATGTTTTTGATTCTGTCACTTCCGAAAATTCTTAAAAGATCATCTTCAAGTGAAAGATAAAACTGACTCTCACCCGGATCACCCTGACGTCCCGAACGACCTCTAAGCTGGTTGTCGATTCTTCTACTTTCGTGTCTTTCCGTACCGATAATGTAAAGTCCGCCAAGTTCCCTTACTTCATCGTCGATTTTAATATCAACACCCCTACCGGCCATGTTTGTAGCAACGGTTACAGCGCCTCTTTTACCCGCTTCGGCAATAATCTGCGCTTCTTTTTCATGATTTTTGGCATTTAGAACAGTATGAGGAATTTTTTCTTTTTTAAGAAGGTGGCTTAAATATTCACTTTTTTCCACGCTCGTAGTACCCACAAGTACAGGCTGTCCTTTTTTGTGAAGCTCTTTTATTTTCTTAACAACCGCTTCAAATTTTTCTTCTTCCGTTTTATATACAAGGTCGTTTTTATCTTTTCTTATTACAGGTTTATTTGTAGGAATTGAAATAACTTCAAGCCCGTAAATTTCGATAAACTCTGTCTTTTTCCGTCTGAGCGGTACCCGTCATACCCGCTAATTTTTTATAAAGTCTGAAGTAGTTTTGGTACGTCGTTTCCGCAAAAGTCTGTGATTCTTCTTGAATTTCAACACCCTCTTTTGCTTCAAGCGCCTGGTGTAATCCTTCACTGAATCTTCTACCTTCTGCAATTCTTCCCGTAAACTCGTCAACAATTAAAACCTCACCTTTTCTTACGATATAATCTTTACCTTCCTGGAAAAGATAGTTTGCTTTAAGAGCCTGGTCAAGGTGATGCGCAAGTATTGCGTTTTCAGGAGTATACAGGTTGTCAACTTCAAAAAGTTTTTCAGCTTCTTTAATTCCTTCTTCAGTTAAAAGAACCACTTTGTCTTTTTCATCTACGGTAAAATGTTTATCTTTTACGAGCTGTTTAGCCACTTTATCCGCTCTTACGTAATCTTCAACCCTTTTATTAGAAGGTCCAGAAATAATAAGAGGAGTTCTCGCCTCATCAATTAAAATAGAGTCCACTTCATCGACAATTGCGTAATAATGCCCTCTTTGAACTTTATCATTAATATCAAACACCATATTATCTCTAAGATAATCAAATCCGAATTCCGTATTCGTTCCGTAAGTAATATCTTTTTTATAAGCTTCTTTTCTTTCGTAATCTTCCATACCACCTACAACACATCCTGTACTTAGTCCGAAAAATTCATAAAGTTTTCCCATATCATTGGCATCTCTTTGGGCAAGATAGTCATTTACCGTTACAACATGTACGCCTTTTCCCAAAACTGCATTTAATACAACCGGAAGCGTTGCTACGAGTGTTTTACCCTCACCTGTTTTCATTTCGGCGATTTTACCTTCATGCAGAACCATACCACCCACAAGCTGAACGTCAAAATGTCTCATATTAAGTACACGTTTGCCGGCTTCCCTTACCATTGCAAACACGTCGTTTAAATATTTATTTAATGTTTCCTGCTCATCAGCTCCGTTTTTAACTTCTTCAAGAATCTGGCTTTTTATTTTGTCAAATTCGCTTTTTAACTCTTCATCACTCATTTTTTCATATTTTTCTTCTAAAGCATTTATCTCTTTTACTCTTGCGAAATATTTTTTAAGTTCTCTATCGTTTTTAGTACCAAAAATCTTTCTAAATACTTGTTTTACCATCAAAAAAGCCTTTGCAAAGTTTTTTGTTATAATAACATAAAAATGAATTGAGAATCACGGAGCACTCAAAAAATTAATTTTTTTTTCAAATAATAAGGAGAAACAAAATTGAGAATTGTTTTAATTAATATTTTATTAATTTTGGAGTTATTTGCCATTAATTTTCCAAAATATTTTTCTGCAGACTTTGTACAAAAAATATATTCAGACAATAATACACTTACATATAAAGGAAAAATTTATACCGATTCAAAACATGTTTTTTGGAAATATACATATCCCAACGAAAAAGAAATATGGATAAATGATAAAGTATATGTTTATGAACCGGATCTCTTGCAAGTTACCATTTCAAAAAAACCAGAATTTAATCTTTTTAACGCATTAAATAAAGCTAAAAAAATTAATAGCAAAGAATATGAAGCGGTTGTCGATAATAAAAAAGTTTATTTCGTATTCGACAATACCTTGAAAAAAGTATGGTATACCGATGATGTCGGAAATAAGGTTGTTATAATATTTAATAATCAATCTGATAAAAATATAAAATCTTCTATTTTCAAACCGAACTTTCCAAAAGATATCGATATTATTTATCAGAACTGAGAAGATCTACAAGCTGAGTGTGGATCAATGAATTTGATGCAACTATACATTTATCTTTAAACATATCATATTTCTCACCTCTGTCATTTGATATTTTGCCACCCGCTTCTTTTACAATAAGCATTCCAGCACTTACATCCCAAGGCTTTAAATTGATCTCATAAAACCCTTCATATTTACCTTCCGCCACATAGCAAAGATCCAATGCCGCACTTCCGAGTCTTCTTATATCCTGGCACTTCGGGAGTATTTTATGTAGTCTTCTGATTACCAGATCAAGATCATCGGTATTGTCAGCACTCGAATACGGAAAACCTGTAGCTATCAAAGCCCTTTGGAAATAGTCATTCCTGCTGACTTGAATTTTAACGCCGTTTTTATACGCACCCTCACCTGCTATCGCCGTATAAAATTCATTAAGAATTGGATTATATACGAATGCAAAATTAGGCTTTTTATTTTCATATACACCTATACTAATTGCACAGTGAGGTATCTGATGAGCGAAATTCGTAGTACCGTCAATCGGGTCTATTATAATTGAATTATTAAATTCATCCTTTACGGACTCTTCCGCAATAATCGAATAACCGAAATTTTTAAATTTTTCTTTTAAAAACTCTTCAATTTTTACATCATATTCGGTTACAAGGTCTTTTTTGCCTTTGAGGGTGATTTCCTTAGAGGAGTAAAATCCCTCTTTGAAAATCTCCCCGGCTTTTATAATTATTTCTTTAAACTCTTCAAATTCCTTAATTCTCAATTCTCAATTCTCCATTCTCAATTATATGTTGTATCCCATCTCTCTTGCAACTTTTTTAATATTTTCAAGTCTTTTTTCAATAGGCGGATGTGAACTGAATAGATCTAAAAACCCTACAATACCAAAGGCTTTCATATCACTCGGTAATGCAACCTGGTCTTTCGGAATCTGCCCGAGTTTTGCAAGTGCATAATAAATTCCCTGTGGTCCGTCAAGTCTTACGGCACCGGCATCCGCTTTATATTCCCTATATCTGCTAAACCACATTGCAAGCATTGTCGCAAAAATACTTAAAAGCATTTCAAGTGCAAAACTTATCGCCATATATGCAAAAGGAGATACGTTTCCTTCTTCGTCTTTCGGTGCAATAATCTGTGCAATAAGACGTGAGATGAAAAACACAAATGTATTAAGTACACCCTGAAGCAGAGTCATCGTAATCATATCTCCGTGTTTTATGTGGCTTATTTCGTGAGCAAGCACACCTTCTATTTCATCAAGTTCCATTAAATCAAAAAGACTTGTCGAAACCGCTACAAGTGCATCGTTTCTGTTCCATCCTGTCGCAAAAGCATTAGGAGGTCCGTCAAAAACACCAACTTCAGGCATTCCGATACCCGCTTCTTTTGCGAGTTTTGCCACTGTGTTCACAAGCCATGCTTCGGCCTCATTGCTCGGAGTTTCAATTACTCTAACCCCTGCGCTCATTTTTGCCAACCATTTAGACATAAACAGCGATATCAAAGCACCACTGAATCCAACTATAAATGATAAAATCAAAAGACCGCTAATTGTTCCCTGATCAAGTCTTACGCCGAAAAACGCCTCAATCAAAAATATTGTAAGATATATCGAAGCCATTACGGCTAAGTTCATTAGTATTAACATTACAATTGCCATACTTTATTCTCCTTTACTCAAGTTTTTTTAGTATTATAACTAAAAGTTATAACTTAGTCAATATGTTTAATTATTTAAAATATTTATTGAATTGAAGATTCTTTAAGAATTACCATTTCAGCAATAAATCTCATTAGTGGTACTTCTTTTACAAGAATTCTATCATCTTTAAATGGTGTATATTTCGTTTTATCACCATCCTTACTATGGACTAAAGCATTTCTTGTAGAATAAATTCTCTTAGTTAATAATTTAAAAACATTTTCTTCATTATCATTTTCTAAATCAACTTCATTTCCATTAGAAAATTCTACTTTTGTAGTTTTATAATATTCTAAAATAGTCTCATCATATTCAGATAATTTTGTTTTTAAATCTGATAATGAAACGTATTTAATTAAACAAAGTCTTAATGCTTCGCTTTCACTAAAAGTAATAGTTTCTTTTCTAATTTGCAATGAACGTTTTATAGTATTTATTAACTGTCCTATATCTTTTTTTCTTTTATAAGAAAATCCTGGATCTGTAATTTTAGATTTAATAGTTTCTAATAAATCATCATTAAATACTGCTTCATAAAAATGCTCTAAAATATGATAATAAGAAAGATATTCAATAACTGGATTATCTGTAGATACCGCGAGTAAGTAATGTTGAACTAAATTTTCATTATATATTCGTCTTGGAGGGTCTATTTCATCTACTCTTGAACGACGCATACGAGTTATTCTTCCTCTACGAGTTATTTCTTCTAATAGTCGCTGAGGAACCAATGCAATGTCTAAATTATAACCAATATGAAATAGAAAAGCATAAGCTAATTTTGAAAACTGGAATGGACTCTGTTTTTTGTCAGAAAGAATTTTTAATGTTAAAAATCTCCTTGAAGTTAATCGAATGAACTCAATAAGACTAACTTCATCTTCCTCTTCTAAAAATTTCTCTATTTTTGGGCTATAGAAAAAACTAAACCTAAAGTCACGTAAAGATAAATTTTGCTTAATTTCATTTAATAACCAAACTAAATAAGCATCGGATGCTGGAGAAAGCTCATATAATAAACCATTTTCTTCATTATTTACTTTTATTTCATCATCTCTGATTCTGCGTATTGGAATAGAAGATTCTTCTCTCACTATGATTTCATAGTTGAAATCATTATGTAAAGCTGTTTCATCACTAATTTCTAAGTTTGATAATATTGTAGAAATTTTATCAACTTCTGAAAATTTTGCATTGAGTTCAATTGATGTTTCTCGGCGTGTAATTGTAATAATATATCTATCATCTTTTTCTGTAATAGTACCTCTGACAAACTCAGCTAAAAGTTCAATAATTTCTTGTCTCGACAACACATATCCCATATTATTTCCTTTTATAAATTAATTAAATTTATATAAAGTTTTACCATAATTTGTATAGCAAGTGTAGCATTACCTTTTTATATTACCATCTTTTTATCCCTTTTCACAACCATCAAATAGTAAATAGTAACTATAGGAATCGTTACATTCAGTACCGTAACTATAATCATCAAAATTCCAAGGTTTGAATAATCCTGAGGCATTACAACATGTCCGTTCTCAACAACCTTACGGCTGACTACAAATATCTCATTGAGATACTTTGTAAAGAGTCCTCCTGCGGTAAGTGCCAGGTTCATAAGGCTTGCCATCAGGGCAAACCATGTAGCCCTTTTACCCTCAGGTGCGTATATGGCTATAAGTGTAAGAAGCGGTATCATACTAAGCTGTGCAAACGGTGATTCAAGAGCCGTATCAATTACCGCTACCGTTTTAGGATCTATCCCCATACTCTGAGGAATGTTGTAATATAGCCCAATTATTGGTAAAAACAGAATTGTAGTAATCACAGTCAGCCAGATAAGCGTATAATGAACGGGCTTTTTGGCAATAAAATCACTAAAAAGCCACATTCCGAGAATTGAAAGAATCGCTCCTATTTGCGATAACGTTCCAAAAAACGCCTTGTCAAAATGAAGTATGTCTATCTCCCACCACTGCAGCCCGGGACCCACACTCGGCATTGCACGGTATACGAAAATAATAATTGCGGTTTTAATAATAAAACTTTTGGTTTTCGGATCAATATCGTCTAAAAGAAGGCTCAACATATAAGCAATAACACTGAAACTTACCAAAAATACTATTTCCTGGGAATATTTAAAAATAAAAGCAAGAATTTGGTTATGCCACTGCTGATACTGCCCGTATCCCATTAGTACCACAAAAACGGCAAAAGCGAGCCCTCCACACAGTATCTTACAATTGATAGGAGAAGGCTTTGCGACATCGAGTTTTACTATAGTCACACCGATAACGGATATAACCGGAATAATAAGGGAAATTTTAAAAATTGTCTCATACGAATAAATCTGAGCAAGCCATCCGCTGAGCCCTGCAACCATTACACCGGCGAGGGATATAGCAAGACGCCCAAGAATCTGCACGTAAGCAAGCTCTTCCTGGACAATCTCTTCGGGCTGGTTTCTATCAACCACCTCAGTACTCATCGTATCCGCCACAACATCCTGAAGCACAAACCCGATAACGCTTAGAAGTGCGGAAATAATATACACATTTTCCTTACTCGCAAATTTAGCCCACGGATAATCTCCCGCCAGCCCAATAAGTAAAATCGTCCCGAGAGCAATAAGTGAAGCTCCGATATATACATATACCCTTCTTTGAGACCCGAGTATCGGTACACTGTCCACAAGCTGTCCGAACACCATCTTAATAGTCCACGGAATACTCAGCCACACACCAAGGCTCACAAGTGCGGTAGCCGAAAGCTTTAGCTCCTCTTTTACCCAAAACGTTTCGGCAACTCCACTAATTCCGCTTGCTCCGTATGCAAAATATATCATTAAAAGCGGCAGGTAACGCAGCTTAAAATGCCTGATGGGATTTAAAAGTGAATTTTTAATAGCTTCTTTAACATTTATCATTCTTAATTCTCCATTTTTAAAATTAGTTTAGGTTTTAGGATTGAAGATTTTGAAAATAACATATCTAAATCTTACACACTACATCCTTAATTCTCTCATTTCTACTTGGAACCTGGAACTCATCCTTCTTTATTCACTTCACAACTTAACTACTCACCTACTTTTTTTATTCCTTCATACGCAACATCAATCATTTGATCTATTTCATCATAATTGATAATGAAAGGGGGCATAAAATATATTACATTCCCAAGAGGTCTTAAAAGCACACCGTTTTTCAGACCGTATTCGTAAACTTTAAGTCCTTTTCTCTCCTGCCACGGATAATCAATCATTTCAATAGCCGTAATCATACCGGTCTGGCGTATCTCTTTTACATTCGGTAAATCGTTGAATTTTTGTATTTTATCCCAGATATATTTTGATTTTTGTCTGTTATTTTCAAGAATATTGTCTCTTTCAAATAGGTCTAATACTGCATTCGCAGCAGCAATTCCGAGTGGGTTTGCCGTATATGAATGTGAATGCAAAAAGGCTTTTAGTTCTTCATAATCACAGTAAAAAGCCATATATATTTCATCAGTAGTAAGTACAACGCTTAGAGGCAGATAACCTCCGGTAAGCCCTTTGCTCAGACACATAAAATCAGGTTTAATCCCCGCCTGCTCACACGCAAACATTGTACCAGTTCTACCGAATCCCACGGCAATTTCATCCGCAATCATTAGGATATTGTACTTATTACAAAGCTCCCTTAGCCCTTTAACAAACAAAGGCGAATGCATTTTCATATATCCCGCACACTGTACAAGCGGCTCGATTATAAGAGAAGAAATATTTTTATGATGTTTTTCGAAAACTTTTTCGGCTTCTTTTAGAGCTTTTTCGGCTTCTTTTTCGCTTTGATCGGCAGGAATAGGAATAGTTATGTTTTTAATCAGAATTTCTTTATAGGTATCTTTGTAAAGTCCTACATCTCCGACACTTAACGCTCCTATTGTTTCACCGTGATATGAATTTTTAAGACTTAAAAACAGCTCTCTTACCTCTCCTTTGTTTTTCCAGTAATGAAACGCCATTTTAATGGCGACTTCCACTGCGCTGCTTCCGTTATCGGCATAAAAAACTTTATCAAACCCGGTTAAATTACAAAGCCTCTCACTAAGCCTTACGGCTCCTTCATGAGTAAACCCTGCAAATATGACATGTTCAAGAGTATTTAACTGTTCATTTATTTTTTTATTTATGTATTCGTTTGAGTGTCCTAAATTATTTACCCACCAGCTGCTTATCGCATCAATATATTTGTTTCCTTCAAAATCCTCAAGCCATACGCCCTTAGCTTTTTTAATAGGAATAATAGGTAAAAACTCATGATCTTTCATTTGAGTACAGGGATGCCAGTTAAATTTTAGATCTTTTTGCATAATTTCTTGATTTTTCATCGAAAATCCCTTTTTTAGGACGTTTTTTTTTATTATAATATCAAAAAACGTGTAAGATTTTATACCAAAGGAAAAAAATGATTGAATGGATGCAGACGCATAGAAAATGGCTGGTAATTACTATATGGATAGCGACAATAGCATTTATCGGAGCAGGATTTGTAGGATGGGGTCAGTTTCAGTTCGGAAGAAAAAGCTCAACAGTTGCAAAAATTAAAGATACCGAAGTTAGCATTCAAGATGTACAGGAAGTTTATAATAATCTATTCCAAGAAAAAAACAAACAGTTAGGCGGGACTTTAGATGACGCAACTGCAGAAAAAATGGGGCTTAAAAAACAAGCTTTTGATATGGCGATTCAGCAGGGTATTTTAAGACAGTACGCAAAAGACCTTGGAATGTATGTAACAGACGAAGAAGTTGCTAAACAGGTACTTCAATATTTCAAAGACAAAAAAACATATTTAATGTATTTAAAACAAACAGGACAAAAAGCTAAAGATTTTGAAGCTAAACTCAGAAAACAACTTTTAATTCAAAAACTTCTTACGGCATTGCACATCAAACCGTCAAAAACACTACAGCTGACTTTTGCAAGCGCTTTATATAACAGCGATAATTTAGAAATTAAAATAATTAATAAATCATCAGTAAAAGTTAATCTTAGCGAAGATGAAATAAAAGCATTCTGGGAAAAAAACAAACAAAAATATCAATCACCTACAATGTATAAAATCGCAATCGTAAAAACTCCAATAAAAGGCGTTGCCACTGAAAACGATTTAAAAGCATTCTATAATGAAAATAAAACTAATTACAGAAACGATAAAGGTGAAATTTTAACTTACGAAGAAGCAAAAAATCAGGTAAAAAAAGATTATCTTGCAAAAATATCTAAAAAAGACGCAATTATTGCTTATAAAAAACTCAAAGAAGGTGCTGAGAATTATGAACTGTTAACACTTACTATTAACAATAAAATAATACCGGCCGAAAAAATGCAAAAACTGATTCAAACTGGATATTTAAAACCATTTGTGGATAACAACGAATACATCAGTGCAAAACTTGTAGAAGAAATCAAACCGAAACCTTTACCATATGAAGAAGCAAAAGCACAGGTAACAAAAGATCTTTTAAACATAAAAACATTACAAGCTCTTGAAAACAAAGCGAAAGAAGCATTAAAAGGATTCAACGGAACTAAAACGGGATTCGTTACAAAATACGACGCTAACAAAATTAAAGGTTTGAGTCCCCAAGAAGCAACTGAGTTTCTATTTACTGAATTCAGTTTGGAATTAAATAAAAATTATTTACTTATTCCTGCATTAAATCCTCAAAAAGCCGTTGTTTACAAAGTTTTGGAACAGAAGTTGCTGGATAAAGCTAAATATGAAAAAAACAAAGAGCAAGTTGCTGCAATGGCCGACGCTACTTTAAATGCAGCGCTTCTTGACGATTTAATTAAAGATTTAATGGCAAAATACAACATTGTAAGTTATGTAAAATAAAGGAAGAAAATTGAAGTCAATCTTAGCTATTGATGTAGGTAGTTACAAAACAATCGCAATAATTGCTAATGCGGATGAAGAACTATCTATCAGCGGGGTGGGAATAGCAAAAAGTAAAGGTATTAAAAAAGGTGCTATAACGAATATAGACGAAGCAGCCAAATCAATTAAGCATGCGGTAAGTGATGCTAAAAGAATAGCAGGAATTGATATCAATAAGGCGATTGTTTCTATCTCTTCAACTTATACACAAAGCATTAAAAGCAATGGAATTGTTAACATTCCGGGTAATGAAGTAACTCTAAAAGAAATCAACAGAGCCATCCAAACCGCTCTTTATAATGCTACAATTCCAAACGATTATGTTGTCCTTCAAGCTATTCCTTATGACTTTAAAGTAGATGAACTGAGTGAAATCGAAGACCCTCAGGGAATGAGCGGAAGTAGACTTGAAGTTTCTTTACATATTATAATCGCTCAAAAAGCCGGCATGGAAAACCTTAAAAAAACATTCAAACAAGCTGGAATTGAAATAGTAAATATTGTAAATGCCGGATATGCAAGTGCTCTTGCAGTTCTAAACGAAGATGAAAAAGATTTGGGAGTAGCAGTTATAGACATAGGTGCGACTACTTCCGATCTTGCGATATATTTAAATAAAGCACTTAGATATACCGACTTTTTAGCTGTCGGAAGCCATCATATAACAAGTGACCTCTCAATGGCACTGCACACTACTCCGAGTGAAGCAGAATATATTAAAACACATTTTGAAGAGCTAATTAAAACAGATGAGGATTTAATTGAAATTTCAGTTATCGGAAATGAAAACGAAAAACAAAAAGCGTCTTTAACAACAATTACACAAGTTATAAGTGCAAGGGTTGAAGAGACGTTTTTACTTCTGAACAAAGAAATCGAAAGAAGCGGTTTAAAACCGAAACTTGGAGCCGGAATTGTTTTAACAGGAGGATTCACGAACTTCTATAACGTAAAAGAAATCGCATCTCAATTTTTTGACGGACATCCTGTTAGAGTCGGAAGACCTAAAGTAATCAACGGGCTTGTTGAAAATTTACAGGCACCTGAATATGCGACAGTAATAGGCTTACTTTTATACGGTAACGGCGAAAACAACAAATATGAAAAAGACTCTAATCAACAGTTCAAATCTGAACATGTATTTGATATTCATTTTGAAGAAGAATCTCAAAACGAATCTAAACAAATAGATGAAAAGGAGGAACTTGCAAATATCGCATCACAAAAACCTCAGGGTGTTAATCCATTCAAAAAATTCATCACTTGGTTAAATAATCTATTTTAAGGGGAGAACATGAACGAATTATTCAAAATAAACGAATCAATAGACGGACCGGTAATAAAAGTAATCGGTGTCGGAGGCGGCGGTAATAATATGATAAACTATATCGCAACTCAAGGAATTAAAGGAGTTGAGTTAATAGCCGCAAACACTGACATACAAGCGCTTAAAACAAGTAAAGCTCATAAAAAAATACAACTCGGTTCACGTCTTACAAACGGACTTGGTGCGGGAATGAAACCGGAAATCGGTATGAAAGCTGCAGAAGAAACATATGAAGAGCTAAAAGAAGCGCTTCAAGGAGCAGACCTTGTATTTATTTCTGCAGGTATGGGCGGTGGAACCGGAACTGGTGCAGCACCTGTAATTGCAAGAGCTGCTAAAGAAGTAGGTGCTCTTACAATCGGAGTTGTTACTAAACCTTTTCCTTTTGAGGGACCTAAAAGAAAAAAACTTGCAGAAGCAGGTACAACGGAACTTAAACAAGAAGCAAACTCAATCGTAGTAATTCCAAATGAAAAACTTCTTACAATTATTGACAGAAAAGTCGGAAGAAGAGAAGCGTTTGCACTTGTTGATGATGTTTTATACCAAGCTGTAGGCGGTATTTCAAACATGGTTATCAGCTACGGTGAAAACGATATCAACGTTGACTTTAACGACCTTAGAACTGTTATGTCTCATCAAGGGCTTGCTCTTATGGGTATGGGACAAGATCAAGGTGAAAACGCCGCATTTAACGCCATTAAAAAAGCAATCGAATCACCATTGCTTGATAATCTTTCAATCGACGGTGCTATGGGTGTACTTGTTCACTTTACATTACATGACGATTATCCTCTTGCGGAAATTGATGAAGGTATGAATATCGTATATGAAAAAGCTGATGAAGACGCTGATATTATATTCGGTACAACTACAGACAACAGCTTAGCACCTGATGAAATTAAAGTAACTATTGTCGCTACAGGTTTTGAAAAAGGTAAAACCGAAAAAAAACCGGTTAATGATATAAAAGAAGAAATTATGCAATCATTTACTAAAAAAGTTGTAGGCGGAATTGAACTTGACAGTGACGCTCTTGATATTCCGGCATATTTAAGAAGAATGAAGGATTAATTCCTTCTAAAAGATTAAATAAAACGCAGATACAATATAATCTGCTACAAAGATTAAAATAGAAGAAATCACAACTGCTTTCGTTGTGCTAACACCTACACCTTTAGCACCTCCCCTTGTGTTATATCCAATATATGTACCAACCGCACTTATTAAATAGCCGAATACTATACCTTTAACAATACCTTCAGTAAAATCACCCAACTCGCCAAACTGTTTTATGTTTTCGATATAAGTATATCCGTTTACGTCCAATGTATAAACAGAAATCAAATATGCACCGATATTTGCAACCGCATCAAAAAAAAGTATTAAAAGAGGAAGGGAAATTATAGTTCCTATAATTCTTGGTACAATCAAGTACTGTTTTGAATCGACAGCCATAACATCAAGCGCGTCTATCTGCTCTGTAACCCTCATACTGCCAAGTTCGGCTGCATAAGCGCTAATTCCCCTACTCACAACCATCAAAGCCGCAAAAACAGGTCCTAATTCCTTACATATTGATATAAATATCGTATAACCCATAAAATCTTCTACCCCAAATTTATGAAACCCGTTATATAACTGTACAGCTTCTACAAGACCTGTAAAAAATGAAGTTAAAAATATAACCCCCAAACTTCCGAATCCCATAAAATTTATCTGTTCAAATATCTGTCTGATTCTAAATGGAGGTTTAAGAAAAAGTGGTAATAGTTTTAACTGAAATATAGTGAATTTACCCAAACCCTCTATAAAATCAATTGCACTTTTACCGATAATATAAAAGAAGTCACTTATCAAAACAAACCTTTTTTGCTAAAATTATAACAAACTTAAATAAAGGATGAAAATGGCTGAAGAAAAAGAGAATCAAGAAGTTCAAGAAGAGAAAAAAGAAGGCGGCAGTAAACTCTTATTAATTGTGATTATCGTATTATTACTTATTTTGCTTATCGTAGGTGGATTGGTTGCTTACTTTTTATTAAGCGGGGGAGATGAAGAACAGGCAAATCAGCCTCAAGAACCTCAAAAAATTGAGAAAAAGAAAAAAGTTGAAAACATGACTGAGATAGGTCCTATTTATCCGTTAGACCAATTTATTGTAAATCTTGTTTCAAATAATTCAAGCAGATATTTAAAATGTAAAATTGACCTTGAGCTTGATTCGCCTGAATTACAACAAGAAGTTGATAAAAAACTTCCGGCTATTAGGGATTTAATCATTAGAATTCTTTCAAGTAAAACAGTTGAAGAAATTCAAACTGCAAAAGGTAAAGAAAAACTAAAAGAAGAAATAAAAAGAAAAATAAATGAATTGCTTACAACCGGAGAAATAAGACATGTTTATTTCACGGAGTTTGTAATACAATAATGATAGGCATTGATATTGTTTCAATTTCGAGAATAGACGAAATGATCAATAAATTCGGTGAAAAAGCCTTAAAAAGATTTTTAAACGAATCAGAAATCTTATTAACTAAATCTTCTCAAAATGCAGCCGGTTTTTGGGCTGCAAAAGAAGCTTTTTCAAAAGCGTTAGGTACGGGGATAGGTAGTGAATGCTCTTTTTTAGATATAGAAATATCAAAAGATCAAAAAGGAAAACCTTTTTTTACTACAAAAACACTTAATAAATTCAACATCAAACAAGCCGATTTATCAATCTCTCACGACGGAGGCTTTGCAATTGCCGCAGTTATACTGTTAAAATAATTTACATTTTTGTTTTTTCTTTGTATAATTTCATTCCGAGTCCCCGTAGCTCAGCTGGATAGAGCACCACCCTGCGGAGGTGGGGGTCGTGCGTTCGAATCGCGCCGGGGACGCCACATATTCTTAATCCCTCTTATTATAATCTTACATATGCTATAATTATTAAAAAAGGCTTACAATGAAACTAAAAATTGCTTTAATAGTAAGTGCAGGTATGTTATTTATTGGTTGTTCATCAAAAGAAGCTCCAAAACCCCAATCTGCTCCTCAAGTTAGTGGAGAATGTATTATACAAAATACCGAGGCTCCAAAATGGGTATGTACCGGAGGTGATATTAAAGATTATATAACAGCCGTAGGAAGTGCAAAACCAACTCCTTTAGGATTTAGCTTTCAAAGAAGTGAAGCAATTGCAATAGCAAGAGATGAAATAGCAAAACAATTACAAATAAAAGTAAAAAACATGTTTAAAAATTACATGGCTACAACAGGTGCAAATACCGATTCAGTTGAAAAAGCTACTGAATATGTATCCAAACAGTTAACAAAACAGACTTTGATAGGCTCAAAACAGCTTAATATGTGGATTGCACCTGATAAAACACTGTACGTATTAGTCGGAGTTCCGTTAAATGCCCAAAAAGCAAAAGAAGTGATTAAATCTTCTTTGAAAAATGAAGAAGCGTTATGGCAAAAATTTCAAGCAGAAAAAGCACAAAAAGAATTAGATGAAGCTATAGATAAAGAGTTTAGCTATTAAATTTACTCTTTTATCCATTTTTTTAAAATTTTTTCTCTAATTCCGCTTTTATCCATTTTTTCAATTTCTTTATTTATTTTTTGCAACAGTTCTTTTGCTTTAGGATATTTTTTCGAGATAAAAAGTCTGAATTTGGAAGTTTTTAACTTATCATAAGGAACATATGAGATATCTTCCGGAATCTTACATTTACCAATCATCTGATATCCTAAAATTGCCTCTTTAGAAGCAACCATAATATCACACCTATTTGCGGATATTTTTTTCAAAACAGCACATTGACTTGTTGCTTCTTGATTAATTGTTTTATTTTTATCCAAATTAAACACTGTATAATAAAATGAAGTGTTATAACCGTTTACGTCACATATTCTTAAAGAATTAATATCATTTTTAACTTTATTAAGTATTTCATCTTTGGTAAATCTTTTTTTCGAAAACCATATTACTTGGTGAGTTGTATATATTGGTTTTGTAATATATAATATTTTTGCCCTTTCTTTGGAATAAAGACCTGGGAAAATAGCATATTTTTTTGCTCTGTCATATACTGATACTAAATAAGTACACCTTTTCCATGGAAGAAGATCAAGTTTATATGTAATGTTAAGATCTTTAAACATCACATTATACATATCAACCAAAGCACCTACAACCTTACTTTTATCAACTTTACCATTAACTCTTTTATAAAATACAAAAGGCGGCCATTCAGCTCCGTCATCACATATGTACAATATATCTTTAGCATATAAACTAAACCCAAGAATTATTGCCAATAATATTTTCATTCACACCCCCTTATATTTTAAATCCGATTACTGCAATATCATCGTTTCTCATTTCATCCTTTTGCCATTTTCTCAATTCTTCCAAGAAAAGTTCTTTTTGTAAACTAAAACTGCTGTTATGATATTTTTGTATTAACATCATAAATCTTTTTTTACCAAACGGGAATCCGCTTTCCCCTCCCAACTGATCTAAAAATCCGTCAGTCGTGACATAAAATTTCATATCTTCTTTTATATTAATATCGTATTCGGTGTACTTATAATTAATATCTGTAAACACATCTCCAACTGAGCGTTTATTTCCTCTTATAGTTTTGACCTCTTCATTTTCATCTAAATAAAATATCGGTACATTTGCGCTTGAAAATTTAAATATATTTTTTTCTTTGTTGTAATATATAATAGCTCCGTCAAATCCTGCATTTGAAGTTGAGTCTTTATTGTATTGTTTCAATATTGATTTAATGGAAACATTAAATTTTTCCAATATTTCAGCAGGAGAAATTTCTTTTTCAGAAAGACTTAATTCGTTTATAATATGCATTTGCACAGCTTTTACGAGCATTGTCATTAACGCGCCATGAACACCGTGTCCCGTACAATCGATTAACATTAATAAAAATTCATTTTTTCTCACTTCGTCAAGAAAATATATATCACCGCCGAGTACGTCTTTAGGCTCCCAGATTACGAAATAATCTTTAAAACATTTTGCAAACACCTTTTCAGACGGAAGTATTGATTTTTGTATTAATGAAGCATATCTGATACTTTCTTCCGTCATATTTAGAAGAGCTTTTATTTTACTTGTTTTTTGTTCTACTAAATCTTCCAAATGATTTTTTAATTTTTCTAATTCTTTTTTATCTGTAATATTGTATGAAATCATTATATATTTACACTCATCATCAAACATACATTTTTTAGTCATGTGCGAATAAAGCCAATAATCTTTTCCGTCTTTTGAAACACACTTAACTTCACCGTTCCATATACCGTTTTTGTTAACGTTTTTAATTATTTCGTCTAATTTTATATTTTTAAATATATCCAATTTTTTATTAAGAATTTCGTTTTTTGAATATCCGCAAGTCTCGCAAAAAGCTTTTGTAACATCAATTATTTCACCTTTTTCATTGAACTCGCTGATAATTACGTACTTATCTATTACATTCATAAGCTCAGAAAGCTCTCTATGTAATTTAGAACTAACTGCAATACCTTTATTTGTAAAGTTCGCTATCTCTCCAAACTCATCTTTTGTGTTTATTCTAATAGGTTGAATTTTTAATTTCGGATTTGCTAAGAAATTGAAAAATCTTTCTAAACCTTTTCTTATTTCTTTAAGCGGTTTGTTTATGAATTCATTTAATATAAAAATTAAAATTACTATTGTAAACAGTGCGGCAATTACAAAATATAAAAACAGCATTTTCTCTTTTTGTAATGTAGCGTTATATATTTGATTGAATTTAATATTTACAAGTTTTAATTCGTTTTGTTCCATTTCGTTTAAATGTTGAAGAACAGGTGTCAAATCATAATACACTTTAACGTAACCGATAGGTTCGTTATTGTAAATAAGCTCTTTTTTTATATATTTAAATTTTTTAAATTGCTCCGGTAAATCTTTTGAAGAAAATATTTTTTTACCATGGTCTTTATATGCTGAAAGAAAAACTGATTTGGCAACAGTATCATATATAACCACACCTTTTATTACGTCATCTTCCAATAAAACATCATCAAGTATTTTTTTTGCCGCTTCTTCTTGGTAATTAAACAATGAATAACTAAAAGTGGTTTTTGAAAAGTTGATTATTTTTTTAAGGTTACAAAGAGTTTTTTCTTTAGTTTTTTCTTTTTGTTCTTCAATAAAATTAACAACAAATTGTTTCTGCTGGGAATTGAGTGTTTTTAAAATTTCAGCCTGGTGATTTTTAATAGAAGTCGCTATCCATATCCATATTATACTTTGAAGAATTATAATTATTATTAAAACTTTGAATACTATACTATTTTTAAATTTTACCATTAAAAACCTCAATCATTTTCTTTTATTATAGCATATATTGAGGTAGTGATAAAGTGTAAATAATAAATAAGACCCGGGAGGGCGTTCACGCAGTGACTTTGGGCTCCGCCAAGTCACAGATTGAGGATAGGAGGACCGGTTTAGGGGCAGCATAAGCCGCCACACACCCCGGCCCTACCGTCTCCTCTATAAAATTGGTTGTAGGGCCCCAAAATGTGCGGGTAGCGACACCTCCCAGGTTGAGCGGAATTTTATCAGATTTTTTGAGTAAAATCAAGAAGTTTTGTAGTTTTCAATCAACTTTTATTAATTTAATTTTAGCGTATTTTTAGGGATTTTGCAAGTTTAATACATTCATTAATTGAAGGTGTAGTAGGCATAAATATTTCTGTAGTAAATTTAGAAAGCTCTTTTTTAGTTTTATTACCGATAGCTATGGTCACTATGTTTTCAAAAGTTAGTATTTTTGAAAAACATTTAACTGTAGAAGGAGAAGTAAAAATAACTATCGATGGCTTTTTAAACTGTTCATCAGGCGTATTACAGACCGTTTCATAAATAATTACTTCTTTTAAAGTGTTGTTTATAAATTCTTTTTGAATTTTTGATACTAATTTTTTGGCTCTGAAAAAAAGAAAAGTTTTGTTTTTATATATTTGATTAATCTCTTTTGCAAATTCATCTCCGTAAGCTGACTTCGCAATATATTCAACCTTGCCACCTAATTTTTCTATTTCGTTTGCAGTTGCTTTACCTATAGCTAATGAAGGATAGTTTTTCCATTCGTCTGTAAGATTGTTAACAGCCCGTACGCCGTTTTTTGAAGTAAAAATAAGATAGTCGATATTTTCAAAAGAGAAAGAGGGAGAAAGAAAATTAATTTTGATTACCGGGTAATTCTCAACTCCGTCAATTTTCTGATCAGTTAAAAGATATATAGGTAATTCACTTTTCACTTTTAACTTTTCACTTAAATTATTCCCACTCGATTGTTGCAGGCGGTTTACTTGAAATATCATAAACAACTCTGTTGATTCCGTCAACTTCGTTGATAATTCTTGTGCTTACCCTCTCAAGAAACTCATGAGGCAAATGACTGAATGTCGCCGTCATACCGTCTGTCGAGCTTACGCATCTGATTGCTACGGTATTGTCATATGTTCTGTTATCACCCATAACACCAACACTTCTTACGTTAAGAAGTACCGCAAAAGCCTGCCATACATCATTGTATAGTCCCCATGCTTTTAGTTCCTGAATTAAAATAGCGTCGGCTTCTCTTAATATGTTTAGATCTTCTTCATTAACCTCACCCATAATTCTAATAGCAAGTCCAGGTCCAGGGAACGGATGTCTGTATACAAGCTCACTTGGAAGACCAAGTTCGATTCCAAGTTTTCTAACTTCATCTTTGAAAAGTTCTCTTAAAGGTTCAATAAGTTCGAACTGCATCCAATCAGGAAGTCCGCCAACATTATGATGCGATTTAATTGTTTTAGAAGGGCCTTTTACGCTTACGCTTTCAATTACGTCAGGATACAGTGTTCCCTGTGCCAAGAATTTAGCGTCTTTGTGTTTTTTTGCTTCTTCGTCAAACACTTCGATAAACGTATGCCCGATAATTTTTCTTTTCTCTTCAGGATCCACAACGCCTTTTAGTTTACTTAAGAATTTTTCTCTTGCATCAACTGTAATTAAAGGTACGTGAAGTACGTTTTTAAATGCATGCTCCACCTGCTCTCTTTCATTTTTTCTAAGAAGTCCGGTATCCACAAAAATAGGTACAAGTTTATCACCTATAGCTTCATGTAAAAGCGCTGCTGTAACAGAGCTGTCAACTCCTCCGCTTAATGCACATATTACTTTATTGTCACCAACTTGTTCTCTGATTTTTTTAATCTGTTCTTTTGCGAAGTGCGCCATATCCCATTTGCTTGTTACACCACATACGTTTCTTGCGAAGTTTCTTAAAATTTTCTGACCTTCAACGCTGTGAGTAACTTCAGGATGGAACTGAATTGCGTAAATCTCTTTTTCTTCATTTACGATTGCAGCATAAGGTGCGTTTGAAGTATGAGCAATTCTTTTAAATCCGGGAGCCAATTTCTCAACTCTGTCACCGTGACTCATCCAAACGATTGTAGGATTACTTACATCATCAAACAGTTTATGCGGTTCATCAATAAAAAGCTCGGCTTTCCCGTATTCATGATGGTCAGCCCTTACAACTTCTCCTCCGAAGTCAACAGTAATTAACTGCATTCCGTAACATATACCAAGGATAGGAAGCCCTAATTCATATATTTCTTTATCAACTCTGTATGCGTCTTTTTCATAAACACTCGCAGGTCCTCCACTGAAAATAATACCTTTAGGTTTTTTTTCTTTTGCAGCTTTTAGACCGTCAAAGTAAGGTACTATTTCACTGTATATACCCTCTTCTCTTAGTCTTCTTGCTATCAATTGTGTATATTGACTACCAAAATCAAGTATTAGTATTTCAACTTGCATTTTACTCCTTTAAATTTTTGCTTATTATTTAATTTCTCAAAATCAAATAATAAACAAAAAAAGGGATTAATAAATCCCTAAAAGTTCGAATTGTACATACCAGATTGCAATACTTAGAAAGTATCCAAGTACAACAGTCCATGCATATTTCATATGGCTTCCGAATGTATAAACACCTCTCATTCTACCCATAACACCAACACCTGCGGCACTACCGAAACTAATCATACTACCACCGATACCAGCTGTAAGCGTTACAAGCATCCATTCATCAGCTCCCATAGGAGGATTGGCTTTTAGAATCGCAGCCATTACAGGCACGTTATCTACAATCGCACTGATAAACCCTACACCGATATTTCCATATGTAGGCCCTATTATTTCATAAAGTTTCGTAACATACATCAACCATCCAAGGAAATAAAGCGCTCCTACGGCTGAAAGAATACCAAAGAAGAAAAGCAATGTATCATTTTCTACTTTTGCCATATTGACGAAAATATTGATATGTTCTTTATGTTTTCTTTTATGATAAAACGTATAAAGCTGTAAAATAGCCAAACCAAACATCATACCCCACATTGCTGGGAAATGTAAGAAAATATGTCCGAATACCGCTATTGTAATAGTTAATATACCTAAGTATACAATTGTCATACCACCGGTTTTTATTTCGGTTTTTGGCGTTGTAAGAGCATCAAAATGCGGTTCGCCTTTTGGAACAAAAAGACTAAGCAGCCATGCAGTTAATAACCACCCTATAATTGATGCCGGAAACAGTGCCAAGAAATCAACAAATTCACCCTTACCGGCCGTCCAAGCCATAAGTGTCGTAATATCCCCGAACGGTGACCAAGCACCCCCGGCATTAGCCGCTACAACTATATTAATAGCTCCCGGAACTAAGAAATTCGTATTGTGCTTATCAATTGTGTATAAAACAGTTGATAATATAAGAGCTGTAGTTAAGTTGTCAGCCACTGGAGAAATCCAGAATGCCAATGTACCAGTAATCCAGAAAAGTTTTTTATAACTGTATCCTCTTGAGATCAGTCTGTATTTTAGAGCATCAAAAACACCTCTTTCTATCAAACTCTCAATATATGTCATTGCCACAAATAAGAAAAAGAATATTTCGGCAATTTCCAAAATAAGCTTTTGCATTTCATGATGCAGAGGCGTAGGATCAAGCCCGTTTACCGCAAAATAAATACCGATAAGCATAAAAGAAAAAGTACCGATAAACAGCGCCGGCTTGGCTTTGTTTATTTCAAACTTCTCCTCAGTCGCAATAAAATAATAACCTACAACAAATACCAATAATACTAAATACCCAACCCAAGTATGTGTAAAATCATGAATTAATGTTTCATGCATGTTCATCCTTTCTATAATGTGCACCAAGTGACATTTTTCTATTTAGTGCCGCTTTTACTATTTCACGTGCTGTTAAAAATCTAAGTTTAGCGAGTCTACCAAGTTTTGGAATAGTGTTTTCAATAAACTCAAGTGCCTCTTGTAAGCCACTTTCTTTTCGTATTATACCAACATTTTTCCACATTTGCTCCCTTAAAAGATTCTTATAATATTTATCTTTTTCTTTAAACAATTCCTCATTATTTATATCAAATTCGATATGTTTTGTTTTAAATTTCTCTTTTATAATATTTTCTGCGGCTTTTCTTGCAAACACAAAACATTCAAGCAAAGAATTACTCGCAAGTCTGTTCGCTCCATGCACTCCTGTATTTGCTACTTCACCCACGGCATATAAATTTTTAAAATTATCGACTTTTGAATTGCAATCGACTGCTATACCACCCATAAAGTAATGAAATGCAGGTGAAATTGGGATTTTTTCATATGGAACGTTTATATCATAGTCTCTAAGTTTATTGTAAATTGTCGGAAACCTGTTTTTAAAAAACTCTTCATCAAACATACTTACATCCAAAAATACTTTATGTCCTTTTTGCTGATGTTTAAATATTGCTCGGCTTACAATATCACGTCCTGCAAGCTCTCCTCTTTCATCATATTCGAATACAAACCTTTCACCGTTTTCATCAACTATGTGAGCGCCTTCTCCTCTTAGCGCTTCTGTAAGAAGCATTTTTTGAGATGTTTTCATTTCAATAAATACAGTCGGATGAAACTGCGTCATCTCCATATCTCTTACTTTTATACCTTTTTCAATCGCAATACCCTGAATATCACCTGATATCGTTCTTGCATTCGTATCGAATTTATAAAGTGCACCTATTCCCCCACTTGCCAATATTACGTGATCAGCATAAATGTTGAATTTTTCATTTTTTCTAAATACAGAAACACCGTATGCGGTATTATTTTTTAAAAGTACGTCAAATACAATCGTTTCATCAAGTAAATAACTTCTGTCTTTTTTTAATAAAAATTTATGAAGTTCCCTCCCGGTAGCGTCACCTCCGGCATGATAAACCCTACTGACACTGTGAGCGGCTTCTTTGGTGATCTCTGGATCGAATTTGAAACCGTAATTCATTATTTCTTCTTTAAGTTTTAAAGAAAGTTTACTTAAAATTTCCACCATTTCTTTTTTATTATGAAAAACACCCGCTTTTAACGTATCTTCAATGTGTACAGGAACGTCTGCTTCGTCAAGAGCCATTGTAACACCGCCCTGAGCATAGAAACTGTTGGCATCCCAAACCTGATTTTTAGTAATTATTAGCGTTTTATATCCATTGTCATTTAAAAATTTGGCACACCATATACCGGCTATTCCGCTACCTATTATTATTGCATCGAATTTCATATGACTCCTATTTTATATTCAGTGTAGAATTTATTTCTATTATTTTTAAATCACTCTGATTAACTTCTTTATTTTGTTCTTTTCCCGGCCACACCGGATCAGCTTTATATCCGCATCCGATAAGAAAAAACGTTATAATAACAATATGAAAAAAGCGAAACATATAATTAACCATATATTAAGTCCTTATTCGGATAAACTTGATCAACAGCGTTGTTTAAAAAAAATTATATCATTACTCCCCCCAAAATACAACAAATATATTACATCCTATCAGTTAAAAGGTGAAATTTTATTCATAAACGTATCCCATCAAGCTGTTAAACAGGAACTGTACTATAATAAAAACCTGATTTTTTCCATAATAAAAACAATGCACAATGCCGGAATGTGTAAAGATATAAATCCGAAAAAAGTAGTTACGAATTACAAATATTCACCAAAACCCAAACCGCCTACTGTTTATAAATTTTATATTAAACCTGCGGGAAATTTTGAAATAAAAGCAAAGAAAAAAGAGATAAATGAGAAATTTGAAGAAATAAGAAAACTACTCAAAAGAGATTGAATTTTCTTCAAGTAGTTTTTTTGCTTTATTCAAAAGAGCGGTATTTATTTTGAAAATAAAACTCCCTTTCATTTCACTATTTAGGGTATAGCAATATTCTATATCTATTCCGTTGTCGCTAAAAAGACTCACTACCCTGCTTAATGCTCCTATTTCATCATCAATTTCGACTTTTAACACATCAGTAAGAGTCAGTGAAAACCCGTTTTTTTCAATTGCTTCACAAGCACTGACGATATCATCGGTAATAACTCTTAAAAGCCCGAAATCACTTGATTCCACCAAATCTACTGCTTTGATTGAAACGTTCGCATCGGCGAGCACTGATGTTATTTCTTTAAGCTTTCCAGGTTTTTTTTCCAAAAATATTGATATTTGTTTCATTTTATTTCCTTTTATCTACGATTCTGACCGCTTTACCCATACTTCTCTCAATTGTTTTAGGCTCAACCAAAATAATATTCGCATTAATATACAGATTGTTTAGAAGCGCTTGCTGCAAATCTTTTTTAATTTTCTCAAGTGCTGCGATATTATCCATCATAATATCATCACTGACTTCCACTAATATTTCAAGCTTGTCAAGATGTCCTTTTTTATCCGCAACTATTTGATAATTAAGAGTCACGCCTTCCGTGTTGGCAATCACATGCTCAACCTGAGAAGGATATACGTTTACACCATTGATAATCAGCATATCATCAGCACGTCCAAGTACGCTTTCCATTCTTACAAACGTTCTTCCGCACGCGCACGGTTCTTTATACAATCTTGTAATATCTCCCGTTCTGTATCTGATGATAGGAAGCGCCTGTTTTGTGAGGGTTGTGATTACAAGCTCACCTTCTTCCCCGTCAGGAAGCACTTCTCCGGTTTTAGGATCGATTATTTCAGGATAAAAGTGATCTTCCTGGATATGGAGTCCCCTTCCTTTGTTACAGCTGCAGCTGACTCCCGGACCGATTATTTCACTTAGCCCGTAAACTTCGTAATAATCAATATCCCATGCTTCAGCCACTTCTTTTCTTAATCCTTCACTTGTAGGCTCGGCTCCGAAAAATCCGCATCTAAGTTTATAGTCCTTTCTGAAATCCGGCCCCGCAGCTCTTGCTTTTTCCGCCAGGTGCAGTGCAAATGAAGGTGTTGCGAAAAGCACAGTGGCTCCAAAATCACGCATTAACATAAGCTGTCTATCGGTAAATCCTCCGCTTGCAGGAACAATCGCCGCGCCTATTTTTTGAGCAGCTTCATGAAAGCCGAGTCCTCCTGTAAACAACCCGTATCCATATGCATTATGACACACGTCTTTTGAATTTACATCTCCCATAGAAAGACATCTCATCATAACTTCATCCCATACTTCCATATCATGCTCGGTATATCCTACAACAGTAGGTTTCCCCGTTGTCCCGGAAGAGCTGTGAATTCTTACAACTTCGCTCATTGGAACGGTAAACAGTCCGAAAGGATAATTATCCCTTAAATCCTGTTTTTTAGTAAACGGAAGTTTTTGAATGTCTTCAAGAGATTTGATATCATCCGGTGTAATACCAAGTTCATCAAATTTCTGCTTGTAAAAGGGACTCAGAGCATATACTCTCGTTACCACTTCTTTCAATCTTTTAAGCTGTACTTTTTCTATGTCTTCTCTTTTTGCACTTTCTATTTTATTCCATATCATTTGCACTCCTTTTTGCCCAATTTAATTTTTTAACCGCAACTATATCTCTTCTAAAACATCTCTTTTTGTTTTATATACCGTACCTGTAAAGAAAGCTATTTTCTTTTCACCGTTTGTAATAATCACCTCATACGTCCCGAGTCTGTTGCTTTCATCCACAAGTTTAGCCTCCGCAATAAGCTCATCACCCTCTCTTCCGGCATGAATAAAAGATATTGAAGTGTTTATCGCAAGTGAGACTTTCCCAAATGAATTACTCGCAACTGCAAAAGCAAAATCTGCCAAGGTGAATATTGCCCCGCCATGAGCAACACCTGCCTGATTCAGATGAAATTCCTTTATTTTCAGCTTGGCTTTTGCGAATCCATAATGAACTTCCAAAAGCTCAATTCCTATATTTTTTGAAAAATCCCTTCCTTCAGCGAAAAAGGTTTTAATTTTTTCCATATTCAATAGCTTTTTCTAAAATATCAAAGTTTTGAGGTGCGAATTTCGGATTTATTTCCTCAATTGCCTCTTTCACCTCATCCACACTGAAAGGAAAATCTTTTACCCTCGCAAGAGTAAGCCCAAGCATAAATACATTAAGCCCCTTAGCGTCAAAAACACCCTCTTCCGCTAATTTATTCGCATCAACCGCAAATACGTTTGCGTCAATTTCAGGAAACTCATCGGCATTTACTACTACGTTCCCGCCTCTTTTAAGATACGGAAGATTAAGTATTGCTTCATCCTTGTCAAGCCCTATAAGCAGATCAGCCTGGGCAAGGTCTATTAAAGGATTGTAAAAATCCCCTATTTTGATATGCGAGCTTACACTTCCTCCTCTTTGACTCATTCCGTGGTTTTCTGTTCCTAAAAATTTATATCCTTTTTTACCAGCACATATACTTAATACCTTAACCAAAAAGACAACTCCCTGTCCTCCGAATCCTGCAACCACTATCTGATATTTCATATTATCTTCTCCTTACATTGCTTAATTGATATTATATTCCTCATCCTTCAACCTTCTTCTTATTACTTTTCCCTTGGAATGAATGCGTCTGTCGGGCATATACCGCTTATACATACACCGCACCCGATACAAAGAAGCGGATCGATTTCAATTTTACCTCTTTCATTATATGCCATAGGAGGACATACGTATTGAGTCGTACATACGTCACAGGCAACACATTTTTCTTCATCAACGGTAGCGAAAATTCCAGGAAGAAACTGTGTAGCCCTTTCTTTATCAAGTACGCAGTACTGTCTGCTTACAACCACAAGAGGTCTGTCAGTTTCATCGAATCTTTTTTTAACTTCTTTAAAGAAATTGATCGTTTCGTTAATATCAGGCTTGTAAAAGTATTCCATTACCTCAGCCCCGCACCCTTCGGCTACTTTTTTAATATCAACTTCTCCGCTTGTAGCCCTCTCAGGCGTAGTTTGGCGTCCCGTCATTGCCGTAGTCGAGTTATCAAGTATTACGAGTATGAATTTGGCCTTTTGATATACGGCGTTAATCAGAGGTGCCGTACCTGAATGGAAAAACGTAGAGTCCCCGATAGTTGCGATTACGGTTTTATTTTTATCCGCTATTGCAAATCCGTGAGCCATTGATACGCTTCCTCCCATACATAAAACCGTATCGATAGCATCAAGATTTATTCCGAGCGTATAACACCCTATATCTGAAGGATAAATGGATTTTTTCGGTCTGAAAACTTTTTTGATTGCAAAATATACATCCCTGTGAGGACATCCGGGACAAAGATTCGGTTTTCTTGTTTTAGGATTCTCAGGAGTAAATACAGGTTTATAGATA
The DNA here is from genome assembly GCF_000021725.1 of Nautilia profundicola AmH. Classification (GTDB taxonomy): domain Bacteria; phylum Campylobacterota; class Campylobacteria; order Campylobacterales; family Nautiliaceae; genus Nautilia; species Nautilia profundicola. The sequence goes on from NC_012115.1 coordinate 909,258, forward strand.
TTTTCACCATTATAAAACCCTATTTTGGTCAATGCTTCAAGTACTCTTTCTTTATTCATTTCATCAATTTGATGCATATGCCCACTCATTCTGCCGTAAACGTTTTCACTTCTTATCTCTTCTTCTATTACTGGATAAGTCTCTTCTACAACAAGTACTTTATTATACTTTTTAACAAGATCTTTAAGTTTATCTACCGGCAATGGATACGGCATATCTATTTTTAAAAGGTCAATATCAAGTCCTAATTCCTCAAGAACTTCTTTTACGTATCCGTAAGCCGTCCCGCTTGATATGATTAAATTTTCCGTGCCTTTAAGCTCCTCAATTTTAGGCTTTATCAGTTCATTATAATTATATTCTCTTATCTTATCTAATCTATCTAACTGCTCATAAGCCTGTTTAAGTCTTCCGGCTCTCGGAACGGCTGCCCATCTCGGTATATCACGCTCAAAATTTCCTTCAGTATCTTTAAATTCGAAATTACCGTCAATTTCTACGATTTCCCTTGAATGTGAAACCCTCATAACGGTTCTTAACATCACGGGAATTTCAAAATGTTTGGAAATTTTGCTTGCTAACTTAGTAAAATCGTATGCTTCTTGCGGAGTAGCCGGATCAACAACCGGAATTCTTGCAAATCTTGCAAACTCTCTACTATCCTGCTCTGTTTGGGAAGAATTAAATCCGGGATCATCCGCAACTATTAATACAAACGCTCCTTTATTACCTATAAAACTTGCACTCATAAGAGCGTCGCTTGCTACGTTTAATCCCACCTGTTTCATAGTTGCCGCTGCGTTTACACCGGCAATAGCACCGGCATAAGCAACTTCAAAGCCGACTTTTTCATTTGTGGCCCATTCAGCATATACCGGCAGATCTTTTTTTATTTTCTGTACGGTTGTAAGTATCTCGCTCGAGGGAGTACCCGGATAACCGCTAACCATTTTAGTATTTGAATGCAAAAGCCCGTATGCTATTGCTTCATTTCCCATTAATGTTAACTTCATACTTCGCCTTTGTGTAGAATTTAAACAATAATAACAAAAAAATTTTTAATTTTTGCTTAATACTCTAAAATTTAGGTAAAATTTAGTTGATATGACAATAAAAAGGAGAAAAAATGTCTCATTTTGACTTGGGTGTCAGTCTTGCTTTTTGGCTGACGATACTCAGTGCGTTACTATGTGTAGTTTATGGAATAATTAATTGGAACAAAGGTGATGAAGAAAGCAACGAAGCCCTACTTGCCAAATGGGCTGAAGAAGAAAAAGAAATTAATGAGGAGTTGTTATGAGTTTTTTAGAAATAGCAATAATCATCCTGTATTTAGTTGCGGTGGGATGGCTTGGATGGATGGGATATTCAAAAACCAAAACTTCAACGGATTATTTACTTGCAGGACGTGATACACACCCTTTTGTAATGGCGTTAAGCTACGGTGCTACATTTATTTCAACCGCAGCAATAGTCGGATTCGGTGGTGTTGCAGCTTGGCTTGGAAATTCTCTTTTATGGCTGACTTTCCTTAACATATTTGTAGGTGTATTTATTGCATTTGTATTTATCGGAAATCCTACAAGAAAAATGGGGCTTAGACTTGATGCACATACTTTTCCTGAATTTCTTGGAAAAAGATATGATTCTAAATTTATTCAGATATTCGCTGCTGTAATAATTTTAGCGTTTATGCCGCTTTACGCAACAGCTGTACTTATCGGAGGTGTTCAGTTTTTAAGCGTGTATTTCGGTGTTAATTACCATATAGCACTTTTAATATTTTCACTGATTATTACGGCATATGTTCTCGCCGGAGGACTTAAAGGTGTAATGTACACAGATGCCCTTCAGGGAAGCATTATGTTTATTGCAATGGTTTTCTTAATTGTTATGGTTGTAAGCTCTCTTGGGGGAATAGACGCAGCGTTTGCCAAACTCGATCACGTATGGCAGGTAACTGTAGTAGACAGACTATCAGGAGTGTCTCTAAAAGAACTGGTTCCTGGAAGCGGTGATTTTATGATGAAATTATCACAGCTTTGGGGATTTGAAGGCTGGAATAAAATGCCTGTATTTATGAGCCCGGGATGGCTATTTGTTATTACAACCATCACTCTTGGCGTAGGTATCGGTGTTCTTGCTCAACCTCAACTGATAGTAAGATTTATGACGGTAAAAAGTAAAAAAGAACTTAACCGCGCGGTACTTGTCGGAGGTGTGTTTATTTTAGCGATGACAGGTGTTATTTTTGTAGTTGGAAGCCTTACAAACGCATGGTATTTTGAAAATATGGGTGGAAAAAACGCGCTTGAGGCTGCTGGGGCTATCGGAAAGGTAATTCCTCACTTCATAAACAGCGCAATGCCGCATTGGTTCAGTTTTATCTTTCTTTTCGCTCTTATTTCAGCGGCAATGTCTACACTCTCAAGCCAGTTCCACACAATGGGTACGGCTGTGGGAAGAGATATTTTCGAAAGTCTGGGAGCAGACAAGGAAAAAACAACTCTTTGGACTAAAATCGGTATTGTTATCGTAATTTTATTCTCAGTATTCTTAGCTTACAAATTCCAAAAAGCTCCGGCGATTATTGCAAGAAGTACGGCAATATTCTTCGCACTATGTGCATCAATATTCCTTCCGAGTTTCATATTCGGACTTTTCAGTAAAAGAATCACAAAACCTGCGGCAATCGCAAGTATGCTTGTAGGATTTTTCGCTTCATCATTCTGGCTTCTATTCTGCCACTTTAAAGAAGCTAAATCTTTGGGTATTGCAAAAGCACTTTTCGGAGTTAATTCAATCTTGGGTCACAGCAAATGGGCATTTGTTGACGCGCTCGTAATTGCACTTCCACTCTCTACTCTTACCCTTCTAATCGTAACCGCTCTTACAAAACCTGATGAAAACATCATCAAAAGAGCATTCGGAAGAAACTGATTTTCTTCCTTTTTTTGTTATAATTATTAAAAACAAGGCATTAACTTGGGAAATAAAGAATATTTACAAAAAGAGCTTGATTTACTGTTAGAAAAATTAAGATTTTGGAGATATGTACTTTTTGCCATTGTGTCAGCTATTATAGGAATAATATTCAGTATTTCTCAAAATAAACTAAATGTAAACATTATAGTTTTTGGATTGGTACTTTCAGGCTTTTTAGGAATAATTCTGTCTATAAAAAGGCTTACATATTTGACACAAGAGTATAAAGAGTATCTTAAAGAATTAAAGGACGCAGAATGAATTTAGAAATTTTAATATATATAATAGGATTTGCCTCAATAATTGCATTTTTGTATTTTATGTGGACTGACACAAAACCTTTAAACTTTTAGTAACTACAAATAAAGTACTTAAAAAAACTTCAAACACTCTCATAATTACAGCCATATAAAAAGAAAATGTAAAAGATTTTGCTTTTTTATTATAATTTCACTAAAAAAGGTCTGCTTTGTCGTTTAGTGAAAAAATAAAATCCCTACCCGATCAGCCCGGAATTTATCAGTATTTTGACGAAAACGGGAAACTTCTGTATATCGGAAAGGCGAAAAGCCTTAAAAAACGTGTAAAAAGCTATTTTCGTTTTAATCCTTTCAGACCTGCGGATAATCTGTCTCCAAGAATTTACAAAATGATAAGCGAGGCAAAAGATCTAAATTATATCGTGGTAGAAAGCGAAAACGACGCGCTTATACTTGAAAACTCTCTAATCAAACAGCTTAAACCCAAATACAATATATTACTTCGTGATGACAAAACGTACCCGTATATTTATATAGATCTTGACGAACCGTTTCCGATGCCGCAGATTACCCGCAAAGTCGTTAAGGGAAAAAATATCAAATATTTCGGACCGTTTAGCAGCGGTGCGTCTGCAATTCTTAAAACAATATACGAAGAAATACCTCTTGTTCAGTCCAAATCATGTCTTAGAAGCGGTAAGGCGTGCCTGTATCATCAGATAGGAAGATGTTTGGCCCCGTGTGAGGGCAAAGTTACAAGCCGCGAATATATGAAATATGTCGATCAGGCTATAGAACTTATACACGACAAAGAAAAAATACTTGAAATACTAAACCAAAAAATGCAAAAATACGCCGAAAACCTGCAGTTTGAAGAAGCGGCGGAAATAAGGGACAGGATCAAATCGATAGAGAGTGCGGAGATTTATTCCCATGTGGATCTGGCAAAACTGGAAGATTTGGATATATTTGCCGTTGAAATATTCAATAAAAAAGCGGTTGTTATAAGAATATTCGTACGTCAGGGAAAAGTGGTAGCCAGCAGCAATTCGGTAATCAACTCCCAGACAGTCCCTGAAATAGGAGAAATATACACAAGGGCGATACTTGAATTTTATTCTACAGAGACGCCTTTTACCTCAAGTAAGATTTTAGTTGGTGACGACTTTGAAGAAAGGGAGTGGCTAAGCCAGGTGTTAAGCGAAAAATTTGGCAAAAAGATAAGCATAATAACCCCTACCACCAAAGAGAGAAAAAGCCTTATCAAACTTGCCAAACTAAATGCTCTTGAAGTTATCAAAAACCAAAAAGAAAACACCGTTTTGGATGAGCTGAAAATTCTCTTCAATCTCCAAAACACACCTTATAAAATAGAAGTCTTCGACACATCGCACATGCAGGGTGAGGCGACGGTCGGAGCGATGGTCGTATGGGAAGACGGAAAGTTTAAAAAGTCTGACTACAGACACTACCATCTTGAAGGAAAAGACGAATATTCCCAAATGAGAGAGCTTCTTACAAGAAGGGCGCAGAGTTTTGAAAAATCCCCTCCTCCCGACCTGTGGCTCATAGACGGCGGTAAAGCGCAGTTGAATCTGGCAAAAGAGATTATTGATTCAACCGGAGCCAACATAGACGTACTTGCGATATCCAAAGAAAAAATCGACGCCAAAGCTCACAGGGCGAAAGGTAAGGCGAAGGATAAAATATATTTTATCAATGAAAAGTTAAAAGTGAAAAGTGAAAAATTAAATATTGACAAACTTGAACTAAGTCAGAGCGATAAGAGACTGCAGTTTTTACAGATGTTAAGGGATGAAGCACACAGGTTCGCCATAGAATTCCACAGAAAAACAAAACGCAAAAAAGACACCCAAATAGATCTTTTACAGGTAAAAGGTATCGGAAAGGCTAAAATGACAAAACTTTTGAATTATTTCGGAAGTTTTGATAATATAAAAAAAGCCTCTTTTGATGAGCTTAAAGATGTTTTAAACGAAAAAGACGCAAAAGCCATAAAGGAATTTTTCAAAGGGCAAAAATGAAAAAACTGTTTTTACTGATTGCAAACCTGCTTTTTGCATTTGAAATATATTCCCCCGCATTTAAAAACAATACATATATTCCTAAAAAATACACATGCGAAGGAGCCGATGTTTCAATCCCTCTTATAATTAAAAACATTCCGAAAAACACAAAAAGTTTAGCTTTGATTATGCAGGACCCCGATGCTCCTTACGGAGTGTTTACTCACTGGATTTTATACAACATCCCAACAAACACATCCGAAATACCCGAAAACCTGCCAAAATCACCTATAACAAAATTCGGCTTTCAGGGCATTAACAGTTTCGGCAAAACTGGATACGGAGGTCCCTGCCCGCCTCACGGCAAACCGCATCATTATATCATTACAGTACTCGCACTTGATAAAAACCCTAATCTCAAACCCGGCTTAACAATTCAGGAGTTTTTGGATAAAATTAGAGTATATGTAATAAGCTACGCTCAATATATAGGACTTTATAAAAGGAGTATAAAATAATACTGAATGCTATAGGCGGTAATACTTACAACATCACACCGACTCCTACAGACAACACTTCCAAAAACCCGCAAACTGACCCTAAAATTCAGCAGGAAATCTCAAAACTTCAGGCGGTTGATACAAAAGTAAAAGCCCACGAAATGGCACATCAGGCCGCAGGCGGAGGTTTTGCCGGAGCTCCAAGCTATACAAAAGTAAAAGGACCTGACGGTAAAGAATACGCCGTAGCCGGAGAAGTGCCGATAAAAATCGTAAAAGGCAAAACACCTGAAGAAACGATAAAAAACATGCAGCAGATAAAAGCTGCGGCCCTTGCACCCGCCGATCCGAGCCCGCAGGATCTTAAAGTGGCACAAACGGCGGATATGATTGCTGCAAATGCTTCCCAGGAGCTCTCTGAAGAAAAGTCTGAAAATAAAGATTCATCCGATAAAAAATTCAAAATAGACCTGTACGCATGAGAGCGGCAATAGGTGGATTCGACGGAATGCATTTGGGCCATCAGGCTTTGATAAAAAGATCTGATATGCTTGTCGTTATAGAAAAAGGCAGCAATTTAACTCCGGGAAGCGACAGATGTGACTACACTAATCTACCTTGTAAATTTTTTGATTTGAATGATATTAAAGATCTGAGCCCGATTGAATTTATCGCTATTTTAAAAGAATTAAACATTACAAAAATAGTCGTAGGCAAAGATTTCAGATTCGGTAAAAACAGAAGCGGTGATTTAGATCTTTTAAATAATCATTTTGAAATAGATGCAATAGAAGAGGTAAAAATTGACGGTATAGGAGTTCATTCAAGAATAATAAGGGAATTTATCAAAAACGGAGAAATAACAAAAGCAAACAGATTTTTAGGACACACATACAAAATAAAAGGAAAACAGATAAAAGGACAAGGATTAGGCGGCAAAGAGCTTGTTCCGACTATAAACATTAATCTTTTAAAAAACTATCTTATTCCCAAACAGGGTGTTTATATTACTTTAACAAACAAACATCCTTCATTAACTTTTGTAGGAACACGCTCAACTGACGGGAATTTTTCAATTGAAACGCATATATTAACCAAAAACATGGAATTAAAAATAGAAACTGATATTTTTAAAATTGAGTTTTTAGAATATTTAAGAGAAAACAAAAAGTTCAATAATTTAAAAGATCTCAAAAAACAAATCAGACAGGATATATTAAAAGCAACTCAGTTTTTTAATATTTAATTATTTAACAGTCTCATTTCTTCCTATTACGGCTTTAAATTTAAAAAAACATCTTTCCGCATCAATTGTTTCAAATTCATATTCGATATATTTTGATCTTTTTGCTATTTCATAAAAGCCTATTCCTCCGCCTTTTTTATGAGAATTCACTCCGCTTCTTCTTATTTCCCTATAAAGCTTTTTTATTTCATCTAAAGAAGACTTTTTAATTAACGACAAAGTCTTTTCTATTTTTTCCTTGTCTTTTTTTGTAATGATATTTTGGGTATATATATAATAATTATTTTGTTCGTCTTTTCCAACTACAATCACACCTTTCGGATCAAGTTCGTTATTTTTTTTCTTAGAGTAATTCATCAAGTTTTGAGACAACTCAATAAAAACAATACATATGTTTGTCGCAAGTCTTGTAGATATGAAGAATTTTTCGGATTCTATTTCCAACGTTTCCGTCATGGCAACAATCAACGGCTGTGTAAAATAACCGCCATAACTTAAAAATATAACCTCGTCATTTTTAAAAACATCGCTAAGAAGTGTTTTAATCATTAAGAGAGTCCTTTTCCACTAATCTAATGTCCATTTCTGGAAAATCTTCCACAAAATCTTCTCCCGCTTCTTTTGCGTTTTCATTTTCCTTATCATAAATCCAGTTAACGATAACTTTAGACTTATCTCTCATTTCATCCAATATATCCAATAAGTTAAAAAAAAGTTTCGACGTACTTGAATTAAAATAAACTATTTCCATATTCACTGTCGTAGTATCTTTAGGGTTCTTACTGTATTCTTTTATCCATTTCATTATAGGTTCGTAAAACTCAAATGTATTCTCAGGGTACGATTTACCTTTCAGGCTTATAATGCCTTTATCAGGATCTAAATATATTTCAGGTGTATACCTTGTAGGTTCGATATAAATTTTTTCCATTTAGTTTCCCTTTTTCAATAATTTTATATAATATTCTTCGTCTATTTCGTCAATTTGATCTTTTGCCAAAAACATTTCCGCATATTTTTTATATAACTTTGATTTGAGAAACACGATTAATATTTGTTTATCAAGCTCGTTATGCAATGCTTTTTCCACTAATATGTCAATTGCTTCAGAGAGTTTTTTTCTTTTTTTATAAGGTCTGTCATTAGCGGTCAATGCTTCGAATATATCTGCAATCGCCATAATTCTTGCAGGTATAGGAATTTCATCTCCTTTAAGTTTTCTCGGATACCCTTTTCCGTTCAATGTTTCGTGGTGCGCTCCGGCGTATAACGGTACATTTTTGAATTTTTCAGGGAATGGCAGACTTTCCAACATTTTAATCGTCATTATTACGTGTTCTTGTATTTTATAATACTCTTCTGGAGTTAAAGTACCTCTTTTAATACTTAAATTATAAATTTCACCGAAGTTATATAAATTCTCAGGAATTTTAATTTTAAAACCGTTTCTTTTTAATTCCTCAATTTCTTTTTTGGATCTTTTTATAACATGTCGCTTTTTATCAGCTAATAAATACTCTTTAACAGGAAGTTTTTGATTTTTTTCCTCTTCGCTTATTCTTTTTAATTCCTCTTTTGAAAGTCCTAACGTATCGTCAAAATGTCTAAGCCACGTTCTTTTTGCGATTTTTTTTAGTTTTTCTATTTTTTCATCGTTTACTTCAGCATATCCGTGGTTCATTTCTGCAACGAATTTAAACTCTTCTTGAAGTTTATCAAGTTCTTTTTTAAGCCATTCGTCCACTTCTTTTTCATCTTCCCCGTTTAATTTTCTCTGTTGCGCCTCAATAATCAAATCCCTGTAAACAATTTCAAATCTTGCTCTGATTTCATGTATTCTGTTATACAGTGTTTCAAGTTTAACGGCTTTATCCATTACAAAATCAGGTGTAACTATTTTCCCACTGTCATGCAGCCATGCAGCCGTAGATATTTCTTTTTCTTCGTCTTTATTTTTAATCTCAAAATCTATACTGTCGTCTTTACTGACTTCTTTTGCAAGTAAAATCGTAAGAATCGGAACACGTTCACAATGTGCACCGATATATTCATTTTTTGCGTCAATTGCACTCGCAATCATTTTGATAAAAGAATCAATTAATTCCTGCTGCTCTTTTTGAAGCTTTTTTACCTCTTCAAACTTTCTTTCTAATTCATCATATTCTTTTTTTTGTCTTTTATCGGATAATAATAAAATCTTCTCTTCTCTTTTAAGATTTCTTATCAATTTATCCATTAATTTGTCAAAATCTTTTTTCGACTGTTCTATTTGAGAGATTAATTCGTGATTAAGCATATTAAACTACGCTCCTTTTTAGATTTAAACTGAAATACAATACATTATATATAACCTTACAATATTTTATACCAATTATAAAAAATTATCAAGTTAAATAAAACAAATCTTGTCTTTAATTCGTTTTATTTCCCTTCGTAAAATAATCAACATATGCATTTACATCAACATCGTCAATTTGTTCCGGTTTAAGATATTTTTTTGCATATTCCAAATAAATTCCACTTGTTAAAAACAACAAAAACAAATCTTTATCCAATTCCCCTTTTTTTACCATATCGGCCAATATATCAATGGCTTCAGAAAGTTTTTTAGGATGTTTATAAGGTCTGTCACTTGCGGTCAGCGCTTCGAATATATCTGCAATCGCCATAATTCTTGCAGGTATAGGCAAATCTTTTTCTGTCAGTTTTCTCGGATATCCTTTACCGTTAAGTTTTTCATGATGTGCTCCTGCGTATATAGGAACATTTTTTAAATAATCTGGAAACGGTAGCTGTTCAAGCATTTTGATTGTCATCATTGCATGTTCTTGAATTTTAAAAAATTCTTCTTTTGTTAAAGTTCCCTTTTTTATACTTAAATTATAGACTTCTCCATAGTTGTACAAATTTTCCGGTATTTCGACTTTAAATCCGTATTTTTTATATTCTTCAATTTCCTCAGCAGGTCTTTTTATTTTATGTCTTTGTTTATCTGAAATTAATTTTTCCCTTACCGGCAATTTTTGGTTGAAATCTTCTTCAGGTATTCGTTCAATTTCTCCCTTGCTTAATCCCTTTGTATCGTCGAAATATCTAAGCCATTCTCTATTTGCTATATTTTGTAATCTTTCTAACGTACTTTCTTCAATACTTTCGCTTCCGACATTTAGTTTGGCAATAAAATCAAAATCGTCTTGTAACTGTTTTTGTTCTTTTTTTAACCATTCATCCACTTTCTTTTCATCTTCACCGTTCATTTTCCTCTTTAAAGCTTCTATAATAAGATCTCTGTTTATTACTTCGAATCTTGTTCTAATTTCGTGTATTCTGTTATAAATTGTTTCTAATTTTACGGCTTTATCAACAACATACTCAGGTGTTACGATTTTTCCGCAATCATGAAGCCATGCTGCTATTGAAATTTCCGTTTCTTGCTGTTCGTTTTTGATTTCGAATTCAAACTTCTCACTCTGACTTGCCGCTTTAGCCAGTTCAATTGCAATTTCAGGAACCCTTTCACAATGTTTCCCGGTATAACTGCTTTTCGTATCTATCGCTTCTGCAATGATTTTAATAAAAGAATCTATTAATTTTTTCTGAGCTTTTTGAAGTTTTTCAACTTCTTCGAGTCTTTTTTGTAATTCGTCATACTCTTTTTTCTGTCTTTTATCCGAACGTAGCATAATTTTTTCATGACGTTTCAGGTCTTTGACAAATTTTTCCATTAATTTTATAAAATTCTCTTTTTCCTCTTCCTCATGGATATATTGAGAATATTTCTCTTTTGCTTTTTCTATTTCTTTAATTAATTCATTTTCCGCCATTTTATTCTTCTTCACTCTTTTTTATTAAATTAATATTTAATTCAGGGAAATCTTCTTTAAAATCTTCTCCGGCTTCTTCGGCACTTTCATTTTCTTCATCGTAAATCCAGTTTATCGTAATATTATTTTTCTCTTTTGCTTCTTGTAGGATGTCAAACAAATCAAACAATACTTTTGAGCTGCTTGAATTAAAATATATTATTTCAAAATTTACCACCGTATTATCTTTTGCACAGCAATTAAAGTACTCTTCTATCCATTTTAACACCGGTTCATAAAAGTCAAACGTATTTTCAGGATATGATTTCCCTCTTATTTCAATTATCCCCTTTTCCGCATTTAACGATATTTCAGGCGTATATTTTGTTGCGGGTATATACAAATTTTCCATCCTATTCCTTTTCCCTTTTATAAAACTTTATAATTATTATAATAAAAAAAATTAATAGAAACAAAACAAAAAATCCCAAAAAGACAAAGAAAAAACAAATCGTGTAAAACATATACAAATTTCAATTTGGTATTATTTCGTTTAGCTTAAATATTTAATTATAAGGAAAAAAATGGCTCTGATTGATCTACTTGATGTTTCTAAAAAATTTGAAGCTCAAACAATACTATGTAATGTGGAATTCCATCTTGATGAAGGTGAAAGGGTTGCTCTTATCGGCAAAAACGGAAGCGGTAAATCAACCCTGATGAAAATAATCGACAAAACAATTGAACCGGACAGCGGAGAAGTAATAACCAAAAACGGTATAAAAATCAAAAGACTTCTTCAAACACCTAAATTCAAAGAAAACCTAACAGTCAGAGAAGCTATCGAGAATGAACTTACCGAATTTAAAGAAGCTTATAAAAAATACCTGAGACTTACGGAAGAGTTCGCAAACAATCCTGAAAACAAATCCATTCAAAGTGAAATGGATAAAATTTCAAAATTTTTAGATTTCCACAACGCATGGAACCTTGACGACAGGATTGAAAGAATTATGCAGGAGTTCGATTTAAAAAAATACGAAAATAAAGACATTTCTCTGCTTAGCGGAGGAGAACAAAGAAGAGTTGCGCTTGCCAGCCTTCTTTTACAAAAGCCCGATGTACTTTTACTTGACGAGCCGACAAACCACCTGGACGTTTATATGACTGAATTTTTAGAAGAAATGCTACTCAAAGAAAAATATACGTTTATCGTCGTAAGCCACGACAGGTATTTTATAGATAGAATCGCCACAAGGGTAGTTGAACTTGAAAACTGTAAATTAAGAAGCTTTAAAGGTGGATATGCCGATTACATCCGTCAAAAAGAAGAGCTGTTAAAAGCCAAAGAAAAAGAGTTCGAAAATGAACTGAGACTTCTAAAAAGAGAAGAAGAATGGCTAAGACGCGGCGTAAAAGCCAGACTTAAAAGAAACGAAGGCAGAAAAAAAAGAGTATTAGAGCTGCGTGATAAAGTTAAACAGGATAAAAGTGAAATTCGCCAGATTGAAATGCAACTTAAACGTGAGCTACTCTCAAAAGAAGAAGAAAAAATAAACCGCAAAAAAGTGATGTTTGAAATAGAACATTTAACCAAATCCATCGGAAACAAACTTTTGATTAAAGATTTTACTACAAGAATACTTCAAAAAGACAAAATTGCAATTGTAGGTAAAAACGGAAGCGGTAAATCCACTCTTTTAAAAATTCTTATCGGCGAAGAAAAACCAGATAGCGGAATTATCAAAATAGGAGAAAACGTAAAAATCGGGTATCTTGATCAAAGAAAATCAATGCTGAGCGATGATAAAGATCTTATCGAAACATTCTGCCCGCAAGGCGGAGATCACGTAAATGTAAGAGGAAGAAACATTCATGTATACGGTTATTTAAGAGAGTTTTTATTTCCTCCTGAATATCTGACAAAAAAAATAGGTGTTTTAAGCGGAGGAGAAAAAACGAGAGTCGCACTTGCACTTTTATTTACAAAAGATTATGACGTATTGATTCTTGACGAGCCTACGAACGATTTGGATATTCCGACTATCAATATTTTAGAAGAGTACCTTATGGATTTTGAAGGAAGTGTGATATTCGTCAGCCACGACAGATATTTCGTGGATAAAATAGCAAAAAAAATGTTTATTTTCAAAGGTGAAGGTGTTGTGGAAGAGAGCCACATACCATATACTGAATACCTTGAAATAGAAAAAGAGCTTAAATTAATTGAAAATGTAAAATGTAAAATGGAAAATGAAAAAAAAGAAAAGCCTAAACAAAGGAAACAAAAAAAGCTCAGCTACAAAGAACAAAGAGAACTTGACGAACTGCCAAAACTGATTGAAGAGCTCGAAATTACAATAGCCCAAATAGAAGAATGTCTGGCAGATCCGGAGTGTTATCAGGAAAAAGGTCTTGTTAGCTTAAGCGAAGAACTTGAAGAAATTAAAAAAATATACGATAATAAGGTTGAAAGATATCTTGAGCTTGAAGAAAAAAGGGAAATTTTAGAAACGGACAGTTAAAAATGGAAATTGAAAAATTAAAAAACATAATAAAAAAAATCAACTTTAAAGAATTAAAAAAAATAACCAATGAAATTACACTTTACTCGGCGGCTTTGAGCTTTTATACTATATTTTCCTTAGTACCTCTAATTTTAATAGTTTTGACAATTTTTGCAAACACTCCTTTTTTTGCGGAGTTTTATTCAAAGCTTGAACATTTTATCAGTTCTAATTTACTCCCTACAAATCAAGAAGTTATATCTACATATCTTAAAAATTTTCTTACAAACTCAAGTAAAATGGGAGTCATGGGAGGGTTTTATATTTTATTTACATCTATCCTTTTCTTTGACAACTACGAAACTATTATCGCAAAAATATTTTCCCAGGAAAAAAGAAATTTATGGGAAAAAATAAAACTTTACTGGACAATGCTGACCCTTTTTCCGATTATGTTTGCCGCTGCAATGTTTATGTCTATTAAATTACAGTTTTTCTTAGACAAATCATCTTACACTTCATGGATAAACTTTGCAAAACTTGCCCCGTTTTTAATTATATGGCTTACTTTTTTCCTCTCATATAAAATGACGCTTCAAAATGAAAAAACAAAATCAGCGCTTATCGCATCATTAATGGTTACCGCAACGTTTTTTGTATCAAAAAATATCTTTATTTATTATGTACTGATAAATAAAACTTATACCACTATTTACGGTTCAATTTCATTATTAATGTTTTTATTTTTATGGATTTACATAAACTGGGTTATTTACGTCGCCGGAATTTATATAATAAAATATTTAGACGAAAAAATTTAATAAAAAAAACTTATATTTGTTGTATTAATGTTCCATTCATATTAAAATTAAAAAGTTTTTCTTACAAACTCCTAAAAAAGGATTTCAATGAAAGTAACAATAGATCCGGTAACACGTATTGAAGGTCACCTTAAAGTCGAAACGGTGATTGAAGATTCAGTCATTAAAGAGGCTAAATGCAGTGCCGACATGTACAGAGGAATTGAAAAAGCTTTAAGAGGCTATGATTATCTAACAGCAATACAAATTACACAAAGAACATGCGGATGCTGTCCTTACGCTCATGCTGAAGCTGCCGCACTCGCAATCGAAAACGCCTTGCAAATTGAACTTAACAAAAACGGTAAACTTTTAAGAAATATGGTAATCGGTGCCTATAAATTAAAAGATTACGTTTTGCATTTTTACACTTTAAGCGCATTGGATTTTATAAATATATCCGATATTTTAAATTATAACGGTAATGATTTTGACATGTTGGAATTAAAAAAATACGTTCTTAAAGAGATCTCATCAAAAAAAGTTTTTCCAAATCCTCTTTTTTCACAAAAATACAAAAACGCATATATTAAAAACAAAGATTTAAATATAACTTTAATAAATCATTATCTGAAAAGTTTTGAAGCTATGAAAAAAATGTCTGAAATGGTTAAAATTTTCGGTTCAAAATCAACGCACATGGTAACCATTGAAGCCGGCGGAGTCACTACAAGACCTACAGCTGAAAGACTTGTTAAATATATTTCATTGGCAAAAGAATCACAACACTTTATAGAACACTGCTATATACCTGATGTTTTGGAAGTAGCTAAACGGTTTAAAGAATATTTTAAAATAGGTAAAGGCGTAGACAACTTCTTAACCTTCGACACTCTTTTAAATCTTGACGGAAGTTATTTGTTTACCGGAGGATTTAGCAAAGATTTTGAATATGAAGAAGGTATTGAGCCTTATAATATAATTGAATACAACAACTACGCATATTATAAGGAAAACGGAGGATATAAGCCGTTAGAACTTACTGAATTAACTCCCCTAACCTTTGACGAGTTTAAACAAAACCATACAAAATATTCATGGTCAAAAGCTCCGAGGTACAAAGGTCATGTTGTGGAAGTAGGACCTGCAGCGATAGTAATTAACAATTATTTAAGAGGAAAAGACGAAAAACTGATTTCTCTTGTTGATAAATTCAACAGAGAACTCGGAATTGATATAAAAGATTATAATTCGGTTATGGGAAGACATCTTTCAAGAGCGATAATCAGTAAATTAATAATCGATAAAATTATTGAAGATTCTTTAATGGTGGAGGAAGGAAAGTTAGGTTTTATTCAGTTAAAAAAACCTCCGTCAAACGTAAAAGGTATTGGACTTACGGAAGCTACAAGAGGAGCGCTTGCTCATTTTATCGATATTGGTGAAAACGGATATATAAGAAACTATGAAATGATTGTACCTACAACATGGAATATTTCACCAAAAGACAACCAAAACATCCCAGGTGCACTTGAAAGTATGTTAATCGGTACTGAAATCAGAGATATCAACAACCCTGTAGAAATAGCAAGAATTATAAGAAGCACAGACCCGTGCCTTGCTTGTGCGGTGCATTAAGGAGAAAGGATGGATAGAAGAGAGTTTTTAAAAAATGTTCATAATTTATTGGTTGCAATAGGTGGAAGCAGCTTTTTTACGATGGAAGAACTTGAAGCCTTTGACGAGACAGATGACAGACCGGATATAATATGGCTACAGGCACTTAGCTGTGACGGGTGCAGTGTAAACTTTTTAAATGCTGAAATACCGGTGACTGAAATATTAAACAGATTTGCAAACATTGTGTTTCATCCGACGATAATGGCATCAGACGGCAAGGAAGCTATGGATATATTAATGAATTATAAAAGCGACAACATGATACTTGTCGTAGAAGGAGCAATTCCTACCGCAATGCCTCATGCATGTATGATGGGTGAAATGTTTGTAAACGATATAATTTTAAAAAAAGCAAAAGAAGCAAAAGCAATCGTAGCAGCCGGAACTTGTGCGACATTTGCCGGAATATGCGATATGAAAAATATGTACACCAAAGCCGGAAGCGTAAAATATTTTCTTGAAACCAATAATATAAACACCCCTGTAGTCAACCTTCCAACATGTCCTATGAAACCGAAACACCTGCTTTATACACTGTTTTATTATATTAAACACAAATCTTTACCGCCTCTTGATATGTCACACCGCCCTATTAAATTCTTCTCAAACACAATACACGAAAGATGTATTTACTACAATGATTACCAACAAAACATTTTCGCTAAAAAAATCGGAGACAGGGGCTGTCTATTTAAATTAGGATGTCAAGGTCCTGTAACAAAAAATGACTGTGTAAAAAGTACAGGCGAATATGACAAGTATAACTGTATTAAATCCGGGCATCCGTGCGTAGGATGCGGCAGTGAGAATTTCCCGAGAACAATCATGTTTAAAAGAAGCGACGATAAAAGAGAGATAGAAAAATATAAAACCTTTAAAAGGATTTAGTTATGAATGATTTTTTTAAATCCAGAATGTTTATTGAAAACATACTTATACCTTTTTTATTAATGAGCGTATTAATAGGAGCTTTTTTTTATGTTAGTAAATTATTTGCAACTAAATATGAAAAAGAAAAACTCAATCAGTACGTCTATGAAATTATGAAAACTTATAAAACTTTTTCAAAAAGCTCCCTTGAAAAAGGACAAAGAGAACCGTTTATAGAAGTGATCAGAGGAATAAAAGACATTGCGGGTGTTAAAAATGTTTACGCATATAATAATAACGGTTTGATGTTATATAAAAATACGGAAAAAACCGTCGGTTTGCCGTTTGTTAAAAAAGACGGACAGTTTTATAATCCAAATATTCCGTATTATGACAAATCTAACGGCTTATGGTTAAGGGATGACTGGTTTTATACCGATCTGAAAAATTCCAAAATAACTAAAGAATGTATGAAAAAACATAATATAAACAATAAAAACTGTGCAAAATGCCACTACTCCTTGCCTAATAATCTTCATTTTAAAAACAATTACGCTGTTGTAGATAAAAAAAACCTCATTTCATCGTTTTATAAAATACCTGTACAAAACAGCTGTATCAAATGCCATACACACTGGCATAAAGGTGACACGGCCGGATATTTAAGAGTGGATATAGACCCGACCGGTAAGATAAAAGAAATAAATTCACTGCTTACAAAAGTAAATATAGGAATAATTATAATAATCGCATTGGTTTATTTAATTAACATCGCGAATATTTTGCGACTAAGACAAAAACTTGTTTTATTTAAAACTATTTCCCAGCATTTATCGGAAGGTGAAGGAGATTTAACAAAAAGAGTAGAAATCGATACTAAAGACGAAACACTTCAAAGCGTTGCAAAATATTTGAACCTTTTTATTGAAAAAACCCATGATATTGTAAGCAATATCAAATCATCCATTGAAATTTCTCTTTCAACTGCAAATGAAGTGGAAAAAGCAAGCGAAACAATTAAAAAAGTAATAGACGACCAGGTGAAATTAATAGAAAAAAACAAAAAAATCGGTGAAAAAATCAATGAAGACGTATTAATAACCAATAATGCTATTACAGAAGCGACAGATGAAATAAAAAAATCTTACGAGTTATTAAACAATACATTTGAAGAACTGAATAAAATGGTGGAAGATATTCAAAACGAGTCTAACAACGAATTAACCCTCGCAGAAAAAATCACCGATCTTGTAAATCAAAGCGAACAAATCAAATCCATACTGGAAATAATTAAAGAAATTGCCGACCAGACAAACCTATTAGCTTTAAATGCCGCTATTGAAGCCGCAAGAGCCGGCGAACACGGAAGAGGATTTGCAGTTGTCGCCGATGAGGTAAGAAAATTAGCTGAAAGAACACAAAAAAGTTTAGGAGAAATTGAATCCGTCAGTACATTAATCGTACAAGGAATTGAAAACATACAAATCGAAATACAAAACAATGCAAAATTTGCGCTTAATAATTCAGAAAAAACACAAGAATTGGCACAAAAAACCAACATCGTTATGGATAACCTTTCAAAAAGTGTGCAAAAAGCCGAAATGGCTACAAAAGAAACAAAAAATATTCAAACCAGTGTAGATGAGCTTGCCGAAGCTTCAAAAGAACTTACAAAACAAGCTAAAATCAGTGAAGAAATAGGTAAAAAACTTGCCAGAATTTCTCTTACATTAAAAAGAGTGATGAATAATATTCAAACTATTGCAAATAAATTTAAAACATAATGATATAATTTCACAAAAAAAGGAGATTTTATGGATATCACTAAAATTAAACCGGGAAATCCTGAAGAATATGTTAATGCTGTAATCGAAATACCTCAAGGTAGCAATATTAAATATGAACTTGACAAAGACAGCGGTGCAATTTTTCTTGACAGAATACTATACGGCAGCCAATTCTACCCTGCAAATTACGGATTTGTACCAAATACGTTAGCGGATGACGGAGATCCGATTGATATATTAGTGCTTTCAAGCGAAAGTGTTGTACCGGGAACAGTAATTAAAAGTAGAGTTATAGGTGTATTAATTATGGAAGACGAAAGCGGAAAAGATGAAAAAATAGTTGCTGTTCCGACTATTAAACTTGATCCGAAAATGGCAAAAATTAACGATTTAAGCGATTTACCTGAAATAGAACTAAATCAAATCAAACACTTCTTCGAAACATATAAAGACCTTGAGCCTGGCAAATGGGTAAAAGTTACAGGATATGAAGGAAGAGAAAAAGCAATCGAACTTATCCAAAAAGCAATCGACAACTACAAATAAGCAGACAAGTAAGTAAACTGTGAAGGATAATTTTTCCTTCACAACTTCACCACTTAACTACTTAACAACTTACATTGTGTAATGTTACTAATCTACACATCATCCTTAATCAAAAATTAAATCTTAATTTATTGCTACGTTTATGCTGCTTTTTTAGACTATTATAAATAAAAAAGCCTAAAGGAGCATAAATGTTACAAGAAGTATATTATCCTAAAAAAGAAATGTTTAAAGACCCTGCATTTAAAAATATGTGTGAATATCATGAATTAGTGGAAGAGTTTGAAAAAGACTATGAAGGAACATGGGCGAAATTTGCAAGAGAAAAAATCACTTGGTTTGAAGATTTCAAACAAACTCTTGATACTTCAAACGCGCCTTTTTATAAATGGTTTGTAGGCGGAAAATTAAATGTTGCATATCAGTGTATCGACAGACATTTAGAAAACAGAAAAAACAAAGCTGCAATAATATGGGAAGGTGACAACGGAGAAAAAAGAATAATCACTTATCTTGAACTTTACAGGGAAGTCAACAGATTTGCAAACCTTCTTAAAAGTTTGGGAGTTAAAAAAGGAGACAGGGTTGTAATTTATATGCCGATGATTCCTGAAGCGGCTTTTGCAATGCTTGCATGTGCAAGAATCGGTGCGATTCATAGTGTCGTATTCGGAGGATTTAGTGCAGAAGCACTTAAAGACAGAATTCTTGACGCAGAAGCAAAAGTAGTGATAACTGCTGACGGTGCGTTTAGAAAAGGCAGCCCTTATATGTTAAAACCTACAGTAGATATAGCGCTTGAAGGCGTTGATATCGTAGAAAAAGTAATAGTTGTTGAAAGAAACAATGAAGATATTGAGTGGGTAAGCGGAAGAGATATAAGCTATAACGATTTAATAGTAAATCAAAGCGATGAATGTCCTGCTGAAATTATGGACAGTGAAGATCCGCTATTCTTGTTATATACATCTGGTAGTACCGGAAAACCAAAAGGTGTGCAACACGCACAAGCCGGATATATTCTTTGGGCACAGCTTACAATGGAATGGGTATTTGATATAAAAGACAACGACACATACTGGTGTACGGCCGACATCGGCTGGATTACCGGACATACATATATCGTATACGGACCTCTTGCAGCCGGTGCGACGACTCTTATGTTTGAAGGTGTGCTAACATATCCTGACAGCGGAAGAGCATGGAAAATGGTTGAAGAATATAAAGTTAACCAATTCTATACAGCACCTACGGCAATCAGACTTCTTAATAAAATGGGACCTGATGAGCCTAAAAAATACGATTTAAGCTCATTAAGAATTTTAGGAACAGTTGGTGAGCCTATCGATCCTCCTGCATGGAAATGGTATTACGAAGTTGTAGGTGGTGGTAGATGTTCAATCGTTGATACATGGTGGCAGACTGAAACCGGAGGACATATGATAACACCTCTTCCGGCAGCGACACCTGTAAAACCTGCAAGTGCAACATTCCCTCTTCCGGGAATATTTGCGGAAATTATCGATGAAACAGGTGAAAGAATGCCAGCACACGAAAAAGGTCTTTTATGTATTACAAAACCGTGGCCGAGTATGATTAGAACTATCTGGGGAGATCCTGAAAGATTTGTAAAAAGTTATTTCTCAACTGCCAAAAAAATGGGAGAACCGGTATACTTCTCAGGTGACGGTGCTATGTATGACGAAGACGGATATATCTGGATTACAGGTAGGGTTGATGATGTTATAAACGTTTCAGGGCACAGACTCGGAACTGCAGAAATCGAAGCTGCAATTAAAAAACATCCGTTAATTGCCGAAGTTGCTGTTGTCGGAAGACCTGATGAAATTAAAGGTGAAAGCGTATTTGCTTATGTTGTTTTAAAAGGTGAAGACACAGTAGCTGAAGAAATGGAAATTATTAAAGAAATCAACGAAATAGTAAAAGAGGAAATCGGTGCGATTGCAAAAGTTGACACAGTGGCGTTTGTTCCGGGACTTCCTAAAACAAGAAGCGGTAAAATTATGAGAAGAATCCTTAGAGCGATAGCAAAAGGTGAAGCAATTACACAAGATACTTCAACACTTGAAGATCCTAAAGTTGTTGAAGCAATCATTGAAGTAGTAAACAGCTGTATTTTAAAATAAAGTGAAAACCTTATCATTAAATAAAATATATCTCGGAGGGGTTTCCCTTCTATTTATTTTATCGGTTATTTTTACATCATTAGCTATCTTCGAAGAATACAGGGACTTTGAAAGAGAAACTGTAAAAATTAAACAGGAATTTATTCAAAAAACAAATCAAAAACTGCAACTGACCGCACATAAAATTGATCAAATATTAAAAATATCTCCTAATAATTACATACAAATTTTAAACATTATTTTGGATAAATCGATATATGTTGAAATTAAAAAAAATAACAAAACTATTTTCATACACTCAAACCCTCCTAAAAAACCGATTTCATATACACTTAATGACAATAACTTCATTATAACCCTTCAAGATTCTTTTTCTAAAATAGAAAAACTGATTAAAGAAAAGAAAAAAGCTCTCATACACAAACTGACTAAAACAATGCTAAACTTTTTAACTTTAGCATTCATAATATACATGTCGGCACTTGGAGGATTTTATCTTCTGAACGAATTTTTAAAAGAAGAAATAAATATATTCGTAAAATTTTTCCAAAAAGCTTACCAGGAACATATATACATTAAATTCAGTGATATTAAAATAAAAGAATTTTTAAATATTGCCGTATATGTAAATAAAATGCTAAAAGAAATCAACTCTCAAAACAAAAAATTAGAAAGATTAAATTTAACACTTGAAGAAAAAGTACGTCAAAAAACAAGAAAACTTCAAAACCTAATAAATGAACAGGAAAATTTCATCAAAACAGCTATACATGAAATAAATACACCGCTTGCTATAATCCTGACATCTCTTAATTTTCTTGATAAAAACGACAAAAATGTTCAAAGAATAGAATCCGCAGTGCTTATGATAAACAATATTTATGCTGATTTAAGTTTTGTTTTAAAATATAAACACAAAGACTACCCTTTACAGATCATAAATATAAAAGATGTATTAACCGAAAGAATACAATTCTTCGAAACAATAGCAAACGCAAAGAAATTAAAATTCGAATATGAAATTAATGATTTTAACGTATGTATCAATAAAGAAGAATTAATCAGAATAATAGACAACAACCTTTCAAACGCTATTAAATATTCAATTCCGAACTCTACAGTAAAAATTAAAACCGGCAACAATACTTTAATTTTTGAAAACAAAACAAATGAAATAAACAATATAGATAAATTTTTCGAACCTTTTTATAAGGAACACGAAAATACTTCAGGTTTTGGACTTGGACTTTATTTAGTCAATGAAATATGTAAAAAATACAATATTAAAGTCACAATATCACATAAAGATAATATAATAATGTTTGAATATCAATTTAAGGAATGTAATGAAAATAGTCTTGGTTGAGGATGAATACTCTCTAAACGAAATAATCACCGAATATCTTGAAAAAGAAGGATATTTTGTAAAGTCGTTTATTGACGGTAAAGACGCCTATGAATATTTGAAAAAGGAGAATTTCGATATTCTTATATTAGATATTCACCTTCCGAATATTGACGGATTTTCCATCTTAGAAGCACTGCAAAAAGAAAAACTCTCACCACCAACAATATTCATCAGTGCCATGAACAGTATTGAACATATTACGAAAGCTTATGATTTAGGATGTTTCGATTATTTTAAAAAACCTTTTTATCTTCAAGAATTACATATTAAAATAGAAAGATTGGGAAGCCAGCTAAATCCAAACGAAAAAAATTTCATCAAACTGTCTAAAAGATATAAATTCGATGTACAAAACAACGAATTATTATTTGATAATTCTCAGGAAATATTAAGCAACATACATAGAAATATAATAAAACTACTTGCTCTGAATAAAGGCAAAAGTGTAACTTTTGAGATGTTAAGAGACGACATATGGGAAGGGGAAGTAGACAATGCCACTATAAGAGCGGAAATCAGCCGTCTTAAAAAATCTCTTAAAGAAGACTTCATTCAGAATATAAGAGGAGTCGGATACATTATCAAATAGTTAGTGAGGTTAGTTAAGTTATTAGGGTTGTTATTGTTAATTGGTATATTAGTTATTAGTAGATTGGTTATTAAAGTTTTTATGTTTTTAAGATTAGATAAATTAAAAAATCATTAAACTTGATTCTGAGACTATACGTATCTAAATTTCATTTAATTCTCAATTTTTCACAGACTTCGTTCACTTCATTTCATTACATTTTCCATTTTACATTGTTCATTTTTCATTTTTCATTATTTGTTACTTTTCTACCCACAAATTAATTTTTATTTAACTTTTTATACCCTAACATTCAAATGCTACTTTTATGCTACGAAAAAGTTTTATCATAAAGTTGTAAAAAATTCAAAAGGAGACTTAATGACTAAAGAAGCGATTGAGCTTATCAAAAGCAATCCGGATTATCAGCGCTTAGTTAAAACGAGAAGTAAATTTGCATGGACACTTACGTTTGTATTGCTTGCAATTTACTATTCGTTTATTTTAACTATCGCTTTTGATCCGCAAATTCTCGGAACTCCTATTTCACAAGGTTCTGTGATTACTATCGGTATTCCTATCGGTTTACTTATTATTGTTGCGGCATTTATACTTACAGGTATTTATGTAAACAAAGCAAACAAAGAGTTCGATGACTTAACAAAAAAAGTAAAAATCGAACTTGAAAAAGAACTTGAAAAAGGAGCACAATGAAAAAGCTATTAATTTTGGCACTATCTTTCGGTTCGTTGTTTGCAGCTGGAGCAATAACGGGAGAAGTGCAAAGACAACCGTTAAACGTTTCCGCTGTTGTAATGTTCTTAGTTTTCGTTCTTGCAACGCTTGGTATTACTTACTGGGCGGCAAAAAGAACAAGAACGGCTAAAGATTTCTATACAGCAGGCGGTGGTATTACAGGATTCCAAAACGGACTGGCTCTTGCAGGTGATTACATGTCTGCAGCATCGTTTTTAGGAATTTCAGGTTTGGTATATTTAAAAGGTTACGACGGACTGATTTATTCAATCGGTTTTTTAGTTGGTTGGCCGTTTGTACTTTTTTTAATTGCTGAAAGACTGAGAAACCTTGGTAAATACACATTTGCAGATGTTGTATCTTTCAGACTAAAACAAGGTCCGATCAGAACACTTGCTGCATTTGGTGGTATCGCTACTGTTTTACTGTATCTTATCGCTCAGATGGTTGGTAGTGGTAAACTTATTCAGATTTTATTCGGACTTCCATATTCATATGCTGTAATAATTGTAGGTGTTTTAATGATTCTTTACGTAACATTCGGTGGTATGCTTGCAACTACATGGGTACAGATCATTAAAGCCACACTTTTACTACTTGGTGCAACATTTATGGCACTTGCTGTTATGGTGCATTTCGGTTTTAATTTTGAAGAATTCTTCAGAAAAGCTATTGAAGTACATCCTCTTCATGATAAAATCATGGCACCTGGCGGTTTAGTCAGTGATCCATATTCGGCAATAAGTTTAGGAATTGCACTTATGTTCGGTCTTGCTGGACTACCGCACATTCTTATGAGATTCTTTACTGTTGCAGATGCTAAGGAAGCAAGAAAATCAGTATTTTTCGCTACAGGTTTTATCGGATATTTTTACATGCTGACATTCATTATCGGATTCGGTGCAATCGTATTCGTATCAACTAATCCTGAATATCTTGATGCGGCAGGTAAATTAATCGGTGGTAACAACATGGCTGCAATTCACTTGGCACATGCTCTTGGTGGTAACCTGTTCTTAGGATTTATCTCAGCAGTTGCATTTGCTACTATTTTAGCGGTTGTATCAGGGCTTACTCTTGCAGGTGCAAGTGCAATAAGCCATGATTTATACGCAAACGTTGTAAAAAAAGGTAAAATCGACGAAAAACAAGAGATGAAAATTTCTAAAATAGCTACACTTGTAATCGGTGTACTTGCTATTATTTTAGGTATTGCGTTTGAAAAACAAAACATTGCATTTATGGTTGGACTTGCGTTTGCAATCGCCGCAAGTGCAAACTTCCCTGTACTTTTCTTATCAATGTATTGGAAAAACCTAACAACAAGAGGTGCGGTAATAGGCGGAAGTATCGGTCTTGCTACAGCAGTTTTATTAGTTATTTTAGGACCGACTGTATGGGTGTCAATCTTCGGATTCGATAAACCTATATTCCCTTCAAAATACCCGGCGCTTGTAAGTGTTACAGTTGCGTTTGTTGCAATATGGTTCTTTTCAATTACAGATAAAAGTGAAGATGCAAAAAAAGAAAGAGAAGCGTTTGAAGCCCAACTTATCAGATCAGAAACTGGAATCGGTGCAGAAGGTGCCGCAAAACATTAAGGATATTTATGCAAGAAACCAAACAATATCTATCATCTATACCTCCTTTCGATTTACTTACGGAGGAGGAACTCTCCTCCGTTGTAAATAACACGGATATAGTCTATTACACACCCGGAAGTAAAATAAAAGCTGAAAATTTACTGATTATCATAAAAGGTAAAATAAAAAGCGAGAATGAAGTGTTTACTTCTGAAGATGTTGTTTTTGCAAAAGAAATTATTGAAAACAAAGCATCTGAATTTGAAATATTGGAAGAGTGTCTTTGTTATGAAATAAAAAGAGATATTTTTCTTGAAGTTTTAAACAAAAATCATAAATTTAAAAATTATTTTCTCCAAGACATTGCAAGCAAACTTCAGACTTTAAGAAAAAAATCTCTTGAAAACCAGTTTAGCAGTTTTCTATCAGCCAGGGTTAAAGATTTAATTATACATCCCGTAACTTTCGTAAGCGGAACCGATTCAATAAAAAGTTCCGTTATTAAAAAAGAAAAAGAAAATTCTTCAGCCATTATTATAGATAACACCGCAATAGTTACGGATTCAAATTTGAGAAAAGTAATTACAGAAGATATTCCTTCCTCAAATCCGATAAAAAATATAGCAACCAATAATATAGTAACCATAGAGGACGAAGACTTTTTATTTAACGCCCTGCTTCTTATGACAAAACACAATATAAAAAGATTAATAGTTACAAATGAAGACAAAATAATCGGCTCTATCGAACAGATTGATTTGTTAAGCTATTTTTCAAATCATTCGTATTTGATCAGTGTTAAAATAGAAAAAGCAAAAAATATTGACGATCTCAAAGAGATTACAAACGGACTTGTGGATTTAACAAATCTTCTTTTCAATAAAGGACTTAAAGCCAGATACATTGCAAGAATAATTAGTGAACTTAACCGTAAAATCTTCAGCAAAGTCAGCGAATTTGTTTTTGATGAAACATATAAAGAAAATATTTCATTAATCGTAATGGGCAGTGAAGGCAGGGGTGAGCAGATTATAAGAACAGATCAGGACAACGGAGCGGTTATAAACGATACATTTAACTATGATATAAAAAAATTTGAGAAATTTTCCGAATATTTAAAGACACTCGGCTTTCCTGAGTGTCCGGGTAAAGTAATGGTAAACAATCCTTTTTGGTCAAAACCTCTTAAAGAATTTAAAAAAGATATTTTCGAGTGGCTTGACACCCCTACTCAGGAAAATATGATGAATCTTGCAATACTTCTTGACGCAAATGTCGTATGGGGAGATGAAAAATATTTAAATGAACTTAAAAAGTACCTTTTTGAACATATAAGCGACAATGCTACGCTTCTTAGTTCTTTCGCATCATTTGTTGACCAGTTTGAACTGCCTATCGGCATATTGGGACTTAAAGAAAAAGTCGATATGAAAAAAATAAGATTTATTATAGTACACGCCGCAAGGGCTTTTGCACTTGAATATAAAATACAAAAAACATCTACTGTTGAAAGAATAAAAGAACTTAATAATATAGGCATTATCAATAGACAGTTTGCAACTGAACTTATCGAAAGCTTTGATGTTATACTTACATTAACACTTAAAAGCAAACTTGAGCAGATAAATAACGCAAAGCCGGCAACCAATATACTCAATATAAAAAATTTAAGCAAAATTGAAAAAGATATGTTAAAAGACAGCGTGAAAGTTATTGCCGAATTTAAAAAACTCACAAAACATCACTTTCATTTAAGTGTGCTTTGATGTTTGGGAAATTTTTTAAAGAATTAGAAAAGAAAAAACTTAAAGATAAAAATTTTGAATTTCTGTTTGATGAATACGAAGGCGATGAAGTTGTCGTGGTTGACACCGAAACCACGGGACTTGACAGAAAAAAAGACGAAATCATTTCAATAGGTGCCGTAATTGTTAAGAACAACAGAGTCCTTTTAAGCCGAAAATTTCACATTTTTGTCAAACCTTCAAAAGAACTCAGTATTGAAAGTATCAAAATTCACAAAATAACGCCCGATATGCTTAAAAACGCTCTTGAGCCGGAAACAGCTATAAAAATGTTTTTAAACTTTATAAAAAACAGGCCTCTTGTCGGATATTACCTCGAATTTGACGTAGCAATGCTTAATAAACTTACAAAAAGATACCTCGGAATTAAGCTTCCTAACAGACAAATAGAAGTTTCAGCCGTTTATTACGATAAAAAAATAGGCCTTATTCCTCAAAAACATATCGATTTAAGGTTTGATTCTATTATGAAAGATCTGAACCTTCCAATAATTGGAAAACATGATGCGCTAAACGATGCAATAATGACCGCCTTGATGTATATTAAACTTCAAAACTGTAAAAAAATATAATCTACCCTTCTGAAAAATATCATTTTGAGAAAACATCTGCAGCGTAATGGTCGAAATTTCTGAGAATTTTCGGGTACCATAGCGAAGCCGTTTGAAAAAACGATATATTTCAAAGAACACAATTGTAATTTTCACTACTCATTTTTAATTTTTCACTTTACATTTTTCATTTTCAATGCTATATTGTTGCTACACTTATTTGTTAGTATTTGCAAAATTTTAAGGAGACGCCATGATACTCGAAGCTCTCAAATATATGGTACTCGGAATGACGGTGGTTTTCGCATTTCTCTACTTATTGACCGTTATTCTTGAATTTCAAAGAAAAATAATTGAAAAATATTTCCCCGAGGATGAACCCCCAAAACAAAAACCGAAATCAAAAAAAGACAAACTAAAAAAAGTGGCGGCAATTGCGGCGGCAATACATCATAAAAGGACTCAAAATGGCAACTAAATATATTGATGTTATGGATACGACTTTCAGGGACGGCTTTCAGTCTGTATTTGGAGGCAGGGTTTTAATGAAAGATTTCCTGCCTGCTGTTGATGCCGCGGTCGAAGCCGGAATCAAACATTTCGAATTCGGAGGAGGAGCGAGGTTTCAGAGTCTGTTTTTCTATCTTCAGGAAAATGCGTTTGATATGATGGATGAGTTTGCAAAACGTGCTAAGGGAGCAAACCTTCAGATCCTTGCAAGAGGTATAAACACGGTGATGCTTGATACCGGAAGCCGTGAGATGATAGATCTTTTTGCAAAGCTTTTTGCAAAACACAACACTACTACGGTTAGAAATTTTGATGCTTTAAATGACGTAAACAATCTGATATACAGCGGTCAGGCAATTAAAAATGCAGGAATGAAACATGAAGTTGTCGTAACAATTATGGACCTACCGCCAGGGTGCAGTGGTGCTCATACCGTAGAATTTTATGAAAAGATATTAAGAGATATTATTGAAAATGTAGAATTTGACTCTGTCGCTTTCAAAGACGCTACGGGCACGGCGAATCCTAATAAAATATATGAAACCGTAAAAATGGCGAGAAAGCTTTTAGGTAGAGACGTTCATATAAGACTGCACACACATGAAACGGCGGGAATCAGCGTAGCAAGTTATCTTGCCGCACTAGAAGCGGGAGTTGACGGGATAGATTTGGCAGCGGCACCTGTTAGCGGAGGTACGAGTCAGCCCGATATCATAACCTTACTTCATGCCGTAAAAGGCAAACCGTACAACCTCGGTAATTTGGAAATCGATAAAATAGTTGAATATGAAGAAACACTTAAAGAATGTCTTAAAGATTATTTCCTCCCGCCTGAAGCCACACAGGTAAATCCTATAATTCCCCTCTCACCAATGCCGGGCGGTGCTCTTACCGCAAATACGCAAATGATGAGGGATAATAATATTCTTCATAAATTTAACGACGTTATTAAAGCTATGAGAGAAGTTGTTGAAAAGGGAGGATTCGGAACAAGTGTAACACCGGTGAGCCAATTTTACTGGCAACAGGCATTTAACAATGTAATGTTCGGACCTTGGAAAAAAATAGCACCGGGATACGGAAAAATGGTACTTGGGTATTTTGGAAAAACACCCGTTAAGCCTGATGAAGAGATTATAAAACTTGCAAGCGAACAGCTCAATTTAGAACCTACAAACGAAAACCCTCTTGATATTGCAGACAGAGATGAAAGAAAAACAATTAAATATTGGCAAAGTTTGCTTGAAAAAGAAGGCATCGAAACTACTGAAGAAAATATATTTACAGCAGCTTCTTGTCAGGAAAAAGGTATAGCGTTTTTAAAAGGCGAGAGTCCTCTGATGATTAGAAAAAAAGGAGAAGAAATGAGTAAATCTAACGGAGTTTATACTGTCATAGTCGACGGTGAAGTATTCAATGTAGAAGTGAAAGAAGGAAAAGTTGAAATTAAAGAAACAAAACCTGTAGAAAAAAAACCTACAACTATTGAGCCTACATCTGATGATGTTGTAGAAGTAGAATCACCGGTTCCGGGAAATGTATGGAAAATACTTGTAAATCCGGGAGATAAGGTAAAAGCCGGAGATAAACTTATGATTATAGAATCAATGAAAATGGAAATTGACATCCCTTCACCCGTAAACGGAATTATTGCGCATATTCCGGTAAAAGTTAACGATTCAATTAACGAATGTGATGTTTTAGTCACAATTGAGGAGGATTAAATGAGAATAAAAGCATTTATTTTAGCGCTTTTTTTATTGTTTTCTCCTTTAGTTTTATCTGCAAGCAATGCAGAATCTAACACTACTAAAACAATACAAGTACACCATGAAAAAAGTATAAGCGAGCTTTTAGTGGGCTTTTACAAACAAACGGGAATTTATGCGTTTTTAAACCCGCAGGATAATGTAAAAAACGCTCTCGGAGAAAAAGTTAGTAAATTTCACCAAAGTTTCGGAAGAATTATTATGATTCTTATTTCTTTTTTACTCTTCTACCTCGCAATCAAAAAAGGGTTTGAACCGCTTTTACTCATACCCATAGCATTCGGAGGGCTTCTTGCAAACATACCTCTTGCAAACATTATAGGTGACGGAGGATTTATAGGAGAGCTGTATAAAGCCGGAATTGCAAACGAACTTTTTCCAATACTCATTTTTATGGGTGTGGGAGCAATGACGGATTTCGGACCACTTCTGGCCAATCCTAAAACTGCGCTTTTAGGAGCTGCCGCACAGTTTGGAATTTTCGGTACATTAGTCGGTGCCGTAGCTCTTACTCAAATGGGAATATTTGACTTTTCCCTTCAAGACAGTGCGGCTATTTCAATTATCGGAGGGGCGGATGGTCCTACTTCAATTTTTATAGCATCTAAACTTGCTCCGGATCTACTCGGAGCCATTGCTGTAGCGGCTTACAGTTACATGGCTCTTGTACCTTTAATCCAACCGCCTATTATGAGAGCTTTAACAACCGAAGAAGAAAGAAAGATTAAAATGAAAGCCGCAAGAAAAGTCTCTAAACTTGAAAAAATGCTCTTTCCTCTTGTGGTATTAGTACTTACCATTTTAATTATTCCGGAATCAAGTCCGCTTATCGGTGCACTTACATTCGGAAACTTTATAAGAGAAAGCGGTGTGGTTGAAAGACTAAGCAAAACATTGCAAAACGAACTTATTAATATTACTACCATTTTCTTAGGACTTGCAGTCGGTTCTAAACTCGCGGCTGAGAAATTTTTAGTACCGGAAACACTTGGCATATTAATATTAGGACTTGTCGCATTCGGAATAGGAACTGCTGCAGGAGTTCTGATGGGGAAAATTATGAATAAATTTTCAAATGAACCTATCAATCCTCTAATAGGTGCCGCAGGTGTTAGCGCAGTACCTATGGCTGCGAGAGTTGCGAACAGAGAAGCCACAAAAGAAGATCCTACAAATGTTCTATTAATGCATGCAATGGGTCCAAACGTTGCAGGGGTTATCGGAAGCGCAATAGCAGCAGGTGTACTTCTTTCAATTTTTTAGGGGTTAAAATTTATATAAAACCCCTATTCCCAAATACTGATTTCTCGTGAAACTCTCAGGTTCAACAATATAAGTCGTTGTACCGTTTAAAACAACACTGGCCGGATCGCTTCTATTAATATGCCAAAACTGATATCTGTACATTAAACTAATCATAATTCTACTGTTATATTTAAAATAACTTGCAATCTGGAATTTAAGACCTTCCGTTGTACCCAAATCAAGTGTCGTACCACTTCCTATATGCGCGTCAAGTTTGGGATTTATGGCAAGCTGATACTGAAAATCAGTTGTTAAAAAAACTTTTCTGATTTTAAAAATATAAAAATACCCGAAACTAAAATAAGACCAGTAATATTGTTCGTCATAATCTCCTGGATAATCACTTTTTCCTCTGTTCCAATATCTGTAACCAAATGCCAAATAATAAGGATTTCTAAACGGATGAATTCCGCCTTCTAAATTTATTAAATACACACCGTCTTTTGTAAGGCTAAGCGGAGTGCCTCCCCATGTGCTTCCGTCATAATGCGTTGAGCCGTATGCATACTCACCTTTTAAATAAAAAGGAAGTGAAGTTCTATCAGAATACTTGACTCCTATTCCGTTTAAAGAACCGAAGTTGCTGCTTTCTCCATCTAAATAAACACCGCTTGAACTATATTCTTTATAATCGAAATTAATGGAATATAAATAGTATTCAATATTTGAAGCGTGTATAAAAACAAATGAAAGTAATACTAATAACTTCTTCATTCGAAAAAGCCTTTTTGAAAATATTTTGACAAATCTATATTGTAAATTTTTTTGTTTTTATACTTTTCGGTAAGCATTTTGACAGCATTGATTAATTCAATTGATTTAATACCGTGGCTGATACTCATATACGCTTCGGTAAATGCTGCAAAATGATCCGCAGCTTTTATCAAACTTCCGTCAATTCCTTTCATTCCTAATAAGTCTTCAGCAACATCCACTTTTTTTACCTGATTGTCAATAATCAATTTATTTGCGAATTCGTCCGTAATCAATATTTTAAGTTCATCTCTTATATTTTTAGGCACGAGAGGCAATATTTTTTCATCTATTAAAAAATTTTCATACGTTTTAAGTATTTCGTCAAGTCCTTGCACATTATGCTTAACCGGTGCTATTATATCTCTCGTTAGAGCTTCAGGCAGATCATGAAAAAGTCCTGTGAAAAAATTGTAGTAAATTTTGTGATTATTACCTCCGTATTCTTTAGTAAATAAAAAAGCAACAATCGCTACAAAAAGCATATGACCAAGAACAGACGTTTCAGGTACCCTTGGAGTGTTTGCCCATCTTTTTTGAAATCTCAAATTACCGCATAAAGAGATAAAATCATAACTTTTTTTCTTAAGTGAAAGAACTTTAACCCCTTCTAAGTCATAATAATCTTCAAGCTCGTTTTCAATATTTTCTTTAATTTCCCTCATTCCGTAAATATCCGGTGCGAAATTATATATCATGTCAAATTCCCATTTACTTGCAAGATAACTTGAAGCTGAAAGAACACGCTTTTCTTTAGAATTGTCAGAGTTAAATATCTTAACGTAATATTCTAACTCCTCATCAATCAAACCTTTAAGATTGTTTAATACAAAT
Organism: Nautilia profundicola AmH; assembly: GCF_000021725.1. Lineage (GTDB taxonomy): Bacteria > Campylobacterota > Campylobacteria > Campylobacterales > Nautiliaceae > Nautilia > Nautilia profundicola. Next base: position 942,258 of record NC_012115.1, read on the forward strand.
TCATCTAATTCTTTACCTTTTTTCTTTCTCAAAAAATGATAAACCGGCGATTTTAAATCAGTTAAAACCGCTCTGTATAATATACCGGCAATTCCCAAATGTATCAGTTTATAAAAATCTATATCATCTTCAAAATGAGCTAAAACATACGCAATAATCATTCTATGAGCTTGTTTGTCAAGTTCAATAAATTTTACCGGGCGAGGTAAGTCGTTCCATCTTTCAATTGATGCGGTAGAAAAAAGCAGCTTTATCAATTCTTTATTCATAGTTTATCCTTTAATGACACTCCTTTAACTTAACTCTACATTAATTGACGATTATGCTTTAATATCAAGAAGTGTCTTTGTCATTTCGTCTTGTGTTTTTATTGCCGGAACTTGAGCTTTAAATCCTTTTTCAATAACAATTTGATCAGTTAATTCTTTCGTTAAGTTCGTTCCTGCATCAGAAATATTTGCACTTATCTCCAATTTGTCCACAATATGTGCGTCTGTCGCTTTAAAATCTTTAGTGTTGACATTAGCGACATTATTGGCGTTTATATCCATTAGAATTTGATGTGCTTGCATAGACTTTGCATTTATTCCAATCATAATACTCTCCATTTTTTTATTGATTCTAAAAACAGATAACGTTTATAGTATAATTCTACCAAAAAAAGGAATTCATATGAAATTATGGGGAGGCAGATTCTCTAAAGGTGCCGCAAAACTGCTTGATGAATTTAATGCATCCATTATGTTTGACAAAGAACTCTATATTGAAGATATAGAAGGTTCAATAGCCCATTCTCAAATGCTGGCTGAACAGGGAATTATAACCCAGGATGAAGCGGATAAAATCAAAGAAGGCCTGCTAAAGATTAAAAAAGAAATTGAAAACGATGAATTTATATGGGATATAAGCGATGAAGATTTACATATGGCAATTGAAAAAAGACTTATCGAGCTAATCGGTGATACAGGAAAAAAACTGCACACCGCAAGAAGCAGAAACGATCAGGTTGCGGTGGATTTCAGAAGATGGAGTTTAAAAAGAAACCTTGAAATAGCTCAAAAGATAAAAGAACTTATCGAAACATTCGTAAACATCGCAAAAGAGCACAAAAACACCCTGCTTCCTGGAATGACACACCTTCAGCATGCACAGCCGATAAGTTTTGCATATCATATGCTTGCATATGCGAATATGTTTAAAAGGGATTATGAAAGATTTATTGAAAGCTACAAAAGAAACAACAAAAACCCTTTAGGATGTGCGGCTCTTGCAGGAACTCCCCACCCTATCGACAGAAACAAAACGACTAAAGCCTTGGGATTTGACGAACCGACAGTAAACTGCCTCGATACGGTAAGCGACAGGGATTTTGCACTTGAACTGTTATTTAACATCTCAATGCTTATGATGCACGCAAGCAGAATTTCTGAAGAGCTTATTATCTGGTCTACAAGCGAGTTCGGATTTATTACTCTTAGTGACGAATACTCAACAGGAAGCTCAATTATGCCTCAAAAGAAAAACCCTGACGTTCCGGAACTTATAAGAGGTAAAACAGGAAGGGTTTACGGTAACCTTGTGGCACTTCTTACGGTTATGAAAGGACTCCCTCTTGCATACAACAAAGATACCCAGGAAGATAAAGAAGGTGTATTTGACAGCGTTAAAACCGCTCTTATTTCCGTAACAATCCTAAATGAAGCACTAAAAACAATGACGGTAAACAAAGACAAAATGTATGCCGCTTGTAAAAAAGGACATCTTACTGCAACAGACCTTGCGGATTATCTCGTAAATAAAGGTATTCCGTTTAGAGAAGCACATCATATAACAGGAAGAGCGGTAGCTTTAGCTGAAGAAAAAGGCGTGGATTTAAGCGATTTAAGCATTGATGAGCTTAAAAGCATTGATGAGAGAATCGGGGACGATGTGGATTTAAGCCTCGAAAACTCTATGAATTCAAGAAAAAGCCTTGGAGCTACGGCACCTGAGAGGGTTGAAGAACAGATAAGATATTTTGAAAACTTTTTAAAGGAGAATAATGATTAAAATAAGACACCTAAACGATCATTTATATGAAGCCTCCAACGGCAAAGATATTATTATCGTAGATCCGAAAAAATATACACCGATTGATTTTTTTATTACAGGTCTTGGAAACTGTTCGGCATATGACGTTGTGGAAATGGCTAAAAACAAAGGCTATGAACTCTCAAACTTCGAACTTGACATCGAATATAAAAGAAAAGACACGTTCCCGAGAATCTTTACCGAATTTCATTTTATATACAAATTCAACTCAAACGCCGATGCTATGACGGCAAGAAGATGGGTTTTGAGCTCACTTGAAACATACTGTTCGACTATTAATACTATCAGAAACACAAGTAAAATATATTATTCTATTTATAACAACGGTGAAACAATAGCTTTTAAAGAAAGCATCATTTCAGGTGAAGTAACACACACCCATGAATTTGACGATGACGATGACGGCTTCGGCTGTGTAGCTTGAGGCTAAAATCAGCTCCGGGGTCCGGAGACACTTTTGATATAATAACTCAAAAAAAGGATAACAATGAAAAAAATATTATTTATGGTACTACTTTTAACTGTTTCTGTATTTGCTGCAAAACACGGCACAACCAACGATCCCGATTTACAATTGGCTCTTGAGGGGAAATATGATAAAGCCATTAAAGGTTTCGAAAAAAGATGCGAAAAAAACGAAGCCTACGCCTGCGGTATGGTTGCATATTTTTACAATAAAGGTTTCGGTGTAGAAAAAGACAATAAAAAAGCATTAAAATATTACGAAAAAGGCTGTAATTTAAACGATTCTGACAGTTGCACAATTTTAGGATATTATTATTATAAAGGTATTTTAGTAAAACAAGATGTTAAAAAAGCTTTAACACTTCTTAAAAAAGCTTGTAAACTTGGTAATAAAGACGCTTGTAACTATATAGAAAAACTTCACTAATGACATACGTAATTTACGGAGATATTCATGGATGTCTTGAGGAATGGGAAGATCTCAGATCTCTCATTCCCAAAAATTCCTTTGAAATTTGCGTAGGTGATATCTTAGACAAAGGTCCGTATGCTGTAGAAGCCCTGCGATATGCTCAAAAAAACCGTATATTTTCTATCATGGGAAACCATGAATATAAACACTTAAGAAAACATTGGGGCAGAAATGTTATACTTGACGATGATCAGCAAAGAATATACCCACAATTAAAAAAAGAAGACTTTGAATACATAGAATCAATGCCGTTTTTTTTGAAAATGAATCATCTAACGGTTATTCATGCGGGAATAAGTAATAAATTATATCTTAACAATCCTAAATTAAACTTAATGACTCTGCTTTTATTTATGCGGGATGTTGATGAAGAAGGAAAATTTTTGCCTTTAAATCATAATAATCCTAATGCCTCTTTTTGGGCCGATGTATACAACGGTCATGAAGGATTTATTGTTTACGGTCATTCTCCTTTTCAAGAACCATATATTAAAAGAAATTCGATAGGAATAGATACAGGATGCGTATATGGAAACAAACTATCTGCAGTTGTTATTCCAAATACACTCAAACCTTGGGAAAATGAAATAATACAGGTAAACGCTCGGCAAAAATATGCCGAGCCGCATGTACCTTTGCGTTAATTTTCTTTTTTATCTTTTTCTTTTTCCGCTTGTGGCATTTGTGTAGGTGCTTTTGCTTTATTGAATCCGCTCATAAATGAGCTAAGTTTAGTTTTAAGGTTTTCAAATATACCTTTAGTACCCTCATCACCTTTAAGTTTGTTTTCGATTTTTTCAATTTCTTCAAACAGATCCTTGTAATCTGTTTCAATTTTACCGTATCCTAAAGCCTGTGCAAGCAGTAACTGTTCTTTTGCATATTCAAGAAGTTTTGAAAGTTCTTCTTTATTGGCTTTATCATCGTCTTTTGTCATTTCACTTGCTTTTATTATAGTTTTTTCAGCCCTTAAGATTGGTAATGGAATCACTACTTTTTCAATTATTAAAGTTTCAAGCGCTTCAACGATCAGTGCTTTTGCCTCTTTGAATTTACCTTCTTCCACTAAAGGAATAATTGCTTTTATTACAACTGGATATGTCCCTATCGGTAAAGCGGTAATGTAAATATCAAGCTCGCTTGCAAGGTTTAACATAATATCTCTTGCAAGAGCAACTTCACCTTTTTTAATCAATGCAACAACTTCGGTTTTTGCAAGTTCAACATCTTCTACAGTTCCAGGGAAATCAACTACTTCTTCTCTTACGCCAATTGGCACAGCTTGCAGCGTAGGATCTTTTGCTACTAATACTTCAAGCTTACCAAGTACTTTTTCAATCTGTTTTAAAACCTCTTCTTTATTTTCTTTATCTAAAAGTTCAACAACTTTTACAACAGCGTTTATTGCATCAGTAGCTTCTTGTGTTATTTGTTTTACTCTTTCATCTACATAATTTTCTTTTGCTTCCTCTACATTTTTTGTAACTTCTTTGTTTTCTGTTACTTTTTTTTCTTCTGCCATTTTTTCCTCCTTAAAAGTTTTGATAATTATACAACATTGACATACTATTTGTCAAGTTATTTTAGTGTTTACATTTATTAATTCTAAATTATATGATTTAACTTTTATGCATAAACTGCCCGTTATAAGGAGAAAAAAGAAATTTAAAAATTATTTATATTTAAATGTTTATAAAGAAAGAAAAGCTTTGTAAGCAGTATAAAAAAGACTAAGAGCAAAAAACAAAAAGAGTGCTGAAGATATTTTATTTACAGCATTCATAATTTTTTCTTCAATATTAAGTTTAGAACTAAAATAAGCAGCAATTATAAATGCAAATGTTATTCCTATATAAAGACTTATTAAGCTCAACATAACATTTTTACTCATAAACGGTGTAATAACAACAGCAAAGAAAATCATAGCCTTAGGATTTGAAAGATTTAAAAAAAGAGCCTCTTTATAAATATCAAATTTACGCAGGTTATCACAGCTTTTTTCAATATGTACTTTTTCGTTAAACACTGCTTTTGCGATCCTCAAAAGATAAATACCACCGGCAATACCGACAATCATCTGAAAATATGGATTATGCCCTATACTCCCGAGTCCTATTCCCACAAGAGTCAAATATACGATATTTCCCGTAAGAATTCCAGCAACAGCCAAAAACGCGGAAGTTTTACCTTTGCAAAGCCCCTGCCTTATAATATAAAATATATCAGGACCCGGCGTCAATGCGGCAAAAAACCCCATACTCGCCAAAATAATATATTCCATTTACACCCTTTTTGATAAAATTATACAAAAAAGGCATATTAATGAAACCGTTTATCGTAATGGACGTCTTAAAAAAAGCAAGAGAACTCGAAGACGTAATACATCTTGAAATAGGCGAACCCGACCTGCTGCCCTCTCCAAAAGTCAAACAAGCCCTTGAAAATGCTCTTAAAAACAACAACTTCTTCTACACCGAAGCCAAAGGACTTGAAAGTTTAAGAAAAAAAATTGCAGCCCATTATAAAAGCATGTACGATGTTAACGTAAATCCCAAAAACATAATTATCACCACAGGTACTTCGACTGCGTTTTTAATTGCCTTTTATTTCAGTAAAACTATCGCAACCCCTACCCCGGGATATCCATGCTATGAAAACTTTGCGGAACTTGAAAACAAAAAATTTATAAAAATCCCGACTTCTTTTCCCGAATACAAAATAAACATAAACGAACTCAATAAATACAATTTCGATACTCTTATGATTTCATCACCCAACAACCCAACAGGAACCATATACTCTAACGAAGATTTGAAATACATCTGCAGTTACTGTGAAGAAAACGGTAAACTTCTCATAAGCGACGAGCTTTATCACGGTCTCGTATATTCGGATGATTACACAACCGCACTGAAATACAACAAAAACGCCATCGTTATTAACGGGTTTAGCAAATATTTCTGCATGCCGGGTCTGAGAATTGGATGGATGATCGTACCGGACGCTCTTGTAAGGGATGCGGAGATAATCGCACAAAATATCCTAATATCCGCCCCTACGCTTTCCCAATACGCCGCACTTGAAGCGTTTGATTATGAGTATTTAAGCAGTGTAAAAGAGGAGTTTCAAAAACGAAGAGACTTTTTGTATGAAGAGTTAAAAGATCTGTTCCCTATAGCCAAACCTGACGGAGCTTTTTATTTATGGTGCGATATCAGTAAATATTCAGACAATTCACTTGAATTTTGCAACACTCTGCTTGAAGTTGCTAAAGTCGCCGCTACTCCGGGAGTTGATTTCGGTGATTTTAATACATATATCAGAATTGCTTACACCAAAAATATTAATGAACTTGAAACTGCGGCAAAAAGAATGAGAAATTTTTTAAAAAATATTAAATAACTGTTAATATTTCCGAAAATTTTGGTTATAATTTCAATGCGTTACGTGTTAAGTAGGGATACGCAAGCCGAACGGACGTGGCGTAATAAAATATCACAAAAGGAAGAAAAATGAAAAAAATCGTAGCTCTTATGGCAATTTTCGCAGCATTTGCTTTCGCAGCAGATGGTGACACAATGATTAAAGCGTACAGCGTAATCGCAGCTGTAGTAGGTCTTGGTCTTGCAGCACTTGGTGGTGCAATCGGTATGGGACACGCTTCTGCGGCAACTATCGCTGGTACAGCAAGAAACCCTGGTATGGGTGGTAAACTTATGGGTACAATGTTCATCGCATTAGCGATGATCGAAGCGCAAGTTATTTACGCACTTGTACTTGCACTTATCGCACTTTACGCTAACCCATTCTTAGGTTAATAAAAAGCCCTTTTTCGGGTTTTTTATTTTAACCTATACTTGGTGTCTGGCACTGTTTTGTAATGTGACTTATTCTTGTAATTCTTACCTATAAATTGCTATATGCTTATATAAACAATAAAAACCTTTCAATGGTATTGAATACCTTGAATCATTTTGTTATAATTTCAGTCTCCAAGCGACGGTGGTGGAATTGGTAGACACGCAAGGTTGAGGGCCTTGTGGGCGTTAGCCCGTGAGGGTTCGAGTCCCTCCCGTCGCACCACTGAAATGCTTTCTAACCTTCTAAATTTCAGATTTTCAAAGCAATTTTAGAAATAAAAAGCGACCCACAAAAATAACTTTCGAGCAAAATTTTTGCAAATTTTAAAACTTAACAATATTTTTGATTAATTGTTAAATAACTAAACATATTTGTTTTAGAGCAGTAAAGAATAAAAGATAAATTGTTATGAATAATGTCTGGCACTGATTAGAGTTAGAGATAGTTGAAAAAAATATAGAAGAGGAAAGAAGAGATTATTTAATATTACAGTATTTTGATACGTTTTTTATTTTTCAACTATTATGTAGTATACAGTTTTCAAAAAAAATTTTTGAGGATTACAATAAAAATAAGAAAAATAAGCAAACTTTTATGTATTCACATAAAAAATTCAAAGATACATGGTTTTTTTAGGTGTGTATTCGCTTTGTATTCTTTACTTATATTCATATAATTTTTTGTATTCTTTTCTCTATTCATGGTGCCCCACACCTAAGTGGGAGACGTGCCCTCCTCTCCCGCGAAAGCAGAGAAAATTAAAAATATTAGTCTTTTGTTTTTAATTTAGATAAAATAGTTTCGATGACTGTTTTAACTTCTTTATTAGTTTCATTTTTATATATTTTAGTTAATTCTTCAGTAAAATATGTGTTATTCTTAGTAATTTGTCCGTACTCGATTAATACTTTTAGCAAGTTGAATCCATTTTTCTCAGAAATAACTTTATCAAAAATTTTTTTAATTTCATCTTTATTGAAATATTTAGAGGAAAATTCTTTTGATAATATTAATTTTAAAATTATTAATTGATATTCATTTATATTACTTACATTTCCTTTAACATTTTCTAAAATATTATTCATTAAAGTATCTAAAGTCTCTTTTTTTAAAAGATATTTTAAATTTTTGAAAGCATATTTTAAATGTTCATTATCTTTTTTTAAATTTTTAAATTCTTTAAATAATATTTCTCCAACTTCATCATGATAACCAAAATTAAATCTATATTTTTTATTAATAAGATTTTTAACTATATTAAAAATATAATTCTTTGATAACAAATGCTTGTTATTTTTATTTATAAATTCAATAATCTCTTGTTTAATTTCTTCATCATCCTGCCAGTTATTTATAAAATTCAAAAATAATAATGTCTCTTTATGTAAAATTTCATTATCACTTTTAATATTATCTATTACAAATTTTTTATACCAATATTTGTTTTCTTTATTTTTATTTTTTATGACTTTTTTATATTCTTCTAAAACTTTATTTGAAAATAATATATAATAATCAATTAACAATTTATCTTGAAAATCTCCAGCTCCTATTTTTTTTAAAATACTTTTTAAAATTATAATTGTATATTCATTATTTATTTTTTCTAAATTTTGTTCTATATTGTTTAGAAAATCATATAACAGATTAAATTCATTTATTTCATTGATATACATATCAAAATCTTTTATAAGCTCATCATCTTTAATTATTAATTCAAATATTTCTTTAGTATTAACCTGGGTTCCAATCTTTAATCTAACTATGATGTTAAAAGTATTTGTAAAAATGGATACTAATGATAAAGGTAATAAAACTTCTTTATTATTTATTTTTTTAGAAGTTAATATATATATAGCTAACAAATTTAACAACTTAGTTCGAATTTGATTATCTTTAATGTAATTTTCAAAAGCCTTATCATCATCTTTTATAAAATTTAGTATATTGAAGAAAAATATTTTTATTAATACAGTTCCTTTAAATATAGTTAAAAGAACTTTATTGGTAATTAAATTAACATTAATAATACTTTGAATCTTAGTATTATTATAATTATTAATTAAATGTAATATTCTATTTATAAAATCTTTAGTTATAGCTATTTTATTTTTTTCATCCAAAGCATTCGGAGTTAAAAAAGATATCTTATATAAAATTATATGTTCTTTTTTTATATCTATAATATTGTTCTCATTATCGTTTATTCTATTATTAATGTTTTTTATTATTTCTTCTATATTAAATATTTCAAAAGATATAAGTTTTTGCAAAAATTGGATATTGTCTTCTGATGATTTTATAAAATCGAGAAGAATTATTTCATTGTTTTTTATATTATGATCTACTTTGTTTTTTAATTGTTCAAAGAGTAAATCTTCTATATCCATTTTTTCGGTAAGTTTAATTAAAACCTTTAAAAAATTAATTTTATTTTTATGCTTCATTTTCTTTTTCCTCTGTAATTGTTGTAGATATTTCAATACTTTTATTTATAAAAAGTTTTTTTATTTCTTCATTTTGTTTTAAAATAGAACTCAAAATTTCTAGATTAGAATCATTTAATTTAGAAAGCACTTCACTATTATTAATATCTTCTTTTAATAAGTTAACCAGTTTTCTAATATAATCTTTATAAATAATAGAATATTTTTTTATATCTGATTTTTCTAATACAAAAAATAAATTTAAAAGTAAATTTATATCTTGTTTACATTCATCTTCAAGTCTTGTTATAGATTCTTTTAATAGATTATCAATTTTACTTTCTTCATTTATAATTTTAATTATTTTATTTATTTCTTTTATATCTTTTTCTTTTACAAGTCTATTAAATTTTTCAATATAGATACTATATATCTCTACTACTTTATAAAATTGTTTTAATATATTACTTTCAATTCCAATAGGATCATTTTCAATATCATTAATTAATTCTAATAATTTTTGAAATTTCAAATCTTCTTTAAGCGATTCTGAAAGTCTTTTTCCATTTTCAATTTCTTTAATAATTTTGTCAAACTTTTTCTTTTCTAAAAAGTTTTTTAATATAATATACACCGCTTGCACTTTTATATCTATTTTATTTTTCCAAAATAAATAATTTTGCACTAAGTTATTAATAAAATTTTTAATTTCTCTTGGAGTTAAATTATTATCGGTTTTTTTGATTATTTCCTCAAAAAATCTTCTAATAAACAATATATCTTGTTCTTTTAAACTATTGTTAAAAGCTTTATTTAGATTATCATTAAAAAATTTTCTCCAATCACAGTGAGTTATATTTGGAATTTCTATTTTATAAGGAAAAACTTTTTCTAAAAAATCTTTAACAAATTTTTTTGGATTTTCTTCATCTTCATTTATAATGCTTTTTATTGTTTTTTCAAGTCTTTCTTTATCTATAGGTATTAAAAAATAAATATTATTTAAATTTTCTTTTTTTATTACTTCATTATTTAATTGAATAAGTGATAATGTGTCTAAAACAGTACCATCATCAACTCTGTCTAAATTATCAAAAATTATTATAAATGGTTCTTCATTATTTCCATTATTTTCTTTATTATTCTTTTCATGTTTTTTTGTAAAAATATATTTAAAGTAATTAGCATAATCATAAGTAGTAAATTCTAAATCTTCCTTTGTCGTATGTGATTCAGTTACATCTATTTTCTTAAAAAAATAAAATTTTATAAAATCATCTAATTTTTCAATGGAAAAAATTCCTATAAAAAACAAAAATAAAATTAAAATACCTTTTATGAAAAGCTTTGAATCTGCCTCAAGAGAAAAAAATTTAAGAATTAACGGTAATACTAAGTAATCAACTATTTTTGATAAAGCAACTATAATCAATGAAAATAATAGTATATAGAATATAAATTTTATAGAATTGTTTAAGTCTACAGAAGGTTCAGAATCTATAATACGACTTACAACTTTTTTAGATAACACATCTTTTATAGTTAAACTTTTTTTAGTTTTATAAGAATTTTCTTTAGTTTCATTGGAATTTTTCTCATAATTTTCATTTTCTACTTTTAGTTTTTTTGCTAATTCTAATAAAAATGCCCTTTTTAAAAAATCTCCTTTATGAGACCAAGAATCAAAAATAAAAATATTATCTTCTTTGAAAAAACCTTTTTCGTTATCTTTTAGAATTTCAACTATTGTAGATTTTCCAGACCCCCAACTCCCAAATAATCCTATAACTTTATTTTTATTATCTTTAATTAAAAAGATAGTGTCCTTAATAAGTTTTGCAATTTTATTATGTAAATTTAATTCATCTTTTGCTAAAGGTTTTTCATCTAAGAAAGTAACTTCAATAATTTGATTTTTATCCAATTTTATACACCCTTTTTAAAAAATTATATCAAAAATTAATTACTTATTAATTTATATTAAAGAATAAATTAATATTATTACTTTTTAATGCTAAAAAAAGAAAAAAGACTAAAAGTCTTCATCTTCGTTTTCTTCTTCATCTTCATCAATAATTTTAATCTCGTAAGCGTCAACAAAATCCCAAAAGCTGCAAGTGTATGCAATTTCATCAACTTTTTTTAAAACGTAAAAAGGATAATATTCTAAGTTTACGATTTTTATAACACCTTGTTCATCAAACATTTCATCATATAATTCATCCGCTCTTTCTTCTGTTACTCTCATCATTTCAAGCTCCTTTTAATTTTTTTAAGTTTTCGATAATCGAAGAGACACAATCCCGACCAACGGGAAGACAACTAACTCATGTAAAACGAGAAATCCTCTCTAATTATCAAAAAACTTTTTTCTCTTTTGCCTACGACAAAATAAACAAACAACGCACTATTAAACGAAAAAGTCAACAATTTAGTAGAAACACGGAAAAATTTTTTGAAGGGCTTGTTGTTTACTTTTTTGTAAGTGCTTGTAGAAGTTTATTTTAAGAATTAACTATTAGTTGTAGAATAAAAAAATTTTGTTACATATTTCTTTAATTTATTATAGATTTTATCTATTTGAAATGATTGTGATTTATAAATATTTTTTTTGATCTTCAAGACTCCCACATCAAAAACAAAAGAACACTGAAATGCTCCCATACTCCCAAAGAAATCATATTTTAAAAAGCCTCTATAGTTTCCCCTCCAGATAATAATGAATGCTACTTTTCTTAATTAAACTTGGAAGTGTTAAATTATCATTATTAGTTAATAAATAAATTAACTAATGATCTTGTAAATTTAGAAAATTTAAACATTTCGAAATTGTATCATGAGTATAATCTACACTTACATTTAATGCTTGAAAAACTAAAATTTTTGCTAATAAAAATATTTAGATATCTCTATTTGTATGAATTGTTTTATGAAAAATAGCTATTGTATAATCTTTTTCTGTTTTAGATAAATTTTTCAAAAATTCAATTACATCATCAAAATCTTCTTCCCTATATATTATCAATTTTTCAATTTCATTTTTTAAATATATTTGATGATTATCTGATATAAAATCTATAAATGATTTTATCTTTGGAATTGTTAAAAAATCTTAAGCTAATTAATAAAAACTTTTTTTTATCAGTTTCTTTCATTATTCTACTTTTATATTTGAAATAACGCATTCAATAAAAATTGAAATCATTTTGATCGAAATTTTAAAGAAATCAGGAAAACAATTTATAACCATGAATATTATGAATATTAAAATATAAAAAAATATTTTTTTTACATTATTATTATTAAGAAAAACGTATTTATTTCTTTTATGTTTTTTATAAAGTATTTTATTTATATAAATAAATCCAGTAAAACCAACATAGAATAAAAGAAAAAATATAATTATTTCTACATTTTTTAAAAATAAAATACTTTTATTTAATGCAAAAAGCAATATAAAAATAAGTATAAGAACAAACACAGTGTTAAATATAAAATAAGAAATCTTTTTGTAAATTTTCCTTCTTAAGCAGATTAAAATTTTCCTTGAATTTAAAGACACCAATATTACTAAAAATATTTCTATAAAATAAAAAAAATATGTAACAAAAGAAACATTAGGATTTATACTACATTTATTAAATAAAATTGAAATACTTTTTAGTAAGCCGATTATTGCCATAATTATTAATGGCGTTAATATATAAAAGTCTTTAAATTCATTAAATCTAGAAGGTCTATCAGTATCTTTAATTATCATTGGATTTTGAATGATTAATTTAACAAAATAAATATAACTAACTATAAAGATAATTGATAAACCTAAAAAAATAAACATAAATATTTCATTAATTTTAAATAATCCTGATTTTTTTAAACAATCAATAAAATTGATATTTAATCCATATAATAAAATAAAAATTAAAGAGAATACTGTAGCAAAATTATTAATATAAGCAAATTTAAAAAAATTAAAAAAGAATTTCTCCATTCTTTTCCCTCTTATTTAAGATGATTAATTTTTACAAATTTTTAATATTTATAAATCTTATTTCATATTTTTTAAAATCATTTTCAAAACATAATATTGATCATTTTATATTTTGTGTTTATTGTATTCTAAAAATCTTTCAAGATTATTTGCAACTTGTATTAATTCGTTTTTTCCGTTCCATTTCAGTTTTTTAATTTCTCTTATATTCATTTAGTATCCTTTTTGTTTTTTGAGGGTACTTTTTTTTTAAAAGTACCCTCAAAAAGTAACCCGCCAACATAATTTTATCATTATACAAAAATGCCTATATCCAAGCAAATTTTATATATTTTATTTGTTACTGTTTAGAAAAGCCGAAATTATAAGTTTTATGAGATGATATAGATTTATAAAAAAGTAAGTAATGAAATGTAGTTAAAGTAAAGTTTATTCCCCTCCCATCGCATCATAAACATGATTACAGAAATAAGCGTCTGTCATCATTTAGTTAATCCGTATCATCATTTTTATTACATTATTTACAAAAAAACAACCAAATGTTTAAATTAAAAAAACTGAAAAATATGAAAATTTACACACTCATATATTTAAAAAAAGAAAACAACATTTATTTAAGCCGACAGTCTCTGTCTTAAAAATCTGACTTCTTCTAAGATTCCTTCTTCCGGAAGATTCATTTCTATAAAGTTTAGCATTCTGTTTACAATATTTTGTATACCTTTTGACTCTTTTATATAATCCATTTCTTCATCAATTCTTTCAAGCAATGCTAAAACAAAAGGTATATTTCTAATTTCTCTTTTTAATATAATTTCCAAATTCGGATATTTTTCATCATAAATGTATGCAAATTTCCTCTTTTCTTTGCTTAATTGTTCTTGTTCAAAATCAATTACTTTATTTTTATCTAATGAATATTCAATATAACGTTTATTTTTATAACTCGGCCTTCTTCTTAGCTCATCAAAAATTTTTTTTGCTTTTTCTATATTTCTTAAATCAAATTCTTCAGTATCAAATACCACTTTAAAAACTTCAACATCGTCAAATTCACCTGTTTGAGGATTAAAAAACGGTATTTCATTAAGTTCTTTTATTTTTTTCAACTGTTCATTGTCAAGTATTCCTATTATTTTATTATCAGAGAAAGCAAAAAAAGGAGAAATTTTATTAATCAAAAAACCAATAACGAATTTTCTTTTGTCTTCATTCATATGACCATCAATAATTACTAAAAAACCTTTATTTATATTTTTGGCAATATCTATAAAACTACTATATTTTAAAGCATTGTTTTCATCATAAAAAGAGTTTATTTTTTTAACATCCAAATTGGATAAAACAGAAACCAGTTCAAGTTTAAATTTACTTTTCTTTTCTTTCGGAATTTTACATTCTTTAAAAAGCTCTAAAATTTTTTCTTTCGCAAAACTGTTTTTTTGCTTTATTTCCTTAAGTTCAGTTTCAAGCTCTTTTATTTTTTGTAATAAAATATTAATCATTGTTTTCCTTTAAAAGCTCTTTAGCGTACTCTATGGCTTTTTGTGATTTTTCTTTCCCGCCGATAATTCTTGCTATTTCTTCTATTCTTTCATTTTTATTAAGTTCTCTAACCATACTCTTACCATCTTTTTTTTCTACTAAAAAATGTTTATTCGCTTTACTTGCAAGCTGTGGCTGATGTGAAATAGCGAAAATCTGATATTTACTGGAGAGGTATTTAAGTACTTCAGCAACGCTCATGCTCTCCTCTCCACTTAAATTAGCGTCTATTTCGTCTAAGAACAGAGTCATCTCCTGATTTTCGTATTCAAGTTTACTTGCAAGCATTGCAACTCTCAATCTGTTAAACTCTCCAGTAGAAATGGTATTTATATCAATTTCATTAATTATAATTTCAACATTATCTATACCCAATCTATTTAATTCAGTTTTGTTAAAAACAATTTCAGCTTTAGGCATATAAAGTTTTTCTAAATAATAATTGAGTTTTTCATTTAATTTTTTTGCTGTTTTTTTTCTTTCGTCACTTATAATATCGGCCAGACTATATAAATCTTTTGAAATTAATTCAAGTTTTTTTTCAAGATCTTCTTTTTCAAAACTAAGATTTTCTAACTTTTCAAGCTCTTTTTTCTTCTCTTCATAATATTCAAGCGCTTCTTCCACACTTCCATACCTTCTAATTAAATCTTGAAGGTTCGAAAGCCTCTCAAGCACTTCTTCAATATCAACATTTTCAAGATAGTCTGCTTTTTCATTGGCTTTATCTATGGCAATTCTCAGTTCATTCATAGCATTAGAGAAAAATTCACTTTCAAGTCCACTCATTTCAAGCAATTCATATACACTGTATTCAAAATCAAATATTCTCTCAACTTCAAATACTTTTTCCTTAATTTTTTCTATTTTGCTTAAATCTTTCTTTATTTCCATCAACTCTTCAAATTCACCATGTTTCGGATCAATTTTTTCTATTTTTTCAAGTTCGTATTTCAAAAATTCTTTTTTTTCAGCAGCTTCTTTTTCCAAAAAAAGCACTGTGTGTAATTCTTTTTGTATTGATTTAAATAAATTATATTTTTCATTATACGTTTTTAAGTTTTGATGATGTTTTTTATTATCATTCATTTTATCCAAAAGCAGTAGTATGTTTTCGTTTTCAAATTCTTTTATTTCTCGTAAAGATAAATAATTTAAAAATTTATCAGCTATTTCTCTTATAATTTTTCTACTCACCGCCTGATTATTAATAAAAAACCTGTTTTTATTTTTTTTCATTTGTTTAAATATCAGAATGTCATCTTTTTCCAAACCAAACTTTTCTAAATCAATATCCGCATCAACAATTGCCTCACCAAGTTTTGCGTTTAAATCAAAATAACCGAAAATCGAAAGTATTCCCCTCATTAATACGGATTTACCCGCACCGCTTGGACCTGTAAATACTATAAGGCCTTTACTGAATTCAAGTTCCACTTCACTGAACTCAAGCTCAACCTCATCAAACGTTACGTATTCTTTTAAATACACCCTTTCAATCATATCTGCACCTTAATTCTACATTCTCAATTCTCAATTCTCCATTCATTATTTCCCGTCTCCCCAATTCAGTTTTTCCCTAAGTACCTCAAAATAGTTTCTCTCAAGCCTGTGTATAAGTTTTGCGGGATTGTCGGCTTTTTTAATTTTTATCTTGCCTTTCATATCGAATATTTCCTGCCCGTCAATTATTAATTTGGCCTTATTGTTTTCCACTTCAAGTTCGATCTCAAAATGGCTCGGAAGAATAAGCGGTCTTTGTGTCAGTGAATGAGGGCATATAGGTGTTAAAATAAAACTCTCAGTCAGAGGATACACTACAGGCCCTCCCGCACTGAGATTATAAGCCGTTGAACCCGTAGGGGTAGAAATTATCAGTCCATCACCGTAATATCTGTTTAAATGGGATTCATTGGTATCTACGTTTATGTGTATCATAGAAGATATAACATCTTTACTTATTACCACATCGTTAAATGCGTAAAGTTTTGTATTTTGAAATTCAACCTCAATTACCATCCTCTCATCCACCCTGTATTCACCCTTTAAAAACTTATCTAAAAACTCTTCAATATTATCGGGATTTATATCGGTTAAAAAGCCAAGTTTCCCGGCATTTATCCCTAAAATAGGCTTATCGAACTTGTAACTTCTTCTCGCTACCGAAATAAGTGTTCCGTCACCTCCTAAAGTTACTAAAAAATCAACGCTTTCACACATTTTTTCAAAATCCATTCCAAGAATTCCTATAAGTTTTGCGGAAACCATATCAATATAAACTTCAATGCCTTTTTGTTCAAATATTTTTTTAATTTTAAAAAACAGATTTTTTAAACTATTGTCAACTGTAGGCTTTAGAACAAATCCCGCTTTCACTGTTTCCCTTTTTTTCTATAATTATACCAATTTATAAAGTATATTAGTTTTTGTTATATAATGGAAAAAAATTATTATTTAATAAATTTATGCTATAATAGTACGTAACAAACAAAAAGGATTTACAATGGACAGAAAAAAATCAATAGAACTACTAAATAAAGCGGTCGCAGAAGAATTAAGCGCAATTCATCAGTATATGTACTTTCATTTTATTTTGGATGATCTGGGATATGATTTGCTTGCCGGAATATTTAAAAAAACAGCAATCGACGAAATGCTCCATACGGAAAAATTTGCTGAGAGAATTTTATTTTTAGGCGGAGAAATAGAAATGAAACCGGCACACGAGGTGGAACATATAAGAGAACCTCATAAAATGCTCGAATGGGCAATGAACAGCGAAGAAGAAGCAATGGAAATGTATAATGATTTCGCAGTAGAATGCACACAGGCAAGAGATGCGGGAACAAAACAAATATTCGAATCTATTATTGCAGATGAAGAAAGGCATTTCGAAGGTTTTGAGCAGGAGTTTGAAAATCTTAAAAAGTTCGGAGACAGATACCTTGCCCAGCAGGCGATGGAAAGAAGTAAAAGAATGGGAATTAATCCGGCAGAATAGATAAAATTTCTTTTCTTGCCTTTTCGGCTTTTAGAATATACTTTCTTTTTTTCACGTATGCGTAAAGAAAGTCTTTATTCATTTTTTTACACAATTTCTCACATTTATAATAATCATGGGCTTTCCCTAAAGCATCCTGAATTTTCTTAAATTCTTTTTCATAATCTTTATTTGTATATCTACATGCTTTTATTTTCAGTCTCAAGCGATGCAGTTCTTTGTCATTTTTATTTAAAAACGTTTTTTCTAAAAGTTTTTTGCAGGAAATTAAATCAATTTTTATTTTTTCTTTCGCAGGTATTTTTTTAAATTCAATTTGTTTAAGAAATTTAAGAAATTTTTTATTTAATTTTTTTCTTCTTTTTTTAAGAAATTTTTTTATTTTTTTATTTTTACAGATTTTAAGCAAAACATCAGTATCCCTGAGTTTGGAAGAAGCATTTAAAATTTTCTCACACCCTTCATCACTAAATCCATCTTTTTGAAGCAGAGAAATTTTTCTGCGGCATTCAATCCTTAAATCATGGAGTGTTTTGGCGTTTTGTTTTTTAATATATTTTTTTATGAGTCTTTCCACAGGTTTTTCCTCTCGTCATGGAATATAACGCTTGTAGGATAAGCAAGCTCGAGTTTCGAGTTTTTAATAATTTCAAGTACTTTAAAAAGAACATCCTGTTTAACTTTAAGCCACCCTTCCCAGTCGACCGTAATAGAAAACGCGTAAACAAGTATATTCATCGAATAATCGTCAAATTCATCTAAATAAACAAGTAGGGTTTTTCTGACCCCGTATTTATCCTCAATGGAAAAAAGCGTGTTTTTCATCATTTTTTTTCTAAGTTGTGAAGCGATTTTACGGTCTGTTACAATTTGCGGGTGGTGTTCGAGCATTGTTCTTATCTCGGAAATAACCCTGTTGAGTTCCTGTGTGTCTGTAGTGTATTTGATTTTTATCCAAAATTTAATACGTCTTCCTATGATTCTTCTTGACCAGTTTTTGACCCACTGGTTTGCAAGTACTGAATTAGGTATGGTTATAAGGGAATTGTCAAACGTTCTAATCTGAGTGGCCGTAAGCCCTATTTCGGTTACGAAACCTTCAAAATCTTTTGTTTCTATCCAGTCTCCCTGATGGAAAGCGTCTTCACTCACAAGCCTTATAGAATCGAAAAAGTTGCTAAGGGTATCTTTAGCCGCAAGCCCCACGATTACACCACCGATTCCCAAAGATGTGATAATAGCCGTTAGGTTGACACCCAAATGTGAAAGTATGAGCACAAAAACTACAATAACCAAAAAAACTTTTGTTAAATTTATCACCAATAAAAACAGCTCTCTCCTGACATTCGCTTTTCTTGCAAGTTTTACAGAAATTATTGTATATACCACATATTTAAATATCTCATAAAAAGCCCACGCTATCAGAAATAAATTAATATAAAACGCTATATTTTCATATGGAACACCCCATTTTTTAAGCCAAAATGTTATGACATTAAAATTTATTAATAAAAGTAAAGGAATTCCAATTTTATTAACCCGTGAATAAAAAAGTCTATAAACTAATTTTTTTCTTTTTTTAAAAAGAAAGATTTTTAATTTTTTACTCATCAACGGGTAAAAAAAATCTAATAACACAACTAATATTGTAATTATAATTTCTTTCATT
This sequence comes from Nautilia profundicola AmH, assembly GCF_000021725.1. Classification (GTDB taxonomy): domain Bacteria; phylum Campylobacterota; class Campylobacteria; order Campylobacterales; family Nautiliaceae; genus Nautilia; species Nautilia profundicola. Next base: position 961,779 of record NC_012115.1, read on the forward strand.
TTTAGCCTTTTGGGACTATAAGGACACAATATCTGGTTTTATCAATTCGCCTTTGCAAAAATTATAGCACATTTTGGTATAATTGCGCCTAAAAAAGGAAATTAATGAGAACTCATTATTGCGCCGAAGTTAATGAAAACTTAGTTGGTCAGAAAGTTGAGCTTGTAGGATGGGTTAACTCTCACAGGGACCACGGGGGTGTTATATTTATCGACCTCAGGGACAAAAGCGGAATCGTACAGATTGTTGCAGACCCGGCTGACAGCACAAAAGCCCATAAAGTTGCGGAAGAAATCAAAGACGAATATGTTTTAAAAGTAAAAGGTCTTGTTAGACTCAGAGGTGAAGGACTTGAAAACCCTAAACTTAAAACAGGAAAAATCGAAGTAGTTGCGGAAGAAATTATCATAGAAAACAAAAGTGAGGTTTTACCATTCCAAATCGGTGATAAAAGCGTAAATGAAGAACTTAGACTCAAATACAGATATTTAGACCTTAGAGATCCAAATAGCCTTAATACGTTTATTTTAAGAAGCAAAGTCACAAAAGCTATCAGGGACTATTTTGAAAGCAACGGATTTTTGGATGTTGAAACTCCGATTCTTACAAAATCGACACCTGAAGGTGCAAGAGACTACCTGGTACCGAGCAGAATCCATCCGGGTGAATTTTACGCACTTCCACAATCTCCTCAGCTTTTCAAACAGATTTTGATGGTGGCGGGATTTGACAGATATTATCAAATTGCAAAATGTTTCAGGGATGAAGACCTCAGAGCCGACAGACAGCCTGAATTTACACAGGTGGACGTTGAGATGAGCTTTGTTGAAGAAGACGATGTAATCGCGGCAATCGAAGGTATGATTAAAGAAGCGTTTAAAGTAGCTGGCGTTGAGGTGTCTCTTCCGATTCCGAGAATGACATACGCAGAAGCTATGGAAAAATACGGAAGCGACAAGCCTGATTTAAGATTCGATTTGCCTATGGTAGACGTAATTGATGAGTTTGTTGATTCAAACAATGAAATTTTCAGCACTATTGCTAAAGATAAGAAAAACAACAGATTCAAAGCGCTTAAAGTTCCGGGCGGAGATAAGTTCTACAGCAGAAAAATGTTAAAAGAACTTGAAAACTTCGTTAGAAAATTCGGCGCAAAAGGTCTTGCATACATTCAAGTTAAAGAAGAAGGGCTTAAAGGTCCTATCGTTAAATTTATGAGTGAAGAGTCTTTAAACAAAATGATAGACAAACTAAAACCTGAAGTCGGTGATATCATTTTCTTCGGTGCGGGTGATAAGAAAACAGTTCTTGATTATATGGGAAGACTAAGAGTTAAAATAGCAAACGACATGGGATTAATTGACGAAAACGAATATAAATTTACGTGGATTGTTGATTTCCCTATGTTTGAAAAAGATGATAACGGCAACCCTACTCCGCTTCACCATCCGTTTACTATGCCGGATATGGATACATGGGATGAAGAGGATTTCGAAAGCATCCAGTCAATCGCATACGACCTTGTTCTTAACGGATATGAAATCGGAGGGGGAAGTATCAGGATTCATAAAGAAGAAATTCAGGAAAAAGTTTTTAAAATGCTCGGAATCGATGAAATGGAAGCAAAAGAAAAATTCGGCTTCCTGCTTGATGCACTTAAATTCGGTGCGCCTCCTCACGGAGGATTCGCTCTCGGGCTTGACAGGGTTATTATGCTCATGACTAAAACAGACAACATCAGAGACGTTATAGCATTCCCTAAAACACAAAAAGCACAGTGTCTTTTAACAGGGGCACCTGGTGAAGTTGACAAATCACAACTTAAAGAACTTCACATAAGAGTAAAAAAACCAAAAGCGGATAATGAATAAGAAAATAAGCGAAGTTACAAACTTAACTTTGGCAAATTTAAAAAAAGGCGATGTTTTTAAAATCGTAGGATTTGATAAATCCTGCGGCAATTTTAAACAAAGACTTAATGATCTTGGTATTTCAAAAGGACAAATCGGACAGATTATAAACAAATCCCTTTTCGGTCCGATTGAAGTTGATATTGAAGGTAGAAAACTGGCCTTAGGGCGCGGAATGACTAAAAAAATTTATGTTAAAAAGTTTGAATGTCCTATATTGTGATGGTTGATAGTTGATGGCTGATAGTTGGTGGTATAATTTAATAAAAAAACCAAAGGAGAGATAATGAAAAAACTGTTTTTAATAATCGGAGCACCGGGAAGCGGTAAAACTACGGATGCTGAACTTATAGCTGAAAGAAACTCTGATAAAATCGTTCACTATTCTACAGGTGACTTGCTAAGAGCTGAAGTGGCAAGCGGAAGCGAACTTGGTCAGACAATAAAAAGCTATATCGATAACGGTAACCTTGTACCGCTTGAAATCGTAATCAATACAATCAAAAGCGCAATTGAAAAAGCACCAAAAGATATAGTATTAATCGACGGTTTCCCAAGAAGCGTAGAACAGATGAAAGCACTTGATGAAATGCTTAAAAACACCGACGATATCGAGCTTGTAAGTGTAATTGAAGTTGAAGTTAGCGAAGATGTGGCAAGAGAAAGGGTTTTAGGAAGAGCAAGAGGAGCTGATGACAACGTTGAAGTATTCAACAACAGAATGAAAGTATTCACAGAACCTCTAAAAGACATCCAGGACTTTTACAGTGCACAAGGGAAACTAATCAAAATCAACGGTGAAAGAACTATTGAAGAAATCGTTGACGAAATGGAACAGGTGATTAAAGAAAAAGCCGGAATTTAATGAAAATCTTTCAGGTAATTATCGGTACTGAAATTCTTAATGCAAGAAGAGAAGATTCACACTTTCACTTTTTAAGAGATCTGCTTATAAAAAGAGGATATGAACTTTTCTCCTCTTTTATCATAAAAGACGATCCGAAACTCATTAAAGATGTTTTTACATTAATAAAAAACACCCCTAATTCAATGCTGTTTTGTTACGGCGGAATCGGAGCCACTCCGGATGATTATACAAGACAAATCGCAGCTGATGTTTTTACGAACGGAGTAATGGAATATAACAAAGAATTTATCAAAAAAATCGATTCAAAATTTCCAAATGAGGACAATACAAAAAAATACACGCTCGCATACTGGCCAAAAGACGCAAAGCCTTTATGGAACAATCCCGTAAACGGCTTTCCGGGCTTTTATATCAAAAACAGATATTTCTTTATGCCCGGTTTTCCGCAAATGGCACATCCGATGAGTGAAGAAGCTATACAGAAGTTTCTCCCGAAAAAAGAAATTAAAAAAAGATATTCTCTTATTGCATATGCAAAAGAGTCCGAAATGCTTGATATTATGAGAAAAATCCCTGAAAATATCGAGTTTTCAACACTGCCGAAACTTGATTATACAAGTGAAATTTCCTTCTGCGGAGAAAATTCCAAAGAAATTTTTGAATGGTTTAAAGAAGAATTAAAGAAAAATAATATAAAATATAAAGAAATAAACTAATAAGGCAATAAATGAAAGTTAAACCTAATGAATATTTAAAAAAACTTACTTGTTTATATGTCGAAGATGATGAAAATATAAGAGAAAGCTTTTTAATAATTTTAAATAAAATATTTAAAGAGGTTTTCGTAGCAAAAAACGGGAAAGAAGGCTTAGAACTTTTTAAAAAACACTCTCCCGATATCATCCTATCAGACATTAAAATGCCAATTATGGATGGTCTTGAGATGTCAAAGGAAATTAAAGCATTAGATCCTGATGCTTACATAATATTACTAACCGCATTTACCGATATCGAGTTTTTAAAAAAAGCTATCGATTTAGGAGTAGAGGGATATATTACAAAACCTGTAGATAAAAAAAAGCTTTATCATAAACTTAACTTTTTAGCCGAAATAATTAAACACAAAAAAGAAGCTGAAGAAAATTTACAATTGTTAAACAAAATATTTGAAGAACAAAACGATGCGGTAATTTTGGCTAAGCATAACGACATAAAACTTAAAAATTCTACATTTATTAATGAATTCGGAGATTTTAAAACATTAGACGATTTGGAAGAATATTTAAATATAGATTTGATTTTCGATGAAAAACCAAGTATAGTAAACATTGAAATCGGAGATTCGATAAAAACATATGAAATATCATATAAAAAAGCTGATGAAAATCATAAAATCATTACATTCAAAAATATATCTGAAATAAATAAAAAAATATACACCGATGAACTTACAAAAGCTTTTAATAGAAAATATCTAAGTAGTATTTCAAATAAACTTTTAAATAAAAATCTTTGTTTTATTATATTAGACATTGATAACTTTAAACAGATAAACGATACTAAAGGACATTTGATTGGTGATATTGTACTGCAGATTTTATCTGAAGTTATAAGAGATAATTTACGTAAGGATGATTACTTTATCAGATGGGGAGGAGAAGAATTTTTGATAATTCCTAATAATGTGGAAGATTCTGAAACAGCCGCTAAAATTGCCGAACATTTAAGACAAGCCATTGAAAAAACAAACTTTATGGAAGTTGATAAAGTAACATGCAGTTTCGGGGTTTCGTGTAATAGTGTAAAAACAAAAGATGATATAAAAAATCTGTTTAAAAAAGCTGATAAAGCGTTGTACAAAGCAAAAGAAACAGGAAAAAACAAAGTAGAGGTATTAAAATGACACTGTATTATTTATTATTACTAACAAGCATAGTTATTACGGCATTTGCCGTTTACAACTTTATCAAGATTTCAAAAATTGAAAAAAACATGAATAATTATCTGTTCGCCATAACAAGCGAAAGGGGATATTATGTGGGAGCTGTGCTTTTCTCACTTGCGCTAATGGCTATTTCGGCCTTTCAGGCAATGCCTTTTGTGTTTGATATGAGGGTATTCAGTATTGTATTTTTCTTTTTTTCAATATTTTTATTATCACTCTCTCATCTTGTGTATCACAACGCAGTAATTAAAAAGTGCAGTGATTACAAAGAGTTTTTTAAAGATTTTGAAATAGATTTCAGCAACAAATGCGAAAAACTTATGTTGAAATATATATATTCAAAAGAAAAAGACATAGAAAAAATGAAAGATATCTTCAAAAGAAACAGACATCTGTGCAAAGAGCAGAAAAAATCAAAAAAATAGATCCCCTCTTTTATTTTTACTTATTATTAATAACCAACACACATCTTAACCATTTATATTTTGATACCATAAAGAATAATCATCAATGAAACACAATAATAATTACCTGACACCATACGGGTCATATTTATTGTTTCTTTATGAATAAAAATGCAAACGTGTATGAAATATTTGACGGTTGTTTTTTAATTAAAAAATTCTTTGAGAGTAAAAAAGGGAAAAACCCTTAAACCTCAACGGGTGTTACGTGATGGTTTAGTCCAAGATCTTTTGCGTCAATTCCAAAAGCAAGTCCTATCATCTGAGGCAGATGAAGTACCGGCATATTAAATTCTTTATTTACATGTTTTGCAGCAGCTTTTTGTTTAACGTCAAGGTTTAAATGACACAGCGGACAAGGCGTAACCATCATCTCAGCTCCGTGTTCACTCGCATCGATTAATGCGTTGGCTGTGAGTTTTTCACTTACAGGCGTATTTTGTAAATCAACATGAAAACCGCAGCATTTTATTTTGCTCTCATATTCAACCGCTTCACCCATAAGCACTTTAATCAAGCTCTCAATGGCGTTCGGTTTATAAGGGTTTTCATTCAGATTCGCGCCGTCGTGTGTTTTTGAAGGTCTGATAATATGGCACCCGTAAAAAGGCGCTACTTTACTGTTAAGAGGTTTTTTTACATGTTTTGAAATCTCTTCAAGCCCAACATCTTCAAGAATGGCATATAAAAAGTGCTGGACTTTTGAACTTCCCGTATATGTATAGCCCACTTCTTTTAGTTTTTCGTTTACTTTTGCTTTGAGTTCTTCATCGCTGTCAAGTTTTTGCTTGGTGTTTTCAAGCATAAGCTGGCACGTATTGCAAAGCGTTACGAGTTTAAGTCCTCTTTTTTCGGCAAGGCAGATGTTTCTGGCATTCAGCACAAGTGATAAAAACTCGTCAAAATCCTGTAGATGGCTGGCCCCGCAGCAGCTCGCTTCATTAAGTATCTCTATTTCAATTCCAAGCTCTTTTGCCACGGCAAGTGTTGATTTTAAAAGTTCCGGCGTAGATTCTTTTGCCGTACATCCGGTATAAAGTGCGTATTTCATATTAATCCTTTAACTCGTGTGTTTGGGATATTTCGATAAGTTTTTGTATCTCTTCAAGGCCTTCGCTTTTAGGCATCTGCCAAGGCAGTTTGATTTTACCTTTCATAAACATAGCCATGGCTTCAGGCATATGACGTACAACGTTTACGCCTTCACTGTAAAGTACCAGCATTCCCTCATCAAGGATTCCGTGTTTTTTAATAGAATGTACAAAACCTTCGGCGTGTTTGGTAGCGACGTTTCTTTTAGCCACTCCCTCTTCGAATACCTGGTTATGCAGATGTGTGATTTTCGTAAACGGATCAACCCCTTTAGGACACACCTCAATACAAGCCTGACATTTCACACAGTCCCATATACCGATTCCGAGTTTATCCACAAGCTCAAGCCTTTCTTTTTTAGCCTCATCCCTGACATCAGCCGTAAACCTGTATGTTTTGGCAAGCGCCTGAGGTCCCAAGAAGTCCTTATTAGCCCTTACACTCTCACACGCATAATAACAGCACCCGCATGCAATACAGTAATCAGCTTCTTCTATCATTTCAACAAGTGCCGGTTTTATCAGATTTTCGCTTTTTGGATGTTCATCAATCTCCGCAATCAGATAAGGTTTGACTTTAGCGTTTTTATCCCAGAAATCTTTTTTATCGTTAACCAAATCTTTTATTACTTTTTCTTTGTTTTTGCTAAGCGGCTCTATCACAAGAGTATCTCCGAACATTTCAACAGCTTCTTTTATGCTTGTCTTACACGCAAGCACGTTTTTGCCGTTCAGTTTGATGGCACAGCTTCCGCAAATACCGTGTCTGCAGCTTCTTCTGTAACTGAGGCTTCCATCGATTTCCCACTTGATTTTATTTAGTGCATCAAGAATTACACCGTCGTCGCTCATATCAAGCGTATATTTTTCATAATGAGGTTTTTCATCTACTTCCGGGTTGTATCTATATACTTTAAATGTTACTTCCATCACCTATCCTTTAATATTTACGCTCTTGCGGCTCGAATTTTGTAATTTTTACTTCACCGTAATCAAGTTCTATTTCCCCGTCTTTTAAATAACCGAAAGTATGTTTTAAGAAGTTTTCATCGTCTCTTTTCGGATAATCCTCCCTGTAATGAGCTCCGCGTGATTCTTTTCTGTTAATCGCACCTTCAACGATAAACAGAGCATAATCCAGCATATGCCCAAGCTCAATAGCTTCTTGAAGGTCTGTGTTGTAAAGTTTACCTTTATCGTCAAGTTTTATGTTTTTGAATCTTTGACGGAGTTCTTTTAGTTTTTCTTTGGCTTCAAGCATAGTTGATTCTTCTCTGAAAACCCCTACTTTCGTACTCATGGTTTCCTGAAGCTCGCTTCTTATTTGAGAAACTTTTTCGTTTCCGTTTGAATTTAAAAGCCCTTTAACTTCGCTAAGCATATTTTCCGCTTCTTTTGCGTTTGCTTCTTTAAATTCAATATTATCAAGATCTTTTAATATACTCTGTCCCGTCCATCTTCCGTAGAAAAGCGCTTCAAGAAGCGAGTTTGCACCGAGTCTGTTTGCACCGTGCACGCTTACACAAGCACATTCACCCGCGGCATACAGTCCTTCTGTAAGCTCTGTAGGAGATTTTCTTATATGCCCGTTTATATCCACAGGAATACCGCCCATTGAATAGTGAGCAGTGGCTGAAATTAAAATAGGCTCTTTTACCATGTCACGCCCGAGGAAAGTGAGTGCCAAGTCACGAAGTTCAGGAAGTCTTTCGTTGATTTTCTTTTCACCTAAGTGGGTCAGGTCAAGATATACCGCAAAAGGATCTTCTTTTGCTCCTCTGCCTTCGATTATCTCTTTCATAATCGCACGGCTTACCACATCCCTTGGAGCCAGTTCCATCTTCTCAGGAGCGTATTTTTCCATAAATCTTTCGCCGTTTCTATTAAACAGCCTTCCACCCTCACCCCTTGCGGCTTCACTCATTAAAATACCGCTTCCGGCAAGTCCCGTCGGGTGAAACTGTACAAATTCCATATCTTCAAGAGGAATACCGCGTCTTGCTAAAATAGAAAGTCCATCACCTGTATTCGCATGCGCGTTTGAGTTTACCTTAAACGCCCTTGCATATCCGCCTGTAGCGAACATTACGGCTTTTGCGTTAAAGATTGCAGGTGTTAGATCTTTTAAGTTATATGCGACAACCCCGTACGCTTTACCGTCTTCATACAACACATCGGCCACATACCATTCATCAAGCATTAAAACATCTTCTCTTACACACTGCTCATACATTGTCTGTAAAAGAGTAAGTCCCGTTCTGTCTTTTGCAAAACACGCTCTCGGACGGCTTTGTCCTCCAAACGGTCTTTGAGCAATTCTTCCGTCTTCCCTACGGCTGAATACCGCACCCATCCTTTCAATCCATCTGATTGTCTCAGGTGCTTTTTCACACATAAGCTCAACCGCATCCTGATCCGCCAAATAATCACTACCTTTTACTGTATCGAATTTATGAAGTTCTACATCGTCATCATCGGCAAGCGCCGCGTTTATACCGCCCTGAGCGGCACCCGAGTGGGAACGAAGAGGATGAAGTTTTGTTAAAACCGTTACGCTTTTTCCGGCTTTTACAAGCTCCCTTGCGGCAGCAAGCCCCGCAAGTCCCGCACCTACTATAACAACATCACTTTTATATACGGCTACCATATTAATCCTTTAATCCCAAATCCTCTAAAATAGCATATGCCGCATCTCTACCGTCCCTTGCCGCTGTTACAACAAGATCCGCACCTCTTACGGCGTCACCACCGGCATATACTTTCGGATTTGTTGTTTGGTATCTTTCGTTTACTTTCGGACATCCCCATTTGTCGGTTTCGATTCCTGCATGCTCATACCAAGCAAATTTTACGTTATCAAAACCAAGGGCTAATATAATTATATCACAAGGAATTTCAAAATCACTTCCTTCAACAACCTGAACTCTTCTTCTGCCGCTGCTGTCAGGCTCACCGAGTTCTGTTTTTTGGCATATAATTCCCACAACATTTTTGTTTTCGTCAACTTTTACGGCTTTTGGAGCGGTATAAAACATAAATTTAACACCCTCTTCTTTTGCGTTAATCACTTCTTTTTTACTTCCCGGCATATTAGCCTCATCACGTCTGTATACACACGTAACTTCCTTCGCACCGCTTCTTACAGAAGTTCTGACCGCATCCATCGCACTGTCACCGCCTCCTAAAACAACAACCTTTTTATCTTTTAAAATACACTCGTCAAAATCTTTAAACACCCTTTTTTGCGCGTGAGTTAACACATCCATTACGTGATACACTCCGTTTGCGTCTTCGTTTTCCATTCTCGCACCCCTGCCGCTCGGAGCACCGACACCTATAAATACGGCGTCAAATTCATTTACTAATTTTTCAAACTCTTCTTGGGTTAAAATAGGATGATTCAGATGCAGTTTAAGACCCGCCTCCTCCATCCATTTAAATCTTCTGAAAATTACGTCTTTGTGAAGTTTGAAATTTGGAATTCCGTATGTTAAAAGCCCTCCGGGTCTGTCTGATTTTTCAAATATTTCAACATTCGCACCGCCTCTTAGAAGATAAGTCGCACAGCTCATCCCTGCAGGTCCGCTTCCGATTACGGCCACTCTTTTTTTTCTTTTTTTATCTTCTCCGTAGTATGGTTTTAGTCCCTGTTTAAACCCTTCTTCGCTTATAAACACTTCAATCGCGCCGATTGCCACGCTTCCGTGCTCGGTTTTAGCAATAGTACACGCACCCTGACACAGATTATCGTGTGGACAAACCCTACCCATTACTTCAGGAAAAGGAGATGTTTCATTGCTGAGTTCAAACGCTTTTTTAAGGTTGCCGTTTCTTACTTCCCTAATCCACTGAGAAATATAGTTACCTAAAGGACATCCCGTTCTACAAAAACTGAACTCACTGTCCATTCCTCTCATAATATCGATAGGACACGTTATACATCTTTTAGCCTGCTCAGTGGCTTCATCTTGATTAAATTCAATATATACGGGTTCAAAATCTTTTCTTCTTTCTTCAGGATCTCTTTTTCTCTGAATTTTCTTAGGAATTCTTGTAAAATCTTTTTTCATTGTCACTCCTTCACTTCTATATATTCTATATGCATCTCTTCACCGGCGATAATTTTCGTTTTTTCGCTGCCGCATACGGGACAGTGAAAATCAAAGCCTTTAATATCACTCTCATTTCCGCAGCCGAAACATTTAATTCTTACATCAACTTCTATAATTTCCATTTCAGCCGTTTCGCAAACCGTGCCTTCTTTGAAAAAATCAAAACTCTCTTTTAAAAAATGAGGCTCAATACCGCTCATTTTGCCGATTTTGACTACAAGTTTTTTTACTTCTTTACCCTGGCTTGCTTTTTCAACGATTTTCATCATTGACTGGACTATTGACAACTCATGCATTTTGATTCAGTCTCTCAAATGCCTCGTTTTGTTTTTTCGCTTTATATTCCGTATAATCGATTAGACTTAACGCATCTGTCGGACATACGTTTACACATGCCTGATCACCCTCAGTTCCTCCACACAGGTCGCATTTAAGTGCGACAAGTCCAGTTACGTTTGTAGACTGGCTCGGTGCCATTACAATAGCCCCGAAAGGACAAACCATAGCACAGCTTCTACATCCTATACAATCGTCTTCGTATATTTTTACGTAGTTGTTTTCATATTTGATAATATCTATCGGACACGCGTTTACACACGGTGCGTCCTCACACTGCATACACTGCATAGGTGCTGTCAGGTTTGCATGTTTTATTACCGTGTTTCTGTGTATTAAATCAATTCCCTTAAGTCCCATATCATATGCTTCTTCAATACTTACGCCCATGTGGCTTGCTGCACACGCAAGCTCACAGTTCAGACATCCTATACATTTACTCGCATCCGCAAATATAAACTTATTAGCCATTTATTCTCCTTTATATTTTTTAAACCTTCACAACTTCACAACTTACCTACTTCACAACCCACTTATCTTTCCGTACATGAAATACAAGGGTCGATACTGTTGAAAATCACAGCGACATCACTAAGTTTATTACCCGGGATCATAACCCTTAAGGCCTCCCAGTTCATATATGTCGGAACCCTCCATCTCATTCTTAGAGGTTTTTGGCTTCCGTCAGTTTTTAGATAATAAATAAGCTCACCCCTTGGAGCTTCCGTTCTTGTAACAGCTTCACCGGCAGGAATGTGAGGTCTTTTTTGTGTTACCACAGGACCTTCAGGAAGGTTTGTAATCGCCTGACGCACAAGTCTTATGGAATCTTTAACTTCCCTCCATCTGACTTTCATTCTTGAATATACATCTCCTCCCTCTTCCAAACAGACATTCGGTTTAAGCTCGTCATAAGCGGCATAAGGCGCTTTATCCCTGACATCATTGTTTACACCGCTACCTCTGGCAGTCGGACCCGTGACTCCGAGTCTAAGCGCTTCTTCTTTTGGAAGCACTCCGACACCTACGGTTCTTGCTTTTGTTATTTTAGAATTGAAATATATATCCATAAGCTCATCAACCTGAGGTTCGAGTTCTTCTAATCTTTTCAAAATATATTCAATCTGACCTTCGTCAAGGTCGTATTTCACACCGCTTAGGGTGTTGGCGCTCATATCCATTCTGTTACCCCAGATAGATTCTTTAATATCCTGCATAATTTCTCTCGCTTCCATTGTCTGGGTCATAAGAGAATGAAACCCTACAAGGTGAGCAAGCATAGAGAGGTTAAACATATGTGAAGCTATTCTTTTAACTTCATCAGCCACAACCCTTAAATAATTAGCTCTTTTACTCACTTCAATACCCGCTATTTTTTCCACGGCCATTACATATGTAAAAGGATGGTTGTTCGAACACAGCGAACAAACCCTCTCTGTCAAAATAAGATTTTGAAAAAAGTTTTTCTGCATCGCGAGGTATTCTATTCCCCTGTGAACAAACCCGTTAATCATATCTACATCCGTTACCGTTTCACCTTTTAGGTCTATTTTAAAATATATAGGCTCCTCAAGTCCTATATGAAACGGCCCGATAGGAATTTTAGTACTCATCTTTGTGCCTTTCACTTTCGATTTTTTCCCACATACAGCATGTTGCAGCTCCGTTCATTGCCTGAGAGAGCGGCATATATTCACCGAGTATCCCCTCAGCTATACTTTCATCAAGGAAGAGTCTTGCAGGATTCGGATGCCCTATAAGTTCAATTCCGAACATCTCTTTAAACTCCCTTTCGGTCCAGTTTGCAGAATTAAGTATCAGAGTAATAGAATCAACCTTATTGTCAAACAGTTCCACTTCCACGTTCAAAAGCATTCCGTCTATGTCAAGATGATATACAAGCACGTGGTGGTCGTCTTTTTTATATGCACTGATAATCACGCATCTGCCTCCAAGTTCTTTGACTACCTCCGCAACGTGTAAAATGTCTTTACGATTATGAAGTTTCAGCCATATCTGAATATTTCCTTTTTCGTCTTTTTCATCTCTTAATTCATAATCCCCCGTGAGCCTTTCTTTAAGCTCTGTTATAACTTTTTGTTTAAGAGTTTCTTTCATTTATGCAACCTTTCAAATGCGTCTTTTTGTCTGCACTTAGGACAAAGTGTTAAAAATTTCTCTATTGATTCGTTTACGTGAGGATATGCCCTTTTTAGAAGTTCATAGCTTGGCGCCATAAAATATTCGCCACATTTTTCGCATTTTACTTCAGGTACGGCGGCAACCGTAATAAATTTGAATTTTTCAGCTTCGGTGTTTGCGGTATGAAAGTCATTTGTAAGTTTAATAGCCCCCGTAGGACAGAAAAACTCGCAGTTACCGCAAAAACAGCATGTGTTGTACCATGTGGTATGAACGTAAACGTTTTCGTTTTTTGTTATATGAATAGCACCTGAAGGGCACACCTCCTCACAAGTTCCGCATGCCGTACACGCTTTGGCGTCAACTTTTAATTTACCTCTTAATTTATCCGGTATAAACGTAGGACCGAACGGATACGGATCAGTTGTCGGTCCTTTTAATAAGTTCCTTATCGCAATTTTTAAAAACCCGCTCATTTCATATCCCTTATTTTTTGTTTCCAAATTTCAAGCGCTTTAGCAACACCGTCTATTATCGCCTGCGGTCTTGGAGGGCATCCCGGAACGTTTACGTCAACCTTTACGTATCTATCAAGCGGTCCCTCAATAGCGTATGAATCCCTAAAAATTCCGCAGCTTGTTGGACAGGTCCCCACAGCCACTACAACAAACGGATTAGGAAGTTCATCTAAAACTTCCAGTAAATACGGTTTACTTCTTGCCGTTATAGGACCGGTTACAAGCAAAATATCAGCGTGTTTCGGACTTCCTGTATATCTGCACCCGAGTCTTTCCACATCGTATCTCGGTATCATGGCAGTTGTCGCCAGTTCCACGTCACACCCGTTGCAACTGCCTGTATTGATTCTGAATAAAAACGGGCTTCTTGTAATAATACTCATATCAGTCCTTTTACAGATAAAATCACTAAAACAAGCGTAATCAAGCTAAGAGTTGTAGGAACGATAAGTAAAAACTTAAACGCCTGGTCGATTCTGTAGCTTGGCAGAATTGCATGTATTAAAGAAAAAAACATTACAAATACCACCGTTTTAGCTATAAACCATAACAGGTTTAACATCGCATCATCCGCAATCACCACCGGGAAAAAGAAAATTTGAAACACGATACTCAAAAGTACTATTTTAAGAGCGTCTGTCATTTCATAAATTGCAAGAGGAATTGAGCTGTGTTCTATTAAAAATCCGTCCATTACGTCGGCGTCGTTATGATGCGCTATTTGAAACGGAGGCAATTCAAGCGTAGCAAGAACAAAAATAACAAAAGCTATCACCGCCGGCCAGAATTTCCAATCAAGCAGAAAACTTCCGTGAGTCTGCTGATATTGCATAATTTTTTTAAGTGAAAACACAGCATCGCCGTGCCCTACATATAGTGCGATACTAAAAGCGATAATCACAAACACCATCTCATACACAAGCATCAACTTAAGTTCCCTATTTACCGCAATCGCCGCATAAGGAGAACTTGAAGCACCACCGCCTAAAATATGTGCAATAGCAGGAAGCGCCATTACGTAAATCAGCAGTATCAAATCGCTGTTAACACCGCTTCCTTCATATACACCGGGAATCGGAATAAAGTATAACATCGCAAGCATTCCCGCAAACCCGATTAACGGAGCGTATTTAAACACACTCTCTTTTGCGTCTTTGGGAATTAATATTTCTTTATTAAAAAGTTTAACGACATCAATGAAGTTTTGATAAATCGGAGGTCCTACACGCCCCTGCAGCCTCGCAACCACAATTCTTTCAAGAGACAGCATAAAAATACCGAGTGCCAGGGCAAAAAGCCCTCCGGGAAAAATCAGAAAATGAATTATATTAGCGCTCAACGTATCCTCCTTTTAATCCGAATACTTTTTTTGTGATACGGATAATTTTTTCGATCAGCTCTATTACGCTTTCATAGAAGTTATGGGATTTGATATGCAGATCTTTTTCACTTAAATCCCTTACACCTGATAGGAAAATATGGGTTTTTCTTGTTTTTTTGTTGTATAAAAACATCAGATAACCGATAACCAAAGCCGCAATCAGATACGCTGCAAGCGTAAACAGGTTAAGATTGTCCCCTCCCATGCATACGGATGTTGCGCTTATGCATATTGTGTTGAATCCGAAAGTCTCTAAGATCATATTGATAGGTTTAAGTGCAAGATACGGGAATATTCCCAAGATAATATTTAAAACCGCCAAAATTATCATAGGAACAGACATGAAAAGATCTACTTTTTCTATTTTTTCAAAACTTTTATCCATTTTTCCGAAATATGCACTGTGCATAAATTTAACAAATACAAGAAGAATCATTACGCTTCCAAGAATCGTAAGAATCGCCAAGAACACATACCCTTTAGCCATAAGTGCATGATAAATCATCCATTTTGATACAAAGCCGCTAAACATCGGAACACCGGCAGTCGCAAACACAGCCACCATAAACACCGCAAAAGTAATAGGCATTTTACGTGCGATTCCTCCGAGTTTATCTAAACTGTCGATTCCAGTTTTATAAAAAATAGCACCTGCACTCAAAAACAGCAGGTCTTTAAAAAACATATGGTTAATTAAATGAAGCATTCCCCCGGCAAGCCCTTCGCTTGTTACAAGGGAAACACCGGCTACGATATATCCGATTTCGGCAACCGTTAAGAAAATAAGAAGTCTTTTCATAGAATTTGTAAGAAGTCCGAAACTTGCCCCCATGATAATGGTGATCACACCCACAACAGCCGCAAAATGGGCAATCGAATCGATTGCGAGCATTTTAGTAAGGCTCATACCAGCGGCTATCAGATAAAACATCATAATCAGCATAAAAGGCCCGGTTTTTAGCATCACTGATGAAATATATCCGCTAATAGGAGTCGGAGCGGGTTTCGGGTGCATTTGATAATCGATTCTGACAGGAAACTGTGCAGCTTTTGCAAGGAATCCTACAGTTAAAAGTGCAACCGCGAAAATTGTGTAACTTGTTAAAGGCATCATTTCAAACACGTCAAAATAACTTCCGTAATGCATTACGATGCTGAGTCCTATCATAATAACACCGGCACCGGCAAAATTGTAAATAAGATATTTACTGGCTTCAGTAATTGAATATGAATCCTCTTCATGAACAAGCGCAATATACAGCGCCCATCCGCCCATTATCTCCCAGTAAAAGAACATCGAATAAATACTGTCACTTAAACTAACCCCTATAATACCTATAATCATTATCATAAAGTTTGCAAAAAACCTGTACGGTTTATGTGAGTGATCCATATACCTCGCCGCATATAAAAAGTTTAAAACAGCCATAAACAGCACAAGAGCCGCAAAAAATTCACTGATACCGAAACTGTTTCTAAGAACACTCAAAAACGCCAGGAATGAAAAACTCGCAGCCAAAATTCCGGCGTTTTTACTTGTTTTTCCAAAGAAAAACACAACCGCCGCACCTATAATCATTATAGTAACGCTAAGAGGAATATGCAATGCAAATTCCGGCTGAATTACATTTGCGTGAATTGTAGCGCTTATTGCCTGATTTATAAACCCTAAAACGGCATTTGGGAAAATACCGAGTAAAAACGAAATAAACGCCAACAGATAAACAACACCGAGTTTGAGCCCGCCTACATTTTTAAACTCTTTAGAAGAATTATATAAGAAGATATATTTAAATACCCTGAGCATCCCGATAAATCCGATAACGGCACCTGCTATAAGTCCGAAAGCCGCAAGGTAATTATGAGTATCCGTAGCGGCAAATATCATTAAAAACTTAGAGTTAAAATTCCCAAAAGGTGGAAATGCACTTATAGCAAAGATGCCTATTCCCAAAGGAAATGCGAGGATCGGCAGTTTTTTACCTATACCTTTTAAATCGTCAAGGTTTCTACTACCGGCACTCATTATTAAAAGACCGGCACTTAAAAATAAAAGATCTTTTACCACCGCATGGTTGATAATATGATACAGCGCCCCACTTAAAGCTGCTGTGCTCATTAGTCCTAAAACCGTGATAATTTCACCGATTTGTCCTATGGTGGAATATGCCAGAAGCCTTTTTAGATCTTTTTCAAAAAGTGTTTTAATCTCACCGTAAAAAAGTGTCACAAGTCCTATTCCTATCAACAGATAAGAAAAAACAAGCGCATGAAAATTAAATATATAAACGATTGCGATTATTCCGAAAATCCCGGCTTTGGTTAAGATACCGGAAAGCGGCGCGGAAATACTGCTCGGTGCTTCAGGGTGTGCCACAGGCAGCCATTTGTGCATCGGCACCATACCCGCTTTTACCCCGAAACCAAGCATTAACAGTATCGCAGTGCTTAAAGAAAGGTTTTTAACTTCCGAGAAACTCTCAATCCCAAAAGCGTAAAAATTAGAAAACGCAAGCTGAAGAAGATACGCACCGGCAATACACATTACAAAATAAAGTTTTGCCGCACTTATCGACTCATCGCTTCTTGAATGCATAATGAGCAGATATGAAGATATTGTCATAAGCTCCCAAAACAGATAAAAACTCTCAAAACTTTCACTCATTGCAACTTCAATCAGTGCAACACCCAAAACCGCCAAAGCGGAATAATAAAATGTTTTATATGTTTTTATATAATCAAACGAATATAAAAACACCATTGTGATTATAAAAGCAAAAATCAATGCAAAAATGCCTCTGATTCCGTGATAATCAAACCCAAACGCCAAATGGAAAGAATTTATATTACTGAAGAGTTTAGGAATTATCAGATAAACCTGAGGCAAAACAAAAACCGCAACACCAGCCAGTGTAAAAATCCCGACAGGCAGTATGTTTTTTACTTTATCCAGTACGTTTTCACCTTTTGCAAAAACGATTTTTTCAAAAAGCGTAATTAAATAAACCGCCTGAATAATATTTATCGCCACAATCATATATCCAAGCTCAAACATTCCCGAACATGTAAATGAATTCAAAATCAACTGTTTGGAAGTAATAAGAGAAACGCCCAAACTTCCAAAAACAGCAAACCCGAACACTGCACCCCATTTGTTAAATCCGACACCTTTTAAATCCTGCAGATTTGTTGAGTTTTTAAAATTAAAAAACTCATACAGCATCAAAAACGCCAGAATTCTGAAAACAGCCTGATATTCAATATGCAGTATTGCCGCACTAAGTGCGGAAGAACCTAAAAAAGCTATACCAAGATACAGCACTTCAGCAGTACTTGCAACAATAAACGACTTTTTTACGTCATTTACGTTTATTAAAGCAAACACTTTGAGTGCGAGAATAGCTAATAAAAACAAAAATACGACAGCTTCCACTCTCACTCCTTTAAATGATTAATCATTCATATTTTAAAATGAAATTAATTTATTTTTAAGTTAAAAGAGAGTTATAATTAAAATTAATGAATGATTGTTTATTTTCTACACATAAAAAGATAAAAAAAGTTTTTTTGTCCATTGATTATAATCAATGCTCTTTTAGAAATGTTATAATAGAATTAAATAAAAATTAAAGGCTGATCATGCGCTTTAAAGATATATCCATTTCGAAAAAAATCCATTATCCTTTGATTGGTGCTATTATAATTGGTATTATCATTATGGTTGTGATAAGTTATACTTCAACTTTAAATATTAAAAAGGAAATTTTCAATAACACCAAAAAAGATTTAATCAGTCTTTTTAATTTAAAAATGGAAGCAAAAAAAGACGTTGGACTTACTAACTCAATTGCCATAGCACAAAATTCTGCAGTAATAAAAGCTTTACAAACAGGAGACAGGGAAATAGCATTAAAATCATTAAAAAATCTAACTGCTTATTATAAAAAATACACAAAATTTAAAAACATAAAAATACATATCCATACAGCTGATCTGCATTCATTTCTAAGAGTTTGGAAACCGAACAAACACGGTGATGATTTAAGCGGGTTTAGAAAGACAATAGTTTGGGTTAAAGAACACAAAAAGCCACTTGTAGCGATAGAACTCGGTCGTGCGGGACTGGTACTCAGAGGAATTTCCCCTGTAATTTACAATAACCAATACTTAGGCAGTATTGAATTTATGCAAGGACTTAATTCAATTGCAAAAGATTTAAAAAAAGAAAATATTTATACTTTGATTATTTTTGATAAAAAGTATCTAAATATTGCAACTTTTCTTAAAAACGCACCTGAAATTATGCAAAATTATGTATTGGCATTAAAAACAGGAGTATATGACATTAACTTTTTTCAAGAACTTAAAAACAAAAAATTACAAAACATACTTAAAACTGAAAACTTCTTCTGTGTTTCGATACCAATAAAAGATTTTAGCGGAAACATTGTAGCATATGCCATTTTAGGTAAACCCCTTAACTTAATTGAAGGAGCTATCAAAGAGAGCGAAACAACACTCATATATCAATTAATAGCAATGCTTATAATAGATATATTTATTGTAGTAATTCTTATGGTAATAATTTCTAAAAGTGTAGCCAAACCAATCAAAGAATTAAATGAAAGAGTTGAAGATTTAGCAGAAGGTGAAGGTGATTTAACAAAAAAAATCATGGCTGATTCGCATGATGAAATAGGAACTGTTTCATCAAATATTAATAAATTCCTTGATAAACTCAGAAACATTATAAACTCTTTAAAAGAATTAATTTCCCAAACAGTCTCTATTACAAATCAAACAGATAAAGTTACCAAAAAAGTAAAAAACTCTATTGAAAAACAAACAAAACTTTTAAACAATGCAAAATCTTTTACCCAAAATATTGAAGAAGATGTCGAATCTACCAAACAGATAGTTTTAAAAACTGCAGAAGACATAAAAAACACTCAGCAGGTATTGGAAGATTTAGCAACATCTTTAAATAGTATTGTCACGAATATTCAAAACAATACAAATCAAGAGTTAGAAATTTCCAATAAAGTCACTATGCTTGCTGATCAATCTAACCAAATTAAAGAAATAATAAATATTATTAAAGAAATAGCCGATCAGACTAATCTCTTAGCACTTAATGCTGCAATAGAGGCGGCAAGAGCCGGTGAACACGGAAGAGGTTTTGCCGTGGTTGCGGATGAAGTTAGAAAACTTGCCGAAAGAACACAAAAAAGTTTAAGTGAAATAGACAGTGCTATAGGTATTATCGTACAAGGAATTATGGAAACTCAAAGTGAAATTCAAAATAATGCCAAAGATTCCGAAGAGCTTTCAAATATTGCATACAGCCTAATAGAAAAATCAAACAACAGTATGTCAAAACTAAATACGACTATTGAAATTGCAGATCAGGCTAAAAAAGAGAGTGAAAATATTTACAATTCCATTAAAGAACTTGTAAAAATTATTGATAATTTAAGTAAAGAAGCTGATATCAGTAAAGAAGCAATTAAAGAGCTAAATGCTATTGTGTCAAAATTGGATTCAATTACAAAAAACCTTTCTAATGAAGTTAATAATTTTAAATCTTAATCCCTTTTAGGGATTTCTTCTATAATCTCCACATCAATAATTTCCGCATCGTCATTGTAATAATGAGTACCGTGATAAACGTTGTTTCTTTTTAAAAATTTTCTTGCAAACCATTTCGCAAACGGTTCAAACATTAAAAGAAGCCCTACAAAATCGCTGAAAACACCCGGAATAAAAAGTAAAATCGCACCGATTAATTTAAAAAGCCCTATTGAAATAAATTCCTCTTCGCTGATTTCCCTGCGCATTACACGCTGCATACTCTCAGCCATTGAAAAATTAAGGGTTCTAATAATAGTAATTCCCGCAACCGCCGTAATTAAAACTTCCAAAAAAAGCCCGAATGGTGTAAACACTTTCGCAAACTCATAAGAAAAAAATATCTCCAAAAAAAGATACACCAAAAAATATATTAGTCCCATAGATCACCTCTTCATTAATATCAAATCAAGCTTTTTAAAACCTAATTTTTCATAATAATCTTTCATCTCCTCTAAACAATAAAGCTCAAACCCTGCAACATTTCTTAATTTCGGATGATTAAAAACCTCATTTAATAAAATTTTACTTACACCATCTCCTCTATAATTTTTATCGACAATTACGTCAAAAATCAATGCTTTATAAACTAAATCACTTAAAACCCGGCAAAATGCTATCAGCTTATCATCTTTAACTATACCGAAAACAAAAGTGGTGTTTTGAAGCATTTTTATAACGTCACCCTTGCTTCTTTTATCACTCCACCACTCGTTTTTGTAAAGAGCCATCAAATCATCAATATAATCATACACATCAAAGATGATTTTCAATTCTCAATTCTCCATTCTCAATTATTAATTATCTCCATAACTTTTTCAAGAGCCATGTCTTTTTCAACTTCGAACTTCTCGCCCGTGCGTCTGTCTCTTACTTCCACTTTTCCGTCTTTAAGTTTTTTTCCTACAATAACACATACAGGAAATCCCACAAGTTCAAAATCCGCAATTTTAGGCCCGAATCTCTCTGCTCTGTCGTCAAGTATAGTTTTAACTCCCGCACTTGTCAGTTTATCATACAAATCTTCAGCAAAAATTAACTGCTCGTCCTTTTTAACATCCCCTACAATTATATCAACCACAAAAGGAGCAATCTGTTTAGGCCATATGATTCCTTTGTCATCATGGTTTTGCTCTATTGCGGCGGAAATCAGTCTGCTGACACCTATTCCGTAACAACCCATGATAAACGGTTTGGCTTTACCGTTTTCATCTAAAAACGTAGCGTTCATAGGTTCGCTGTAAACAGTTCCTAATTTAAAAATATGCCCTACTTCGATACCTTTTGTTATTTTCAAAGGAGCTCCGCATTTCGGGCATTTATCGCCTTCTTTTACAGCGGCTATATCCCTGTATACAGTGAGGTTTCCGAGCAGATTCGCATCAAGAAGCCCGGCGCCTTTGATGTGATAGTCTTTTTTATTCGCACCGCATACAAGCTCTTCCGCCATTCTTAAATCATCGTCTATTATATATCTCACGCTGCTTGGAAGCCCGAACGGTCCGATAAATCCAGGTACAAGTCCCACAGCTTCAAGTTCTTCCTCGCTTGCGTCCACAAGTTCAAGCGCACCTACGGCATTTGTGGCTTTTGTTTCTTCCAATGTATCGGTTCCACGAACAAAAAACACCACTATTTCACTTTTCCCGTCATCATATATAGCTTTTTTAACAACCGCTTTTATACTGAAATACGGATCAACACCTATAAAGTTACACACATCTTCAATAGATTTCATATCAGGAGTATGTACTTCCTCAATTACTTCCGTTTTTACAGGGTTTTCTCTTTTTTCATGTTTTCTTGTAGCCACTTCTATATTTGCGGCGTAATCACACTCGCTGCATACTACGATATCATCTTCACCCGTATCCGCAAGCACCATAAATTCTTTAGACCCGCTTCCGCCTATCGCTCCACTGTCCGCCCATACGGCTCTGAAGTCAAGTCCCAGTTTAGTGAAAATATTTTTATACGTCTCTTCCATTAAATTAAATTCCCTGTCCAAATCCTCTTCGGTTGCATGAAACGAATATGCGTCTTTCATTATAAATTCACGACCTCTTAAAAGCCCGAATCTCGGTCTTGCTTCATCTCTGAATTTAAGGTTTATCTGATAAAGATTTACAGGCAGCTGTTTATAACTTTTAATAGTTCCTCTAACGAGATCAACCACACTCTCTTCGTTTGTAGGAGCAAGTACGAAGCTCTGGTCTTTTCTGTCTTTGATTCTTAGTAATTCTTTTCCGTATTTTTTAGCCCTTCCGGTCTCTTCCCAAAGTTCGTTAGGAGTTACGAATGTAAGCATTACTTCCTGCGCTCCAGAAGCGTCCATCTCTTTTTTGATGATATCCCTGATATTATCAAGCACCATTTTTCCAAGAGGCGCAAAATCATATATTCCTGCGGCCACCTGCTTGATATACCCGCCTCTTACCAGGTACTTGTGGCTTGCAACCACAGCGTCTTTCGGTGCTTCTTTTTGTGTATAGGCAAAAAATCTACTCCATCTCATTAAATCTCCTTAACATATTCGTGTTTTTTACTTTTTGGAATCGTTTTGGTTTCTGGAATCTGCAAAACTTCATATTTTTTAATTCCGCTTAAGTAGTGAATCTCTATCGTATCACCCACTTTTACGTCTTTTGCCGGTTTTGCTTTTTTACCGTTTATAAAAACAACGCCTTCTTTGCACATTTCATCGGCAATTGAGCGTCTTTTTACGATGTTTACCGCATTTAAAAACTTGTCTATTCTCAAAACGTCCCTTTTTTTGTCAAATTATACAATATTTTATTAATTGAAAATTCGTAAGTGACAATGCAAAGATAATTTTTAGTATAATTTCATAAAATTTATTAAAAGGAATTCAATGAAAGTTGTATTGGCATATAGTGGAGGACTTGATACAAGTATCATTCTTAAATGGCTTCAGGACACTTACAATGCGGAAGTTGTAACATTCACAGCTGACATCGGACAGGGTGAGGAAGTAGAAGAAGCGAGAGAAAAAGCAATAAAACTTGGTGTAAAACCTGAAAATATTTTTATCGAAGATTTAAGAGAAGATTTTGTTAGAGATTACGTATTCCCAATGTTCAGGGCAAATGCGATTTATGAAGGCGAATATCTACTTGGGACTTCAATCGCAAGACCTTTAATTGCAAAAAGACAGATCGAAATTGCTAAACAAGTCGGTGCTGAAGCTGTAGCACACGGAGCGACAGGAAAAGGAAACGACCAGGTAAGATTCGAACTCGGATATTATGCATTAAAACCTGATATCAAAGTAATCGCACCTTGGAGAGAATGGGATCTAAATTCAAGGGAAAAACTGCTTGCATATGCGGAAAAACACGGTATTCCAATTAACAGACACGGTAAAAAATCTCCTTATTCAATGGATGCGAACCTTCTTCATATTTCATACGAAGGCGGAATTTTGGAAGATCCTTGGGCGGAACCTGAAGAAGATATGTGGAGATGGACGGTATCACCTGAAAAAGCTCCTGACAAGCCTGAATATATCGAAATCGATTTTGAAAAAGGCGACGCGGTTGCAATTAACGGTGCGAGAATGACTCCTGCACAGATACTTGAAACACTAAACGAATACGGTAAAAAACACGGTATCGGAAGACTTGATATAGTTGAAAACAGATTTGTCGGAATGAAAAGCAGAGGTTGTTATGAAACTCCGGGAGGAACTATCCTTCTAAAAGCGCACAGAGCAATTGAGAGCATTACACTTGATAAAGGTGAAGCTCACCTTAAAGACGAAATCATGCCTAAATACGCAGAGCTTATTTACAACGGATTCTGGTTCTCTCCTGAAAGGGAAGCTCTTCAAAAACTAATCGACCAGACTCAGGAAAACTGTGAAGGAACTGTAAGACTAAAACTTTACAAAGGAAACGTAACGGTAGTGGGAAGAAAATCGCCAAAATCACTTTTCAGCCCTGAATTCGCTACATTCGAAGAAGACAGCGTATATAATCAAAAAGACGCTGAAGGATTTATTAAACTAAACGCTCTTAGGTTTATTATCGAAGGATACGTAAGAGGCAAAAAATAATTTTCTCTTATTTCCTTTTTTTCATATAAATAAGTGTCTGTCACCATATAACAAAAAATATATTTTATCATTTTTCCTAATATCGGAAGGAAATTTATCCTTCCGTATGTGCCAAATGAGCTTCAATAAGATATTTAATGTCATCAGTCATCACATAAACATTTTCATAACCTAATATATCTAATAAACCTTTTATTCTGCTTGCGAAAAATGCTTTTCTGCAAGCTACAACAATCGGCTGTGTCTTATCATCAGGCAATATATCTATATAATCCGCAAATTCCGGGTAAGGAGTATAGTATGCATTAACAATTCCTGCTTCTTCTGCGTTTTGTGGATCTACTAAATGCGGAAGCGTAACATCAAGTAAAATAGCTCCTACCTCTTTTAATAATTCTCTTGCTTTGTGAATATCAATATTTGCCAAATTTTCTTTCTCTTTGTTAAATGTAAGACTTTCTTTAAATCTTCCTACAACTTCATTTTCAAACTGTGTTAATTTTGCCATTTCACCCTCCTTTTTTTTTATATTATAACTCTAAACTCACACTAATTCAAGATGATTAATTTTTTACTTTTAATTCCTTTAACAGCTCTTTTACTTCTTCGTCACTTAACTGATGAAAATCATCATACCATCTTCCTACACTCATAAACATTTCAGGAGTTTCTAAAATTTCCAAATGATGTGAAACACTCCTAAGCATATTTAAAATATTCTCATCTTTTGGAGCCACTGGCACAGCGATTATTATACTTCTTGGTAAATCCCTTGCAATACTCTGCGCGGCTAAATACATACTTGCACCAGTTGCTATTCCGTCATCAACCAAAATAACATCTCTTCCTTCAAGCGGAACCGGATCATGTTTATATTTGTCTCTGAGTCTTGCCATTTCTTGAATTTTTTCAATACCTTTTTCCTGTAAATAACTTTCATCAACGCCAAATTTATCAATTAATTCCTGATTTAAAAAAACAATGCCGTTTTCACTTACACTTCCGATAGCCAACTCTTCATTACCTGGAGCCGGAATTTTTTTAACAAACAATAAATCCAAAGGAGCATTAAGAGCCTTTGCAATTTCTACTCCAATAGGGACACCTCCTCTTGGAAGTGCAACAACTACCGGATCAACTATTTTCCCCTCCTCTTTTAACTTCTTCAGCTTTTCAGCCAGCATCTTTCCGGCACTTCTTCTATTTTCATACATTTTTGTCCTTTTTTTATTTAATTATATCAAATTGCTATTACTTTCTGATATAATTACAAATTATAATAACTCATAAGATTAACTTAAGGAGAGGGAAATGAAAGACTTTATATTAAAGATGACGGCTTCGAAATGGAATTATTATTTAAGTTTGTGTGTTGATTTTTTAACAGCTGTGGTTTTTTTAGGCTTAAGTATTTATTATTCTACTGATATATGGGCAAGTTTGGGACTGTTTATTGTAGGTGTGATATTTTTTACATTTTTGGAATATGCGGTTCATGCATGGCTGTTTCATAAAAACCATCCTTTTAAAGTATTTATCGAAGGGCATGCGCATCACCATCAAAACCCTTTCAGTTACGACGCAATGCCGTTTTTTATGAGTGCGGTAATAGCATCGTTTTTTGCATGGCTTTTTCATTTTTTTATGCCGAGCAGCGACGCATTTGCAATTGTCGGAGGTATGGCACTCGGATATTTCAACTACGGAATCATGCATCATATTATGCACAGACGTGAATTTGCAAGCAATTACTGGAGATATATGCAGGAGTTTCATTTTGTTCATCATAAAAAACCTCTTTTAAACCACGGTATTACAACAGATATCTGGGACAGAGTTTTCGGTACATATTATCAATGGACTGAAGAAGATCTAAAAGGAATAGAAAAACTTAAAAGAGTAAAGAAAAAAGCTTCTTAAGTTCTTTTTCATATTCTGTTTTCCCTTCTTCAATTTTATCCATGATATTTTCCAGTTCAGCAGTAAACTCTTCACTTACAAAATCTTTAAAATCGCTTTTATAAACTTCTTTTATTATTCTAAATCCCAATTTTGTGGCAAATAGATATCCGTTTTTGTCTGTAATATATTTTCTTTTCAAAAGTTTTTCAATAATAATCGCATAAGTTGAAGGTCTGCCGATGCCTTTTGATCTCATTTCTTCAATTACTTCAGCATATGTATAAGGAGCGGCTTTCGGTTTTTGTCTTAATTCTTTAACAATTTTATTCTCACCCTCACTTATAATGTAAATATTGATCGGATAAATGAGGTTATATCCGTTTTCGACAATTTCAGTAATAAAACTCTTCTCTTTTAATAAAATCAAAAACTTCTCTTTCAGTACTTTAGCTTCTTTCATTTGAGAAGCAATAAATTTTCTGAAAATCAAATCATAAAGTCTCAGATGTTCTTCCGAAAGAAGAATATTCCTTTCGAGCATATAACTTCTTAATTCATCGGCATCCATTGAAGTTGTAGCTCTTATCGCCTCATGAGCCCCTTTGCTTTCAAAATTTCTGAATTTTAAATAATCTTTTGAAAAATTTTCCAATATATACGTTTTTGCTATCGCTTTACCGGTATCGGAAATTCTGTAAGAGTCTGTTCTGTGATACGTTATAAAGCCTTTTTCAAACAGTTCCTGTGCCAGCTGCATTGTTTTTTGAGGAGAAAATCTTAGTTTGTTTGAGGCTTCTTTTAGTAAATCAGGTGTATTAAACGGTTTTTCAAACATTACTTCGGTGTTTGATGATAATTTTTTAATATAAACACTCTCTTTCAACGAATTAAAAAACTCATTTGCTTCTTGTTTAGTATCAAACTCAAAATCTATCGAAACATTATTAAACCTGATAATAACGACGTAAATTTTTTCTTTTAACAACCCGGTTCTTTCGCATATCCATTTTAAAACAGGTGTCTGAACCCTTCCGGCAGAAAGATGAGTGTTATTTAAAAGCCGTTGTAAATACAAAGAAATTTTAAACCCGACCCATCTGTCCGTAATTCTTCTAAAAAGCTGAGATTTAACAAGATTTAAATCAATTTCTCTTGGAATGCTTAGCGCTTCTTCAAACGCCTGTTTGGTAATCTCATGAAACTCTATTCTTTTAATATTCATATTATAAGGCTTATTGATCATCGTTAAATCAAAAGCGATTTTTTCACCTTCCCTATCGGGGTCTGTGGCCGCATACACCTCCTCGACTTCATTTGCGTTAATATTTAACGTTTGAAGTATTTTATCTTTGTTTTCGAGCACATGAAAAATCGGAATCAGATCTTTTACACCCCAAACCCCTTCGTCTTTTACCAAATCAAAATCGTGTCCGATACTTGCCGCAATGATTAAAACCCTGTCTTGCGACAAAACCTCATACACCGCTACATTATTGATGATCCTTTTAGAAGGGTTACCGAAAAAAGAACTTATTGTTTTGGCTTTGGTAGGCGATTCGACTATAACAAAACTTGTCTTAAACTCCGTTTTAACATTTTCCGTTCTGCTTTTTTCAATCTCAGTTAAAACCTTTTTAATATCAACATCCTCCACATTTTTAAACTCGATTTCACCAAACCATTTAAGTTTCTTTTTTAATGAATAAAACGCTTTTTTATTATCCACAAGCAACAAGCTAAGCCCCTTAGTCAAATGTCCTTTGTAAAACCTGCTGCTTCTCCCGCTTGCCTGAATATAACCGGTTACATCGGCTATTATAAATTTTTCGCCGTCAAAACTAATATTTTCCGCCGTTTTTATAATATCTTCATATTTTTTTACGGTATTTTTAAATCTTATCAGTATATCCGCTATTTTTTGCTGTGTATTTACGTTGATTTTGGAGAGATAAATATATTTTTTTAAATAATTCAAATCATTTTGTATTTCACTTACTTCCTTTTGAGATAAATTATTTTTTACAAGATACGGCAGGAGGCTTAGCATGATGAAATAAAAAGCCCTGAAATTTTCATCCTTTAAATTAAATTCAATTTTAGGGACCCCCACGAAAAGTGTATATTTAATATATTCCGGAAGATCAATGCCACGGGCTAAAGGGTTTTTATAGCTTGCAAACCCGACAAAAAAACATTTTCCTTCTTTAAATTCTTCCAAATGTTTTTCAAAATCTTCATATGAATACGCTTTGATATTTTTTGTATTTAAAAAATCTATATATTCATAAAGCGTATCTTTCGTTTCGTTTCCCGGTAAAAACAAAAGACCGCCTCTGCCGAGTTCGTTTATCCATTTAACAGAGTGATCCCATGAATAGTTTTCATCATATAAATCCTCTATATTTCTTAAATTAAAATTAGGACGGCTCACCTCAAAGCCTAAAAGATATTTAAAAAGCAGTATTTTTTTCGATTTCGGGTTCGCCGTAGCGGATGAAACAATTAAATTTCCTTTTTTTGACACAGATTTTATTTCCGAATATTTTTGGTTTTTAATTAATTCATACGTCTTTTCTATACTGTTTTTATCTATTCCTAAAAGCGTCAAAATATCAGCTATTTTTTTGCCGCTTTTTAATATGGAATCCACATCATCAACAAATATTAACTCAAAATTCCGTTTTATTAAGGATCTGTTTTTGTACAAAAACTGCGTTGTGGTTATTAAAATATCATATTCGCCTTTTTCAATCAGTTCCTTTTCACTTTTTTTGCCCATATATGCAACGAATTCAATCCCCCACTTTTTATATTTCTCCGCCGCTTGAGCCACCAAAAGTTTTGTAGGAAATAAAATATATGAATTCTTTACAAACGCACTTAAAAGCAAACCGAACGTAGTCTTGCCAATCCCCGTAGACGCCAACAGAGCAAAAGAATTATCCAAAAAAAACCGTTTAGCCCACATTTTTTGAATTGAATTAAGTTCATTACCGCATTTAAATTTAAAAAACTCATTAAATTCGTTTACTTTTTTATCTGCAATGCAGTATTTTTCATAATTTAATAAATTTTCACAATTTTCTAAATTCCACTCTTTTTTCTTGCTTTTCATACATTCGTCACAAAACATTCCCTTATTAAGATTAACCGAAGAGATATCCCCACCACATCTTGGACATTCATTTTTATAAATTATGTGCAGCATTTCGCACCTTTTTTTATTTGATAATAACATATTTGTGATATAATTGAACCTTACTGAAAAAGGAAAATATGATGATAAATATCATAAAACTTTTCAAACTGCCTTTAAGTAAGTTTTCAATATTCAGAAATTTTTTAATAGCTTCTTTTATTACAGGTACTATAAGCGGTATTTTTGTCGTTATATATGACTTGTTAACGAAATATATATCAAGACTACTGTTTTTCGGAGATCCTTTAAATTCAATACATAAATTACCGATGTGGTATATCTTTTTTATTCCGATAGTGTCAATTATTATTATAAATCTGATTATTGCTTATGACAATAGTGTAAAAGAATACGGAGTTAGTGAAATTACCGAAATCGTTTCAGAAAACAGGGAAATGATTACGTTAAAAAATCTTTTTTTAAAAATTGTAGCTTCAGCACTTTCAATTGGTAGTGGCTTTGCAGTCGGAAACGAAGGTCCCTCAGCGGCAATAGGAGCCATGATTGCCTCAAAAATACATAAATTTATGAATTTACCTCAAAATCTTGTAAAACCACTTATTAGTGTAGGTGCAAGCAGCGGGATTTCCGCTATTTTCGTATCTCCTATTACAGGAATTGCTTTTGCAATTGAAAGTATCGCTTCTAATTTTGTAAAAAGTTATATCTCATTTATTATTGTCGGTAGTTTAAGTGCCTTTACAATTTCTGTACAATATCTTAGTTCTTTTACGTTTATATATTCAGCCGGACGTGAAATAGATTTTAGATATATATATTTAACCGCACTTTTTATTCCGTTTATTACTTTTTTTATCTATTTATATTTAATACTCCAGGACAAAATACTTTATTTACTAAATTTAAAGCTTTTTAATAAATTCGGAAGATTTAAAGATATTATATTTGCAATAATCGGTGGAAGTGTTATTGCCTCTATTCTTATATTAAGCCCTTACGCAGGATTTACAGGACATAACATTGTTACGATGCTTATTAATAATGAAAAAATAATTCCTCTTTTTTTAATATTCGAACTTCTTTTTTTAAGAATTATCGCCACTACGTTTTCAATATATTCTAATGCAATAGGAGGTATGTTCGTACCGCTGATGAGTATCGGAGCTCTTACCGGTTATGTATTCGGAGCTATTGCTTTTAAATTTCATGTAAATATTGAACCGTTTTATTTTGCAGCTATAGGTGCCGCCGTTTTTATGGGTGTACTTATGAAGCTGCCGTTTACTTCCATAGTACTCGCACTTGAAATCACCAATGATTATAATGTCGTGGTTGCTACCGGATTTAGTGTGGCTATAATTACATACCTTACAAGATTAAACTTCAATATTAAAAAATTTAACACAATAAATATAAATTTTTCAAATCTTAAAATCCATTGACCGCAGTCAATGAATTATATTCCACAAAAGACTAAAATACTCCTGTAACAAAATTTAAGGAGTACAAATGTTCGGATTATTCGGAAAAAAAGAAGAAAACAAAACTAACGCATGTGATTTAAAATTCCTTTGTTGGCAGTGTGAAATGTCTGCACCTGGCGGATGTGGAAGCCATGGTGAGAGCAAAGGTGTGTGTGGTAAAGACTCAACCAAATCAAGATTACAAGATTTAATGACTTACGGTCTAAGAGGTCTTAGCGCATACAGAGAACATGCAAGAGAATTAATTGACATGAACAATCCAGATGAAAGAGCGATTTTAACTGAAATTGATGATGTTATCGCTGAAACATTATATTTTACATTAACAAACGTAAACTTCAACTTCGACGAGCATATTGCTCAGCTTATGAAAGTTGGTAACGCTGGTGTAAAAGTTATGGACTTATTAAGCGAAGCTCATACAAAAGCGCTTGGGATCCCTGCACCTGTGGAAGTTACTCAAAACAAAGCTGAAGGTAAAGGTATCCTTGTATCAGGGCACAACCTTGACATGCTTGAAAAACTTCTAAAAAGAATTGAAGAAAGAGGACTAAGCGATAAAATTAACGTATACACTCACTCAGAAATGCTACCTGCACACGGTTACCCTCATTTGAAAAAATTCAAAAACCTAAAAGGTAACATCGGTAAAGCATGGTTCGACCAGACTGATATTTTCAGCAAATGGAACGGAACTTGTGTGGTAAATACTAACTGTATCGTACCGCCTGAAAAATCACCGAAAGTTAAAAACTACATCGATAGACTATACACTTACAAAATCGTAGGTATTGAAGGTGCTAAAAAAATCGAAAACGACAATTTCGATCCGCTAATCGATCAAACTTTAGAACTTCCAGACATTACAGGATTCGACAGTGATGAAAAACTTGTAACAGGACATCACTACAAAACTGTTCTTGACGCATACGGAGCAAAAGTTCTTGATGCTATTAAAGAAGGAAAACTAAAAAGAGTATGGGTTATCGCAGGATGTGACGCACCTGGTAAAAAAAGAGATTACTTCAGAGAATTAGCTCTTGCAGTACCTAAAGATCATATCATTATCACATCAAGCTGTGGTAAATTCAGATTTAACGACGTAGATTTCGGAACAGTACCTGGAACTGACATTCCAAGATACATCGACCTTGGTCAGTGTAACGACTCAAACGGTGCAGTTCATATCGCACTTGCAGTTGCAAACGCACTTGGTGTAGAAGATGTAAATGATCTTCCGGTATCAATCGCACTTCTATGGATGGAACAAAAAGCTATTATTATTCTATTAGCATTACTAAGCCTTGGAATAAAAGATATCCTAATCGGGCCAAACGCACCTCAATTCGCTGATGAAGCAATCGTTAACTTCTTAGTTGAAAACTTCAACTTCGGTGTAATCAGCGGTGATATCCATAAAGATTTCGGTAAAGAACTTGCTTCTTAATTATTCTCCTCCTTTGTGGGGCCTTTGTGCCTCTTTTTTTATATAATTTCAGATAAAAAGGTATTAATATGTTAATAGAAAAAGTGAATCCGGTTGCATTTGAGCCGATGAACGAGATACATAACCGTGAATTAGAATATGTAAACAGACTATATGAAGCAATTGAAAATGACAGCAATGTTGAAAAAGCGTACGAAGAGTTTTTAAACGATGTCAAGGAACATTTTGCTTTTGAAGAAAAACTTATGGAAAAATACAATTTTTTTGCAATAGTTCCGCATAAGATGGAACATGATAGAATCCTAAACGAGCTTGAAGAGCTTAAAAAAGATTTAAACGACAGAGAATACTTAAAAGATTATTTAACAAAGTCTTTCGTACCATGGCTTGAAAATCATATAAACACTATAGACACTGTAACAGCCGGATTTTTTAAAATGGTAAACGCTACCATTTGAAAATTTCTTTTATTTTCTCTTTATTTTTTACAACAAGTTTACTGCCAATATTTTCTATAATTCCATATTCTTTGAATTTTTTTAATTTTCTGCTGAGTGTCTCCGGCTTTATATTCAAAAGCATAGCAATACTGTGTTGTTTAAGTTCTCCGAACATTTCATCGTTATCATAAATAAATTTAGCAATTTTTGTTTCGGTATCGAGTATCAGGTTGTCCTGAATAATACCGTCAAGAAACTTCATTTTTTTAAGAAGGGAACTCATTATAGAAAAACAGACATCCCCGCTTTTCATAAATTTTTTGAATTTTTCAAACTCTATTTTTAATATTACACCGTCTTCATCCATTGCGCAGTTTGCAGGATACGGCATATTTTCAAAATTGGCAAGTTCGGCTATAAGAGATACGGGAAAGAATTTATGTATTATTAGTTCGTTTCCTTTATTATCAACTTTATATACTCTTGCACTACCACTGATTAAAAGATGTAAATAAGCAGGATTTTCCTTTTCATAAAACACTATTTCGTCTTTTTTTAAATTTTTAACAATAGTAATTTTTTCTATTTCTTTAATTTCTTCAGGACTGAGCCCCCTGAATAAAAAAAGACTACTTAATTCCATCTATACCTCTTTTTTTTCGTATTTTATCACATACTTCAACTTATGGTTACGATAATTTTACAAATATAATTCAAAGTTTTTACCTAAAGTAATAAACCTCTATTCAATTACCTGAAATTTTTTTAATTTTTCTTCAGAAATCCCGTCAATTAAATTCATTTTTTTAAGTTTTTCAATAATTTCTGGTGTTGTATCCACATCAGGCGGCCACTCACGGTTAAATCCGTCAATTTCACTTTTGTTGGTACCATCTATTCCTATGATTTCCTCAATCCACACATCTCTTAGGGCATCAATGTTGTTTGTCACCCTCCATACCAGCATATAAGGATTATACGTTTCGGAAGTATTTATAAACACCACAACTCTTAAATGTTCTTTGAGCTCTTTCAGCTTATCGAAAATTTCCCTTGCAGGTTTTGTTTTATTAAACCTTATCACACATACAGGATTTTTGCTATCCGTCATATACTGCTTAATCTCCTCGACACTCTCATCAAGCGCTTTTATTTTCTCAAAAAGCTGCTTATCACTTAAAACTTTACACTTTACACTTTTCACTTTACATTCAGCCGTTGCGTCCACCCCGAGCTTTCCGCCTACAAGCTCTTCAACGCTTGAGTGGTCAAGTTCGTCAACCACACCTTTGCTTATAAGCACTTTTTCAGGGTCGAGATTGTTGAGTATATATCTTGTTATATTTTCATAATCTCTGAGTTCAGGCGCGTCCTCTCCTACAAAAAAGGCGTGTTTTACAAAGCTCATCTGCCCAACACCCCACAAAGAGTGCATCACCTGCATACTGTGGCCCGGGTATCTCGGAGCTATTTTACACAAAATCAGGTTATGAAACACACCGTTTTCAGGCATTGCATAATCAATCAGATCCGGTGAAGTGGTTTTAAGAAGAGGCAAAAATATCCTCTCAGTGGCATAACCCATATATTTGTCTTCCAAAGGAGGTTTGCCGACTACCGTTGCGTAAAATACCGGGTCTTTTTTGGTTGTTATTGCTTCTACATGCATTACCGGAAAAGGTTTTTTAAGTGTATAATACCCCGTATGATCACCAAACATTCCTTCTATTTCCATTTCACTCGGATCACACCATCCCTCAATCACAATATCCGCATCAACAGGCACTTCAATATCGTTACTTATACATTTAACGAGTTTAGGGTTTTCGCGCCTTACGAACCCGTAGAGCATTACTTCAAATATCCCAGGAGGCATAGGGGCTGTAGCACACCATGTCCAAAGAGGATCCCCTCCTATTGCAACTGAAACGGGCATTTTTTTGCCTGCATTTTTATACTCCCAAAACAGATGCGCGCTGTCTTTATGTATCTGCCAGTGAAGTCCGAGGCGTTTATCATCATACACCTGAAGTCTGTACATTCCGACGTTTCTGATGCTTCCGTCAAGGCTTTTGGTATAAACCTGCCCCATTGTGATAAACTTTCCGCCGTCAAGCTCCCATGTTTTAAGTATCGGTAAATTAGAAAGTTTTGCGGCATCCCCCTGGTAGACTCTGTACTGACACTCTGCCGATTTAACGCTTTTAGGAATTGTATTTTTAATCGCAAAGAGTTTTCCGAACGCTTTTAGTTTTTCACTAAGTGTCTTAGGAGGTTTCATTTTGATAAGGGATTCTATCTCCTCCGCTATTTCGTCAAGGTCTCTTCCGAATATCTCCCTTACCACCTCATCGTTTGCAAAAATATTCATAACAACCGGCATATCGAATTTTCTGCCGTTTTCTACGGGATTTGTAAACATCAGTATTTTAGGATTTTCCTTTTTTGCCTCTATATAAGCCAGATGCGGTATTTCAAGATTAATATCAAGTGGTTCGTCTATTACTTTTATATGTTTTTGCAAATCATTAAGATTCATCTTCACCCTTTAACAGTTTCATAATTTTTGAAAGTAAAAGCATTATTTTAAATACTTCTTTAAGCAGATACTCTTTCTCTTTCAGGTCTTTCGGAAATGAGAGCATACTTAAAATTTCAAGAGCTTTTATAATGGCGTCGCTTATTTCATCTCCGTAAACCGATACAAGCTGAAGTCTTAATTTTTCAAGATCCTTATTAATAACAAAATCTTCCGGCAAAAACGGAGCGAAGAAAAGTGCGAGTTCACGGGAAATCTTTTCATAATTGCCGTCAAAGTACTTCATAAGTTCTTCTTCGCTCAGTTCAAGAGAGTTTATTTCGTCGTAATATTTTACAAGATCCTGAAGATTGTACTCTTTTAAAAACTCTTCAAGGCTTTTTTTATCATATGAATGAAAAAGAAAATAAAGTGCAATCTCACTGAATATGTCGTTTTTTAATTTATCAAGCATGTTCGTCCTTAAAATGTCTGTATTGAATAAGAGCTTTCATAATACCCTCTTCCATTTCGATTAGTGACGGTTTTCTGAGCTTTAGTTTGAGATTCGGCGCATACATCAGCTCTTTTACGAAATTACTCAAATCCGGTTCATGTCCTACTATTGCAATTATTCCTTCTTTATTTTTTATTGCCTGCTTTAAATCGTTAAAAGTGGCTCCGGGATATAAAAGCGGAGTTTCTTCATACACCTCACTGTTATAAAACCCTCTTAAAATCTCCGCAGTCTGCTTTGCCCTTAGGGCTTTTGAAGTAATTATATAATCTATTTCCGGATATATTTTTTTAATATGTTTAAAAAACTTTTTCGCTCTTTTCATACCTTTATCCGTTAAAGGTCTCTCAAAATCGTGTCCCGTCCATTCATCTCTTTCCATGGCAAGAGAATGTCTGATAAACAATATTTTCATTTTATTTTCCTTAATAAAACTCCTGTCAGATATAAAGAGTTCGGTATATTTAACACATAAGGGTGATCAATATCTTGTTTCAAAAACTCAACCACCTCAAGATAACAGTTATTAATTACACTACTGCTAAGGGAAAGATCCAGAAGATCTTTTGATGTTATGGAATGAGAACAGCTAAACAATGCCAAATAACCATCCTCTTCAAGTAACTCAAGAGCATTTACAATTAAATATTTCCATCCTTTAATGGCACCTCTTCTCGCTTTTTTGTTTTTAGCAAATGCAGGCGGGTCTATAATTATCAGATCGTACGTTTTTTTTTCTTTTTCCAAAAACTTAAAAACATCCGCTTTTATAATATCGTAATTTTCTACACCGTTTAATTCGCAGTTTCTTTCTATCTGAGAACAGGCAAGAGCTGATATTTCAACAAATTTCGTATATTCAGCACCTGCATATATTCCAAATCCTCCCGCATTCGCAAACAGATCGAGGGTTTTTTTGTTACCGAATTTTCCAACTATTTCTCTGTTTTTTCTCTGATCTAAAAAAAACCCTGTTTTTTGTCCCTCTTTTAAATTAGTTAAAAATTTTTTATTGTTTTCCTCAATTACAAACTCATTATCTACATTGCCGTATAAAGTATGTGAAACTACTTCAAGCCCTTCTTTTTCACGGATTCTGTCACCTTTTTCATAAATTCCTTTCGGATTTAACAGTTCGATCAATATCTCGATTATCACACCTTTAAAATTATCCATGCCCGCCGTTGTAAAACTAACGACCAGATTGTCCCCGTATCTGTCAACTATAAGACCGGGCAGAAAATCCGCTTCCGAATGTATAAGCCTTAGAGAGTTGGTGTTATTTAAAATTGTTCTTTTATTTATAGCTTTTTGAACTCTTTTTTTAAAAAAATCCCTGTCTACTGTAATCTTTTCAAAACTTAGAATTCTTGCGGTAATTTTACTTTTAGGATTAATAAATGCGGTAGCCACGTATTCATTTTTATAAACCAAATCCGCAATACTGCCTCCGTCACATTCAGGAACTGAAACAAGTTCGTTTTTATAAAGCCAGGGAACTCTTTTTTTTAATTTATCGTACGCTTCTTTCGTTATTTCAATTTTCATTTTTTACCTTATATTTTTTTATAAACGCCGTTTTTCTTAATATATTCTATCAAATTTTTATATGTGTCATTTACTAAAAGTGTTTTGGCGTCTCCAATAATTACGAGTTTTCTTTTAGCTCTCGTAATAGCAACGTTTAATCTTCTGATATCACTTAAAAACCCTATTTCCTCTTTTTCATTCGCTCTTACCAGACTTAAAATAATTATCTCTTTTTCCCTACCCTGAAAACCGTCCACCGATTTAACTTCAAGTAGTGAAGTTGTGAAGTCGTGAAGATGTGAAGAGATAACTTTTTTAATATACTCCTCATGGTCTTTATACGGGGTGATTATCCCTATATGTTCTTCCTTTGCACCGTTTTTTAAAAGTTTTTCAACAAGCGACACCACAAATTCTGCTTCTTTAGGATTGTATTTAGAGGGTGAATCTTTTTTGGATTTTTCCATAAATTTCCCGCATGTATCTATAAACACCACAGGTTCGTAATCACCGTATTCACTATCCGGCTGGATATTTAGATCTTTTATAGTGATGTTTTTTATCTCTTCATAAGTTTTTACTTTACAATCATAAAATTTGCAGCTTGGAAATTCGTTTATTTTTTCATTCATTCTGTATTGAATCCCCAGTGTATGAACTGCTTTTGGATAAAGTTCGCTAAAACGCTCAAAAAGAGAAACCTTCAGTCTTTCGTCATTGCTAAGTATCGTAGGCGGCAGCTGCTTGTGGTCACCTGCAAATATTATCTGCTTACCTTTTATCATAGGTATAAGCGTG
This sequence comes from Nautilia profundicola AmH, assembly GCF_000021725.1. Lineage (GTDB taxonomy): Bacteria > Campylobacterota > Campylobacteria > Campylobacterales > Nautiliaceae > Nautilia > Nautilia profundicola. The sequence continues at coordinate 1,000,045 of NC_012115.1, forward strand.
CTCGGTTCCATCGCCTGGGCGGCTTCATCTATAAATACCGTATCAAATTCCCTCTCTTCCAAAAACTCCCCGCCGCATGCCGAATTGGTTGCGAATACGATCTGGGCGTTCTCAAGGATATCATCCATGATTTCCTGGGTTTTTTTGTTTTTTTCATCAAAAAGTTTATTGATGTTTTTTTGGATTTTAAGCCACTCGGCCATCTCTTTCATCCACTCTTTCAAAACACCTCTTGCGCCTTTACCTTCTTTCGCGTATTTTAATATCTCCTCATCACTGAGCCCTCTTCTTCTTCCGGGAGTCGGTTTTTTGTATTTTTTCTCCTGCAGATATTTCAAATCGTCTATTTTTTTAATGATTTTTTCAATTTCTTTGTATCTTTTATCCCTTCTTATTCTCACATCCAAAGAGTATTTCATAAGTTTAGAATCCATCTTGGCTGGATGGCCTATTCTTACAACATTAAAATCCTTCAATTTCTCCAAAAGATTGTCAACCGCCACGTTACTGTCGGCACTCACAAGCAGTTTTTTACCGATGTGTTTTTTGATAACCTCAGCAAGAGTCGTGGTTTTACCTGTTCCCGGAGGCCCGTGAATCAGAAAAACATCGGAATTAATTGACTTGCTAAGAGCGATATTTTGGGAATCGTTTAAAATATCGCTTTTTTCCTGAGCCTCCACTACATTCGGCTCTTTTTTCCCCAACAAAACATCCACGCCATTTTCCATTTTCCATTTTCCATTTTCCACTTCATTGAGCGCTTTTTTCATTCTTTTAAACGTAATATCGTTTACGAAAAGATCCAGCCTATAAAGTTTAGAGCGGAAAATAGGCTCTTTTGAGTAAACCTCTATAAAGTTTTTGCCGACTCCGCTGACAGTCGCTTCTTGGTTAAATTTAAGAGGTTCCCCCTTGCTTACAAGGACAATATCCCCTACTTTTATCTGATGATCCGGCATATTGTTTCTGTTGAATCTGTAAATTTTAAAATCCAAAAACTCACCTACAAATTTCATCCTCAGACCCAAAACGGCACGGCCTCTTTTTTGTCTTTCGTTGCCGCTGAGTCTTTTTATTTCGTTTAAGTGAAACTCTTTTTCGGCTTTACGTTCTTTTTCTATCAGTTCGTTAAAATAATCAACATACTCTTTTGTGTCTTTAAACTTATACAATATAAACTCCTATTACATAAAATATTATTACTAATGATAACAGATTTATACCATAAAAGAGCTTTTTTGAAAAAAAAGAAAACATACCGAGACTTAAAAACAGATATGCAAACCACAAAGGAAATTTTACTATTAAAAACTCGTTTCCAAAATCCAGATATTTCAGTAAAAGCTGATCAAAAACTCCTCCGATTCCCAATATATGCAAAAGAATCTCCAACGGATAAAATAACGTAAACAGTATATTAACAAAAGGCGACAAAAGTTGAAACAGGTTAAAATTACCGAAAAACGAATGTGAAACAACAAACATCATACAAAACATATAAAAACTAAGTAACAAAGAGTTAATAAAAGTCGGTTTGTAATATCTGAAAAAAAGATAAATATAAAAAACCCCCGTAATACTCAAAAAATAACCCAAACTAAAAACCTTAACACCAAAAACAAGAAAAGAAACAAAAAAAACAACTGCTAAAACTTTTAATGAAAAAGGGTTTTGCAGATTATAAGCATATAAAAACACAACGATTTCCAACACATAAGCCCTTATTAAAGAAGGTGGGAACCCTGTTACATATAAATAACAAAACTCTATTATGAAAATTATGACCGCCAAATCCACAAATCTGTTTCTGTAAGGAAATCTCTTTTGGAAAAATTTATAAAACGGAGTTAAAAACAGATATAAAAAAAGAGAAATAAACCCCAAATGTAAACACCGCTTAAGGCAATTAAGTGCGATACTCCGAGCGTACTTAACTGCTGTCTTGTGTTATAGTCTATACTTTCCCCTAAAAAAAGAGCTTTAAATATATTTTGCATTTTTTTATCCGCATGCTGTTTTTCAATATATTCGTCTATTTTAGAAACAGGCACCAGTCTTATATTAAAACCCGGAGCGTAAAACGTAAAAAGATAATCCAAAAACGCAATTTTTGATGTTACTACGGTAAGTTTTATATTTTCGTTTAAAAGAAACTTCAGATTTTCTTTAGATGTTGTATAAAAAGTCAAATCTTTCGTTTTTAGTTTTAAGACGTGATAATCTCCTCTTTTGCCGTGTTTTATATATTGATTGACAACTTTAGCATTCAACGTATTAAATTTATCGTATCTAAAATCAAGATAATTAAAAAAAGAAATCTGAACTCTTGCAAGAAGTAAAAGAAGAAAAATAAATATTATAAACTTATTAGCAGCTAAACAGTTTTTACACCTGTAATAAACTTCATATAATTTAAGTTTGCCGTTTTCCATTTTATTTTTTAAATGGAAGGCATTTCAATTTGCGCTTCATTCATCTGAATTTCCTGTACCTCACTGACTTTATCTGTAAAAAGTGTATATTTCTTATGGAAAAGCATTTCAACGGTCCCTGTAGGTCCGTTTCTCTGCTTTCCTATAATAACTTCGGCATCCTCCACCTCTTTTTCCTGAAAATCGATTTCTACAGCTTTACCTTTTTCCATGGCCTCTTTTTGTTTTTGTTTCGCTTCCATTGCTTTATATACATCATCCCTGTATATAAACATAATAATATCGGCATCCTGTTCGATTGCTCCGGATTCCCTGAGGTCGCTTAACATCGGTCTTTTATTCGGACGGCTCTCAAGTGAACGGTTAAGCTGTGAGAGTGCGATAATCGGAATCTGAAGTTCCCTTGCTAAAAGTTTTAAACTTCTGCTGATCTCCGCAATAGCAAGATGTCTTTCCCTCTGATCAGAACTGATTAGCTGTAAATAATCAATAATCGCAAGAGAAAGTTCCGGGTTTTGCATTTTGAGTTTTCTTAGTTTCGCCCTTATTGTATGAATGTTTACATTACCTTCGTCATCGACAAAAAGAGGCTTTTCGCTAAGCTCATCCGCCACAGCCGTAAGTTTACTCCATTCGTTATCGTCAAGGTTACCCCTTCTTAAATCCTGAAGAGGTATTTTACCGGCGGCGCTGAGCATTCTTAGCATAAGCTGCTCCGCAGGCATTTCAAGTGAGAATATCGCCACTCCCTTATCCTGTTTTAATACATTAAGTGCAAGGTTAAGTGCAAGTGCCGTTTTACCCATTGACGGTCTTGCTGCAAGGATAATCAAATCCCCTTCACCAAAACCGCTTGTAAATCTGTTAAGTTCCACAAATCCCGTATCAAGTCCTGTTACGATTTTATTTTGTTTACTGATTTGTGTTTTAATATATTCAAGAGTATCGTTTATAATGGCTTCTGATTCTTTAAAATCCCCCGCAAGGTTGGATGTAGCAATACTAAATAGTTTACCCTGTATCTCCTCAACTTCTTCGATTGCTTTTTTATCATCTTCAAGTACTGTTTTTTTGATTTCGTTTGAGAGATGAATCAGCTCTCTTTTAACCGCCAAATCTTTTATTTCCCTCGCATAAGCCTCAACAGCTTCAATAGGTGCGGTTCCGAGTATTTCTAAAAAGAGCTCCTCATCAAATTTGTTTTGTTTAACCAAATGGTCTTTTAAAAAAATTTCATCAATCGGATAATCTTTTTTATAAAGATCTTCCATTGCGGCAAAAAGATTCTGATGAAACGGAAGATAAAAATCAAGAGGTTTTAAAATAGCGGCCACATCTTCATAAATTTTACCGTCAAACAGTATAGCGCTTAATATCCCTCTTTCAATATCTAAATTATAAAGTTCCACAATTTAATCCTTTTATGTTAAAATTATATAAAAAAGGTTTTTAATGATTTTAAAAATCACATACCCTTACAAAGATTCTCTTGCCACACTGCAATTAAGAAGTATCTATATTCAAACCGATGATCAAGACTTAATAGAGCACTTAAAAGCCACAAAAAACCCTATCGATATTGGTGTTATTTTATCGGAAAACGAAGAAAAATTCAAAATGCTTGAAAATGCAAAAGAAGATTTGGAAATCGTTATTGATGAAGTTTTGGCTAATCCTGATTTGCGTCTGCACCTTCTTGGGGATAATTAGTTTTAATTACGTGTTTTTTAATATGTTTAACGGCATCATAAAGATCTTGTGATTCAAAAAGTGTTTTAAGTTTAGTTCTTTTCTTTTTTGGAAGGTCTCTTATTAATTTTTTTAACTCTTCATCGTTTTTTGCTTTTTTTATCTCTTCAGCATGTTCACCCAATATTTTTAAGATACTTTCTTCGTTAATTTCTATACGTCTTAAAAGCATAATCATAAAAATAAAAGCAATCGAAAAAATTGACGCACCTATTATATAAATCATTGCCTCAGCACTCATTCGCTCTCCTTTTTAACTTCTTCTAAAAATTTCTCAAGCAGTTCTTCTTCTTTATATTTACCTATTATTTCACCTTTTTTAATAATAAGTCCGTATCCTTTGCCGCATGCAATTGCGACATCTGCTTCTTTTGCTTCACCGATTGCATTTACCACACATCCCATTACGGCAAGGTTAAGCGGTTTTTTTATATGTTTGGTAGCTTCTTCAACAGCTTCTACAATAGGCGGAAGATCCACTTCAATCCTTCCGCATGTAGGACATGAAATAATATTAACTCCTTCTTTACTGAGTCCCAAATCTTTTAAAATAGCCTTGCCTACTTTTATTTCTTCTTCAAGTTCTCCAGTAATAGATACCCTCATTGTATCGCCTATTCCGTCAAGCAGCAGCGCTCCGAATGCGGCCGCGCTTTTTATTGTTGCGTGAAATTTCGTTCCGGCTTCCGTTACACCCAAATGAAACGGGTAATCAACAAGAGGTCTTAACATTCTGTAAGCTTCAACCGTTCTTTGTACGTCGCTTGCTTTTAGTGAGACTTTAATATCAAAAAAGTCCAGATCCTCCAAAAACTTAATATGCCAAAGAGCGGATTCGACCATTGCTTTTGGAGTCTGTCCGTATTTGTTTTCAAGATGATCTTCCAAACTTCCCGCATTTACACCGATTCTTATAGGTATCTTTCTTGCTTTGCATGCATCCACTATAGCTTTTACTCTCTCTTTACCGCCGATATTTCCCGGATTAATCCTAAGACCGTCTACAACCTCGGCGGCTTTAAGCCCGAGTCTGTAATTAAAATGTATATCGGCAATAACAGGAAGAGGAGATTTTTGTTTTATTTCTTTAAGAGCAAGTGCGTCTTCTTCGTCAAGTACCGCCACCCTTACGATATCGGCACCTGCAAAATACAATCTGTTTATTTGATCAAGTGTGGATTCTATATCTTTTGTTTTGGAATATGTCATGGATTGGACTGAAATAGGAGCATCCCCTCCCACATCAACATTTCCGACTTTGATTTTTCTCGTTGGATATCTTTTAATCAAAACAGACCTTTTTTGTGCGATTATATCAAACTTTTTTGAAATGATAAATAAACTCGGTATTACCTTCTTTACCTTTAATGCTCGATTCTTCGCTTCTTACAAGCTCCCATCCGAAATTCATACACTCTTTTTCAAAATTTTCTTTTGCCTTTTGTATGGCCTCTTTATCAGTTACGACACCTCTTTTGTCTCTTTTTACTTCTTTACCCACTTCAAACTGCGGTTTGAACAGTAAGATTATTTCATTTTTAGAGAGTTCGTCAATTTTATCTATTATTTTAAGAAGAGAAATAAAACTTACATCACTAACAATTACATCAAATTTTTCAGGATAACTGAATTCCCTTATATCAGTATTTTCAAACAGTTCTATTTTAGGATTGCTTCTTAAAGTTTCATGAAGCTGCTCTCTTCCGACATCCACACTAACCACTTTTTGGGCACCTTCTTCAAGTGCAACCTGCGTAAAACCTCCTGTACTTGAGCCTATATCAAGCACTGTTTTATTTTCAAAGTTTATACCGTGTTTTTGTAGATAATTTTTGAGTTTATACGCGGCTCGTGAAACATATCCGTCATTTTGCAGTACCTCTACACTGTCTGTTTCAGCAATTTTAAAAGAAGGTTTTTTAATGATTTTATCATTAACTTTCACATACCCGCTCTTTATAATTTCTTGAGCTTTATTTCTGCTAAATGTATATTCATTTGTTACTAAATACTGGTCAAGCCTCATGTTTTTCACTTTTTTTTAGAAATTTTAACAAATCTTATTCACATATTCACATAATTTGTTATAATAATCCAAACCAAATAAAGGAGAAAAAATGGGATTTAGCGGATTCATAGCTATCGCAATGTGCGTTATCGCAACAGGACTTATGCTTTCAATCGTAGCAGGTGCGGTTAAAAAAGCAAAATAATTTATTCTTCTCCCTTACGGGATCACTTTAGCAAATCCTCCAAAGATTTTAACGGCTTTTTGTTTTCATATATAATTTTATACACTTCATCGGCTATAGGTGTATAAATATTGTGTTTTTTTGAAAGCTCATATATAGCTTTTGTAGTATAAACACCTTCTGCGACTTCTCCGAGTTTGTTTAATATATCGTTAAGATGTTTTCCTTTTGCAAGGTTAAGTCCGACTCTGTAGTTTCTGCTCATTGTAGAATTTGCTGTCAGGAAAAGATCCCCCGCTCCCGCCACTCCTAAAAATGTGTCTTTTTTCGCTCCGAAAAACTCACCGAATCTGTCCATTTCTACAAGACCTCTGGCAAGAAGAGCCGCTTTGGCGTTTTTGCCAAGATTCAGCCCCTCACATATTCCACTGGCAATCGCTATTACGTTTTTATATGCTCCTGCAACCTCTACACCCTCTACATCACTGTCGGTGTAAATTTTCAAAAACGGAGGAAAAAACTTACTGAATTCTTCAGCCAGTTTAAGATTTTTTGAAGCTATTACAAGAGCTGTGGGTTTGTTTTCCTTTACTTCCTTTGCAAAAGACGGACCCGAAATAAAAGCAAGGTTCTCAGCTTCTACATACTCTTCAAATATTTCATTTAAAAACATTAATTTTTCGTTATCGATACCCTTACTTGCAACCAATATTTTTTTATTTTTTAAATCCACAGTTCTCAAAAAATCCTTAATCGCCTGTGCTGCAATCACAATTAAGATATATTCGTTTTTTAATGCTTGTTTTAAATCTACAAACCCGTCAATATCTCTCTTGGTTCTGGAGGTTATAACAGCATCAGGTACTTTTTGTTTTATAGCATAGTAAAGTGCGCTACCCCATGCACCACCGCCTATTACAGATATCATGCCTCTCCTCCGTGAAAACGCTCTAAATCCTGCTTAAAGCGTTCGATTTCTTCAATGTCACCTACTACTATTAAAATATCGCCTTCGTCAATTTTATGATTATACCCTTTTGTTACAAACTGAACGTTTTCTGAGAGTTCCTTATCCACTATACCAATTATCAGTAAATTATAAAGCGATGAAATATCCTTATATATATCTTTTATATATTTCCCGTCTAAAAACGAATTAGGAGGTATCACTATTTCAGCGAAAGAAAGTTTATTATCCTGAAAAATTATTTCTTCTATAACCTTAAGTGTTAGAGGCTTTTTAAGAATAGTCATAATTCTGTTTGCGGTTACCTCAAAAGGATTAATAAGTTTGCTAACACCTGCAAGTTTGTACTTATATTCATTGTCTTTATCCGCAACTTTTGCAATAATCTTTTTATCCGGAAAAAGATCTCTTAACGTCAAACACAAAAACAGGTTCTTATCCTCATCGTGCAATACGGCAATAGCAATATCAAACTCTTCAATTTTTCCTATTTCGTCGTCATCTATATTATGAAGTTTGATTACGTCATAAAGTTTTTCTCTCGCCCTTGCTTCTTCCTTTTCATCCAAAACAACAATGATTAAGTCTTTTTTATTAAGAAATCTCGCTACTCTTTCTCCAAAATCGTCAAATCCGAAAATTGCAATTCTCATATACTACTTCTTTCTATTTGATATTTAAAATAATTAACACTAACGCTGTAACCCATTACAACCAAAATATCACCTTCTTCAAGTTTTAAATCAAAAGGAGGGTTAAAATAAAAATGCCCTTTCTCAATCTGAAGCGTTTCGTTTAAAAGCGGGGATTCGCTTCTTTTCAATACACCGAAAAGTATTATTTTATATCTGTCAAAATCTATCTCTCCTATCAGTTTACCGTCAAGAATCGAATCTTTAATAACGATAATTTCATCAATAATAGCATTTCTTTTTTCAGTTAAAATCGCATCAATTACTTCAAATGTTATAGGATTCCCAATATACTCGGCCGTAAGCAAAGCCGTAACGGTTGAAGGTACCACAACATAATTGGCACCGGCTTTTTTAATTTTGCTTACATTTCTTTCATCATTGGCAAGTGCAATAATTTCAGCCCCTTTACTGTATGCTTTTACACTCAGCACTATAAACGAGTTGCTTATATCGTTATTTGTAAGTACAAAGATTTTTGATATTTTATTAAAATCAAGCACCTGTAAAAATGTTTTTTGAGTAATATCGCCTTTTAGGGTTATATACCCTTTATGAGACGCTTTTTCAACCCTATCTTCATCCATATCTACAATTACGAAATCAATATTATCTTTTTGAAATCTTTCGGCCAAAATTTCAGCTTCATTTGAATATCCACATATCAAATACACATCTTCCATGTGTTTGATTGTTCTGAACACCCTGTCAGCTTTGAGTTCTTGAAGTTTTTCGGTAAATGCCGAAGCAATGATTGATGTGGAGAAAGATATAAATCCAATACCTACAACAATCAAAAACATCGTAAGGACTTTACCCTCTTCTGTAATAGGGGTAATATCACCGTAACCTACCGTAGATATTGTAATTAAAGACCAGTATATTGCATCAAAAATCGTATCTATTTTCGGATTAGTATGCGCTTCAAAAACATATATAACGGCGCCTCCGATAAAAGTTACAAAACCGACTGCTAATAATAATATTGTAAGTTCAAACTTTTTATTTGCAAGTACTTCCAAAAACGTATTGATACTTTTTGTATATCTAAGTACCTTGAAAAGCCTGAAAATTACAAAAATCCTGAGTATTCTTAAAGATCTGAATCCCGGAAGTATCGCCAAAAAGTCGATAATTGCAAACGGGGATTTAATATATTCCCATTTTTTTAAAAGGGCTTTTTTGATAACGTTTTTAAGGGAAAACTCTCTTTCAAGAAAAGTAGACTCTTCATATTCTTCAAGTATAATTTTATGAGTATCGTTATAAACCCAAAGCCTGATAATATACTCAATAGCAAAAATCATAGTCACTATATAAAAATCAAAATCTTCAAGCCAAGGATTAAGCTCATGTTTTATATCATACAGTAATATCCCTACACTTGTAATAACCAAAAAAAGCATAAAAAAATCAAAGATTTTTTTAGGAGTATAATCATCATCGTTCATTAATCTTCTAAAAAAGCCTTTTATCTTTTTATATTTAACATTACTGTCGAGATAAAAGGCAAAAGCCACAAGGGCTTTAATAATAACTTCTCTTATCTTCAAGACAGCTTGCTTTTAAGTATTTTATTTACAACTTGAGGATTGGCTTTTCCTTTGCTTGCTTTCATAACCTGTCCTACGAAAAATCCGAAAAGTTTATCTTTTCCGGCTTTATATTCAGCTACTTTATCTTCATTTGCCGCAAGAATTTCATCAACCATTTTCTCAATCGCACCCTCGTCACTTACCTGTTTTAGACCAAGTTTATCAATTGCCGCGTCAACTTCAATATCTTCTTCCATTAAAAGATCTAATACTTTCTTACCGCCCGCACCGCTTATCGTATTGTCTTTTATTCTTAGAATAAGTACTGCAAGTTTTTCACTGCTTACAGGTGAATTTTCTATAGAATATCCGGCTTTATTCAGTCTTCCTAAAAGCTCGACCGCCAGCCAGTTATTTGCCATTACAGGCTCACAACCTCTTGCAACCAAGTCTTCAAAATAAGCCGCAAGTTCAGGCTCTGCCGTAAGTACTCCCGCATCATACTCTTTAAGACCGAATTCTTTCATGTATCTTTCTTTTTTCTCATCAGGAAGCTCAGGAATTTCGATATCAAAAAATTCATCAGGAACCACAAGAGGCAGCAGATCCGGATCCGGAAAGTATCTGTAATCTGCCGATTCTTCTTTTCCTCTCATACTTCTTGTTTCACCCGTTTTAGAATCAAAAAGTCTTGTCTCCTGTACAACTTCATCTTCATATTCGTCATATTCATACGCTTCAATATGTCTTTCGATTTCGTATTCGATCGCCTGTTTTATGAATCTGAACGAGTTAATATTTTTAATCTCAACCCTTGTACCAAACTCTTTTTGTCCTTTTGGTCTGACTGAAACGTTTGCGTCGCATCTGAAAGAACCTTCCTGCATGTTGGCATCACTGATTCCAAGGTATTTTACTATTGCATGCAGTTTTTTAAGATACGCGATCGCCTCATCGCTGCTTCTCATATCAGGTTCACTTACTATCTCAAGAAGAGGCGTTCCGGCTCTGTTTAAGTCAACCTTGCTTACGTCACCGTCATGGATATTTTTACCAGCGTCTTCTTCAAGATGAGCTCTTGTGATTCCTATTTCTTTAGTTTCCCCATTAACTTCAATAGTCAAACTTCCTTTTCCTACAATCGGAATTTCAAACTGGCTTATCTGATAGCCTTTCGGAAGATCCGGATAAAAATAGTTTTTTCTTGCGAATATTGATTTTTTGTTAATTTCGGCATTTACCGCTTTTCCGAACATTACCGCTTTTCTTACCGCTTCTTTGTTAAGTACCGGAAGTGCACCCGGAAGCCCTAAACACGTAGGACATGTGTTCGTATTAGGCTCATGCCCGAAACTTGTGGCACAGTTACAGAAAATTTTGGTTTTCGTATTCAGTTGAACATGAACCTCAAGACCTATTACCACTTCATATTTACTCATTAATTCTCCTTATTTTTATAATTATATATTATCTTCTCAACTTCACAACTTACCCACTTCACCACTTATCTATTTACCTACTCAACTACAAACTTATATCCGTTTTTATGAAGAGCTCTTTTTATAGCTTCTTGATGTTCGAGTCCTCTTGTTTCAAGGGCAATCGTTACGTTTGCGTCACCTATAGCAAGATTCAGATCCGTTCTGTCATATCCTATCTGAACAATATTCGCTTTTTCAGCAGCAAGTATTTCAGTTAATTTTTGAAGTGCTCCAGGTTTATCCACAAGTGTAATGATCAGTTTCATTTTTCTGTGTGATTTTAATAAACCTTTTTCAATAATCAAATTAATCATTGTCACATCAATGTTTCCGCCACTAAGCACTACTCCGACTTTTTTAGGAGCCGTAAATTTGATTTTATGGTGTAAAAGAGCAGCAACTCCCACAGCACCGGCACCTTCAACCACAACTTTTTGTCTTTCCATTAAAAAGAGTATTGCATTTGCAATCTCTTCGTCATCAACTTCCACTATATCATCAACAACTTCTTTTACAAGTTTGTACATTTTAGGATTTGTATCCCTAACGGCAATACCGTCGGCAATAGTTTTTACAAATGTGGTATCTGAACGCTTCCGCTTAAGAAGCTCAGTCTCATAGCAGAGCGCCTTCCGCCGTTACGCCTATAACCTTAATATGCGGATTAATCTGTTTAGCCGCGCTTGCTATACCGCTTATTAGTCCGCCTCCACCAATCGGGACGATTATATAATCAAGATCAGGAACCTGCTCAAGCATTTCTATTCCGATTGTTCCCTGCCCTGCGATAACCTCGTCGTCGGCAAAAGGATGTATAAACTCAAGACCCTTTTCTTCGGCAAGTTTTACAGCATATTCATAGGCTTCGTCATAATTGTTTCCGGCAAGTACCACTTCGCCTCCGAATTCTTTAACACCGGTTACTTTAGTAAGCGGTGTTGCTTCAGGCATTACTATTATTGCGGGTACATTAAAATAATTCGCACTAAACGCAACACCCTGTGCGTGATTCCCGGCACTTGCTGCAATTACGCCTTTTTTTCTTTTCTCTTCCGGAATTGACGCAATTTTATTAAAAGCTCCTCTTAATTTAAACGCACCTGTCGTCTGCAGATTTTCCTTTTTTAAAAAAATCTCGTTTCCGACTTTTTGAGAAAGTATCGGAGCGTAGGCAAAAGGAGTTCTATAAACTACGTCTTTAATTCTTTCGTGCGCTTTTTTGATATTTTCAAAAGGTATCATAATAATCCTTCGTTTTTACATCTGATATGATCCACCATGATACATCTGTCTTCAACATAATAAACACCCGCATTTTCGGCTATTTCTTTTGATTTTTCATTAATAACGCCTTCTTGTAAAAACACACATTTGATTCCCGGCATTTTTACGGCTTTTTCTACGATGGGAGGAGTGTCTTCGCCTTTTCTAAATATATCTACAATATCGACCTCAAAATCTATTTCATCAAGGCTTCTATATACTTTTTCACCAAGTATCGTTTCTTCTCTCGGATAAACCGGAATAATTTTATAACCGTTTTCCTGCATATATTTAGCCACCTGGTTTGAAGCTCTGTGTTCTTTTGGAGAAAGCCCTACAACTACAATGGTTTTCGATTCTTTAAGTACTTCACACAGTTTTTTTTCGGTTTTTTTACTGCTTGGAAGCTCACAAGCGCTCATTTTTTACCTTTTTTAACAAAATTATAGCAAAAAATGCCTAAAACACTTGATTTTTGGTAAAAAAAAAGAGTAAAATTTTTTGTACCCAACTAAAAAGGAGGAAAAATGAAAAAGTCTGAATTAATCGCAGCGGTAGCAGAAAAGTCAGGTCTAAGCAAAAAAGATGTTAATGCAGTTATCGATGCAACAATCGAAGCAATGGAAGAAGCACTAAAAGCTGGTAAAAAAGTTAGTTTTATCGGATTCGGAAGTTTTGAAGTTGTAACAAGAGCTCCAAGAGTAGCAAGAGTTCCTGGAACAAACAAAGAAGTTAAAATCCCTGAAACTAAATCAGTTAAATTCAAAGTTGGTAAAAAATTAAAAGAACTTTTAAACAAATAAGTTCTTTTTTTCTTTTTTTCTACAAAAACCTTTCAAAACAATATTGAAAACTTATTAAATAGTAGATATAATTCCAATCCGTGCCGGCGTGGCGGAACTGGTAGACGCGTCGGACTCAAAATCCGATGAGCTCTGCTCATGTGGGTTCGAGTCCCACCGCCGGTACCATTACTTCAAAAGCCTCGAAAAATCGATTATTTGAAATAAACAAATCAAAATTATCAGTGGATTAAGCAGTTTATTTATTTTTATTCATAACTTTCATAATTTCCTCATCTTTTCCGAATGTATTTATATATTTCTCAATTGCTTTTTTATCATGAGAGTCTTTTATGTAGTTTAGGTAGGCGCTTTTTAGCATATTTTTAATTCTCGGTTTTTTAATATTAATATTTTCATATTCTTTCAGTTCACGCAGGGCTTCTTTTATTTTACCTTTAAACGCTTTCGCTTCTGCGGTTTTAAGTTTTTCACTCCATTTTTCTTCATACAGTTTATAAACTTTTAGATCTTTTAAAAAAGGGTACTGTTCAACAAGTTCAAAGGCTTTGTTTTTGTCTTTCCCGAAAAGTCTTAAAAACTCCAAAGATATCTGAGCCTGAGTTAACAGTTCTTTTGCTTTTAATTCATATCCTTCAATATCCTCCAAAATAGTTGCGGCTTTTAGGACATATTTAAAGTTTTCTTCTTTTAATGCTTTTAAAGCAAGTGTATACAGCCTTTGGGCATATTCCATAACCGCCTGATACTCTTTAGTATTTTTAAGCTCGGGGTGTTCTTTAATGATTGCAAAAAAACCTGCAAAATCTTTTTTGGCTATTTTTTCTTTCATTAATCTAAAAAGTTCGGCTTGTTTTAAAAGCAGTTCAATCAAAGGTATTTTTTCACTGACCGTCATAAAATCTTTAAGTATCTCTTTTGCTTCTGAAACCCTGCCTTCGATTGCAAGTTTTTTTGCTTTTTCAAATTTAAGCTCCCACTCTTTTTCAACAAGTTTATAATATTTTGTATCTTTTAACAGTTCATACTGATTGGCTATCTGATAAAAAAGAGCGAAATTCCTGTTTTCATATGCTTTTTTGAATTTGATTATATTTTCATAATGTGTAAGTATTTTTGTTATCTCTTCACGCTTTTGCAAAACATTCATAAACGGTTTTAATACATCTATTGCTTTTGACTTTAAATTCTCTTCAAGATACTTTATAGCTCTTTTAATAGAATTTTTATATAAAAGTTCAAGCTTTTCATAACTTTTTGTCTTTTTTAAAAAAGGATTTAATGTTAGCATCTCATAAGCAGTTTTATAATCACCCTTTAAAATAACATCTAAGAATTCAACCTCATCATATAACTCTACATATTGTAGCTCATTATTCTGAATAAAATACAGTTTATCTTTATAAACACAAATTTTTGAGGCGTCAATATCAAAAAATTTTTCATTTATGAGAACTTCTTTTTCAAGATCATACAGAACAATCCTATCCCTAACTGCAATAAATAAATAATTTTCATATATATAAAAATCCATAAACTCTTCATAAATGTCAAACCTGTCCTTACGCTCTTTTTTATACTTATCCCATTTTATAATATCCGAATATTCCGAGGCGCTCACTAAAAAATTCTTATTTTCTATTTTTAACGCTTTTTTAAGATGCAGATACCTGACAATCTTTTTTAAAGAAAACTGATTTACAAAAAGTACGCTTTTATCATACCCCGTGGCATATATTTCATCACTTCCAAACGCAAGAGAACTTATAAAATCTTTGTGCTTGGCAACTTTTGAAACCATTTTGAAAAGGTCTAAAGAATATAAAAAGATTTTACCGTCAATACCTCCGCTTGCAAAATAATTTTTATCAAGTTTAACGCTTAATACATCACCCCTGTGCCATTCGTATTTGTCAAGCAGTTTTTTGTTTTTAATATCCCACAGTGTCAGAGGTTTTGAAGGAGTGGCTAAAAGCAGGTATTTAAACTCTTCGTCAATATCTATACCATTTTCTTTTGGTTTGTTTGGCGGAAGTTTAAGTTTAAAGCCGTTTATAAGTTTAAAATCAGAATTAAAAATATAAACCCTATTGTTTACATCTACAAGTGCGTATCCGTTTTGGTTTACTTTAAGATATGATATTTGGTCTTTAAATTCTTTAAGTTTTTTTGTTTTCATTTTTAATCTTTAAATATTTTTCAACCTTAGGCGCCACCACGTACATACAGTAAGGCTGATGTGGGTTTTTGGCAAAATAGTTTTGATGATACTTTTCTGCCGGATAGAATATCTCAAGAGGTTTTACTTCAGTTACCACATTCAAGCCCTCTTTTTTAAGCTCTTCTATCTTTTTTAACGCCTTTTCTTTCTGCTCTTCATCAAGATACAGAATTATAGACCTGTATTGGGTTCCAACATCGTTTCCCTGCCTGTTAAGCTGTGTAGGGTCGTGGATTTTGAAAAATATATCAAGAAGTTCATCATAACTAACTGTATTTTCATCATAATCTATTTCAACTACTTCCGCATGTCCGGTTACACCGGTACACACCTGCTCGTAGTTCGGATTTGGACGTCTTCCTCCAGCATATCCGACTACTACGTCCCTTACTCCGTCAACTTTTCTGAATACGGCGTCCAGACACCAAAAACACCCGCCTCCGAATACCGCTTTAGGCATTTTGGTCCTTTATTTTCTCCACTATGCTTTGAACGTCAACTTTTAAAAGTCTCTCCACACTTTCAACATCCCCGTGCGGAATAAACTCGTCAGGGTATTCAAAACTCTCAATACTCACATCAAGATTTTCAGAGTTTACAAAATCGCTAAGCATTTCGGCAATTCCGCCCTCTTTTGCATTGTCACTTATTACATACCATTTTTTTGCCCTGAGGCTTCTTAAAAGTTCTTTGTCAAACGGTTTTACAAACCTTAAATCGACAACTCCCGTATCGATTCCCTGCTCTTTTAGAAGTTTATGGGCTTTATATGCTTTTCCTACACCGTTGCCGTATGCTATAAACATAATATTATCGCTATCAATCAAAACTTCAGCTTTGCCGAGTTCAAAATCTTTTGCATCAAACACTTCGTCTTCAAGAGTGAAAGCACCCCTTGGATATCTGAACGCACAAGGTCCGTCGTTGAATTCTTTTGCAAACCTTACTGCCTTTTTAAGAGTTTCGAAATCCCTTGGTGCGAAAATAGTAATATTTGGCAGAATTCTAAGATACCCTATATCAAACACACCCTGATGGGTTTCACCGTCCGCACCGACTATTCCGGCTCTGTCGATTGCGAATCTTACAGGATAGTTATCAAGACACACATCATGAATGATCTGGTCATACCCTCTTTGTAAAAAGGTTGAATATATTGCAACAAACGGAATAAATCCTTCTTTTGCAAGAGGAGCCATGGATGTTACGGCATGCTGCTCTGCAATTCCGACATCCCAAAACCTCTCCGGAAACTCTTTCATCAGTTCTTTCATTCCCGTACCGCTTGGCATTGCGGCGGTCACACCTACAATGTTTTTATCTTCTTTTGCAAGTTCCAATAATGTTTCGGAATAAACTTTAGTGGCGCTCAGAGAGGATTTTTTAAGTGGTTTTCCGGTTTTAAGGTCAAACGGTCCCACTCCGTGCCAGTGTTCATAATATCCTTCCGCCTGCTCGTAACCTTTTCCTTTAATTGTTTTGGCATGGACAATTACAGGCTTTTTCAGGCTTTTTGCAACTTCAAGCGTTTCAATTACCTCTTCAAGATTGTGTCCGTCAATAGGTCCAATGTATTCAAGTCCCATTTCTTCAAAAAAGACACCGTGAACGCTAAACATTTCTTCAAATTTTTTAGCCATATATTTTACGTCTTTAGGAGCGGAATCAAGGAATTTTTTAAACTTTTCCTTAAATCCCTGATAAAGCTTTCCGGCTTTAAGTCTTGTAAGGTATTTGCTAAGTGCACCTATAGGTTTACCTATACTCATTTCGTTATCGTTTAGTATTATTACCACAGGGTATTTTCTAAATCCGAGTTCATTCAGAGCCTCATATACCATACCGGCACTCATAGCCCCGTCACCTATTAAAACAACTGGTATCCTCTCTTCACCTTTTAATTTAATCGCTTTTGCAGCACCAACCGCCACAGATATAGAGGTAGAGGAGTGTCCCGCGCTGAAATAATCATATTTACTCTCACTCGGTTTGGTATAACCGCTGATACCTCCGAACTGTCTTAAAGTATCAAACTCATCCCATCTACCGGTTAAAAGTTTATGTGCATATGCCTGGTGTGACACATCAAAAATAAAAGGATCTTTTTCTACGTCAAAAACATAATGCATGGCAATAATAAGTTCAACCGCACCGAGTGTTGAACTTAAATGTCCGCCTTTTGCCGAAACAACTTCTAAAATTCTTTTTCTTATATCTTGTGCCAGTTTTTCTAATTCAACAATATTTTTACTTTTAACATCTATCATTCATTACCTTCCAATACCGCTTCTTTTATAGCTTTAAACCTCTGTAAAATTTCCGCATCAATATTTCCTATATCGCTTACAATCACCACTCCGCCCTCTTTTACCGCTTCATCTTCAATAATTTCAACATTTTGTAAATTCTGCTCTTTAAGATACTGAGCATCTTTCGGATTTACTTTTATTTGTATTTTTGTAGCGTCTTTAATATCTTCCATTAATGATTTAGCAAGATTATAAGCTATTTCTTTTGAATTTTCACTAACTTCTTTTTGAATTACCTCTTTTGCGATATCAAGTGCTACCGAAATTAACTCTTTTTCTATCGAAAGTATTTTCTCTTCAAACACTTCGTTGATTTTATCCACTTTTTCAATAGAACTTTGAAGAAGTTTAATTTTCTCTTCCATTTCTTTGGAAAGCTCGTTATTGGCTTCTTCTTTACCTTTTTTATATCCCTCTTCGTACGCTTTTTGCTTTTCAATCTCTATTTGCTGTTTGCATTCATTTAACTGTTGCTCGAATTTCGTTTGAATATTTACAATATTATTACTCAGCTCTTCTATTTTTTCAAGAAGTTTTTCAATTACTTCATTATTAGAATTATTGTTCTGATTTGATGTATTGTGTTGATTCGTATCTGATGTTTCTTTTTCATTTTCCGAATTCTGCTGATTATCACTATTATTTGTAGAAACAAATGTATCACTATCGTCAAAGCTTTTAAATGAATACTGATTAATTATGTGTTTTTCCACTGCTTCGCCGTTTACTATTCTACTCAATTACTTCTTCCTCCGCTCCGATTGATACTTTACCTTCTTCAGCAAGTTTTTGAACTATTTCCACTATACTTCTTTGTGCAGCTTCAACATCTTTAACTTTAACAGGACCCAAGAACTGCATCTCTTCTTCAAACGCAGCCGCTGCACGCTGTGACATATTAGCTAAAAATTTTTCTTTTAATTCTTCAGGTGCGCCTTTTAATGCAATCATTAATTGATTTTTATCAGCTTCTTTTAAAATTTCACGAATTGCGTTATTGTCAAGTTTAAGGATATCCTCAAATGTAAACATTTTTTCTTTAATTTCTTCTGCAAGCTCATTATTAACCTGTTCAATGAATTTAAGCGTAGATTTTGCAGCTTTTTGACCGAGTCTATTGAATATTTCCGCAACGAATCTTACCCCACCGATTTCAACCTTATATCCTGTAAGAGCTTCAAGTTTTGTTTCAAGAATTGCCGATACTTTTTTAATAACCTGTGGAGAAATATCGCCAAGATTACTCATTCTGATAAGCACTTCAGCCCTTACCTCATCAGGAAAATAGCTAAGTGTTTCAGCTGCACTTGTAGGATCCATATGTGCTAAAATAAGTGCGATTGTCTGAGGGTGTTCGTTTACGATAAAGTCCGCAAGCTGTTGAGGTTTAACTTTTTGTAAAAATCCGAAAGTCTGCTCACTCTGAAGCGATTTTGCAAGTTTATCAAGAACTTTTTTAGCTTCTTCCGGACCTAATGCTTTATATAATATTTCTTTAGCATATTCAAGACCGCCGCTTGCAATATACTGATTTGATTGAAATATTACATAAAATTCTTCTAAAACTGCCGCCGCAATCGCTTTATCTATCGCTTTTGCCGTAGCAATATATTTTGAAATCTCGGTTATTGCGTTTACATCCATATATGAAAAAATCTGAGCTGTTAAATCCTCACCAAGCTGAATCAATAATATCGCTATTTTTTCCGGCATTGAAAGTTCGTCAAGTATAGCTTGTTGCTGAGCTGATAGTGCCATTAGTTATCCTTATACTTCATGCGTTTCTTCTTTAATTAAGTTCTCAAGAACTTTAGCAACTTCTTCAGTTTTTTCTTCAGCCATTTTAACAATTCTGTCAAGCAGAACTTCGTATTTCAGCTCTTCTTCATTTACGTCACTTGAAATACCCAATTGCTGCTCAACTTTTTCTTTTAATTCTTTTATTTTATCATAAGTGGACTCAACTTCTTCTTCATTAATTTCAATATCAGGCTTAACATATTCAGGTTCTTCTTCAATTTTAACTTCAAGCATTTTCTGTGTAAACGGTGTAATAACCTTTTTATAAAAAACAAAAAGAACAATTGCCAGGAATAAATATTTCAATATTCCGCTTATCGGTCCTAAATACATTTGAACACTTTGCATAACTTTTCCTACTGCCGAAGTCGGCTCATTATTTGCGCTGTTTCCGGTAAATTGAAAACTGCTAACACTTACACTATCTCCTCTTTTCGGATCGTATCCTATTGTGTTTTTTACAAGATTTTCGATATTGGTAAGTTCGAGTTTAGTTAAAGGAACAAACTCTTTTTTGCCGTCTTTATCCTCTTTATAATGACCGTCTACCACAACTGCTGCGGTTATTCTTTTTATTTTTGCAAGAGGTTCTTTCACATCTTTTACTGTTGTGGAAATTTCATAATTAGTAGTTGTTTGAGATTTGGTATATTTGTCTTTAACTTCATTTGATTTTGTACCCTGTACAGGTCCCACGTTACTTACGGCACCGGGAACTCCGCCGACTTCTTTCGGTTTATATCCCGTTCTACTCTCTTCCAAAGTCTGTTCGCTTCTTACGACGTTATCAGGAGAATAAATGGTTGATTTTGATTTAACTTGAGAAAAATCAATATCAAGGTTTACTTTTGCCACAACTTTATTTTTACCTCCTATTACAGGAGCAAGAATTGATACGATTTTATCTTCAAGAGCCTTTTCCATTCTTTTTTTATATATTATTTCTGCTTTTAAAAGTTCATTATTTTGAGTCAGTTCATCATTTTCACCAAGAAGGTTGCCGTACTGGTCTATAATTTTTACGTTTTCCGGCTTCATTTTAGGAACAGCCGCCGCTACAAGGTATTTAATACCCTGTATCTGTTTAGGAGTTAAAACCATATTAGGTTTAAGTTTGATAACCACTGAAGCGGTAGGAGGAGTCTGTTTTTCCACAAACACACTGTCTTTAGGTATTGCAATATTTACAGTTGCGCTCTCAACCGCATCAAGTGATTCGATTGTTCTTCCGAGTTCTCCTTCGAGAGCTCTTAGATATTTTACTTTTTGTTCAAAATCCGTAATACCGAAACTGTTTTTGTCAAATAGTTCAAACCCTACTTTTGAGCTTTTTGGTAGCCCCTGTGCGGCCACATCAAGTCTTATTTTTTGAACTACGTCTTTTGGAACTTCAATAACCCCGTCTTCAGGAATAACGTAAGGAATCTGTTTTTTATCAAGATATTGTACAATTAATGCAGCGTCTTTTGAAGAAAGATTATCGAATAGTATTGCATATCCTGTTTTTGTTTTCGAAGAAGTGGTGTTAAAAACAACCAAAAACGAAATAATCGCCACCAAAGCGACGATAGCCGAAATAATTACTATCTTTTGTCTTTTATTAAGATTTTTGGTAAATGCGATTATTTGTTTAAACAGTTCTTCAAAATTCAACTAATCATACCTTTTAGTGTATTTAATAATTTATCATTTTCTTCAGGTTTTCCTATAGTGATTCTAAGCGCTTCAAAACCGTAACTGGCCATATTTCTTACAATTATACCTTTTTTTAATAAATTTTCAGCAATTTTCGTTGAATTTTTTATATATAACACAATAAAATTGGTGTAACTGTCAATATAATCCAAACCGTTTTCTTTTGCAAAGTTTTTGTATTTCTCCATTTCTTCAAAGTTTTTAACAATACCCATTTTTACGAATTCTTCATCTTTAAGTGCTTCAATTGCCGCAGCTAATGAAAGGGTGGTAATGTTAAAAGGAGGTCTTAATTTATGAAGATTTTGGATAATAAATTCATTCGCAATTCCGTATCCTATTCTCATACCACCAAGTCCGTACGCTTTTGAAAACGTTCCGGTATATAGAACATTAGGATACTTTAAAATATCTTTCGGTTTAATCTCTTTATTTTTATCTTTATAACTTGCAAACTCTTGATAAGCACCGTCTACAACAATGAGTGTGTTTTGATCGATTTTTTCTATAAACTCAAATACTTCTTTAGAGTCTACGCACTCTCCTAAAGGATTGTTTGGTACGCATAAAAAGATGATTTCAGGCTTTTGCTGTTTATATATTTCATAAAATTCATTCAAATTATGGGTAATACTTTTTGTTTTTAAAATCTCCGCACCCACCTGTTTTGAATAAATTTCATACATTGCAAACGTAATTCCCGCCATTAAAACTTTTTTAGGTGCTATTGCGTGGACGGCAAATTCAAGTATCTGATCGCTGCCCGCTCCGATTATAACGTTTGAATTTTTAATATCAAACTTGACACTTAACGCGTCTTTTAGTTCAAAAAAAGAATCATCAGGATATCTGTGCATCTGATTGGCTATATTTTTTACTTTTTCAATAGCTTTTGGAGGCGGACCGTACGGATTTTCGTTACTTGCAAGCTTTATAATTTCTTCAGGCTTTATTCCGAATTCCCTTACCACAAGCTCTATCGGCTTTCCGGCTTCATAAGTTTTTAAATCTTTTAATTTTTCAAACATCAATTCTCCTTAATTAACAGTCTCTAAGATAAGAACCGAGCCACAGCATATCTTCCGAATCTATAATTTCTTTTACGTTTTCATCATCAATGTGGCCTTCAAAATCTATATAAAACCATGTATTAAACGTATCGTCTTTATTCGGTCTACTCTCGATTTTTAAAAGATTAATCTCTTTTTCTTTGAATTTTTTAAGTAGTTCAAAAAGCGCACCCGATTTATGAGATGTTTTCGCTATTACGCTTGTTTTGTCGTTTCCTGATTTTTGGGTTTTAAAATCGCTTATGATAATAAATCTCGTTCTGTTGGCAAGGTTGTCTTCTATTTTTTCAAATAAAAGCGGGACATTATATAATTTTGCCGCAATTTTAGAACATATCGCGCCGCTTTCCTGATCTTCGGCAGCCATTTGAGCGGCTTTAGCCGTTGATTCGGTAGGAATGAACTCCACATCTAAAAGTCCATGTGTTTCAAGGAAATTTAGACACTGGTTATATCCCTGAGGATGAGAGTAAATTCTTTTAATATTTTTCAAGTCATCCTGATATGAGGCAAAGGAATGATGTATATCCATACATATTTCAGATACTATTTTTACATCGTATTTTTTTAAAGAATCAAGCGTTACGCCCACAACTCCTTCTGTATTGTTTTCAATAGGTACGACACCGTATTTCGCTTCTTTATTGGCAATCGCTTTAAATACCGCTTCTATATTCAATAAAGGCAGATACTTTGCATTAGCACCGAACCTGCTCTCAGCAGCCTGATGGGTATAAGTACCGATAGGTCCCAAAAAAGCTATTCTTTCTTTTCTTTCAAGTGTCCTGCTTATTGCGAAAATTTCAAGAAAAATAGCTTCGATCTCTTCATATCCTAATATTCCGCCCTCTTTTTTACTGAGTTCACTCAACCTTTTAATAATCTCTTTTTCTCTTTCAGGTCTATATACCGGAGAATTGCTTGTGTTTTTAAGCTCTCCGACTTTTTTTACGATTTCCATTCTTTTATTTAAAAGTTTCAATATTTCATTATCTATAGAATCTATCTCTTTTCTAAGTTCTTGTAATTTTTTCTCCATTCTTTCTCCAATAGTTTAATAGCTCTTTGATGTTTTCGAAAACAAAATCCGGCTTTTGAGTTATTTCTTTTTTATCTTTGATTTTACCGCTTAATACGAGTACCGTTTGCATTCCAAGCTTTTTTGCGGGAATTAAATCACCTTTTAAATCATCGCTAATAATAGTAATTTTATCATAATTTAATCCCAATATGGATTTAGCTCTGTCAAAAAAAGAAGTACTCGGTTTACCTACAGTTACATAATCTTTATCCGTAGCGTATTTAAGCATTTCAAGTATGGCTCCAAGACCCGGGTATCTTTTGGAATTATGTGAATAAAGAGAAGTTTTATGCATTCCTACAAGTTCGGCACCGTTTAATAAAAATTCGATTATTTGTGAAAATTCGTCGTTACTGTACAGTTTTATCCCGAGCAGTACACTCTCGGGATTTTCATAATCAAGAGTAAAGCCTTTTGATTTTAATACATTCAAAAACTTTTCACTCCCGTATGCCGCGATTTTTTTACTTGCAAGAATTTCATCCAAAACCATAAGTGGATCAATATAGTTTTTAAAATCAAAACCTAAATTTTTTAAATAAGACTGAAATTCCTCAGAAGGTCTTTTAGTATTGTTGGTAATTAAAATATAAGGTAAGTCGTTTTTGTTAAGAAAATCCAAAAACTTAATGCTTCCGGGAAGCGGAAGGAAGTCTTTATCATCGATAAGCGTTCCCTGAACGTCAATAAAAAATCCCTTCATCCCTCCCCTTTTGTAAGAAATTATAAATAATCTACTTCACAGGCAATTAAATCCTCAAACGTTTCCCTTCTTCTTATGATCCTGTCCTCACCGTTTTCTACGGCTATTTCCGCGGCTCTCGGCCTTGTATTATAGTTACTGCTCATTGTAAACCCGTATGCTCCGGCACTGTGTATTACAACCAAATCTCCGTGATTTGTACTCGGAAGTTCTATATCTTTTGCAAAGAAATCTCCGCTTTCACAAATAGGGCCTACCAGATTAGCTTTACTTATTTCCCCGTTTTTATCTGTTATAACTTCGATTTTATGATAAGCGTTATAAAGACTCGGTCTGATAAGATCGTTCATAGCCCCGTCGACTATTACGAATCTTTTATCACCGTTTACTTTTTCATAAAGCACACTTGTTAAAAACCATCCGCCGTTTCCTACTAAAAATCTTCCCGGCTCACATACTATAGTCACATCAAGTCCACTAAGTGTAGAAAGAATAGCCTGAGCATAATCATATGGTTTTATAGTTTCTTCATCTTTATATTTAATACCAAGTCCTCCTCCCACATCGAAAAATTTGATATCGATATTTATTGCTTTTAAGCTTCTAACCAAATCCGCCACAATCTGACTGGCTTCTTTTATCGGCTCAAGCTCCGTCAGCTGGCTTCCTATATGAAAATGAATTCCCACAGGATTTAAAGAAGAGTTGTTTTTTGCAAAAAGATACATTTTTTTAGCTGTATCTATATCTACACCGAATTTATTTTCATGAAGTCCCGTAGAAATGTAAGGATGTGTTTTAGGATCAATATTAGGATTCACCCTGATTGAAATTCTTGCTACAACACCTAATTTTTCAGCAATATCAGCAACTCTGTTTAATTCCGCTTCACTTTCAACGTTTATCATCAATATATCAAGTTTTAACGCTTCTTCAATTTCATCATCTCTCTTACCGACACCGCTGAAAATCACTTTATATCTATCAACTCCGGCCATTAATGCTCTTTTTACTTCACCGATACTTACGCAGTCAGCACCGCTCCCGAGAGTTGCAAACTTTTTTATAACGCTTAAATTTGAATTTGCTTTTACAGCATATGAAATGATACTTTTTCTGCCTTTAAAAGCATTTTTAAGTTCGTTAAACTGATTTTCAAAATGATGAAAATCGTAAACATACAACGGAGTCCCGTATTTGTCCGCTAACTTTTTAAAATTCATTATTTCTCCTTGAAATTTATAACTTTATTCTTTTTCTTCTTTTATTAACAAATAAACACCGTAACTGTAGATTATAAAACACGGTACCATTAATACATAAGGTGATATAACACCCTGTTTGGAAAACTTATATATCATCAACTGTATTCCCCAAATTAAAATAGTTAAAAAAACGGATTTTACCAAAAAGAGTGAAACATTAGAAATTCTTTGATGAATAGGCACTTGAAATATAAATACGATAATTAATCCGATCAAACTAAGTGCGGTAAAAATTTTATAAAAAACCATGGATAAAAGCGTATTTACATTTACATCTTTAAATATTTTAATAGCTATGATAGCGTCGTATAATGAGATTGAATTTAATTTTTTTAAATTAGACACTATTTTAGGTTTAAAGTTTTTTAAAAAAAATATATCATTTCTGATTTTAGTGATTTTTTTATCGTTAATAAACGTGATTTCAGCGTTTTTAGCTTGCCATATGTCATTTACGAAAACAGCTTTTTTAGCTGATATAATTTTTTTTACTTTACCGTCTTTTAAAACAAACACCCTTATGTCTATCGCTTCTTTTAAGATAGGTTTTATTTTTTTTATATAAATAATTTTATCGTTGAATTTTATAAATAAATTAGTGTTGCTATATTGTCTTTTGTTTAAAATTGAATCGGCATACTCTCTAACATATGCCATTTTACCGCTGTCTAAAGCAATAAAAATAAAAAATATTAAAAATGAAAATGTTAAAAAAGGTTTCAATATTTTTTTTACGGAAAACCCCAAAGAGTAAAAACTCACGAGTTCATTGAATTTAATCATATAATACATTGTAAACAAAAACGAAAAAACTATCGCCAACGGATAAAACATATCAAAACTGTATAAAACTATATAATATAAATATAAAACCTGTAAGTTTGAAGAATCAGGCAATTTGGAAAAATTGGCTATAAAATCGATAATTACGAAAAAAAAAGCAAGTGAAAATAGTATTAGTAAAAAATTTTTCGCGTATTTTTTGATTATGTAGTTAAAATACACTTAACACTCTTTTTGAGAGTATTTAGAAGGTGCGTTTTTTATATCTTCTATCGCACTTTTTATTTTAGGAAACAGACTTTGCATGCATTTCATTTCTTCATCTGTAAAATTACTCAAAACATATTTAACTACTTCGTCTTTTCTTTCAGGCCTTCCGACCCCTATTCTGACTCTGTAGTAATCATTGCCTATATGCTGATCAAGTGATTTAAGTCCGTTATGTCCGCCATGACTTCCGCCTCTTTTAAACTTAAGGGCACCTAATTTTAAATCTATATCGTCATGAATTACGACTATATCTTCATTGTCTATTTTATAATAGTTTTTAACCAAAACAGCGCTTTCACCGCTAAGATTCATATAAGTAGTGGGTTTTAAAAACATATAATTTGAAGCTTTGAAAAGTTCGCCTTTAAATGATGAACTTATTTTCCTGGCATTAAACTCATTTATTAAATAATCTATTGCTAAAAAACCAATATTATGTCTGTTTAATTTATATTTTTCTCCGGGATTACCAAGACCGATTATGAGTTTCATATACCCTCTTTTAATGTAGTTAAAGAAAGAAAACGGCGAAAGCCGTTAAAATTATTTAGCCTTAATTACACCTACAACCGGAATTGAAGGGTTTAAGAAACACTCAACTCCTTCAGGCATTTCGATATCTCTGATTAGAATATTGTCACCAACATCAAGGTTAGTTACATCAAGTTCAAAGAAATCTGGTAAATTCTCAGGTGCAGCTTTTACTTTAATTCTTCTTCTGTGGTAAATTAATACACCTTTGTTTTTAAGACCGATTGGAGTCCCTTTTACTTTAATAGGAACATGATAGTATGACTTAACACCATCTTGAGCCATTAGTAAATCAACATGTAAAAGTTCTCCTGTTACAGGATGTTTTTGATATTCTTGAACAACAACTTTTACTTCTTTGTCTCCAACTTTTACCGGGAATACCAAATGTTCTTTGTTTCTTAAGTATTTAATAAAGTCACCTGTTTTGAATGCTGCATTTATGTTTTCCTGACCTTTTCCATAAATGTTAGCAATCAGATAACCATCCCTTCTAAGCTTTTTAGTTTCAGCTTTTGAGGTACTCTCTCTGATAATTCCTTCAAGCATAATTTCTCCTTAGTTTTTTTAGAACTGAAATTATATCTAAATTTTTATAAATTTCAACTATCTTTAAGACCGATTTTAGATTCTTCAACAACTTCAATACCGCTTTCAAGTTTTGCTTTTTTAAGTTTAAGGATAAAGTCATCCCTGCTTGTTGCATAATCAAGTGCAACATCTTCTTTAACACGTCCTTCAATAACTAAATCAACAAGATGCTGATCGAAACTTTGAGTACCGTAAGTTTTTTTACCTTCTTCAATAACGTCTTTGAGTTCATTATCTCTTTTTTGTAAGATCAAATCTTTAATTCTTGGAGTTTTTATAAGAATTTCCATAGCAGCGGTTCTCTTACCTTCAACCGTCGGAACAAGTCTTTGAGATATAACACCTTCAAGAACCGAACCTAATACCATTCTTATACGGTCTTGTTCTTCAACAGGAAACACCCCGATAATTCTGTTAATCGTCTCTTTTGCATCTAACGTATGTAGTGTTGAGAATACCAAATGTCCTGTCTCAGCCGCATGCAGGGCAATCTCTATCGTTTCTCTGTCCCTCATCTCACCTACTAAGATAATATCCGGGTCTTCCCTTAAGGCTGCTCTTAGGGCTCTGCTGAAACTTAACGTATCTTCTCCTAAGCTTCTTTGGTTTATTAAACATTTTTTATCTTTATGTACAAACTCAACAGGATCTTCTATAGTAATAATATGTTTTGATCTTTTTTCATTGATTTCATTTATCATTGCGGCAAGTGTAGTGGATTTACCACTTCCCGTAACACCGGTAACAAGCACAAGTCCTCTTTCTGTTTCCGCAAATTTATGTAAAATAGGTGGAAATTTTAAGCTTTCGATTGTTGGAATTTTACTTGGAATAACCCTGAACACCACAGAAGGACCGTCAATTTGGAAAAACGCATTTCCTCTGAATCTGTAGTCTTCGTTAAGTTTATAGTTAAAATCGATTTCCTTATTTTTAACAAGTTCTTCAAACCTACCTCTTAAAATTATTTTTAAAAGCTCTACAACATCTTCCCTTTTTAAAAAGGGAGATTCCATTGTTACGAGTTTACCCTGAACCCTCGCTTTAATACCGTTACCGGCTTTTACGTGTAAATCACTCCCGTCATATTTAATTAATGCGTAAAGATATTTATTTAATTCTTCTTTTGTCATTATCAGCCCTTAATAGAATTTAGCATCTCTTCAAATGCTTTTTCAAATGCTTCCACCCCTTCATCAAACAGCTCTTGATATACTTTTTGCATATTTATTCCCGCCGGTGTTAAAAAGCTAAAGAAACCATCAATATGTTTTGTCTGAAAATGAAAGCTTTCTTCAATTTCTTTATCTTTAATAGCTTCTATAACATCCAACGGTAACGTCAACACACTATGCGGCAAATAAAGATTTTCAACATAATAATCGGCAGGAAGATAATCTTGCTTAACCCCAGTTGATGCAAAAAGCGTTCTGATGTTTGGCATTCCCATTTCTTCTATTTGATTATATATTTTAATTGCATTGAAAAACCCTACTCTGTCTTGCGCTAAGTTTTTTTCTTTGAGTACGGGATTTAGTTTTCTGTCAAACCTGCTTACAAATACTGAAATAACACCATCAATTGTTCTTGGTCCTTTTGCAATCGCTTCAGCTGCCTGCATGGCTTGATTTGGAGAGAACACAAGAGTTGCGTTAATATTTATTCCTCTTTTTGCAAGCTCTTCCATAGCTTTAACACCTGCTTCGTTAGCAGGAATTTTAATCATTAGGTTGTCTCTTTCGATTTTATCTACAAGCCTTAAAGCTTCGTCAATCGTACCTTTTGTATCGTTAATCAGTCTCGGATCAACCTCGATACTTGCATAACCGTCATTTCCTTCATCATATAAAGGTTCTAAAATATCGCATGCTTTTTGTATGTCTTTTACGGCAATTTCTTCATAAATCTCTTTACTTGATTTTCCTTTAAGATTTTCAAAATCTTCTTTATATACATCTTTTTTAAGCGCATTTGCAAAAATAGCCGGATTACTCGTAAGACCGTTAACAAGTCCGCTGTTAACCCATTCTTTAAATGTAGTGTCTAAAAATTCCCTGTCTAAATAATCAACCCATATACTCGTACTCATTTTTACTCCTTATCGTTTGTTTTAAAAATCAACCATCAACCATTAACTATCAACTATTAACTATTAACTATTAAATAAACTCTAAAATTTTTGTTAAATCTTTTTCCTCTATCACAATATTGGCTTCTTTTTTCAAAACCTCTTTAGCACAAAAGGCCACTTTGGTTTTCGCATGTTTAAACATGCTCAAATCATTAGCCCCGTCACCTACTACCATCGTATCGTTTTCAGTAACACCCAAAATACTCTGAATTCTCTGAAGCATATCTCCTTTAGAATGACTAAACATCATTTCACCGCCTACAAGCCCCGTTAAAACACCGTCTTTAGAATGTAATACATTGCTGAAATCAGCATCAAGACCTATGAGATCTTTTACATATGAAGTAGCGTTTCTAAATCCACCGCTAAAGCAGATTACCGTTATGTTTCTTTTTTTCAGTTCTTTTACAATATCTTTTGCCCCCGGCATCAAAGGAAGATTATGACATATTTCATTTACTTTTTTTTCTTCAAGTCCTTCAAGAAGTTTTACCCTCATAATAAGACTTTCGAAAAAATCAAGTTCACCCCTCATTGCCATTTCCGTAATGGAAGCAACTTTTTCTTTAAGTCCTAAAGGCTCTGCTAAAAAATCAATGGTTTCTCCGTCCATCAAAGTAGAATCAAAATCAAAAACCGCAAGTTTCATTGCTTTCCTTTTAAAAAATATTACAAAATTTTATCAAAGATTGACATCATTTTTTAAATTTATGCTAAAATTCTCTAAAAAAGGATTGTTATGGGTGTAAGTACTTGGCAAATTATCGTAATTTTATTAGTAGTATTACTTTTATTCGGAGGTAAAAAAATTCCAGAACTCGCAAGCGGTTTAGGTAAAGGTATCAAAAACTTCAAAGATGCCGTAAAAGAAGGTGAAGAAGGTGCAGATGTAAAACCTACTGAAAAAGTTGAAGACAAAACTGCAAACACTACTGAAACTACAAAAGAAAAAGAAGTAAATGCTTGAAGAAATTAAACCTCATATAGCCGAGCTGCGTTCTCGGCTTATTAAAATAGTTGTAACGTTTTTTATACTGTTTATATTAGCATTTGTTGTTTGGAAAGATATTTTCCTCTGGATAGCAAAACCTGCGTTTGAAGCAATGAAAGACACATCATCTTCCGAGATGATATTTACAAACCTGGTAGAACCATTTATGACTGCAATTAGAATTTCATTATATACTGCGTTTTTCGCAAGTTTACCCGTACTTTTATACCATACATGGAAATTCATAGCTCCAGGACTGTATGATCATGAAAAAAAACTTGTCATTCCTTTCGTTTTATTCGGAACGATAATGTTTATAGTCGGAGCAGCTTTTGCTTATTACATCGTATTTCCTATCGGATTTAAAGTAATGATAAACTTCGGTGGTAAAGATTTCGTTGCAATGCTTAAAATAAGCGAATATGTAAGTGTCGCCCTAAAAATCATGATAGGTTTCGGTATAGCTTTCGAACTACCTGTAGTAACATATTTTCTCGCAAAATTAGGCCTTGTTACTGATAAAACATTAAAAGAATTTGCAAGATATGCAATTGTTATTATATTTATTGTAGCAGCAGTATTAACACCTCCTGATCTGTTTAGTCAAATGGCAATGGCCGCACCGCTATTATTACTCTACGGATTATCTATTTTGATCGCAAAAGTAGTGAATCCTGAAAAAGAAGAAACAGAATAACTTTCTCCTTTTTTACTATTTTCAGTCTTATTTTTTTATTTACATCCTTTAAAATATAACTATTAATTAATAAGGTGTTTATATTTTATTAATTAGCTTTAGTGGTCTTGACTTAAGCTAAATTAGTTTGTATAATTTCAAAAATTAATAACAGGAGGCGCAATATGATTGTAAAGAATCATGCAATTAATATTATAACAGAACTATCAAAAAGTGAAAACAACGTAATCGACGTAAAAAATTTAAATAATGAAGCGGTTGAAGAATTAAACTTAAGCGGAATTATAAGATTCCCAACTCCGGCAACTATTGAGTTTACTTATGCAGGTAAAATTGTTGCAGACGTTTTAAATAGAGTGAAAGATAAAATAAATATTGCAGATAATGCAAAATGGGTAAGCAGTGAAATTATCGCAATGATTGATGCTGCAGTTAAAAACGGAAATAAAACAACAAAAATTTCAAACGAAGAACTTGAAAAAAGAGGATTTGCTCAAAACGGTGAACTAACTGCTGAAGCATTAGATTTATATGAAGCATATAAAATAATGAATCCTGAAATCGTTATAGATGCCGAACTTGCAGAATATATCAGAAAATCTCCGATGGGACCGACTGATGCACATTACTTACCTATAGAAGGGAATAAAAAAGACTTGCTTGAAGCAATGAGACTGATAGCATACTCAATTCCTGCAGGAGAATATTTCACTTTCACAGAATTAGGACAAGCTGTAAAAGAAACATTAACATATGGCGGATGGGCTGCAGAAGGAAGTGTACTTGATCTTTCTATTTTGGAAGATATTGCAAAAGTTGCTGATGGAGAAGAAATTGATATAGACTCTCTTGCAAATCTTGAGGCTCTTGGATATGTTGCTGATGTAGATCAGTTAACAAAAGCGGGTGAAAAAGCCCTTGAAGTTTACAGAATCTATAAAGATAGAACTGACAAACCGTTAAAAACATTTGCAATTTCTCAGGAAGAAATCGAAACTTTAAAAACTATTAAATACATTTGGGAAGAAAAAACAACTCAAAACCCTGAAGAAACACCAACATTTGATGAAATCAAAGCGGAACTTATAGACAGAAAAGTTAAAGAATATAAAAAACTTATCGAAAAATACGGAAGAAAACTTGATGAAATGCCAAAGAAAAAACAGGAAATTGCTAAAAAATTCCAAGACTTGGCTGACAAGAAAAAATGGTTTGACGATAACTTTGATTTAAGAGAATATTTATATACATTAGAAGCATTCAATTTAATCAGTGAAGGTATTGACGAAAAAGGAAAAGCAGTTTATTTTGTAACAGAAGACGGTGAAAAAGTTATAGAAGATCAAAATTATGATGAAAGAGCAATTCACAGCTGGTCTGTAAAAACTCTTGCCATTTCAAATAAAGTATTCAGCGCTCCTAACAGAGAGTGGGTAGAAGAAGCAAGACGTGAAAGAATTCTTGGAACATATGAACCAAGTAAATCAGGTCTCTTATATGAAGAACTTGCTACTCATAAAAAATTGCCGTTCATGACAAGATATGAAATGGATATATTTAAAATGATTCCTGATGCTGGAATCGCATGTGAAAATATCCTTGAAGGAAAAGATGAAGATGAAAGAAGAAAAATTCTTGAAGCTGTTGACAGCCTTGAAGCAAAAGGCTTTTTAGAAGTAATGCCTGACGGACATATTGTTGAAACAGAATACGGTAAATTAATGGATGATGCTATGAGCGGTGTTCCTGAAGGATTCGGAGCTCCTATTAACCCTACAATTTACAGAGTGGTTAAAGCAATTGCCGATACAGGAAGTATGTATGTAAAAGAACAAAAAATAAGAATCCTGCCAGAAAATATTAAAAAAGCCATCAAAGCTTCAGGATTAACAAAAGAAACATTTGACAAGGCGTACATTGCGGCAAGAGAAGCAAAATATCTTGGAAGAAATAGCGTAAACGAAGCAGGTATCAAAATGTTAAAAGCGGTAGAGATTTTAAATTCTTAATCTCTCCTCTTATCTTCATACATTCTTTTATCAGCCAAATGAAGCACTTCTTCTAAATTATTACTGTCAGTAGGATAATGAGCATATCCGATGCTGCATTCTGCCTTTACACCTTCTATTGCAGTTTGTAAAATTTTTTCTTTAATTCTTTTTGCTACTTTTTTTAAAACGTCATAATCAGAAAATATCAATATCACAAATTCATCTCCCCCGAATCTAAACGCATAATCGATATCTCTAATTGATTTTTTTATAATATTTGCTACAGATTTTAGTACTTTATCACCGAATATATGTCCGAAAGCATCGTTTATTTTTTTAAAATTATCTAAATCTATAAAAATAATTCCGATTTCAATATCCTCCGTTTTATACCTATCAAGTATAAATTCAAAAAATCTTTTATTATAAAGACCGGTCATTTCATCTTTAAGTGCAATCTCCGTTAAATATGAAGCAAAATCATAAAAATTTATTACAGAAGAAAAGTCTCCGTTGTCATTTACTACTATCAAATGATGAATTTTATAACTTCTCATTAGTCTGTATGCTTCAAATACGGTTTCATTTTCATTAATCGTTATAACTTTTTTAGGATTTTTATCAATATACATTGAAATTTCAATATTATCATAATGTGCTACAAGAGCGTCAATTATATCTGTGGATGTTAATACATAATAAGGTTTGTTCTGTTTTGTTATAACAAGAACATCCGTTTTATTTTTAGTAAAAAACTTTGAAATATCTCCAACGGTTTGGTGTTTGACATTATTAAATTCGATAACATGAACATCATTATTATTATGCTCTAAATTTATATTCTTAATTGTCATTCACACTCCTCAAGAAGCTTGTTTATATGAGAATCATCATAAGGGTCTGCATGTATATTTATAATCCATTTTTTGTCCGGATCAAGTTTTCTTATTTTTTCCTCAACATTTTCAATAATTGTATGTGCAAGTTTCAGTTTCATATCGGGAGTTAAAACCAAATGTACGTCTACAAAATTCCTATTGCCCGATTTTCTTGTTCTTAAACAGTGATAATCCAATACAAGAGGCTCTTTTTTTATTATTTCTTTAATTTTTTCTACTGTCTCAAAATCAAGAGCAACGTCCAAAAGAATTTCAAATCCTTCTTTAACGATTTCACTCGCTTCTTTAATAATATATACACCAATAAAAATTGATAAAATAAAGTCAACATAATACCAACCTGTCAACTTAACAACTATTAAAGAAACCAATACGGCACCGTTTGTCAAAAGGTCAGTTTTGTAATGTAAAAGATCGGATTTAATAACAAGATGATTGGTTTTTTTAACCACATAAGCCAAAAACGTTACTAAAAAGAAAGTAACAAGCATAGAAAAAACCATTACATATATCGAGTAATCAATTTTAACAATAGGCTCATGGTCGATTATTTTTCGAATACCTTCATATATAATATAAAGACCGCTCGCACTAATAAAAAGTCCCTCAAACAATGCAGCAAGTCCCTCTATTTTACCTTTACCGTAATTAAACCTGCTGTTAGGTTTACTTTCACTGACCCTTACGGCAATATTGTTAAAAATACTTATCACCATATCAAGTAGTGAATCAATAGCACTGGCAATAACAGCCACACTTCCTGTCATTATTCCAACAATTACTTTAGAAACAGCTAAAACAAATGCACTTAATGTTGCTATTGTCGTTGCTAAACGAGGTAAACTCATTTATCTCCTTTATAAGTTATTAAATTATCAGTTATACCGTTTTGTAATATTTCTATTAAAACAGTAGCGTAACTACCTTTTGGCAATATAAAAGAAAATTCATACCAAGCTTTTTCTTTAATATATTTTTTTTCAGTAATTTCAGGAAAAATCCATGCGCTTCTTCTGTCACCGTTTGCAGGGATTAAATCATCGTATTTTTCTTCGATTGTTCTTGCAAAATCTTTAGCCCTTATAGCTTTTTTGCCTGGAAGAAGACCGGTAGGAACAATATCCTTTTTATAAAACCTTTCAGTATCTTCCAAATTCTCAAGATAAAAATTTTTACCGAAAGGATAATGACACATCACATCACCGGGTAAAAGTTTAAAAGGATGTTTTTGTTTTTTTACAAATTTGATCAGTTCTTTTTCATATCCTAAAAATTTAAGTTCATCATCTTTCATATCAAAAATATTGCTGAGTTTAATCCTCTCCATAAGCCAGTCGTTAAAAAGCTTTGACTGATATGCGCTAATTAAGAGCTTTTGAAGTCTTTTGTCTTTTATGTGTTTATCTCCGAATATAAACTCTTTTGCCTGTTCGAAATTATCACCGAACTTTCCAAACCTCTGATATCCGAAAAAATTTGGAATTCCGAACTTCTTAATATCAATAAGAACTCTTTCAATTTTTTTAGCATCTACAGGTAGAACTTTTTTAAGCCTTACAAAAAACCTATTTCCTTTTAAATGTCCGATTTTCAATTTATTCCTGTGTAAATCTTGTTCTACTATTCTTACTTTTGAATGTTCGAATTTATTAATTCTATCTCTGAATTTTCTCGGAACACTCATCCATTGAACAGTAAGTCCGTCTTTATCTTTAAGTCCGGCATAACCAATATCCCTTTTTTGGATACCGAGTTTTGAAAACATGTTAACAACATCAGAAGTTGTCATGTCTTTTTTTCTAACCTTAAGCATCAACCATTCACCGGTATGGTCAAACGAATAAAGAGGGATTTCTTCAACAAAAAAGTTTTCCGAATTTTTATTAAAAACGAAGTTTATAGGAGCGTGTGAATATATCATGCCAGCCTTTCAAAGTTAATTTGAAATTATAGCAAAAGAAAAGTTTTTTAAATTAAATAATTATTTGTTTGAAGAACATTTACTTAAAACAAAATGGGTCATAATAATAAGCTGAAGTGTATAACCAAAAAATGAAAGTATAGGTATGAAGTATATAAAAGAGGTAAAAAATATCAAAATCCATATTTTTAAATTATTTTTTTTCTCAAACTCTTTATAATCGCAAAACATTGCGGAACTGTCGAAAACCAAAGGTTTTTTAATTGCAAGGGACCATAAAAAAACTTGATAAAAAATATTAACAACCGGTACAAAAAGCAAATAAAACGTTAAAATAAAAAAAATAACAAAATTAAGTATTCCTTTTAATGAAACCAAAATCCCTTCTATTAGGCTTGTTTCTTTAACAGGCAGTCCGTAATATTTTTCATTGATTCTTGCAGTAATTTTATCTACGAAAAATGAACTGAAAACCCCGATACTCAATATCACAAGCTCATAATACAAAAACATTAACACAATGGTAGAACCGACACTTGTCAAAATATTATTTATATTCTCACCAAAAGGAAGATAAGAAACATAAGCATGAATCAATTCAACAATATTTCCTGAAAAAAAGTAAAAAACAATCCCCCAAAACACTACACTTATAAATAAAGGAGCGAATGAATATTTAATTATCTTTGAATCAAATAGATCTGAAAAAGCATATTTAATTATATTCATAATATTACCTTAAAAATGATTTTCTCTACATTTACTCTTATAAGAACCTCTTTTTGTTAATGCAAAAATTGTTACTTTAGTTTTTGTTAGTTTAGCAATATTTAAAATTTTTGGCAAATATTTTTTATTAAAAGTAAACAAAACCTCATACTCTTCGCCGCTACAACCTATTCTTTTATCTATTTTGTAAAAAAATTTATATCCAAGCTTAGATATTTTAGATATTCGCTCCAATTCTTTAAAAAGTCCATCACTTATGTCAAGTGCGGATGTTATAAAAGGAGCGGCTTTATAGAAAAATTTGTCTCTTAATCGAGGTCTGATAAATTTCGATTTCTTAGAAATTTTTCCTCCTCTTAAAAGCATATTTAGCTCTTTTTTTACATCACCTAAATCACCTGTATATGCAACATATTCATTGATTTTCGCTTTTCTAAAGACAGGTTTTTTGCATTCACCAATAAATGTCATAGAAATAGCAAGCTTGTCGTTTTTTATAGTATCTCCACCTATAATTTCATAATTGTATTTTTCTGCACAATAATTAAAACCTTCGGTAAGTTCTTTTATATCATGAAGGGTATATGATTTTGGAAAACCAATATTTAAAAGTGCATATTTCGGTTTTGCATTCATAACTATAATATCACTAATATTCACCAGACTCGCTTTAATGGCAATATCTTTCAAACTCATCCATTCTTTTTTAAAATGAATATCTTCAAAAAAAGAGTCGCTTGCCATTACCTCATTACCAATAACTGCAGCATCGTCTCCAATGTGTTTGGATTTTATATTTTTAATAAAATATTCTTCTTTCATAAAGTCTGTCTAAGTCCTTTTTAAAAGAATTATATCTATATTTTTACTTTTTATGATTCTTGAAACTAAAGTCTTTTTAATAATTCTTTTTCCCAGTCTTTTAAATGGAGCTTTTCTAAAAGCTCAGCTTTTCTCATTGCTTTATACAGTTTGTAAGCTTCCTCAATTTCTTCGCGACTCGGTTCTCTTCTTATCGCAACATATCCTGCAATTTTACTTGGATCAGTTACAACATTTCCGTTAGAATCTATTGCGTCAACATGCACTTCTACCCAATAATGCTTACCATCTTTACGTAAATTCATGACAAGTCCGCTCCAGTGCTCTCCCTTTTCGATTGTATCCCACATATCTCTAAAAGCTGCTTCCGGCATAAACGGATGTCTTACTATACTATGTGGAGCTCCGATAAGCTCGTCTTTAGAATATTTGGTCATATCCCTGTATGCTTTTGATGCAAAAGTAATTTTACCGTTTTTGTCGGTTCTTGTAACCAACGCCCTTGCGTCCAAGCCTTCTTCTTCAAATGTTGTTTCTTCCCATAAAGGAGCAACATGCGGTCTAACTGCCATAATAATCCTTTTTTTCTGAAATTATATATCAAATTTAACATTATTATGACAAATTTTAATTAAAAAAACATTGAATTTTCAGGAGTAAACGATGAATCGGAGTAATTTATGTCAGATTTTTGTAACATTTGTATATCAAAGGCGCTTGCCAACCCTTTTGGACAAACCATGACACATTTCTGGCAATTTATGCAATTGTAAAGACCGTTTTCTTTTGCTAAATTTATTCTTTGCTGCGTATCACTTTTATCCCTACTGTCAAATACGAATCTGAAATATTTCGTAAATATAAACGGCCCTGCAAATTCAGGAGTATAATCAAGCGCTTCGCATTCAAAATAACAAGCCATACACATAATACAGTCGGTCTGTTTTTCATATTTTTGAAGTTCTTGCGGTGTTTGCAGATTTTCCATATCATTTCTTATTTCATCTTCGAACCATAGTTTATTTTGTTTTATAGCTTTTTCAATATAACTGTGATCGACAACAAGATCTTTTATTATTTTACTTCTGTCTACAGGCTCTATTATTATTTCATCATGTTCGATAAAGTCTTTTACTTTTGTTTTGCATGCAAGTACCGTTTTATCGTTAACTTTAACGGCACAAGTACCACATATACTGCTTCTACAGAAACTTCGGTATGTTATGCTTCTGTTTTTATTTTTAGCTCTGTCTAACAACTCAAGTATAGTCTCGTCTTCTTTAAAATCAAATTCAAAATTTTCAAACCATACTTTTCCGTTTAAATATCTTTTAATATTAACTTTCATCTATTAGCCTTATTATTTTATTTAACGCTTCTTTTCTGTTTTTCTTGTAAAGATCTACGATTAAATTCAGAGCTTTTTTATCATATTTTTCGTCCCTAAACAAGTAATATCCTAAAATTTGTAAAAAATTCCTCGGATTTTGTGTAAAAACACCTCGTTCAAAATCGATAAATTTTACTTCCCGCGCGGTATTTAATATATGATAATACCTTCCAAGCTGTCCGTGAAATACACCTTTTTCGTCCAGTACATAGGCATTGTGTAACGCTTTTTTTAACACCTCATAATACTCACTGCTTCCAATGTACTCTTTTAAAGGTTTACCATCTACATACTCCATTATAAAATAACGTTTTCCTCTGTATATAGGCTTAGGTGCGCAAAGTCCGTCTAAGAAACTTAGTATTTCCCACTCTTTATCTATTTCATAATTTTTAGCCCACTTTATAGCTGCAACTCTGCCGTCTTCAAGTTTAGCCTTATAAACTTCGCCCCTGTTACCCTCACCTATTTTTTCTATTATATCGTAACGTATTTTAGTTCCTTTTTTTTCGAATATTATCAAATTTATCTTTACTGATACTAACATAACCGGTTAAATATAATCATAATAAAATATATATACTCTTCTATTTGGTGCCAGACCCTTTTATAAAAAAATGAAACAAAACGGAAAATTATCCGATAGAGATTTTAACTTCCGTTTTGTTCAGATTCCAGAACGCATCTTCAGGAGTAGATCCACACGCTACATTTATAAGCTGAGTAACCTGTAAAATTGGCTCTTCATATCCATCCATAGCTTTATGACAAAGCGGACATGGAGTCGTAACAATATCTGCCCCTGCTTCTTTAGCACCGTCAAGAGGTTTTACTGCAAGTCTTTCTTTTTGATCAGGATTTGTAAATCTCGCATGGTATCCGCAGCATGTATTTTCATGCTGATATCCTTCTACAACCTCAACTCCTAAAGGCTCAAGAATTTCTTTAAGTACTGTAGGATTTTCAGGATCGTCAAGCGCCACTTCGTCTGGTGCCAGTACGTGACATCCGTAATAAGGAGCCACTTTTACTCCTCCGAGTTTTCTTTTAATTTTGCTTTTATATTCATCCATACCGATGAAATCCCTGATTAGATTTAACGTATGATAAATTTTTGCAGTTCCTTTGTACTCAAGCCCCTCATCTGCCAATATTTTATTAATTTTTTCTTTAAGTTCAGGGTCTGAATCAAGTGCAAGTTTAGTTTTTGCGATAATCATATAGCATGTATTACACGGTGTATAAAGATCCACGCCTTTTTCTTCCGCAAGTGCGATGTTTCTGGCATTAAGACCATATACTATCATTTTGTTTGTTTCATCAATAACACCGCCGCCGCAGCATGCGCTTCTTTCAAGTAAAACGCCTTCAACTCCCATTTTTTCTAAAAAATCTTCAGTTATATCGTAGTTGTGAATATCCGCTCCTTGAAAGCAACATCCAGGATATATACCTATTTTTTTCATTACAGTTCCTTTTCAAGTTTTTTAATAAATTTCTGGAATTCTTTAATTCCGTCAAACGGCTGAGGACCGAATTCTTCTTCTTTCATACCTCTGCTTCTAAACTCTTCTTCAAGTTTTTTCGTAATAGCCTCACCTTTTTCGTCACCAAACGCAACTTCAGGTAAATGCCATTTATCAATCTGCCCTGTTTCAAATACGTTAGCGAACCATACTTTCGCTCTTCTTGTAGCAATATTGTCTTCCCCAACGTCTTTAGCTATTCTTCTAAGCTCAAGTATATCTTCTCCAGGTTTAATTCCTTTAGGACACGCCGCAAGACACATTTGGCACTGTACACAGTCCCAAATTCCGGCATCTTCTACAAGTTTGATTCTCTCTTCAACATCCACACCGTCTCTGCTGTCCATAATAAATCTGAATGCCTTAGTCAGCTGGAACGGTCCTAAATAAGCCTCTTCACCTTCAAGCGCATTACACTGTCCGTAACAAGCCATACATAAAATACAGTCGGTTTGTTTGTCATATTTTGCAAATTCTTCAGGTGTTACTAAAGATTCACATTTAAGGTTATCAGGTACTTTTTTCGGATCCGGTTCAAGATAAGGTTTAACTTTTTTAAGTTTGTTAAACGCAGGATCCTGATCAACAACCAAATCTTTTACAATCGGTAAATGATTTAAAGGCTCAATTCTGATAACACCGTTTTTGATTTTATCTTTTGCCTGAATTTTACATGCAAGTCCCGCACGGCCGTTAATAATCATCGCACAGCTACCACAAATAGCACTTCTACAAAACGCTCTGAATGTAAGACTTTCATCAATTTTATCTTTTATATACATTAATAGTTCAAGAACCGTAAGACTGTCTTCCACCTCAACTTCAAAATCTTGCCAATAGCTTTCATTCGTTTCAGGATTATATCTTTTGACTTTAGTTACATATTTTATTTTTTCCATTCTAAATCCTTTATAAAATATTTGGTATAATTATTTCTCTTCTCCCGGTAGCTCAGTCGGATAGAGCGTCGGATTCCTAATCCGAAGGTCGTGGGTTCGAATCCCGCCCGGGAGACCATGTTAAGTGAAAAGTGCAAAGTGAAAAATGTAAAAGTTCACTTTTCACTCTTCATTTTTAACTTTTCACTAATACTTTCTCTCTGCCGGTTCGTAAAGGCTTAAGTCAACCTTACCTTTTTCATATTTGAAACTTCCGTCGCTGTTTCTGCTAATCATTGAGTGATATAAAAAGTTTTCGTCATCTCTTTTTGGATAATCGTCTCTATAAAAACTACCTCTACTTTCTTTTCTCTGAAGTGAAGCATAAGCCAATACATCTGCAATTTCAAGTAAATTATAAAATTCAAGCAGACTTTGAAGATCAGTATTAAATACTTTTGATTTATCTTCAACAGCAAGGTTTTTATTTGCTCTTTCAATAAGATTTTTAAGTTTATCGTAACCTTCTTGCATCTCTTTTTCATTTTTGAATACACCGAAATGTCTAAACATAATCTCACCCAATTCGTCTCTGAGATCACCTAAAGTCTCTTTACTTTCTCTGTCAAATAGCTCTTGAATAAATTTAACATCATCCTGAAGTTTGCTTTCTCCGCCTTTTGCAAAGTCAGTACCTTCAGCATATCTCAC
The DNA here is from genome assembly GCF_000021725.1 of Nautilia profundicola AmH. Classification (GTDB taxonomy): domain Bacteria; phylum Campylobacterota; class Campylobacteria; order Campylobacterales; family Nautiliaceae; genus Nautilia; species Nautilia profundicola. Next base: position 1,042,167 of record NC_012115.1, read on the forward strand.
TGCTTCTTTTCCTGCAACATGCCCGAATACAACGATATCAAGAAGTGAGTTTCCTCCAAGTCTGTTCGCACCATGTACGCTTACACACTGCGCTTCACCGGCCGCATAAATACCTGCAATCGGAGTTTCACATCTAACATCAGTATGAATTCCACCCATTGCATAGTGCGCAGTAGGTTTGATAGGGATAGGCTCTTTAATCGGATCAATACCTTCAAAATCTATAGTAAGTTCCCTAATCTGCGGAAGTCTTGATTTTATTTTTTCCTCTCCAAGATGAGTAAGGTCAAGATGTACGTATTCTCTTCCCTCTTCATCTTTAAAACCTCTGCCTTCTCTGATTTCTGTCATAATACTTCTACTTACCAAATCTCTAGGCCCAAGCTCCATTTTTTCAGGAGCGTATTTACTCATAAATCTTTCACCTTTGTTATTTAAAAGATGTCCGCCTTCACCTCTTGCCGCTTCAGATACAAGAATCGCAGACTTTCTAAGCCCTGTCGGGTGGAATTGTAAAAACTCCATATCTTTAAGAGGAAGCCCGGCTCTAAGTGCGGCAGCCGTACCGTCTCCCGTACATCCTAAAGCATTTGAAGTATATCCCCAGTAAATTCTGCTGTGTCCACCAGTAGCTAAGATAACAGCTTTAGCATGAATAAACTGTATTTCACCCGTTGCAATATTAATAGCGGTTACACCCTGCAATCTTTCACCGTCATGTACTATGTTTAACATAAACCATTCATTCAAGAATTTAATATCATGCTTAATACACTGTTCATATAAAGTATGAAGCATAACATGCCCCATCTTATCGGCACTGTAGCATGTTCTGTCTTTACTTGCCCCACCAAACGGTCTTTGTGCTATTTTTCCGTTATTAAGTCTGCTAAAAGGCACACCCATATGCTCCATTTCTCTGATAATTCTCGGAGCTTCAAAACACATATATTTTACAGCTTTTTGGTCAGCAAGATAATCGCTTCCTTTAACAGTATCGAAGGTATGTAGTTCTTCACTATCAGTAGGGTCTACATTTGCAAGTGCTGCATTAACACCACCTTGCGCAGCACCCGTATGAGAACGTGTAGGATAAACTTTCGTAAGAACGGCAACTTCCATTCCTTTTGCTTCTTCGGCCGCACTAAGTGCAGCATAAAGTCCCGCTCCACCGGCACCAACAATTAATACATCAACTTTCATATCACTCCTTTAGTCTATATAATATTGATAATTATAACGAAAACTTATATTAAATAAGATAATTTTGGTGTGAATTCTGATTCAGTGTTACGGGCTGTTACAAAAAAAGTTATTTAGTTAATAAAGTTGTTAAGGTTAAAGAAGTTAGTTAAGTTGTTAAGGTTATTGAGGTTAGTGAAGCTGGTAAGGTTATATCGCTTTAGAATTTAAAAACTTTAACTAACTTTAATTAACCTCAACTAACCTTAACAACCATAAAAACCCTAACTAACTTTAACTACTTTAACTTCCAATTATGCAGTTTATAATATAGTGAAAGTAACAGTTTTTGTTTTTGGAGTTTTAATATTTCAATATTAACAAACATAGTTTTTCTTGAGTTTTCCAATATTTGAAGATCAAGCTTCGTTGCATTTCCCGCTTCAATCGAATCAAGTGTTGAAGCTATAAGATCATCATATATTTTTACATTATCTTTATAAATCTGTATTTTTTTATCAATCGTTTTTATCTGATTAACGATGTTGTTATATGTGTTTGTTAACTGTAATTTTTTATCCTCTATCATTGTCAGTGATTTAAGATAATCAATTTTACTTTTTTGTATTTTATTTACGGCATTGAAACTGATAGGTAATGTTACACTAAATCCGATTCTATAATAATCGTTTTTTGAATCCTGAAATAACGGAGTATTTTGCGAATACATTGTTTTTTGCCAGTTCAAAGAACCGTTTATATTTACACTTAATAACTGATCTCCAAACTGCATTTTATACAAATCGTATTTTACTTTTTTAAGTTTTTTTTGAGCTAAAAGATCCAAATTTGATTTTAAATACTGATTTTTCGTAATTAGCTCAAACACTGGCAGCTTTATTTTATCTATATTCAGTGATGATATGTTTTTAAATGAATTTCTGAGACTTTCCAAATTTGTTTTCAAATCTTCCAAATTCAGTTTTAACCCGTTTAGCTGTAAAATTGCGTTGTTAAGGAGCGTAGAGTCCCCTATTCCGTTTAAAAACTCCTCTTTTTTCTTTTTTATATCTATTTTCGTATTTGCAATATTTAAAAGTATTATTTTTTGATTAAGTTTGGTTATTTTATAATCATACGCCAAATCAAGAGCCTGTTTTATAAGAGCCCTTCTTTGAAGTTCAATATTTAACATATTATATGATTTGGAATGTTGAGCATATTTAATCGAATAATAAATGGCCCCGGATTTAAAAACAGGCTGATTTACGCTGATACTGAATGTTTTATTTGTTGTTTTAATGCTTCCGAGTGTATTGTCTTTCGAATAAGAATACTTTAATATTATCGGACTTATCCATGATTTTTCAGTATCTTTACTGTCCTGAATGCTTTGTTCTTTGTCAAAATTCAGCTCTTTTTGCTTCAAATCATTCAATAAATCTCCACTAAAAACCAATGCTGGAAATAACAAAAAAAGAAATTTTTTTAGTTTCAATTTACTTCTCCAAAGAATTTAATGTAATTTTCAATCTCTCAAAACCTTCGTCAATTTCATCTTTTGTAATTGTAAGTGGCGGTAAAAATCTTACAGAATGTGTTCCGGCTTTTAATATTAATAGTTTGTTTTCAAAAGCTTTTTTAACCACTTCATCCCTAATCTCAGGTGTCTTAGCCCTTAGTGCTCTCATCAGTCCGTATCCGCTTACACTCTCAAACATTTCAGGATATTCTTTGGCTATTTCAAGAAGTTTGTTTTCAAAATATTCTATCGTATCCGCAAGTTTACCGTTTCTTTTTTCTTCATCCAAAATTTTAACAACTTCCAAAGCGGCGGCAGTCGCAAGATAGTTTCCACCAAACGTACTGCCGTGATCTCCAGGTTTTAAAACATCCGTATGTGTTGTTAAGACTGCTCCTATCGGAACACCGCCTCCAAGGCCTTTTGCCATAGTAACAATATCAGGCTTAATTTCATACAGGTTGCTTGCAAGAAATTCTCCGGTTCTGTAAATTCCTGTCTGAACCTCATCTACGATCAAAAGTATATTTTTTTCTTTTAAAAACTTAGCAAGGTTTTGAATCTCTTCTTTATCAAAAGGATTAACACCTCCTTCCCCCTGAATCAATTCTATCATAACAGCCACTGTTTTGTCGTCAATTTTGTTGTATATATCCGCTATATCTTTTGCATATGTAAACCCATCCGGAAAAGGACCGAAATACTGATGAAATTTCGGCTGTCCCGTAGCTTTCAAAGTAGAGATGGTTCTACCGTGAAAAGAGTTTTCAAGTGTTATTACTTTATATCTTTTTATTTCACCGTTTACCTCTCCGTATTTTCTTGCAATTTTAAGTGCCGTTTCATTCGCTTCTGCTCCGCTGTTACAGAAAAATATTCCACCCTCAATTCCGCTTTTTTTTACAATTTCTTCCGCAAGTTTTTCCTGAGGTTCTATTCTGTATAGATTTGATATGTGAATAATATTTTTAGCTTGAGAGCATATTACATTTGCAAGTCTCTCATTTCCATGTCCTACGCTCACAACTCCTATACCGCTTGTAAAATCTATATAATTCTCACCGTTTTTATCCCATAGTGTGGCGCTCATTCCTTTTTCAAACTGTACGTCAAATCTTGCGTAAGTGTTTAATAAATACTGCATAAAATCTCCTTATTCATAAAAATCTATTTCATAATCGCTTATGTCTTTTTTAGTGAAAACCCCCACTTTATCCCCGAGCATTTTCACAAAACTTAAAACCGCCTCAATCTCTTCGTCTTCAACGTCTCCTAAAATAATACTTACTTTATCTGAAGAGTCTATTAAATATAAAACCCCGCTTATTTCCTCAAGAGTTGTAAGGTGCTTTTTTATCTGTGTTTTTACCCTCACACCTTTTAAAATATCAACATAATCTTCGAACTCGTCCGTATCTTTAAGATCCTCGTCGTATATTTCAAATACGTACGCCAGCCTCGCAAGCAACAGTGCCAAATCCCTGTCAGCCCTTGGAATATCCACTTTGGAGTGCTCATCCGTGCCACCGAGCACCGCATAACTTTTAATCAGTTTTTTAGGTTTTTCATTCCAGAAAATAACCAAATCTGACTCTTTTAAAAAATTCTCGTCTTTATTGGTGTAATATTCGCCTTTTTTTTCAAACATTTTGTTCCTTTAGAGTATTGGTATATTAGTATATTGGTTATTAGTGTTGTCCACTTTTACTAAGCCAAAAAATTTATTAACCTTATATGTTATAATTCTGCCTCGAAAAATTTTAAAGGATTATACTTGTTTTCTAAGATATTACAAAATTATAACGCAAAAAATACCAAAAACGAGTTACTAAGCGGAACAGTCGTGGCAATTGCACTTGTACCGGAAGCTATTGCGTTTAGTATCATCGCCGGAGTTTCTCCTCTTGTAGGATTATATACGGCTTTCATATTAGGACTTATTACGGCGCTTTTTGGAGGAAAACCGGGAATGATAAGCGGTGCCACCGGAAGTGTGGCTGTTGTAATGGTCTCACTCGTGGCGAGCCACGGAGTTGAATATCTTTTCTGGGCTACGGTACTTGCAGGTATTATTCAGATACTTGTAGGTGTTTTTAAACTTGCGAAATTCATACGTCTTGTACCTATGCCAGTTGTTTACGGATTTGTAAACGGACTTGCCATTATTATAGCTATGGCACAGTTTCCGATGTTTAAAGGCGAAGGTTATATTATGTACATTTTAGTAGCCCTTACTATGGCTATTATGTGGTTTTTACCTAAATTCACAAAAGCAATCCCTTCAGGACTCGGTGCGATTATTGCAATTACAGCGCTTGTACTTATATTTAATCTTGATACGAAAAAAATAGGAGATTTGGCACATATCAGCGGAAGTTTCCCGCATTTCCACCTGCCCCTCGCACCTCTAAACTGGGAAACTATTAAAATCATTCTACCTTATTCAATCATTATGGCTCTTGTAGGGCTTATAGAATCGCTACTTACACTTGAAGTATTGGAAGAAATGAGCGGTGAGAGAGGCAACGGAAACAAAGAAGCAATTGCACTCGGAGCCGGAAATGCAACATGCGGACTTTTCGGCGGAATGGCCGGATGCGCAATGATAGGACAGAGTGTAATCAATTATACTTCAGGCGGACGAGGAAGACTTAGTGCCGCATTTGCAGCCATACTTTTAATTTTGTTTGTCGTGGCACTTGCTAAATATATAGAACAGATCCCTCTTGCCGCACTTGTCGGAATTATGTTTATGGTAAGTATTGCAACATTTGAATGGGCAAGTTTCGACAGACTCAAAAGGATGCCGAAAGAAGACGCTTTCGTACTTATAGCCACCACATTGATTACAATCTTTACCGATCTTGCAATTGCAGTAATAAGCGGTGTTATAATTTCAGCACTTGTATTTGCATGGAAACACGCAAAAGTTTATTTTAAAACCAAAATGGAAGGTAACAGAAAAATTTATGAATTTGAAGGGCCTCTGTTTTTCGGAAGCGCAAAAAGTTTTATTGAAAGTTTTGACGTTAAAAACGACCCCGACGAAGTGGTAATGGATTTTAAAAACGTACGTGTTAAAGACTCAAGCGGCGTGGAAGCCATAGATAAAATCACAAAAAAATATCTCGAAAACGGCAAAAAACTTACAATCAGACACCTAAGTGACGAGTGTAAAAAACTCCTCAAAGTCGCAGGGCCTTACTGCACTTACGAAGAAGACGACCCTAACTATAAAGTGGCGGTAAATCCGGAAGAACTTAAACAAAACTGACCGGATCCACATCCACTTTCATTTCATTAATATTCACGCACGGATATATGATTTTATGAAGGTTTTTGCCTTTAAGCAGTACCTGGTATCGAAATATGTTTTTGATTTTGAATATAGGGGCTTCACCAGAGCCTACTATCTCAGGCCTGTTTCCAATACAGCGTAAAAACCTGTCCATTTTTTCTTTGGCTTTTATTTTGTCTTTATCCTGAAATTCTATTTTTATAAGTCTGTTAAACGGCGGGTATCCGAGCTCTTTTCTGTTTTGTATCTCTTCATCATAAAATTCCTCATAGCTTCTGTCAAAAAATTCTGGATTAAGCGTTTGAATAATAACCTCGCCGTCCTCTTTTCTTCCTGCCCTTCCTTCAACCTGGCGTGCCAAGGCAAAAGCCCTCTCCCCGGCTCTGTAATCCGCACTGTTAAGTACAAAATCTATATCAAGTACAATTGAAAGCGCAACATCCGGATAGTCATGCCCTTTACTGAGCATTTGCGTGCCTATTAAAATATCTATCTCTTTATTTGCAAATCTTTTTAGCAGTTTATCAACCCTGGATTTGGAAGTGATAACGTCCCTGTCAAATTTTTCTATAACTGCATCAGGGAAAATCCCTTTTAAAACTTCTAAAAATTCACTCGTACCCATTCTTTCGTTTATAAATTCTTCACTTCCACAGTATTCACAGCTTGAAGGAATATGCATACTGTAATTGCAGTAATGACATACAAGCGCTCTTTTATTTTTATGTACACTCATTGCAACATCACAGTGTTTGCATTTTACCGCCTTACCGCACTCGGCACATATCATATATTTAAAATTCGCACGTGTCGGAAGGAATATAATAACTTGTTTATTTTTCTCAATGGTATCTTTTATTTTTTGTATGATAAAATCATCAAATGTGCTTCTGAAATATCTTGTTTTTTTCGTATTGTAAAACGTTCCTTTCAGTCTGAAATGTGGAAATTTATATAGATCACTTATAAGAGGAGTTGCGCTTCCGAGTATTACTTTGGCATCGTAAATTTTACCGAAATATACTGCCAGATCTTTTGCGTTGTATTTTGGAGTCTGTTCGGATTTATAGCTGTCGTCATGCTCTTCATCCACAATTATCAACCCAAGATTTTCAAGAGGCAAAAACAGAGCACTTCTGGCACCCGCTACAATTTTAATCTCACCTTTTGCAATTCCTGAAAGAATTTGTTGTTTTTTCTTTTTGGTTATTTTACTGTGCCATATAGCAAGTGCTTCTCCGAAATATTTTTGAAGTCTTTTTTCCATTTGTGAGGTTATAGCAATTTCAGGCAGTAAAAAAAGTACCTGTTGTCCATCATTAAGCACTTCTTCTATTAGTTTGATATATATCTCCGTTTTGCCGCTTCCGGTATCACCGAAAAGTACCGACACATCGTTTTTTTTCAAAAACTTCAACGCTTCTTGTTGTTTATCTGTTAATTTTATGTCTGTTTTTACATTATTAATTTTCCATTTTACATTTTCAATTTTACATTCGTAGAAAAGTCCCGCCGCTTCACCAATAGGAGCAAAATAATATTTGCAAATAAAATCAATAATTTTTTGTTTCTTCGAAGAAAATGAATAAAGTTTTGAAAGTATAACTTTACATTCAAAATTAGGCTTTTGAACTTCTTTTACAACATAACCTGTTGTTTTTCTGTTTCTTACTTCAATTTCAACAACATCGCCGGGATTTAATTCAAAATTTGAGCTGTATGTAAAAGTATTTGGAGTGTTAATAACAGCTATATCGTAGTATTTCATTCACCTATCAAACTACAATTGCCATTTGTATTATCACAGACAAATTTACAATTATTTGCCGTATCATTATAATAGTGAAATTTGATAACTTTTTGATCAATTGTAACGTTATAATCAGTCCCGTTTCCATCCCATTTTACTGTGCCAGTATTTTGTTTAATAGGATAAGTCAAAATACCTTCAAAAAGCTGATTATCGGTTGTTGAAGTTTCAAGTGAAGGACATGAATCATTACCTTCCATTACGTTTTTACCGTATTTTGTGGATATAGCAGTTCTAATAGTAGCTACGTCAGTTTTAACCTTTGCAATCTCGGCATCGCTTATTCCGCTAAACAATCTCGGGATTGCAACTCCGGCAAGTATTCCTATTACAACTATTACAAAAATTAATTCAAGCATAGTAAAAGATTTTCTCATTTATTACCTTTAAATTAAGAAAATAATAAGAGCGGAAAAGCTCTTATTAATTTATTTCAGTTATAGGATTAGCAGTTGTATTCACATCAGCTATATTTGTACCATTTGCAATATTACAGTCAGTATCAGCATTTGTATTATCACATCTATATAATTTGAATACTGGTGATTGATTAGCATTACCATCTTTACATGTAATTACGTAGTCTTTACCTGCAACAGACTGTTTAATTTGAATAACAACTGTATCAGCAGTAGTACTATTACAATCTGCTAAATTTACAGTATCTACTTCTTTTGGTAATTCTACATACTCTGTAATATTATTTTCATCTAATGCTAGATATGAAATATCACCACCTTTATTTTCTGCAATTGATTTACTCCATAATGTAGGTGCAACTGTTCTGTTTAAAGTTCCTACAAATGATTTTAAGTTACCTTCATGTGCCTGTTGAGCAACACCTAAGAATTTCGGTAACGCAACTGCTGCTAAAATACCTAAAATAACAATAACGAAAATCAGTTCAATCATCGTAAACGCTTTTTTCATTTTTTATCTCCTTTAATTTATTTATTACAATTATAGCATATATTTTTCAAAAAGTGTCAACTGCTCTTCTTTTATTTAACATGGATTTAACAAACTTAATATTTAAGTAAAATATATTTAACTAAAATGTTAAAATTTAATCTTACATGCAAGTTACAAATATTAATTGATTGATAGACATTAATTTTATTTTTTATCCAATTTTTGAAGAATATTTTTTATTTTTTTGTTAGTTTCAAACATCTCTTTTTTATTTTTTAATATCAAAAAAAGAAGCTCTTTCGGTGTGGGATGCTGAATTTTTAAAAGATCTTCTTTTACAAATTCAAAAAATTCATCCTCAAGTTCTATTTCAAACTTTTCTCCTAAAACCGAGAGGGATATTTTTTTCATTTGCCGAGAATTGCTTCGATTTTGCTTACAACTTCTTCAAGTTCTATTTCTTTAAGCGCCATTTTTTCTTTACATTCCAAAAGCTCAGTATCTTTTTCGGCAAGCATTTCTTTTGTATTTTCAAGTTCAAGTTTTAAGTTTTCGTTTTCCTGTTGCAGTTCTTCGTATTTTTTCAATAAATTATCTATTTTTTCATTTAATTTACCAAGTAGGTCCATTTTTATCCTTTATTTTTATATAATTTTATCAAACTTAAGTGACACAATTATAATAAAAAGGAGCGTTTTGTTCAAATTAAACTCAAACTTCAAGCCTACAGGCGACCAGCCTCAGGCAATTGAAAAATTAAGCGGCTGTATAAAGCAAGGAAACAGATACAATACTTTAATAGGTGTTACGGGAAGCGGTAAAACATTTACAATGGCAAACATCATTCAAAAACTTCAAATCCCGACCCTTATACTTACACATAATAAAACCCTTGCCGCACAGCTTTATTCCGAATTTAAGGAATTTTTCCCTCAAAACCACGTGGAATACTTCATAAGCTATTACGATTATTATCAGCCTGAAGCATACCTTCCGAGACAGGATCTTTTTATTGAAAAAGACTCTTCAATCAACGCGGAACTTGAAAGGTTGAGAGTCAGTGCAACTGCTTCACTCTTAGAATATGACGACGTTATAGTAGTTGCGTCCGTTTCGGCCCTGTACGGACTCGGTAACCCGATCGAATATAAAAAAATGGTAGCCAAAATAGCCGTGGGAGATGAAATAAACCAGCGTCAGTTTATGATGAGGCTTCTTAGTATGGGTTACACAAGAAATGACAAATATTTTGAAAGAGGAAACTTCAGGGTAAACGGCGAAGTAATAGACATATTCCCTACATATTTTGAAGACGACGTAATAAGAGTCGAGTTTTTTGGAGATGAAATAGACAGAATATATACGATTGATTATATGACAAACGAAAAACTCCAGGATCTTAAAGAAATCACAATCTACGCCGCAAACCAGTTTATCGTAGGTGCCGACAGACTGGCTGAAGCCATACAGTCTATAGAAAAGGAGCTGGGAGAGAGACTGAAAGAATTTGAACAACAAGGAAAAATTATTGAACACCAAAGACTTAAACAAAGAACAGAATTCGACCTTGAAATGCTTGAAACAACGGGAACATGCAAAGGAATAGAAAACTATTCAAGACACCTTACAGGCAAAAAACCTGGAGAAACCCCGTATTCTTTACTTGATTACTTTGAAATAAAAGGAAAACCTTACCTTGTAATAGTGGATGAATCACACGTAAGCCTTCCTCAGTTTCGCGGGATGTACAACGGTGACAGGGCAAGAAAAGAAGTACTTGTGGAGTACGGATTCAGACTGCCAAGTGCGCTTGACAACAGACCTTATAAATTTGATGAATTTATAAATAAAGCTCCTCATTATCTTTTCGTATCGGCAACTCCGGGAGAATATGAGCTTGAAATATCCACATGCGTGGCGGAGCAGATCATCCGCCCTACTGGACTGCTTGATCCGATAGTAGAACTGCTTCCAAGCCAAAACCAGGTGGCAACGCTTTTTGACAGAGCCAAAGAGGTAATTGAAAAAGGCGAAAAGGTACTTGTAACGACTCTTACTAAAAAAATGGCTGAGGAGCTTCAAAAATATTACCTTGAAATGGGACTGAAAGTTAAATATATGCACTCTGACATTGACGTGGTGGAAAGAAACGAAATAATAAGAGGACTTAGAAGCGGTGAATTCGATATGCTAATCGGTATCAACCTCCTAAGAGAAGGTCTGGATCTTCCGGAAGTAAGCCTCGTAGCCATCCTTGATGCGGATAAGGAAGGGTTTTTAAGAAGCGAGACGAGTCTTATTCAAACAATGGGAAGAGCCGCAAGAAACGTAAACGGACGGGTATTGATGTTTGCAGGAAAAATAGAAGAGCCTGTAGTACTTGATGATGATCTTGAAGTGCTTGAAAAAATAAAAGACAAAATCACAGGCTCAATGTACAGAGCAATCAAAACCACAATCACAAGACGTATCAAACAAAAAGAATATAATAAAAAGCATGGAATCATTCCAAAAAGTACAATTAGAAAACTTGACAAATCACTAAAAGAAGAAGGATACGAAGCAATAGCCAAAGAGCTGAAAAACAAAAATAAAATTCCGGCCAAAGAGAAAAAAGCGATTATTGCAAAATTACGTAAAGAAATGAACGAAGCCGCAAAAGCACTCGAATTTGAAAAAGCAGCAATGCTAAGAGACAAGATTGAAGAGCTAAAGAAAATGAAATAAGGAGAAATAATGGCAAATTTTGATATTAATTTACAATTATCTTTAACTTATCAAGATACGATTGATCGAATTGCCGATGCCAAAAAAAATTTATTTGAAATAACTAAGTGGATAATAACTTTAAACTCCGGTGTACTTGGATTATTTTTCTCTGTAAACAAAGATTTTTCAATTTATTTTACTTTATTACCTATTCTCATTGGAATAATTGGACTTTTATTGGAATATAGTATCTCTTATGAATTAAATGTTCATAGAAAAACTTTAGCAAACTTAAGAAAAAAAGTTGGAGGCTTAATATATGATATTAATAAAGAACAAGTAGATTTGATGTTAAAAAACAAAAAAACATCTCATAAATTTTATTACTTTTTTTATAAATTCAGTAATTTTAGTATTATTATCTTTTCAAGTATTATAACTGCATTAATAATATTTTTTAATATTTAAAAATAAAAGGAAAAAAAATGACTCTGCGCTATAAAGACGACTTCCCTAAAATACATACCACCGCATGGATAGCTCCGAGCGCCGATATTATCGGTGATGTGGAAATCGGAGAAGATTCAAGTGTGTGGTTCGGGTGTGTTATAAGAGGAGACGTGCATTACATCAAAATCGGAAAACGCACATCCATTCAGGATATGAGTATGATACACGTAACGCATTATGAAAAAGAAAAGAAAATAGGAGACGGTTTTCCGACTATTATAGGTGACGACGTAACAATAGCACACCGCGTAATGCTTCACGGTTGTAAAATCGGAAACGCATGCCTTATAGGTATGAGTGCCACAATCCTTGACGGTGCCGAAATCGGAGACGAATCGATCGTAGGAGCCGGAGCTTTGGTTACAGGCGGTAAAAAATTCCCTCCAAGAAGCCTGATTTTAGGATCTCCAGCCAAGGTCGTAAGGGAGCTTACCGACGAAGAAGTGGCGAATATATACAAAAACGCCGAAAATTACGTTAAATATAAAAATGATTATATAAATTTTGTAAGGTAACATATGATAAACAAATTAGACTTAGTCGAATACATAAACAAACTCACTTCCCTCTTTGCAAGGGAGAAGGATTATAAAATCCAGGGAAGTATCGAATCGCTTTACAAATACCTCCAAAAACTGCAAAACAGGGATTTTAACGCTCCTCCGAGCGTAAAAAACCTCGATACGGAGATAATGCATCTTAAAAAATTCGGTGTGCTTAAACACGACCAGATTTTTGAATTTCTGAAAATCATACGTTATTTTATTTACCTCAAAACAAGAAACTGGCAGGACCTGTCCGAATGGTTTGATAAAATCGAAATCCCTCAGGACATTCTTGAAATAGACAAACACTACGATAAAAAAGGCGAGGTAATCGGCTTTGAAGAGCTCGATATGATAAATGAACGTATAAAAGAGCTAAAAGCCCAAATCCGCCAGCAGTTATACAAATACATAAATTCAAAAAAACTTGAGCCGTTTTTGGTAGACAAACAGATACACGTCCAAGGAGGTGAAGAAACCCTGCTTGTAAGAGGCGGATACAATAAAGTAATAAACGCCGAAATTCTCGGAAGAAGCCAAAGCGGATTTTTTTACATCTTCCCGAAAACAATAGAAAAACTAAAAGAAAAAGAAGACAACCTCAAAAGCCAAAAAGAAGAGATACTATATGAAATTGCAAAAGAATTTTCAAACAGGCTTAGAAAATGGACTAAATTTTTAGAATTTATAAACCGCGAATTTGACAAATTCGACCACATACAGGCCCGTATTTTTATGGCAAAAAACGAAAATCTTGAATTTATACTGCCGAGTAAAACCAAAAAAATGGTGCTGAAAAACTTCTGCCACCCTGCCCTTAACGAATGTAAACCTATAAACCTTGAATGGGACAAGCAGGTGCTGATTATCACGGGTGTAAACGCCGGGGGTAAAACGATGCTTTTAAAATCAATCCTGAGCTCAGCTTATATGGCAAAACACCTGCTTCCTATGAAAATCAGGGAAAATTCCATAATCCCATCGTTTAAAGAGATAAAACCGATAATCGACGATCCGCAAAACGTAAAAAACGACATTTCAACATTTGCAGGAAGAATTAAAGAGTTTAAAGAAGTCTTTTTCAAAGAAAATTACCTTATAGGCGTGGATGAGATTGAACTCGGAACGGACGCCAACGAAGCGGCGAGTCTATTTAAGGTGATAATTGAAGAGATTATGAAAAAAAACCGAATAGTCATCACAACCCACCACAAACGCCTTGCGACGCTTCTTGCACAAAACGAAGAAGTGGAGCTTCTCGCCGCAATTTACGATGAAAAAAACCAAAAACCGACCTATGAATTTATAAAAGGAACCATCGGTAAAAGTTACGCGTTTGAAACGGCAAAAAGATACGGAATTCCGTTTAACATCATAGAAAAAGCCAAAAAAGAATACAGCGACGATCTTGAAAAACTTGATGTACTTATAGAAAAATCGGCGGCTCTTGAATTTGAACAAAAACAAAAAATCAAAGAGCTTGAAAGCGAACTTGAAGACGTTAAACTTCTAAAAGAATCTCTAATCCGTCAAAAAGAGGAGTTTAACGAAACCATAGAAAAAGAAAAAAATCGCCTTTTAAAAGAATATAATGAAGCAATTAAAAAAGCAAAAGAAGCCATAAGGGCCAAATCCGTAAAAGACGCACACAGGGCCCTTAACGAAGCAAATAAAGTTCGCTCAAACATAAAAGTCAAAAAAAGCGAAATTAATAAAGAGTTTAAAGTCGGCGACACGGTCAAATACTTTACAAGCATAGGGGAAATACTCGATATAAAAGGCAAAAACGCTCTTGTTGACATAGACGGTAAAAAACTCTGGATTCCAAAAAACAGCCTTGAGCCGTACAGACTGCCTAAAAAAGCAAAAGCACAGATCATTAAACCGAAAGCCTCCAAAGTCGACATTAAACTCGATCTTCACGGTATGAGGCTTGAAGAAGCGCTTGAAAAAACCGAAGAGTATTTAAATAACGCTGCTCTTGCAGGACTCGAAGAAGTATGGATTTATCACGGAATGGGTAAAGGAATACTTGCCAAAGGAATTACTGAGCTTTTAAAACAGCACCCTCTTGTAAAAGAATTTCACGACGCACCTCCGCATATGGGAGGGTACGGAGCTAAAATCGTCAAACTTTAACTTTTTCTCTTTTTAGCTTAGTAAAATAAACTTATATGAAACACAATACAATCAAAGTGAATAAAATAATAAATGATTAGTGTCAGGCACCTCATGTTTGTTGAAGAAATTTTTGATATGGTTCAGTAAGAGAGAATTATTTTCAATTGTTTTTTTTAATTTCAATTTTTCTAATTATATGTATATTGCAGTTATAAAAGATCTGATTCAAAATTTATACAATAACATTTAATACTAAATAAAGTGACAGCTTACAAAACTGTCACTTTATCCTTAAATTAATCTCTTTTTTCATAAATCTCTATAGTTTTGATTTCATCGTTTTTTTTGATTGAATCAAGTACTTTAAAGCTCTCTTCATCACCCTCTTCTATACCGCCGAATACAGTATGAACCCCGTCAAGATGAGGACAGTCTGTAAAACAGATAAAAAACTGGCTGCCTCCCGTATCTTTTCCGGCATGAGCCATTGAAAGGGAGCCTCTTTTGTGAACTTGTTTCGGTGCATCCGTTTCACACTCTATCGCCCATCCCGGACCTCCGGTACCGGGCATTCCTTTGGCTCCATCTTTTGAATTAGGACATCCTCCCTGCGCCATAAAACCCGGAATGACTCTGTGAAATTTAAGTCCGTCGTAAAATCCTTCTTTTGCAAGATGTGCGAAGTTTGCCACCGTATTAGGCGTAGCTTCAGGGAAAAGTTTTACCCAAATATCACCTTTATCGGTTACAATTTTTGCGTAATTGTTTTTTTCAACATCGCTTAAATCATATTTTTTAAGTTCTTTTTTTAATCCGAACATTTTATCTCCTTATATAAAAATTAACGTAAAAGTAAACAAATGACAGCGTTGCGAAATTTAGTGAAAAATTTTGCGTATAAAAAATTGCACCTACCCGAAGGGCAGCCATAGCTGTTTGCAATTTTTAGCAAAATTTAAACGTTATTAAGCAAAATAAGCTCTCAGCTGTCATTGTTTAACTTTGAAGTTAAACTTAATAGAATTATACCAAATTTATTTGACAATTGATACAAAAGTTTATATAATAGCGCTAAAGTTTTTTGATAAAGGAGTGAGAATGAGTGATATAGTTATTGCATGTCCACATTGTAAAAGTTTAAATAAATTACCTAAAAAAGACGAATATAAAAAAGCGGTATGCGGAGTATGTAAGGGCAACCTTCTTGAGAATAAAGCCATTTCCGTTGACAGTTACGACGAGTTTCAAAAAATAGTAAACTCTGTAACAGTTCCTGTGATTATTGATTTCTGGGCTGAATGGTGCGGTCCGTGCCAGATGTTTGCACCAATATTTAATAAAGTAGCGGGAAGTTTTCCGCTTCAGGCTCAATTTATTAAAGTCAACACAGACAAAAACCAACAAGCAGCCATGCAGTTTGGAATTAGAAGTATTCCTACAATAGTAGCTCTAAAAGACGGAGTGGAAATAGACAGAGCCATGGGTGCATTGGATGAATTTAGTTTTAGTATGTGGGTAGATAAGATAGTTGAAAGTTAAAAATGTAAAGTGAAAAGTGATTTAAACTTTTCACTTTTAACTCTTCATTGTGCACTCATATAATGAGCATTGCGTCTCCGTAGCTGTAAAAACGGTATTCGTTTTTTATGGCTTCTTCATATAGTTCAAGAGTTTTTTTTCTTCCTATAAATGCAGCTACAAGCATAATAAGCGTAGATTTTGGCAAATGAAAGTTTGTGAGAAGATGATTTACTCTAATCGGAGGATTCAGAGGGTTTAAAAACAGATCGCACTCGCCTGAGAGTTTACCCGTCCTCGCATAATATTCCACAGTTCTTGTAACGGTTGTCCCGACTGCTACTATTTCTTCACTGCCATCAAGCACCCTTGCGGTATCTTCAGGTATTTCAAAAAATTCACTGTGCATTTTATGCTCTCTTATATCCTCAACATCCACCGGTTTAAACGTACCGGCTCCCACATGCAGGGTTAAATATGATTTTTTATCTATTTTATTTAAAAGCTCGTCCGTAAAATGTAAGCTCGCTGTAGGAGCGGCAACTGCTCCTTCTTTTTTGGCAAATACTGTCTGGTATTCTTTTTCGTCTATTTTTTCATCTTCTCTTTTAATATACGGAGGAAGCGGAACATGCCCTATTTCTTCAAGAATTTTTACTAACTGTAAAAAATCAATTTCTTTTTCAGTTTTACATTTTTCACTTTTCACTTTAAACTTCACCACCCTGCTTCCGTCATCAAGCAGTTCAACGACCTCTGCCATAAGTCCCTTGTCAAAAAAAAGTCTGCTTCCCGGTTTAACTTTACCTCTTATGTATACAAGATAACCGTCTCTATAAGGTCTGTTAAGAAGCAGTTCAACCTTTCCGCCGGTTTCTTTTGTTCCGAAAATTCTGGCCTTTATAACTTTTGTATTATTAAATATAAAATGAGATTCACCCACAAAATCAAGTATATTTCTAAACACTGTATGTGTAATTCTGTCTGTTTTTCTATCATAAACGAGAAGTTTGGCACTATCCCGGGGAGTTACGGGATATCTGGCTATTAAATTTTCAGGCAGGTTATAATCGTATGATGATACCAATACATCCTTATTAATCAGTTGATCACTTTTCATTTTTCACTTTTAACTTCATTATACGCCTATAAGTTTTCTAAGCTCTTCCGGTTTAGTAGTATAAGCCATTGCAGTTTCTTTATCTATAATATGGCGTCTAACATATTCAGCGAGAACCTGATTCATAGTCTGCATTCCGGTTGCACCTTGATTAAGCTGCATTTGCGAATAAATCTGAGGAATTTTATTTTCACGGATAAGGTTTGCAATTGCCGGGTTATTAATCATAATTTCATGAGCGGCAATTCTACCTCCTCCTATTTTAGGAAGTAAGCTTTGTGAAATAACTGCAAGTATAGCCATAGAAAGCTGAGTTCTTATTTGATCCTGTTCGTTTGCAGGGAAAACGTTTACGATTCTGTTGATTGTCTGAACGGCAGAGTTAGTATGCAATGTAGCAAATACAAGGTGCCCTGTTTCAGCTGCAGTAATTGCTGCACCGATAGTTTCTTTATCTCTCATCTCTCCGATTAAGATCACATCCGGGTCTTC
This sequence comes from Nautilia profundicola AmH, assembly GCF_000021725.1. Lineage (GTDB taxonomy): Bacteria > Campylobacterota > Campylobacteria > Campylobacterales > Nautiliaceae > Nautilia > Nautilia profundicola. The sequence goes on from NC_012115.1 coordinate 1,059,906, forward strand.
CCTAAGTGAAGCTCTTAGAGCGTTTAAAAACGCTTTTGTATCTCTTCCGACTTCTCTTTGGGAAATAAGTGATTTTTTATGCTCATGCACAAACTCAATAGGATCTTCAATTGTAATAATATGTTTTGAAAAAGCTTCGTTTATTTCATTTATCATTGCAGCAAGTGTTGTAGATTTACCGCTACCTGTTGGACCCGTTACAAGAATAAGCCCTTTTTCCCTTCTTACTATTCTTTTAAATATTGCAGGTGCGTGAAGTTCTTCTAATGTAAAAGGTTTTTCAGGAATAATTCTGTATGCAGCAGCTAAATTTTCTCTTTCAAAATAGTAATTTGCCCTAAATCTCGCAACTTTCGGAATTTCAAAAGAAAAGTCAAGTTCTAATTGATCTTCTAATGCAGCCTTTTGTTTTTCAGTTAAAACAGAATAACAAAGCTCAATTACATCTTCTTTGGTAAGTTTAGGAAGGTTTAGTGGTGTTAACTTACCATCAATTCTTAGCATCGGTTCAGCATTTACATTAAGATGCAAATCCGATGCTTTGTAATCTTTTATACTTCTTAAAAGTTGTTCAAGTGAATATGTTAGTGCCATGGTTTTTACCTTATTCTATAATTTTCGGAACTATAAAGAACCCATCCTTTGCTTTTGGTGCATGCTCTAATATCTCTTCAATTACATTGTTTTTGATTGGTTCGTCTTCTCTTAAATAAGTTGAATTGTCAAGTGTAGAAAATGTTGCATCTACATTACTTGTATCAAGTTCATTTAGCATTTCTACAAATTCGACGATTTCAGCCAAATCCTTAGCCATTGAAGCTTTGTCTTCAATTTCAACCATACTTAGCGTTTCAAGTCTTTTAACTAAACTCTCATCTATTTTCATTACCAACCTTTTTTTGTATAATTTTAGCAAATATTATTTAAAAAGGATAGTTATGGGCATTTTCGAAGAAGCTAAAAAATATATTGTAGGTGGTGTAAACTCACCTGTAAGAGCATTTAAAAGCGTTGGCGGTGAACCTCCTTTTATTGAAAAAGGGGAAGGTGCATACATTTATGATATTAACGGAAACAAGTACCTTGATTATATTCAAAGCTGGGGTCCTTTGATTTTCGGTCACTGTGACAAGGATATTGAAAAAGCAATATGCAATGCCGTTAGCAAAGGAGTAAGTTTCGGCGCTCCTACAACGGTTGAAGTAGAACTTGCAAAAGAAGTATTAGATCTTTTTCCGCATTTGGATTTAATAAGATTCGTTAACAGCGGTACGGAAGCAACAATGAGTGCTATCAGGGTTGCAAGAGGAGTGAGCGGAAAAGACGATATTATTAAATTCGAAGGGTGCTACCACGGACACAGCGACAGCTTGCTTGTAAGTGCTGGAAGCGGTGCTGCAACATTCGGAACACCGTCAAGTCCGGGAGTTCCGGCAGATTTTACAAAACACACATTGCTGGCAAAATACAACGACATTGAAAGTGTAAAAAAATGTTTCGAAAACGGTAATGTGGGATGTGTTATTATAGAACCTATTGCAGGAAATATGAGTTTGGTTCCGGCTGAGAAAGAATTTTTAACTGAACTTAGAGAACTATGTACAAAAAATGGAGCAATTTTAATATTTGATGAAGTAATGAGCGGATTCAGAGCGGGACTTAGAGGAAGTTACGACGTTTACGGAATAGAAGCGGATATTGTAACATTCGGTAAAGTAATCGGGGGAGGAATGCCGGTAGGAGCTTTCGCAGGTAAAAAAGTGATCATGGAACAGTTAAGTCCGGAAGGTCCGATTTATCAGGCGGGAACACTTTCAGGAAACCCTGTGGCTATGAGTGCCGGACTTGCTATGCTTAAAAAATTAAAATCAAACCCTGAACTTTATAAAGATCTTGAGTCAAAAGCTAAAAAATTAATGAAAGGTTTTGAAGAAATTTCAAAAGAAAACGGAATCGATATCCAGACAAATGTTGTTGGAAGTATGTTCGGATTTTTCTTTAATTCGAAAAAACCTAAAAATTTTGACGACGTAAACGAAAGTGATACAAAAAGATATGCAAAATTTCATTCTGAAATGTTAAAAAGAGGATTTTATTTTGCACCGAGTGCATATGAAACAGGATTTATCTGTACTGTTATGAACGATACTGATATCGATGCAACATTAAACGCATATAAAGAAATTGCACCGAGCCTGTAATGAATAAAAAACAACAAAAAGGTAAATTAGGTAAAACAGTAGAGGGAGCAGAAAAACTCTCTCTTGGCATTTCCATTGTAGTTGCTATACTTATGGGAATTGGTGTAGGTATATTACTTAAAAAATGGACAGGCTATTCATGGACGCTTTGGCTTGGAGTTTTTTGGGGAGTAGCTGCAGCAATAATGAATATCAAAATTGAATACAATAAATTAAAAAAAGATTTTGATAAAGTCGCAAAAGATCCTAAATACAAAAATTATAAAATGAATACAAAAGACGAAGACGAACTCTTAGAAGAGTTCGAAAAGTAGATTAAATATTTTTAGCGGCGTTTGCCAAATCCCACATAGGTAAGAAAATACCAAGAGCAATTAACAATACAAGACCACCTATAACAGTAAGCATGATAGGCTCAATAGAAGCCTGCATATTATCAATGATGTCCTGGAATCTGTCTTCATAATAACCCGCGGCACTTTCAAGCATACTGTCAAGTTCCCCTGAGTCTTCACCGGCACTAATCATTCTAAGAGCAACGAAATTTACAAGGTTTTGTTCCGCTACCATTTCGGCAAAACTTCTACCTTGATTAATACCTTTAATAATTTCTTTTATTTTATTTTTTAGCACTTCATTTTCAATAATACCCTCACTAATTTTAAGAGCGTCAACAAGTGGAATCCCACTTTTCAACAATGAAGCCATAGTCATAAGAAACCTGTGTAGTGTGGAATATTCAATAATTTTATTAATTAAAAATGTCCTTAATAAAATTTTATCCATCTGTAATTTGAAACTATATGAAGTCTTATAAAAAAACGTAACTATTACTACTACAGCAATAATAACACTTAAAACAAGAAAACCGTATTGAGAAAGAATTTTCTCTATTAATAAAAGAATTCTGGTAGGCAAAGGCAACTCGGCATGTAGCTGTTCAAACATAGCTTTAAATTTCGGAACAACAACCAAAATCAAGAAAGTAAATGCGGCTGCAATTGCTATTAATGTAATAACAGGATATCTCAACGCTTTTACCATTTTTCTTCTATTTTCATACATATTTTCATATATCTGAGCAAGGCTCTCTAAGGCCATAACCAAATCCCCTGTTTGTTCTCCGAGCCTTACCATTGCCAAAGAGATACCGCCTAAATATTCTTCATATTCAGCAAATGTGTCGGATAAAGATTTCCCGCTATCAATAGCTTCCGCAGCTTTTAAAAACACTTCTTTGATCAATGCATCTTTTGTATTATTTGCAATATCTTCAAGCGCATCTTTAAGTGATATACCTGCTTTAATTAAAACGGCAAGCTGTCTGATAGAAGAAATATACGAAGGATAATTCAACTTTTTACGCAAAATTTTTGCTCTAAAAATATCTTTAATAATTTTAAGTTTTTCCTCAAAAGGCATAGGTATTTCTTCGATTTTAATCAACATACCTTTATTGATTTTTTTACCATCAATAATAGCTTCAGCTTTATTAAGAGATTTAATGACAACGTCCTGTTTATGTCCTTTATAAAGGAACGTAATTTTATAGTATTTCATAGCTTAGCCACCCTATAAACTTCTTCTAATGTAGTAACACCTTTTAATGCCTTTATGAGTCCGTCGTAAAACATGGTCTTATAATCCTTTCCTCTAAGATAATGTAAAAGTTCGAGTTTTTCTTTCTTTTTTGATATTAATGATTCTAAATTTTCATCATTTAAAAACACCTCGGTTATCAACGTCCTTCCGGCATACCCAGTCATATTACATTTTTCACACCCTTTACCTCTGTAAAAAACAGAATCTTTAGGTAAAATATTTTTAATTGGTTCAAGATATACATCGGCAGGTTTGTATGTTGTTTTACAATAAGGACAAATTGTTTTAACAAGTCTTTGTGCTTCCACCCCAATTAAAGCAGTAGCTACCAAAAAAGAATCAGCCCCCATATCTATCATTCTGTTAATTGCACTTACTGCATCATTTGTATGTAATGTTGATAAAACCAAGTGACCGGTCATTGCCGCTTTAATAGCAATTTCGAGTGTTTCAAGATCCCTTATCTCCCCGATCATGATAATATCCGGGTCCTGTCTTAATATACTTCTAAGAGCACCGGCAAAAGTCAATCCAACTTTCGGATTAACCTGAACTTGTTGAATCCCTTTAAGTTTATATTCTACAGGATCTTCAACCGTGATTATTTTTTTATCTGTACTGTTTATTTCATTAAGTGCTGCATATAACGTTGTAGATTTACCACTTCCGGTAGGACCTGTTACAAGGAAAATACCGTTAGGCTGTGAAAGCGCTTTTTTTAGAAGACTTAAATTTTTATCGCTAATACCTATTTCATCAATTCTTTTTAATATACTTCTTTTATCAAGAATCCTAATAACAATACTTTCACCCCAAATCGTAGGAAGTGTCGACACCCTGAAATCAAATTTGTTTTTTCCGAACTGCATAGAAAACGAACCGTCCTGCGGCTTTCTTTTTTCACTTACATCCAAATTTGCAAGAAGTTTTATTCTTGAGTTTATTGCATAAAATATTTCTTCGTCAAAATCCAAAAATTCATATAACGTTCCGAAGATTCTTATTCTTACCTCCGCTTCTCCCTCTTCCGCTTCTATATGAATATCACTTGCGTTTCTTTCTATGGCGCTAACTATGATATATTTAATCAGCCTCATTATTGCCGATTCGTCGCCTTTAATTTCCTGACCTTTTAACTCTTTTTTAATATCGTTGAGTATTTCTCTTACTTTTTCCCTATCTTCTACTTTTCTTATTATTTTTCTGATATCGTCTTTAAAACCTAAAACTATTTCAAGATTTTTATCATGGAAAAATCTTTTAATTAAAGCCTGTGCGTTCCAATCAAGCGGATCAGCCATTGCAACGACGACTTTATCGTATTTCACTTCAACAGGAACTGCCAGTGTCTGTTTTAAGATATTTACAGGGATTTTAATATCTCTAAGTCTCACATGTTCCAAATCATCAATGTATCTTAAACCTAATTGCTTAGAAACATGTTCCAAATATTCTTTTTTAGAAATAAATCCAAGCTCAAATAAAATATCAACAAACTTTTTAGCAGGATGCTCTTTTTGATATTCTAAGGCTTTTTTATATTGCTCTTCAGAAATTATTTTGTTTTGAAGCCATTTTTCTTCCGCTTTCACCAGTAATACTCCCTTTTTTCTAACTGACCGTTAATTAATGTATCAATCACTATATTGTTTCTTTTTGTCATCCATATTTTATATTTTTTATTGTGCAGATTAATTATAATTGAGTTACCTTCTTTTTCATAATCACCATCTTGAATATATTTAAACAGTCTTCCCAATTCGTTATCATTAATAGTAGGCAATTTAATATCACCCATATTTAAATCATCGTTTAATAACTGCATGATTAGTTTTTTCATTAAAAACAAAGTAACTATATATGTGGCGTTCTTTCTACCCTCTTTTGTTACTTTTAATACTTTTGCTAAATCCAATGCCGGTGTTATGTATCTTTTTTTCAAACATGAATAAGCAACCAATGAAAGCAGATCTTCTCTTTTATTGTTGTATTCATTAATGAATTTCCATCTTTTATCGCAAATATATGTATAATATTTCTGGTTAAACAGCTCGATCAAAGATTTGTTTTTTAAATCATCCTGTCCTGAAAAAAGAAAATTAAAAAATATAACCAACACCAATATTTTCTTCATACAAAAACTCCTTTATCAAAACAATCAATTATAACAAATTATTTGCTATAATTCCAAAAAAAAGGAGATTTAATATGTCACTAAATATTTATTATGATAAAGATTGTGATTTAAGCATAATCAAAAGCAAAAAAGTAGCAATGATAGGATTCGGTTCTCAAGGACACGCTCACGCTCTTAATTTAAGAGACAGCGGTGTTGATGTTGTTGTTGGTCTTAGAAAAGGTAGCAAATCTTGGGAAAAAGCTGAAGCTCAAGGATTTAAAGTATTACCTGTTGATGAAGCTGTAAAAGAAGCTGATGTAGTAATGATTTTACTTCCGGATGAAATTCAAGCGGATATTTATTATTCTCAAATCGAACCAAACCTTAAAAAAGGTGCGACAATCGCATTCGGTCACGGATTCAACATCCATTTCGGTCAAATTAAACCAAGAGAAGATTTAAACGTAATCATGGTGGCTCCAAAAGCACCAGGGCATACAGTTAGAAGCGAATTCGTAAGAGGTGGTGGTATTCCGGATCTTATCGCTGTATACCAAGGCGGTGAAGAAGCTAAAAAATTAGCATTATCTTACGCAAGTGCAATCGGTGGAGGAAGAACAGGTATTATCGAAACTACGTTCAAAGACGAAACAGAAACTGACCTTTTCGGTGAGCAGGCAGTACTTTGCGGTGGTGTTACAGCACTTATCAATGCCGGGTTCGAAACACTTACAGAAGCTGGATACGCACCAGAAATGGCATACTTTGAATGTCTACACGAATTAAAACTTATCGTTGATTTATTGTATGAAGGTGGTATGGCAAATATGAGATATTCTATTTCAAACACTGCTGAATACGGTGATTATGTAAGTGGACCGAGAGTAATCGGAGAAGAAAGCAAAAAAGCTATGAAAGAAATCTTAACTGAAATTCAAAACGGTAAATTTGCTAAAGATTTCATTCTTGAAAGAAAAGCAGGTTATGTAAGAATGAACGCTGAAAGACAACTTACAGAAAACAGCCTTCTTGAACAAACAGGTAAAAAACTTAGAGAAATGATGCCTTGGATTACTAAAAACAAAATCGTAGATCCTACTAAAAACTAATTTTCTCCCTTTTTGGGACTTATAAAGTTTACAATGTAGATTTTATAAGTCACACAAAGGAGTTAATTTGGCACAGGTTATTACAATTACAAGCGGAAAAGGCGGAGTTGGTAAATCTACAACAACTGCGAATATTGCAACAGCGCTTGCAAAACTCGGTAAAAAAGTCGTAGCGGTTGATTTTGATATAGGGCTGAGAAACCTTGATATGATTTTAGGACTTGAAAATAGAATTGTTTATGATGTTGTCGACGTAATGGAAGGACATTGTAATCTTGCACAAGCTATCATCAAAGACAAAAGAACACAAAACCTGCATTTTCTGCCTGCAAGTCAGACTAAAGATAAAAACGTACTTAACAAAGAAAAAGTTGAAAATCTTGTAGAAGAATTAAAAAAAGATTTTGATTATATTCTTATCGACTCTCCTGCAGGTATTGAAAGCGGATTTGAGCATTCAATATACCTTGCCGACAGAGCACTTATAGTTACGACTCCTGAAATATCTTCAGTAAGAGATGCCGACAGGGTTATAGGTATCATTGATGCAAAAAGCAAAAAAGCCCAGGAAGGTGAAGAAGTACAAAAACATATTATCGTAAACAGAATAAAACCGGAACTTGTAGAAAAAGGTGAAATGCTTTCAATCGACGACGTACTTCACATACTTGCACTTCCTCTTATAGGTGTGGTTCCAGATGATGAAGATATAGTAAAATCTACAAACCTGGGTGAACCTATTGCCTTAAATGAAAAATCAATTGTCGGTGAAGCATTCAGAAGAATCGCTAAAAGAATCGAGGGTGAAGATGTTGAATTTTTAGACTTAAGCACTAAAAAAGGATTTTTAGGCAAATTAAAAGGACTTTTCAAATGAGTTTTTTTGACATATTCAAAAAGAAAAAATCAAAAGACGTGGCAAAAGATAGACTTATGATGATGCTCGCTTATGAAAGAGCAAATACAAAAATAGAAAACTTGGATGAAATGAAAAAAGATTTAATCAATGTGGTAAAAAAATATTTAAACGTTAAAGACGTACATATTAAATCAAATTCAAACCAAGATATTGAAACTTTAGAAGTGGAAATAATTCTTAACAAATGAAAAAAACTCGTAAAAAGAAAAAGACTTCAAAAAAGTCTTTTAATTTAAAATATATTATTTATATTCTTCTTTTAATTATTTTTTCTTTAAGTGCATTTATAATCGGTATTATTTATACACAAAAAAATTACGAAAAAGAGCTAAAAAAAACACAAAACAGCATAAAAATACTCCAGGAAAAAATTAAAAAATTAAAAAAATCATCACAAAAACAAGAAAAAAAAGAAACTTATTCTTCCGTCCCTTCGGAAATAATGGATTATAAAAAATCTCATAACACAACTATAATATTACCTCCTAAAACTAAAGAAAAACCCGCTTTTATCCCTCTAAGTAAAAAACCAAAACTCGTAATTATAATAGACGATGTATCATTTAAAGGACAGGTTAAAAAAATAAAAAAAATTCCTTATAAAATCACTCCGTCATTTTTTCCTCCTACAAACAGACATCCAAACACCGCCGTTTATGCAAAAGAATTTTCTCATTATATGGTTCATTTACCTATGCAGGCGATACATTTTAAAAAACCTGAACCTAAAACTCTGAATATTAACGACTCATATCTAACCATTCTTTCAAGAATTGACGAAATTAAAAAAATGTTCCCGAAAGCCAAATTCATTAACAACCACACAGGTAGTACTTTTACATCAAACAAAGAAGCTATGATAAAACTGTTCAGAGCTTTGAAAACTGAAAATATGGGATTTGTAGATTCAAAAACCACTCCAAACTCCAAAGCTAAAGAAGCACAAAAAGAATTCTATATCCCTCTTTATTCAAGAAATATTTTTTTAGATAATGAAGAAAATCCGACTTATATTAGAAATCAATTAAAAAAAGCTGTAAAAATCGCGCAAAAAAGAGGCTATGCCATTGCTATCGGACATCCTCACTCAATAACACTTGAAACATTAAAAAACTCAACGGACATTCTTAAAAATATCGATGTAGTTTATATTGACGAATTATCAAAGAACAAATGAAAACAAACAAAATAAAATATTTAGGGTTTGATTTATATTACAAAGGCAATTTAGAATTGTTAAACAAACCCAAAATAGCAATTGTGGGCAGCAGAAGAGCAAGTAAATACTCAAAAGACATTACAAAGATTCTCGCCAAAAGACTTTCTCAAAAATACGTAATCGTAAGCGGAGGTGCTTTAGGTATTGACAAAGCCGCACATGAAGGTGCATATCCGAATACTATTTTCGTTTCACCCTCTTCTTTGGATATAATTTATCCTAAATCAAACAAATCCCTGATCCAAAATATATATGAAAACCCTCTTGCAATTAGCGAATACGAAATGAATTTCGCACCTTTTAAACACACTTTTTTACAAAGAAACAGAATAATAGTAAAAATCAGTAATCTTGTTATTATTGCTGAAGCAAATATCAAAAGCGGAAGCATGAGAAGTTTTGAGTGGGCGAAAGAATACGGGAAAAAAGTATACGTATTGCCTCACAGAATAAATGAAAGTTCCGGAACAAGACATCTGGCTAAAGAAAATATGGCGGAAGTTATCTGGGATATTGATGAATTTTGCGAGAATTTAGGTATTGAAAAAAACACTAATATACTAACGCTAAATGAAGCGCTGCAAAAGTACGGAAGCACTTTGTACGAAATGGAACTCGAAGGAAAAGTTGAAATTAAAAATGGAAAAGTTTATTTTAATTGAAAATGGAGAATGAAAATTGAAACTTGAGAATGAAAAATTAACTCATCCTTTCGAACCTGTTGTTTTTGAAGACAGTAAATTATTGATACTTGGAACTTTTCCTTCTATAAAATCGTTTGAAAACGAGTTTTATTATTCCCATCCGAGAAATCAGTTTTGGGAAATATTATCCATTGTATTTAAAGACAAAAAACCCGAAACAATAGAAGAAAAAATAAAATTCTTAAAAAAACACAAAATAGCCCTTTGGGATGCCGTATGTGAATGTAAAAGAAAAAAAGGAAATTCAAGGGATGATAATCTCGAAATTCTAAAACCTTGCGATATTGAAAGTTTATTAAAACGCTATCCAAATATTAAAAAAGTTGCCGTTACTTCCAGAACGGCAGAAAAAGTAATAAAAAAATATTTGACTAATTCTCAATTCTCAATTCTTAATTCTCTATTATATCTCCCAAGTCCGAGTCCTCTTAACGCAAGAATGAAAATAAAAGAAAAGGCCGAAACATGGAAAAAATTATTGGAATTGACGTAGGATTAAAACGTATCGGAGTTGCGTTTTCAAACGGAAGCGTAGTCGTACCTTTACCTGCAATAATCAGAAAAAACCGTAATCAGGCTGCAAACGACACAATGAAAATAATCAATGAATATAAAGCGGATACATTGGTGGTGGGTTTGCCTTTAACCAATGAAGAAATGCAACGAAGAATACGTCACTTCGTAAGTCTTCTTCCGTTTGAAGGGAAAATAGTATTTGTAGACGAAAGTTATACAAGTGCAGAAGTGGAAGAAGAGATAAAAGGCGTAATCAAACATAAAAAAGACGGAAGGATAGATTCACTTGTAGCTAAAAAATTAATTGAAAACTATTTAAGCAACAACTCTGTTTCTTCCTAACTCTTTTGCTTCATACAGTTTCATATCTGCTATTTTAAATGTTTCGTTAAAGTTTTTCTCTTTTTGTGCAACACCTATAGAAACAGTGATTTTGAGATTGTCAAAATCGGTATTTTCTACAGTTTTTCTTATTTTTTCAGCAACAAGCTTTGCTGTTTCTTTATCCGTATCTGGTAAAATAATAACAAATTCTTCACCACCCCATCTACAAAAAATATCATTCTTTCTAATCGTATTTCGAACCACATCTACAAAACGTTTTAAAATCTCATCACCAACATTATGCCCGTAAGTGTCATTTATCTGTTTAAAATGATCAACATCTAAAACAAGCACCGAATAATCATCTAATGCTTTTATTTTAGAAAGACATCCACTTCTATTTAATATATCTGTTAAATAATCTATTTGAGAATTTCTCTTCATTTTTGAGTAATTATACAAGAAAAGCATTACGCCCAATAAAAACACATAAATCAAAAACACAATTATAATTAACGTATTGTAACTATTGTTTATTTCATTAAGTGTTTCGATTTTATCCAAAGGTATTACCGAAAGCATGAAACCTTCATGTTTTTTTTCCACATTATAAAGAGGATATGACAGAACCAGTTTATTTTCAACTATATTGGCTTTCTGATTAAAATCAATATTATGATAATGTTTAAAAAGTATACATATATTCCCGCAAATGTAGTAATTCGGGTTTAATTTACAGACTTTATAATTACTCCATGCATCAGGAAAAAGTTTATTTTTTAAAATTTCTTTTTTAACCACCATTGCCAAATACTCTTTTTCAAAAATATACTGTACAAGTTTTTTCATACTAAATGATATTTCCATACTTCCGACTAATTTACCATTATAAATCAACGGATAAACATTTCTAAAACCGCTGACCATTTTACCTGTTTCAAATCCGTGATACGGTTTTAATGTAGTCTGCACATATTTTATCGAAGGTCTGTAGGGATATAATTTTTCTCCAAATTTATCCAAATGGTGAAATCTCACAAAAGAAATACCTCCGGGCAGATGAAAATGAAACTGATAAACTCCGTATTTTTTTAATATTTCATATTTAGGATAAAGCTGTTTGATTAGTTTTTCCCTCGAACCATTAAAATCACGTTGAGCATTGGCTATGATTTTTAAAACTTTTTCATCCACTAATAAGCTCTTTAAAAGATCCGTATGTTGATTTAATACTTTCAATTGGTTCATATAAATTTTATATTTCGTATCGTATAAATCATTTAGGTAATTGTTTAAATTTTTTTTATGTTCATATGATAAAAGCATTAGTGCCAACGCAAAAAATAGCGTATGCATAAATATAACAATATAAAGCGTTCTTTTATTACTGAAAATATCACTCATGCAATTTCCTGTAATATTGGTTTATAAATTCACTTTTTTCAGCTAAAAACCCGGTTAAAGCTTCTACTTCCGTAGGCTGGTTGTTTTCAAAATCAATCTGCATTGACATTTTTGATTCATAAGGGATGTTTAGAGCCTGTTTAATAACTTTTTCTTTTTCATTTTTCAAATCCACACCGTATTCTTGCGCTATTTTAACTACTTCATCCAAAAACTTCTCAACTTCATCTTTTTTTTCTTCCATTATCCAGCCTGTGGGTTTTTTATAATAACTCTGAAGTGTTGCAAATGTAGAAATAAAAAGATACTTTTTCCATATATCTTCATCTATATTTTTTGAAAATTTCACTTTTAAATCGCAACCTTCGAAAACCTCTCTTATTTTTTTATCGTCTTCTACACATAAATAAAAAAGTGGTGTTTTTTTATGTATAACTCCCGGAGATTTTTTGTTTGAAAGTATATAAATACATGATTTTAATATTTTGGCGTTAAGTTTTTTAAATTTTTCAAAATGTGCCACTCCGTTAAGAATCGGAACAATTATACTGTTTTTATCAATAAACGGCTCTATTTTTTCTATAACCTCATCTAAATGATAATATTTTGTCGTTACGAAAACAACATCATATACACCTTTAATATTCAAATTAGGATGCACAGTAAATTCATTTTCAACATCTATTATTTTTAATCCGTTGTTTTTAACAATTTCTTCGGTTTTAGGAGTCAGCATTAAACTAACGTCTTTTTTGCATTGTAAAAGTTTACCTGCTAAATATCCTCCAACGCCGCCGGCGCCCACTATAAGGATTCTCATTTATTTCCTTTTATCAAGAATTTTATTTGCTATTACCGCTCCTGCAGCAATTCCCAAAAACAGTAATACTAAAAATATTTCACCAATTAAATCTTTTAAATCCATAATATTTGACTCTTCTTTATATAATTAAACACTTATAATTCTAATTTTTTTTCAGTATAACACCGCATTCAGCATGATTGGTATAAGGAAACTGGTCAAAAAATGCAAATGCTTTAATCTCTCTTCCTTTTGCCAAAGTTTTTAAATCCCTTTGTAACGTTTCAGGATTGCATGAAATATATATAATATTATCAAATTCATTTACAAACTCACGGCTTTTATCATCAAGTCCCGCTCTTGGCGGGTCAATAAGTATATTTTTCAAATCGTATTTCGTAATAAGCGGGGATCTGTCTTTATACAGTTTAGAAAATTCAGCCGCGCTCATAGCAAGAAACGTAATGTTATCTCTTGCGTTTATTTCCGCGTTATACGTTGCCGCCTCGATTGACTCTTTACTGATTTCGGTTGCAATTACTTTATTAAACCTCTCACTTAAAGGTATGGTAAAGTTTCCGTTACCACAGTAAAGTTCAACCAAATCGCCTTTTAAGTCCTCTGAATTTCTCATAGCCCATTCTATCATTTTTTGATTCATCTGACGGTTAGGCTGTGAAAATGTGTTTTCAATTATTTTATATTTGTAAGTTTTTGAGTTGATATTAAGCTCTTCAATTAAATAGTTTTTATCAAAAACGTATTTTCTACCTTTTTTTCTAACAATAAAATCAGCGTTTTTGAATTTTTCTTTTAGTTTTTTAATATCTTCGGCAATGCTTTCATCCACTTTTTTATGATAAATAAGCGTAATAATAAGTTCACCTTTTGAATTACTTAAAAAGTCTATTTCATACAGTTTGAACCTGAGATTATCGTTTTTTTCTATCTCTTTTAAAAGTGGGGTCATAATATCATATATGGCTTTATCTACAATTTTACACTCTTCTATCGGGATAACCCCTCTTCCGTCTTCTTTTCTTTTTCTCATGGCATAATAGCTTTTATCCCCTTCATGCCAAACCCTGAATTCAGCTCTCGCCCTGAAATGCTCGTCACTTCCGTGTACCACTTCAATCTCAGGCATATCAAACTCACTGAACATCTCTTTTAATTTTTCGCTTTTCATTTTTAACTGCTCATCATACGGCATTTCCCACAAAACACAGCTTCCGCATTTTCCAAAACTGCTACAAGTCATTTTACTCCTTTATTTATATCTTCACAACTTCACAACTTATCCACTTCACAACTTACCTACTTAAAACTCTGCACAAGCCCCATAACAATCAAATTCCATCCGTCGACTAATACAAACACCAGTATCTTAAACGGCAAACTTATCATCACAGGAGGCAACATCATCATCCCCAAACTCATTAAAATAGAACTCACGACCATATCTATAATCAAAAACGGCAAGAATATTAAAAACCCTATTTCAAACGCCGTTTTAAGCTCGCTAAGCATAAAAGCCGGAACGAGTATCGTTAACGGTACATCGTCAATGGTCTTAGGATTCGGAAGATGTCTGATTCTGAAAAACAAAGCCAGGTCTTTTTCCCTTGTATTTTTAATCATAAATTTTTTAAAAGGTTTCACCGCATTGTTAAAAGCCTGATCGTATCCTATCTTTTCTTCCATATACGGTTTGATTCCTGTATTATATGCCTGCTTGGCATACGGCTCCATTATAAAAAACGTAAGAACAAGCGCCAGTGAGACAAGAAGTGTAGTCGGCGGTGACTGAGGAGTACCCAAAGCCTGGCGTAAAAAGCCGAACACCACCAACAGTCTTACAAAAGAAGTCATTACAAGTATAATGCTCGGAGCCAAAACAAGAAGTGTTAAAAGAATTGTTATATTAAGTACACTTACCAGCTGTTTAGGCGTTTCCGGCGCCGTTAGTGAAAGATTTACTGTTGGAATCTGCGGAGCTGCCGCAAATATAAAAATAGGAATAAGAATTAAAAATAACTTTTTCATTTATCCCCTATTTTTTAACTTTATCAAGCACGGATTTCTCGATTTTATTTTGATTTTGTTTTTTCTTAGAGAAAAACCATATTTCAACTCTTCTGTTTTTTGCCCTACCCTCAGGAGTAGCGTTGGCGGCAATAGGATGATATTCACCGTAAGCCGCGGCACTTAACTGTTTCGGATTTACTCCGTCTTTTATAAGTATTTTAAGAACACTTAGTGCCCTTGCGGCACTAAGTTCCCAGTTATCCGCATACGGTGATGTCGGAGGAGGAGGTTGATTGTCTGTATACCCTTTAATCTGAATTTCAATATTTTTAGGTAGGTATTCTTTTATAATAAGAGCTATTCTTTTTAAGAATAAAAGAGAATCCTCATCCGTAATTTGAGCACTTCCGGGTTTAAATGTGATATCGGCTGGAAGTCTGATAAAAAACCCTTCTTCACCTTCTTCTAATACGATTGCAGGTCCTTTACCTCCTGCAGTAAACTGTCTAAATTCAGCTACAGCTTGAGAAAGTTTATTGACTGTCTGTGCAGTTTCATCGGTTTTTTCAATAGGTGTCGCTTTTTGTATTCTGTTACGACTGACTTCAGTCTGTGTTCCGCCTTCAAGTACACTGAGTGCCCCCGCAAGAGAACCGATAGCTTCTTTAACTTTTTTGGCATCCATCGTGGACATAGAAAGAAGTAATACGAAGAAACATAAAAGAAGACTCATCAAATCCCCGAATGTAGCCAGCCACCCAGGCATACATTTCGGACATTCGCATTTACATTTTTTAGCCATTAATTATCCTATTCAAATTGTGACTTTCTTTGTGCCGGCGGTAAGAAACTTAACAATTTCGCTTCAAGGGTTCTCGGATTATCCCCCGCCTGAATAGACATAATACCTTCAATAATCATAGTTTTAGCAAGTATTTCATCATCATTTCTAAGTGCTAATTTATTCGCAACCGGCGTACCGAAAATATTACCGATCATCGCACCGTAAAGGGTTGTAAGCAACGCAACCGCCATCGCAGGACCGATCGCTGAAGGATCCGACATGTTAAGAAGCATCGCAACAAGACCGACAAGCGTACCGATCATCCCCATCGCACCTGCAAGCCCGGCCCAGTTATCAAAAATTGCGGCCATTTTTTTGTGTCTCGCATCCATCTGCTCAAGATCAATCTCAAGTAGTTCTCTGATTGTATCGGGCTCATTGCCGTCCACAGCCATTGAAAGTCCCTTTTTTAAGAACTCATCCTCTTCGTTTGCAGCAGCCTGTTCAAGTGAAAGTATCCCGTCACGTCTTGCCTGTGTAGCGTAATCTACGAGTTTTTTGATTAATTCTTCATAATTAGGTTGATATGAAGGTTTGATAGCAATCATAAAAACTTTTGCGAATTTCGTCATCATTTCCATTTTATTGGAAATGAATAATGTCATAAGAGAACCAAGTACAACAATTAACACCGACTGACCGTCGATATATGGACCAACACCCACCCCCATTGCCATAGCGGCAATAATCAGACCGAGCGCGCCAACCAGCCCGATAACGCTTGCTAAATCCATTAAAATAGCCTTTTTTGCTATAATTATAACAAAAAAAGGAAAATTGTATGCTCCAAATTATAATTTTAGCCGCAGGTAAAGGTACACGTATGAAATCCTCTACTGCAAAAGTGCTTCATAAACTCTGTGGCAAAAGTATGATTGAATACATTATAGAAGAATCTTTAAAATTGACTCCTAATATAGATATAGTCTTAAACCACCAGTTTGAGAAGGTTAGCGAAACTGTTAAAAACTACCCTGTAAATATTGTCAAACAAGACTTGGAAAAATTTCCGGGTACGGGGGGAGCTTTAAAAGAAGTACCTATTAAAGGTGATAAAGTTTTAATTTTAAACGGAGACATGCCTTTAATTAAAGCTGAAGAGCTAAAAAAGTTTGAAGAATTAGACGCCGATATTGTAATGAGCGTAATGAAACTTGACAATCCTGACGGATATGGAAGGGTCGTAATTGAAAACGGCAATGTAAAAAAAATAGTGGAACAAAAAGACGCAAATGAAGAAGAACTTAAAATCCCTTACGTTAACGCCGGAGTATATCTGTTTAAAAAAGACGTTTTAAACAAATACCTGCCGAAACTATCCAACAATAATTCACAAAAAGAATATTATCTTACAGACATTATCGAAATGGTCGAAAAAGACGGCTTAACAATAAAAGCGATTGAGGTAGACGAAGAAAACTTCAAAGGTGTAAATTCCAAAAAAGATTTAGCCCATGCCGAAGAGATAATGTGTGAGAGAATCAAAAACTTTTGGATGCAAAACGGAGTAATTATGCATCTTCCTGAGACGATATATATAGATGCATATTCAAGCTTTGAAGGAGAATGCGAAATAGGAAACGGCTGTGTTATTAAAAAAAGCGTAATAATAGAAAGTGAGGTAAGAGCTTTAAGTGTAGTGGAAGAAGCGGTTATTAAAAATTCAGGCATAGGACCGATGGCCAGAATCAGACCGAAAAGCGAACTTGTAAACACACATATAGGAAACTTCGTAGAAGTTAAAGCCAGCAGATTAAACGGTATTAAAGCCGGGCATCTGAGTTATTTAGGAGACAGTGAAATTGATGAAGGCACTAACATCGGAGCCGGTACAATTACATGCAACTACGACGGAAAAGCCAAATACAAAACAAAAATCGGAAAAAACGTGTTTATTGGAAGCGACACACAGCTAATAGCACCTGTAACAATTGAAGACGACGTAATGATAGCAGCGGGAAGCACGGTAAACAAAGACATCAAAAAAGGCTCACTTGCAATCAGCAGAGCACCTCTTAAAATCATCAAAAACTTTTATTATAAATTCTTCGGGAGAGAAAATTGAACGTTTTAATAGGAATAACAGGCAGTATAGCAATATACAAAACATGCGAACTAATCAGACTTTTCAGTAAAAGCGGACACAACGTCCGTGTGGTAATGACCCAGGCGGCCGCTAAATTCATCTCCCCCCTTACTTTTGAAACACTTACACGTCAAAAAGTCCTGATTGAGCAAAATGAAGACTGGTCAAGTGAGCTTAATCACATTGATTACGCAAAATGGGCGGATATATATATTATAGCCCCCGCAACTGCGAATACCGTAAACAAAGCGGCAAACGGAATTGCGGACAACCTGCTTTTACAGACATACCTCGCCTGTCCCGCTCCCGTACTTTTCGCACCGGCTGCAAATACCAATATGTATATGCATAAAACCACACAGGAAAGTTTTAAAAAACTCACAATTATTGAAGCGAACGCCGGACTTTTAGCATGTGGAGACGAAGGTATAGGCAAAATGGCCGATCCTGAAGAGATATATCTCAAAGCTTTAAGATTAATCAATAAAGATAATTTCTGGGAAAACAAAAAAGTGGTGATAACCGCCGGAGGCAGCGTGGAGAAAATAGACGACGTTAGGTTTGTAAGCAATTTCTCAAGCGGTAAAATGGGAGAAGCCTTGGCAAAAGCCTTTTATATAAAAGGTGCCGACGTTACACTCATATCAAGCAAAAAACATAATCTCAGCAAAGAAATAAAACAAATTCACGTACAAAGCGCGGATGAATATTACGACGCAATTTTAAACGAATCTCCTGATTATCTAATCATGGCCGCAGCCATTGCCGATTTCAAACCGAAATATACTCCAGGTAAACTCAAAAAAGACTCAATCGGAGAACAAATGATTCTTGAAATGGAAAAAAATATTGACATTTTAGAATCACTAAAAGAAAAAAATTTCAAAAAAGTAGGATTCAAAGCCGAAAGAGATGAGAAAAATGCCATAAATTACGCAAAAAAAGCCCTAAAGAAAAAAAATCTTGACGCAATATGTCTAAACCTTCTTACAAAAAACGATTTCGGAAGTGATGAAAATGAAATTATTTTTATAACCGAAAACGACAGCACTCTTTTTGCTCAGAATTCAAAAGAAAATATCGCTCTAAAGCTCGTTGATGCCGTTAAACGTATCTAAACTCGGGAAAGTTTTAAAAACTTTAAACAGACTGGAGGGTATTAAGGAATTCAACGCCACCCTGCCCGTAAAAATTGAAGTTAAAAAAGAAATAAATCCTATAAGATACCTGATTAAACTCGGTAACAGGGAAGTTGAAACAAAAAGCAGTATACCTCTGGAAGTCGGAAAAAAATATTTTGCCGAAATCAAAGAAATAAAATCCAAACTCCAAATAAGCAATTTAAAAGAAATTCCTGAAATTTTAACGATATTGGACAAAATAAAATTCCTTAATGAAAAAGACAAAACATTTAAACTCCACACTTTTTCAAAAGAGGAAATTTTACAACATCTTGCAAATGCAAATAATAAAACCGAATTTGTTTTTTTTACAAATATTTTAATGGCCTACGAGCAAAAAATATTTCATTTAATCATTAACGAAAAGAAAAAAGCCCTAATGCAATATAAATATTCTAAAAACAAGGTAAAATTTTATGCTATTTTTAATCATTTAGGTGAATTGGAAGGTGAAATCACAACTGATTCATTAACCGTTTATTCACCTTATAGCGCTACATTACAACTGATAGAACTTTATAAAGACGAACTTGATTTGCAAGTTTTTTTATATAAAAAAGAAGCGAAGCCGATATATGTTTTTGCGGAAAATTTACTCAATTTAAAGGTATGAAATGCACTTAGCTATAATAATGGACGGTAACGGAAGATGGGCTAAAAAAAGAGGCCTGAAAAGAATAGAAGGGCATAAAAAAGGTGCCGAAACCGTTAGAAAAATAACCGAATACTGTGCAAAAAACGAGGAAATTTCTGTTTTGACACTTTATGCTTTTTCAACCGAGAACTGGAAAAGACCTAAAATGGAAGTTGAATTTTTAATGAAACTCTTAGAAGGTTACCTTGAAAAAGAGCTTGAAACATACATAAAAAACGATATTAAATTTGAAACGATAGGTGATATTTCAAAATTTTCGGAAAAACTGAAAAAAAGAATACAACTTACAAAAGAAAAAACAAAAAACAATAAAAAACTGACCCAAGTTTTGGCATTAAATTACGGCAGCAAAAACGAAATCACAAGAGCGGTTAAAAAACTGATTGAAAAAAATGAGGAAATAACCGAAGAAAATATCCAAAACAACCTGGATTTGCCAAGAGATGTTGATCTATTAATCAGAACAAGCGGAGAAATAAGACTTAGCAATTTCCTGCTTTGGCAGTGTGCGTACGCCGAAATGTTTTTTACAAATACCCTTTGGCCGGATTTTACTCCCGAAGAACTTGATAAAATTATAAAATCTTTTCATTTAAGGGAAAGAAGATTCGGAGGCGTCTAAACAGTGCAAACCGGCATAATAAAGTTAAAAATTAAAACGGAGAATTGAGAATGGAAAATATAGAGTTGATTTTTGTGTTTTTACTTGGCATATGCATAGGAAGTTTTTTAAACGTAGTTATATACAGAATTCCAAAACAAAAAAGTATTATAAACCCTCCAAGTTCTTGTCCGGCCTGCGGAGCAAGAATAAAACCGTGGCACAACATCCCTATTATCGGTTGGTTTATACTAAAAGGAAAATGTGCCAACTGCGGAGCGAAAATATCTATAAGATATCCTATTATAGAAGTTTTAACAGGGCTTATCGCCGTAATTGTTTACAATAAAACAGGTTTAAATATTTTTTTTGTAACTAATTTCGGAGTTTTTGCAACCCTATTGGCTTTGAGTATGATAGACTTTGATTATAAAGCCGTTCCCGATTCATTAAATTTATTAGCACTTACCCTTGCGTTTTTCACCTCAACTGAGATAATGAATAATTTTACAAACGCTTTAATTTTGATGGGAGGTATGAGCCTTATAAGATATTATGTTTCTTATTTTATAAAAAGAGAAGCTATGGGTGAAGGAGATATTATTGTAGGCGGTACCATGGGTGCGCTTTTAGGAATTAAACTTGCACTTGTGGCTCTTTTTATAGGTTCGGCGATTGCTATAATCCCATCAATTTATAACAGAATCAAAAACAGCGATCTCGAACTTCCTTTTATTCCGTTTTTAGCGCTCGGAACATTCATAGTCTGGATTTTCAGCGATTATTTTATGCAACTGTGGAGCAATATTTATGGATAGACTGTCAAAATATCTTATTTCCGGCTTTTGGCCGATTTTTATTATGATTTTTTTAATACTTTTTTTGGTAACGTCAATCATCATAATTATTTCCATAGCCAATATCACTGCTAATATTCATATAACTTTTGGTGAGCTTTTTAAAATGTATATGCTCTCACTGCCCAAAGTATTATTTATCACTCTTTCTATATCATTTTTTATTTCCGCCGTTTCACTGTTTGCCAAACATAGTGAAACACAAGAACTAATAGCACTTTTTTCTTCCGGTGTTAAACCTTATACGTTATTAAAACCTTTTTTGTTTTTATCTTTGTTGCTCACAATCGTAAATTTACTGATACTTTTTATCTCAATCCCTTACGCAAAAGTCGCATTTAAAAATTTTAAAAACCAAAAACAACAAGCGGCAAAATTTAATTTCCAAACATCCCAAATATCACAAAGATTCGGCAACTGGAATATATTTACCTCATCAAAAAAGGGAAAAACATACGAAAATATCATCCTATACAACAACAAAGAAAACCAGTTGATTTTAGCCAAATACGCAGAACTTAAAAATAAAAACGGTTATTTGAATTTTGAACTGAAAAAAGGTAACGTATATGCGTTTGACAAAAGTACAATTATAAATTTCGGAAAAATGCAGATTAATCAAAAAATTCCTAAAAGCAGTTATTCCATTTTCAGATTTTCTGAATATTTTAAAAAATTTAAAGAACTTTTCGCTTTTTATCTGCCGTTTGCACTTTTGCCTTTATCGCTTATATTTTTTATTCCCCCGATATCGTTTTTTCATCCTCGTATATATAAAAACAGATCCCTAATATATGCTATCGCTCTTATAGTCATATATCTTGTATTGACAAAAATCACATCGTCTCTTGCCGTTAATTCTCTTATATGTTTATTGTTTTTTATTGTAGGTTATGTAGTTTTTAAAAGGAAAACGCCATTTTAAAAGCAATAATCAGTTACGACGGAAGTAAATTTTACGGTATGCAAAAACAACCGGATAAAATAACCGTCCAAGGAAGTATAGAAAACGCATTAAAAAGACTAAATATCAATTCCGATGTGTTACACGCGGGAAGAACGGACAGAGGTGTACATGCTCTAAATCAGGTCGTAAGTTTTAAGCTTCCCTCTTTTTGGAATCAGAACAAACTTTTAACCGAGCTTAATAAAATACTGCATCCAAATATTCACATTAAGAAATTTTATAATGTAAATGATGATTTTAATCCGAGATTCGACGCTAAAAAGCGCAGCTACAGATATATTCTTAACCCTAATTTCAATCCGTTTTCGGCAAATTATACAACATATTATCCTCATAAAATAAATATATCCCTTTTAAAAAAGGCCCTTAAAGAATTTGAGGGAATACATGATTTTGAATACTTTGCAAAAACCGGAAGCGATGTAAATAATTACATCAGGGAAATTTACAAAACCGACGTATACAAATATAAAAATTTCACAGTAATAAAAATAGTAGGCAACGGTTTTTTAAGGGCGCAAATAAGATTGATTGTAGACTTTGTACTAAAAATAAACGAAAACAAATTAACCGTTCAGGATTTACAAAAACAACTCTCAAAACAAGAACTTATCTCCAAACATCTGGCTCCCCCTAATGGTTTATATCTTGATAGAATATGGTATTAGTCCTTATATCATAAAAAACGGCTTCACTGCAGCCTTTACACTGGTTATAAACACCTAATTTAAAATAATTGTAATACCCTTTCCAATATGCCACATCACTTTGAATATTTTTACCGTTAAATATAATTTTGAGCCTGTTATTTTTAACTTCAATTCTAATATTCATCAAAGCAGTGTATTTTCCCAACGCTATTTTTTCATATCCGTTTTTTTTATATATTATTGCAAATATATAATTTTCTCTGTTTTTGAACTTTCTAATAAATGTGATTCTTAAAAGAGGTTTGTTTGGAGCGTTACATTTCCTCGGATCCGCATGAATCTGTAAAAATGTAAATTCATCACAATCCAAAGGGAAGATTCTTACTTTTACTTCTAAAAACACACCGCTTTTATTCTCAACCTTCCACTCTCTTCTAAATCTTAATTCACTTCTTTTTTTATATCCGCAAATATTAAACACTGCTTTTTTATCTTTTATTTGGAAATATTTATTCTTTATGTTGTATTTAAACTCACCGTATTTAACTGAATAAAGAGGGTTATATTTACTTGTAGGCGCCTGCAGTTTTACAGAGTTTTCAAGTAATTGCTCTAATGAGTTATTCTCTTTTGCATTAAGAGTGATATAAAAAGTTATAAAAATAAAAAAGACAAAAATTTTCATTTTTACTCATTTTGGTGACAGACACCTAATTGTAGAGTTTTTTTGGTTGCGGGGGCAGGATTTGAACCTGCGACCTTCGGGTTATGAGCCTTTCTGCGCTGATTTTGATGATATTTTTTAGTTTTTTTATTCAATTATTATTTGATCATTACTGTTTTTTTTAATTATTTTTCTATCTATTATTATTTTGTTTGGTTTGTATAATTCTATTTTGTTTATTATTTCAAATTGTGGTAAATATATATCTTTTTCTTTATGATGATATATTTTGTATCCTATAAATTTTGTTTTAAATGCTTTTATTTGTTTTAAAAAATTTTTTGGTTCCAAGTTACTTTGTATTATTTCTGATTTAATTACTGGTGAATAATACATTCCTTTATTATATAAGATTTTTGTTATTTTATATGTGTAAAGTTTTGCAAATAATAATGATCCTAATATTAGAAAAATAATTTTTTTCATAATACCCCCTATTTTTATTATTTTTCCATTTCCTCATAAAGTTCTGCCATGATTTTATAAAAGAATTTTTTTTGTTTTTGTTCTGGAAGTTTTTCAAGAGCTTCGCATATTTCTGCACAAATATCGTTTCCGTTTATCATTATTTTATTGTGATGACCTACTATGTTATTGTTTCCATTTATTGTAATACCCCCGTTTTTTAGTCCATTCTTTATTGTTTCAATTAATTCTGGCTTATTTTTTTGCCAGTTATACCATGTTTGTTTTGATATTTTGAATTTTTTGCAAATTTCTTCTATTTTCATATTCTAATTACTTGACTTTTTTCTAATTATTATACTATAATACTTAAAGTCTAATAATTTGACGGGGGTTATTAAAATGAATTTTAAAGTTAATCATAAGCACTCCTTAACATTTGATGAACTTTTCGCTGAGTATTGCGAAATAATGAAACATACAATGACTTCACATACTCTTAGAACTAAACAATCATATTATAAAACACACTTCGGGCATAAATATGGTCACATTATTATAACAGATTTTAAATACAAAGATGCACAATTATTTGTTAATGAACTTCTTGATAAAGGTCTGCAGCCAAAAACTGTTAAAAACATTGTTGATATATTTAAGGTTCTTTACAAATATGCAATAATGAATGAATATTGTGAAAAAAACCCTTTTGAATTTGTTCAGTTACCAAAATTTGATAATCGTATTTATTTTAATTTTACTGATGAAGAAATTAAAAGATTTATTTATACTGCAATAAATTTTCCAAATGTAAAATTTAGAGGAATTTTTACTTTTTTACTTCACGGAAGAAGACTTAATGAAGTTTTATCATTGACTTGGGATCATATAGATTTTGAAAACAAACAATATTTTATCCCTCCGAAAATTAATAAAGCTAAAAAACTTATGTCTTATCAAATGACTGATATTCTTGAAGATATTTTATTAAGACAAAAAATTATAAATGATGTTGAGTGTCCACGATCTGAATATGTTTTTCCTTCTTCTGTAACTTGTCAAAAAATTAAAGATATTCGTAAACAATTTAAAAAATTACTTCAATATGCAAACATAAATAAAAAAATGAGAATTCATGACATAAGACACTTAGTGGCGTCTTATGCCATTAATTCTTTAGGATTAAGTGTTGAAGAGGTTTCATATACTCTTGGTCACACATCTATTGAGATTACTCAAAGATATATCAATCCAAGAGCTGAAATAAGTAAAAGAGTTGCTGAACGGATATTAAATTCCGTTCTTTAATTTTTGGGTGGTTGGGTGGGATAGATTAGGAGTAGGAGTTGTACCCCCGACTTCTGCTCCTTGCAAAACGGGGGTAAAAAATTTAATTAAAGGGGTTTAAAATGACAACATTTCTTATCGGACAAATTATGGGTGTTAAACAACAAGAAAGAAAAAAAAGTGATGGTTCCTCTCAAGTTTTTACATTGGTAAATATTTTTAATCAGTTGCAAGACAATGAAGGTTTTCCTGTTACTGTATCTGAGAATGTTCAGTTTCCTATTGATCATTTTACTACATTGATGGGTTATAAAGGTAAATATATTGCAATTCCTTATACGAGTTTAAGCACGAAAAATGGAAATTATATGTTTCCAAATTCTGATATGCAGTATCTAATTTTTGACAAAAATCCATTAGATCTTGCAATTAATAAAGGTAAATAATGAATTTTATCTTTGATAAACAAAACTTTAATAATCCAGTAAATTTAGACCATGTGGTCGGGATTTTTGCTCCCGACACACCTACTAAAGAAGGGCATTATTATATCTTATTTTATACATTAGGGTCAAAAAATATTTTTTGGACTTATAACACTAAAGAAGATCGTGATTTTATTTTAAATAATTATTTTCTATCCCTTTTTAATTTTATTGAAAAGGACTAACTAAGTGCTTATTAAGCATTTAATTAGCCCTTTTGGGCAAAAAAAACTTTAGGAGGAAAAAATGAAAAAGGCAATTTTAGTACCTTTAACTCTTGGTCTTGCTGCTGTTTCAAGTTTTGCTGACACTGTTTACGGTGGTGAAATTACTGTTGATTACACTGATTTCAAAGCTGCAGTTGTTCTTGCTATCGGTGTTACTATTACTG
Organism: Nautilia profundicola AmH; assembly: GCF_000021725.1. GTDB lineage: Bacteria > Campylobacterota > Campylobacteria > Campylobacterales > Nautiliaceae > Nautilia > Nautilia profundicola. Next base: position 1,085,986 of record NC_012115.1, read on the forward strand.
TAATGCTTGCAAGAAAAGCAAAATCTTTCTTAAGAAGCTAAGGGAAAATGAAAAAGCTCATTCTTCCCTTTTTTCTTTTTATTACATTGTTGTTAGCTGAAGGCACTTATGATGATGTATATTTTACTGATATTGAAGAAAATATGACACTTATATTTGTTAATCATGCAGATTATCGCACATTATATGATGTTTTAAAAAGTTCTACTGAAGCAAATAATATTTTAACTGAAAGATTAAATAATCGCGACAATGGTGGTATTACTTCTATCCAGCAGTTAGCTGATATAGACTATATTGGAACTGATGATCTTTATGATCTTAAACAGTATGCCTATAAGTGGACGGCGGACATAATTATAGATCCACGATTCGGAACAACATATCCACAAACTAATTTTCTTTATGGATTAAGTGGTATTTTAATTGGATTTATAGTTATGTTCGGCTTTATACGAGCGGTTTTATAGATAAAAGCGCACAGGGAAACTGTTTCGGATTTTTCAGCTTTTTTCGCGGTCGCCGTCAGGAAGTTATGTAAGCCGATACTTGCGACCGCAAAAAAGCTAAGAAAAATCAGAAACAGGCAAACTGGCGCACTCCCGCCGAGCAGGCGTCAGAGATAAACGTAAAAGGACTAAAAATGCTTGGAATACCTGCATTTGATTATTTTTTCCAAATGTTTGTGATTATAACAATAGGAATAATGCTCCCTATTGCAGCAATTAATTTATTTAGGGATAAATAATGAAAAGAATAATAGTAATATTGTTTTTTTTGTTTAATTATGGTTATTCATATGATATATATTTGTATAAATATAATAATGATTATTATAAAACTGTTTATACTGTAAATGGAATTGATTGGTCTTCATCTTTGTGTGCTGTTGGTGATACTTATGTAATTGATGGAACTACTCGTTATAGTGCTACTCCTTCAGATTTTCCAACTTATGATAGTAATTTTGTGTCTTGTGTTAATTATTATGTAACTTTTAAGTGTTCTGATTCTCCTGTTGCAATTTATTCAATTACTATCGACAATTATAATTATTGTTTAAATAATTACTCTGGTAATACTTTTAGTTCTGGCTATTTTATTGATAGTAATAATAATATTATTTGTCCTGATGGGCAAACTTATAATTATGATACTGAACAATGTGAGGATATTCCTGAGTGTCCTACTACTGATGAATTAGATCAGCAAGCTATTCAAAAATGTGGTTCTTTGGATTTTGTTGAATACGAAAGTTGTAATCCTGATACTGGTGAAGTAACTATTACTTGTAAGTCTTGTTCTGATGTTATTTCTTTGTTGCAAGATTATTGTCAATCGAATTATGATTCTAATATTTCTGATTTTAATTGTTCTGAAAATCCTGATGGTTCTTTGACTCTTTCTGCTACTGAGTTTAATTCTTCTTTATGTTTAATAAGTGATTCTGAACCTACAGATACAAATGTTACTGATTCTGATAATACATCTACTACCGATACAAATACTACTTCTACTGATACAAATACAACTGATACTTCATCAGATTCAACATCTGATAGTTCTACTTCTGATACTGATTCAAATACTGATTCTTCTACCTCTGATAATTACACTTGTCCTGATCCTTGTTCTATTTATAAAGATGTTGGTGTTCAAGTTACTTCTTCTACAGTTGGTGATTATGTTTGTTTTACAATTACTTATCCTACTTATGGTGATGATTGTATTTTAAAATATCATACTTCTGATAATACTCAAGCTGGGCCTAATTGTGTTGCTGGTTGTGATGATTCTTCTACTACAAGTGTTACTAATAATGTTACTACTGCTACTGTAACTGTAGATGTTTCTGGTGTTGAAGAGAGGCTTGATAGTATTAATCAAAAACTCGATGATTTTAAAAACATGACTCCTGATAGTAATTTTACTGTAGATGGTTCTGATTCTGATACTGATTCTTTTATTTCTCAGTTTGGTGAATTTTTTAATAATGTTGGTGATGATATTACTAAGATTAAAGATTCTTTTTCTCAAGTTTCAGGAATGTTAAATGAAGATAATTATAAATTAACTGCTTTTAATTCTGATGCTACTACTTGTCCTATTTCTGCTACTATTTTTGGAAAAGATTTTAATGTTGATTTTTGTTCTTTTATTTTGCCTTTTCGTCCTCTTCTTTCAATATTTTTTACTGTTGTATTTAATTTTCTTGTTATTAAATATTTTCTTAAATTAGTTATTTCTAAGGAGGATAAATAATGGCTTATATTATTAATGCTATTGGTTGGTTAATTAATTTTTTTGCAAGCGGTAAGGCCAAAAGTGCTGCTTTGTTTCCATTAAAAATTACTGCTACTACTTTAACTGTTGCTGCAATTTCATTATATATTTCTGCTTATCTTTTATTAGCTTCTTTTTTTGTTTTACTTTTTAACAAATTTCACGATATTCTTAATTCTTATAATGATATTTCTTTTTCTGATCCTACTATTAATTCTATTTGGAATGCTTTTTTAGGTGTTATGAATGTAACTGGTTTGTCTTCTGCTTTTTCTTCTGCTTTTGCTTTGTTTTTAACTTTATATTTTACATATTTTGGTGTAAAAATTGCAAAAATTGTTGCTAATACTTCTATGACTATTTCTTCAAAATTAAATGAAACTTTAAGAACGGTGGATTAAAATGATTTATTTAATAACAGGCGTTCCAGGAAGTGGAAAAACATATTTTGCGGTTCATTATATTTATACTCAATTAATTTCAAAAAATCCTAAATATCAAAAGATCTACACAAACATAAATCTTAATTTCAAAAAATGCGACAAAATAAAAAAAGACTTTGTAAAGCCATTAATATTAGATGATCTATTAAAAAGAATTGAGCAGGATTATTTATTATCCGAAAAATTTAAAAACAATGAACTATTTGATGAAGAAACTGGTGAGCAGGTAACCGATTATGACGCTTATGTTAGAGGCAAATTAAAACTTTTTGAAGATTATGAGCATTCTTTAATAATTTTAGATGAATGCCATTTATATTTTACCGAACAGGTAGATCCTAAAATGTTAAGGTTTTTATCTTATCATAGGCATTTCGATATAGATATGTATCTTATTACTCAAAACAAATCGCTCATCAATAGAAAATATCTTGCATTTGTTGAAAATATGTATATTGGAATTAATCCTTCAAAAAGATTATTTTCAAAAGTATTTGTATATAAACTATATGCAAGCTGGAAAGAATATAAGTCTAATTATGTTGGAAAAGAGAAATTAAAATTTGATAAAAAAATAGCTGATCTTTACAATTCAGGATCTAACAAAATACAAAAATCTCTTGTTTCTAAACTTCTTATTCCTTTATTTTTTGCAATTGTTATAGTTTTCTTTTTATATAAAGGTGTTTCTAACTTTATTTCTTGTGGTTCTTTTACTGGCTGTTCAAAAAATCATACAGAAACTACTAAAAAACATTTATCTAATAAACAAAATAATATTGCAGATCATAATCGTAATCCCATTAATTCTAATTCTGAAATATCAAATAAAAAAGCACATAATGTAAATATAGAAGATGATATATCCGATTATCAGTTTTTTTATCAGTTAAATTGTTTTAAAATGAAATGTATTGTAAACAATCAGTTTTCTATTTCATATTATTTAATAAAAACACTTCCAAAAATATCTGATACAAAAATATTTTATGAAATTACCGCAGGTCACGGGAAAATTATATACCTTGCCACAAATTTAGATCTATCAAAATTCAATCCTAATCAAAACACTTACGGGGGTAAAAAAGATGAAAAAGATAATATTCTACCTTTTGGTTCTCGCAAATAGTTTAGTATTTGCTTATGATCTTAAGCAAGCCGATTTTGCTACTTTTTGCAATTATGTTTCATATCATGTAAATAAAAACATTGTTATATCAGAGGAAGTTCCGACAAATTTCAGTGTTTTTATGCCTACTGACAATATGACCCAAAATGATATTCTTACCGCTTTTTTTACTATATTAAAATCAAAGAAACTTGATTACAAAATTATAAACAATTCCACTATTCTTATTTACAAAAAAATACAAAAAAAAGAAAAGCCTAAATTGGAAAATTTTGTAATCAGATTTAATTATGTTCCAAAAAAAGTGTTAAAAGATTATTTAAAGAATTTCTATTCTAATTACAAATATCAAATTTTTCAAAACAGATTATTAATTACATGTACGCCTGTTGATTATTTCAAAATAAAAACTGCCATATCTCATTTACAAAACTCTTATAAAAAAGCAAATATTAATTTTCTTATTACTGTTATAAACAATAAAAAAGCAAAAGAAATTGGCACAGATCTTAATATCAAAAGTCCTTTTCATTCTTCCGCTTTATTTGATTTAGTTACTGATACTGCGGTAGTCAGTTCAAGCATTACGAATAATTTTTCTGCATTTATTAAGTTTCTTAATTCAAAAGGTGCAGCCGAAACAATATCAAAGCCTACTATTTTATTAATTGATAGTTCAAATTATACACTTGAAAGTGTTCATTCTATACCTTATGTTACGAAGTCCGTAACTACTGACAAAGACGGAAATCCAGTAACGCAAACTGATTTAAAATATAAAGACGTCGGACTTAAAATTTATATAAAAAATGTATATATTACTGACAGATCTATTGATTTTGATATGGATATTTATGTTGAAAGTATCGTTTCTTATGATAATGATAAGCCTATAACAGATACTAAACATTTTAACACTCATGTTCAGCTTACCAAAAAATCAAGTGGTTATCTTATTGCTGGTCTTAGAACTGTTACTAAAATCAGTGAAGATAGCGGTGTTCCTGTTTTAAAAGATATTCCTATATTAGGAATTTTATTTCAAAAAAACAAAAAATCAGTTGAAGATCTTAGTTTTAGTTTTTATATTTCAACGAACTTTTTTGCAGAAAATACTCGCAAAACAGCACCACGCGAGGCGCGCCCGTGAGGACGCACCGCAGCGGGGTGATGTTTTGCCTCTTGGCCATTTATAAAGTAATTTCGTCAAAATTTTTTAGGGGGTTAAAAATATGAATATAATGGAAGTTTTAGATAAGTTTGGAAGATATAAATATGATTATGGATTAAAAAAAGATGATATTCAGTTTGCTATTGAAAAAATTGAGCGGGCTAAGTTTTTTCTTGATAATCAATTTATAACATTGCCCGATGGTCGTGATGCTGTTTTATCTCAGGTTGTAAGTAATTGGTATGTTAATCCTCATAGATATATTAGTGAAATAAAACACCGCATTTATTCTCAATATAATTATGCTAAATCTTTAAATTTAGTTCCTGTTTTTATTACTATAACTTTACCTTCTGAATATCATAAATATAAATTTATTGAATTATCTAATTGTAAAGAAGTTAAAGTTAAAAATAATAATTTTAATCCTGATAATGAATATTTAACTCCTAAGGATCTTGTTGAAATATTGTCTAAATATTTTAAGCAGGTAATGAATTTAAGGGCTTTTCGTGATATTCCAAAAAACAAAAGATTGTATTTTAAGGTTATTGAGCCTCATAAAACTGGTGATCCTCATTTACATGCTATGTTTTATCTTCCTAATGAATATATTGATAAATTTATTGATTCTTTTTCTTTATTATTTCCTGAACCTCAAGGAAAAGTTGAAACTGATATTTTAAATCCAGTTAATTATATGATTAAATATATACTTAAAAATATTGATGATTATAGATTTGAAAATACTAAATTATTTCAATATTCTCCTCTTGCTCTTTGGTATATTCGTTGGGGTATTCGTAGATTTTCTATGAGTAGAAATTTTGTGAGAATTGATTTATATCGTAAATTTAATGGAATGTATACTCTTGATGAATTATCATATTTAGTTAAATCTGGAAAAATTGAATATTATATGGAACCTATTACCAGACAGATTACTGAGATTTTTTATAATGATGATGTTATTGGATCTTGTTTGGTATGGTCTAAAAAAGAGCAAATTTATACAAAATCAAGTGATGTTATTAAATTATCTTGGAAGAAAAAAGAAGAACCTGTTAAAGTTTATAATGATAATGATGAATTAATCGGTCTTCAATATTCTGATAGATATATAGATCTTACAAAAACTCAAAAACCTTTAACAAAAATGACAAAACGCGAGCTTTGGGAATATGAACAACAAATACTTGATGAATTTGATAATCCGTTTAATGATGAAGAAGATCTTGATATTTTAATAGACAAATATTATATATTTAACAAATATGTTTCAGAGGATTATGAATTGCGTGAAAGTCCTGAATTTTGGTTGCGGGGGCAGGATTTGAACCTGCGACCTTCGGGTTATGAGCCCGACGAGCTACCAGGCTGCTCTACCCCGCGTCAAAAATGGCTGGGCTGGGAGGATTCGAACCTCCGAATGACGGAGTCAAAGTCCGCTGCCTTACCACTTGGCGACAGCCCATCGCTTGAGGTGATGAAATTGTATAAAAATTATTTTTTAATGTCAAGAGTTTCTTCGCATTTTAGGTAAAATTTTAAAAAATTCAAGGAGAAAAATTGAATATTGATGAAATCATAAAAAACCTTGAAAAAGAAGGATATACCAATATATTTATCTGGTCGGATACAAAAGGCACACATTACGACTGGCACACACATCCGTATGAAGAAATAAGAATTATGATAAAAGGCGAAATGATAATAAACACAAAAGAAAAAACCTATCTGTTAAAAGCGGGAGATAAATTAAAAGTACCGGCAGGTGAAGAACATAATGCAGAAATTTTAGAAGACTGCGAATATATTTGCGCTTCGAAAATATGATATAATTATATATAGGCATACCGAGAGAGTGCTGGGAAACCAGAGGAAAGTCCGGGCTGCAGCAAGGCAGGGGTCAGTCTAACGGACTGCCGTCGAAAGACGAGGGAAAGTGCCACAGAAAAAAAACCGCCGATGGGCATTATGCCACAGGCAAGGGTGAAAAGGTGAGGTAAGAGCTCACCGGGAATATGGCGACATATTCCGACATGGTAAACCCACCCCGCAGCAAGAAGGGATGGTAAAGCCTTGCATCTATACCCTTCGCATGAGTGGCACCGTAAGGTGTGCGCCGAGATAAATACTCTCATAAACAGAACCCGGCTTACAGGTATGCCTAAAACTCAATATCTTTTAATTCTTTCTTTTCAACAATATTGAACAACACTTTATGTTTGAATAATTGATGGCAATTCGGACATCTTGTAGAATAAAGCGGAAATATTTTTTTACAGTTTTGACATACATATTCAAATTCCAAATCCGCAAAATTGTGCTTTAACTGTTTTAACACCTCTATTTCAAAGGGCGCTTTTTTATCATATTCACATAAATGTTTAGCGGCTAAAACATTCATAAATTTTTCTTCATAAGGTATATCGCTTCTATGCCAGTACAAATCCAAATATTCGTATATTTTTTCTTCGGGAATTTCTTTATAAGCCTTATTCGGATCAGTCGAAAACAGTACTTTTAAATATTCCCTTCTTATAAAAGGATATTTTTTATATACGTCTTCAATTGTTTTAACATCTTTACAAAATTCGATGTCACATTCGTTTTTTAAACTTAATTTAAAAAGTGCGTATGCTTTTTCTTCTGTTAAAGAAACTTCCAATTCTTCAAATATTTCTAAAATATTTACAATTTCATTCATATTATCGAGTTTTTCATCTATAAGTATCAACAGTTTCAGTGTCTCTACATCTCTTGGCTTTGTAGAAAGTATCTGATACGCTGTTTTTTTGGCTTTTTCTAAAAACCCCGCTTTGTAATAGAGTTTTGCGATATGTCTTAATATTTCGTTGCTTTTTAAGTTTTTACTTATCCACAAATAAATTTTCAATGATTTTTCAAAATCACCCTCTTTTTCATAAGCTTTTGCCAGTAGATAAAGAGCGTCGATAGAAGCTTCGTCGAGTTTTAAATTTTCTATTTTGATGTATTCAAAATCTTTCAAAAACTCTTCAAGCCTTTTTTCCCTATAATATTCTCTAAGTTTTCCAAGTCCGATAGTGATAAGTACACTTAATAAAACTATTACAAAAAACATTATCACACTAAAAAGCGGGTCTCTAAAATCCATACATCACCTTTTGGGTTTTATAAAATTTTACTATAATTTCGTTATGATAAAACCTGAATCGATAGAAAACTTAAAAAGTATTATAGATATTGTTGATGTTATTGGAAATTACGTCCAATTAAAAAAGCAAGGAAGCAATTATACCGCTCTGTGCCCCTTTCACAGTGAAAAGACTCCAAGCTTCGTAGTAAGCCCCGCTAAACAGATATATCATTGTTTCGGATGCGGTGCAAGCGGTGATGCCATAAAGTTCGTAATGGATGTAGAAAAACTCTCTTACCCTGAAGCCATAGAGAAACTTGCTAATTTATATAACTTCAAACTTGAATACACAAAATCTGGCAGCAATATAAGAGCCGATATTTTGGAAAAAGTAAACGCCTTTTATATTCAGGAGCTGTATAAAAACAAATTTGCATATGATTATTTAAAACAAAGAGGCATAAACGATTCTACAATAGAAAAATTCGCTCTCGGTTATGCGCCGGACAGTATGAAACAGTTTCAATTTTTCAAAAACGCAAATTTAAATATCAATGAATTAAAAGCTCTCGGAGTGCTTTCAGAAAACGGGGAATATCCGAGACTCATTGAAAGAATTACGTTTCCGATATTTTCCGCAAGCGGCAAAATTATCGCCATGGGCGGTAGAACGATTACAAACCATCCCGCTAAATATATAAATTTCACAAATACAAAAATATTTAATAAATCAAAAACGTTTTACGGACTTAATTTTGCAAGGGAACATATATTAAGAAAAAAAGAAGCTATTATCGTTGAAGGCTATATGGATGTGATAATGCTCCACCAGGCCGGTTATAACACAGCAATAGCGACACTCGGAACGGCACTTACACCGGATCATCTGCCGCAATTACAAAAACTGGGCGCAAAAATACTTCTTTCATACGACAGCGACAGTGCGGGAATTAATGCGGCTTTGAAAGCTTCAAAGCTTTTATTCAGATCGTTTTTTGAAGGTGGGGTTATACTTTTCCCCGAAGGGCTTGACCCTGCGGATGTTGTAAAAAGCGGCAATGATTTAAATGAATATTTTAAAAATCAGATACCTTTTTTAGAGTTTATAATCGAATATACGATTAAAAAATACGACATCAAAAATCCTCTACAAAAAAAACAGGCTTTGGACGAACTTAAAGAATACATATTTACACTTCCTGAAATTTTACAAGAAAGCTTTGTAAACAAAGCGGCTCAGTATTTACAAATTTCACCTAAACTGCTGCTTATCAGAAGATCAAATCAGCCGCAGGCAACCGGAAATAAAAAAATAGAAATTGCCGAAGCTTCTATTATTAAAACATTATACGAAAACCCGCATTTAATGGACGAAATTGTGGAATATTTAAGTCCGGATATGTTTAAGACACACAGACACGAACTCTCTCTTGTGTATCAGGAAAAATTTGACGATCCCGCACTTCTTGATATTGTATTAAGAGAAGATGTACTGTGTTTGAATATGGAAGCTCTGAAAAAACAGATTATAAAACTTTTAATTCCGTATTATCAACAAAAAGTACTTGAACTAAAAACATCAAATTTACCGACGGATGAAAAAATGCATAAGCTTAAAATTCTAAATTATAAAATACTGCAGTTGAAAAAAGGAGAACTTGTTGAAAGCGATAGCACTATTTAGCGGAGGGCTGGATTCCGCCCTTGCCATTAAACTGATTCAGGAACAAAACATTGAAATTGAAGGCGTTTATATTGACGTAGGTTTTGAAACAAATAAACAAAAAACCGAACATTTGCAAAAACTTGCCGATGAACTCGGAATCAAACTGACCGTTTTAGATATAAAAGAACAGTACATAAAAGAAATACTTTTTAACCCTGTATACGGATACGGTAAAAATATGAACCCGTGTATCGACTGCCATGCAAACATGATAAGAGTGGCAAAAGAGTACATGAAAAAAACGGATGCCAAATTCATAATAAGCGGTGAAGTCGTAGGACAAAGACCGATGAGCCAAAGACTGCCGGCACTTAATGCGGTAAATAAACTCGCAAATGCCGAAGGACTTGTATTAAGACCACTGAGCGCTAAACTGCTTCCCCCTACCGTTCCTGAAATTGAAGGATGGGTTGAGAGGGATAAACTTTTAGGAATCAGCGGCAGAGACAGGAAAATACAATTAGAACTTGCAAAAAAATACGGACTTGAAAACTTTGAAAGTCCCGGAGGCGGATGTCTTTTAACAGATATAAACTTTTCAAAAAGACTTAAAGACTTTTCAAAAACACTGCAGTTAACTCCTCATGAAATAGATATTTTAAAAGTCGGAAGACATTTTAACATAGACGGATATAAAATTATTATTTCAAGAAAAGCTGAAGAAAACCCTGTACTAAAAGAATACAACGGTGAACTGTTTGAAAAAATATTCCCTAAAGGTTTTCCAGGCCCTATAGGACTTATACAAAAAGATGCTCCAGAAAATATAAAAAAGCTTTCGGCCGATATGTTAATAAGCTATACAAGAGAAAACAACGGAGATGTTATTGTAGGTGATAAAATATATAAAGCGGAAAAAAAAGATAAAAGTGAATTTGCTAAATACTTAATTTAATACATTAAGCCATTTTTCTTCTATTTTTTTATATGTTCCGTCTTTTTTAATCTCCTCTAAAGCTTTATTTATCTGTAAAAGCAATTCTTTTGCTTTAGGATATTTTTTGGATATAAAAAAATAAAATTTTGTTTCTTTAAAAACAGGCAGTTTAACATAACTGATATCTTTAGGTATATTACATTTTCCCGTTAAACTATATCCAATAATACCCTCTTTTGAAGCAATCATCACATCACATCTGCCTTTTGAAATCTTCTTTAAAACATCACATGAGCTTTTTGCACCCTGGTCTATTTTTACGTTTTTACTCAGTCCAAGTTTTTTATAATACATTTCAATCTGATATCCGTTAACATCACAATATTTTAAACTATCGGGATTGCTTAATAATAAATTTTTAATTTGCTCTTTTGTGAACTTTTTAGTTGAAAACCATGCCACGTTATGAGTTGAATATATCGGAGATGTTAAATAATAATCTTTTGCTCTTTGTTTTGTATATGTACCGTCCATAAACATTTCGTATTTTTTGGTTTTGTCATAATTTTTAACTAAATACAGACATCTTTTCCATGGAATCAAATCTATATTATAAGTTTTGTGTATTCTTTTAAAAACTTCATCAACAAGCTCAACCGTAAGTCCCGTCAGTTTTTTACCGTTGTCGGTTTTTTGATAAAATGTAAAAGGAGGCCATTGAGCCGAATCGTCACAAATATTAATATCCGCGGCAAATACAAAAAGTGCGCTTAAGAGTATAATTAACTTTTTCATTTCGCTCCTTTAAATCCGATGATAGTAATATCGTCATTTCTTTCATACGTATTTTGATATGCTTTTAGTTCATTTTTAAATATTTCTTTTTGAACTTCAAACGGTTTATTATAGTTATTTTTTATAATATTTTTAAATCTTTTTTTTCCAAAAGGAAATCCTTTCTCACCTCCGTTTTGATCGACATAACCGTCTGTTGTAATATAAAAAGCGTCTTTTTCAAAAGATAGTTCATGTTCTTTATATTCATAATCCATCTCACACTGTCTGTATCCTACCGAATACCTGTCACCTTTAACGGTTTTCACTTCACCTTCGTCAACATAAAACAGTGAAACATTAGCACCCGCAAACTTAATAGTTTTGGTATTTAAATTAATATACGCCACTCCTCCGTCGAAACCTGCATTAGATGACGAAGTTTTATCAAACTGTTGTAAAATTGTTTTGATATTTTTATTAAATTCAAAAAGAATTTTAGCCGGAGAAATTTCTTCTTTTGTTAAATTATATATAACCTGTCTTTCAATCGCCTTAATAAGTATAGTCATAAAAGCACCGGCCACACCGTGTCCCGTAGCATCAATAACCATTAAAATATATTCGTTTTCGGCTATTTTTTCAAATAGATAAATATCACCGCCTACTATATTTTTAGGTTCCCAAATAATAAAATAATCTTCAAACGCCTCATCAAACAACTGTTTAGGAGGTAAAATTGCATATTGAATAAACGAAGCATACTTTATACTGTCCATTGTTAATTCATGCAGTTTTTTTATTTCTTTAGATTTTTGGTCTAACATCACTTCCAAATTGTTTTTCATAAATTCCACTTCTTTTTGAGAGGTTACATCAAATGAAATCCAAACATATTCATTTATACCGCTAATTGAAATCTGTTTTTTTGTAAAAGTCGATTTAAGCCATATGTTTTCAAATAAATGAACTTCCGTTTCGTATACTCCGTTTTTTTCTATTTTTTCAATAAGTTCTTTATCTAATTTAAAAAAGCTCAAATCTTTTTCAAGCAGATAATCTTTTGAAAAACCTACCATTTTACAAAAAGCTTCAGTAAGATTTAATATCTTTCCTTTTTCATCAAATTCCACAATTGCAACATATTTATCTACTATTTTCATAAGCTCTGCAAGTTCCGTATGCAGTTTTGAACTTATTATAATCCCGTTATTTGCAAAGTTGGCTATCTCCCCGAATTCATCCTGTGTAGTTATTTGAATTGGCCTTACTTTTTTACCCGGATTTGAAAGAAAATCAAAAAAGCTCTTTAAACCTTTTTTCAACTCTTTTAGAGGTTTGTTAACAAGTTTTAATAAAACAAAAACAACGATAAATGTTACGAGTATAGTAGCCAAAAAGAAATATAAATATAAATATTTTTGATCTTCTTTAAGGTTCTTATTGATTTGCGCAAAATTTTTATTTAATAATTCTACGGCTTTATTCCTTTCAAAATTCAATTTGTCTATAATTTCACTCATGTCATAATAAACTTCAATATAACCTAATTTTTCATTATTAAAAAAAATATCGTTTTTAATCGATGAATATTTTTTATATTCATCCGGAATATTATTGGAAATAATAATTTTGCCGTTGCGTTTATATCCTGCGATATAGATACTGTTTGTTGATTGATCATAAATATACACGCTTTTAATTACTTCTTTTTTCAATAGTGATTTGATTATTTTTTTAAGGTTTTCTTCATCAAGGTTATATAAAGAATAGCCGATAGTTCCTTTTAAAATATCCAAAAGATCTTTTATATTCTCTACTGCTTTTGCGGTCTGGTTTATTTTTTGATGTTCTATAAAGTTTTTAATAAATTGATGTTGTTGATTGCTTAATCGTTCTATTAAAGACATTTGATAATTTTGTATCAAAACTGCAACAAAAAACAAAACTGCCGCTTGTAATATTATAATTATCAATGCTACCTTAAAAAATATGCTTTTTCTTATGTTATCCATTTTAAACCTTTATTTCTAATCTCATCGTAATTTTATATAACCGTTGTCTACAAGATAATCATAAATCCGACTCACAATACCACCTGCTGCATGCCCACCATGCCCTCCGTGTTCTATTAATACCGTTACAACAACCTGCGGTCTTCTGTAAGGACCGTAAGTAGTAAGCCATGCATGAGAACGGTGAAAATATTTAAGTTCGTCTTCTCTTTTTCTTTTTTTAACTTCCTGAGGTATAGAATATACCTGTGCCGTTCCCGTTTTCCCGGCTATTGTTACTTTTGTATTCAGATAGTTTGTAGCTGTACCGCCAGGAGCGTTACATACCGCCCACATACCTCTTCGTACAAGTCCTAAATAACTCTTTTCCTTTTTTGTAAGTACATCTTTCAATACCGGTTTTGTAACATTCGAATCTATTTTTTTAACAATATACGGCTTTGGCAGTTTCCCGCTTGCAAGTAGTGCGGTATTTACAGCAACCTGTAAAGGCGTTGCCAAAAAATAACCCTGACCGATTACTGCATTAAGGGTTTCTCCTATAAACCAAGGCTGATGATATCTTTTTATTTTCCATTCTTTATCAGGAACTATACCTTTTTTTTCATTGGGAAGATCAATTCCCGTTTTTTCTCCAAAGCCCATTTTACGCAGGTTTTTCGCAATATAATCTATTCCCAAACGTAATCCTATTTTATAATAATATACGTCGACACTTCTTTTTATAGCTTTAATTAAGTCGACCTCACCATGACCGCCTACTTTCCAATCCCTAAACTTTCTGTTACCTATTTCCAAAAATCCGGGACAGTATATTTTTTTCCAAGGGTTCCATTTTCTGCTTGCAGCCGCTATAAGTCCTTCGGCTGGTTTAACAGTCGAACCCGGAGGATATATACCGCTTACAGGTTTATTTAGAAGAGGGTTATAAATATCATGAATAAGTTTATTCCATGTATTAAAATCAATCCCTTTTACAAATAAATTATTATCAAAACTCGGATAAGTAACAAGGGCAAGGATTTCACCGTTTGTTTTCATTACAACAACCGCACCTTTTTTATTTTCTTTTTTTAGTAAATTGTATATATATTTCTGCAGTGTTGTATCTATGCTTAAGGTTAAGGTATGAGATTTTGGCTTTGTAAACGAAACCTCTTTTAAAATTTCGTTTTTTGCATTGACGATTACGTCTTTTTTGCCGGGTTCACCCTGTAAAATATCATCATAATATTTCTCTATTCCCCGTTTTCCTGAAATCTGCGTAAGTTCTATCGTTTTATTTCTTTGTAAATCTTTTACATTGGCTTTGGAAACATAACCTAAAACATTGGAAAGTATATCTTTATAAGGATATTTCCTTAAATAACTCGGTGTGATTATTATATTATTATTCAAACTCAAAAAAGGCTGGATTTTATAAATGACATCTTCATTTAAATATTTTAAAAGCACAATCGGTTTATGATTGTACGGTGAATTCTCTTTATTATAAATTTGCAAAATTTTAGAAGCGTTTATATCATTCAACGTATCAGTAAGTTCTTGAACAGCTTCTATTAAATCCTCTTTTTTCAGGTGCGGCTTAAGAGCTATATCAAATCTTAATTCATTATACGCAACCGGATTACCTTTTCTGTCATAAATCACTCCTCTTACAGGAGCTATTAAAATTTCTTTTTGTCTGTTCTGTAATGAAAGTTTTTTATATTTTTCATTGGATTTAACGCTTAAATCATAGACTCTGTATATTAATACGGCGTAAAACACCAAAATAATACTTAATACGATTTTAGTTCGCATTTAAGCAGCCTTATTACTATTAAATCAAACGCATAATTGTAAATCAAATATACAATTAACAAAAAGGTTTCAAGATTTGCAAAATTATACAAATAAACGCCTAAGAAAAAATATACCACAAATAAAGCAACGGCATCTTGATAATGAAAATCGACAATATCTTTTAACCTATCGAGTAATACAAATTTATTAATAAAAAACACTAAAACAAAAAACAATAGACTAAAATTATGAAAATATGAAAAAAGTATTACAAAAATCAAAGAAATAAAAAAATTCTCACAAAGTAAAAACAGTCCTAACATTATAGGAAAAAAAGGACTGAAACTGCCAAAAAAGTTTACAAAGTAAACTATCAGCAGTCTTATAAATATTTGATTAGAGCTATTTCGTTGCAGTTCGGAAAAAATTTGCATTTTATACAGT
Source organism: Nautilia profundicola AmH (assembly GCF_000021725.1). GTDB lineage: Bacteria > Campylobacterota > Campylobacteria > Campylobacterales > Nautiliaceae > Nautilia > Nautilia profundicola. The sequence continues at coordinate 1,101,754 of NC_012115.1, forward strand.
CCGCCCATATTTTTTTATCTGGAATCGCTTCTTTATCTATTTCAATAAAACCTAATTTTTCAAAAAACTCTCTTTTATATGTTAAAACGAGAACTTCTTTTAACCCCAACTCTTTCGCTTCTTTTAATAACGTATCAACCAACAGTTTTCCCAGACCTTTACCTTGAAAATCTTTATCCACGGCTAACGAACGAATTTCACCCAAAAAAGGAGAAAAAACATGCAAAGCAGCCACACCGACAGGTTTTTTTTCATTATACACTAACGTATATGAACGAATATTTGTAGCCACCTCATCATCATCTCTTTTTAAGATAACGCCTTCTTTAACATAAGGCTCAAGAACACTCTGTATATCTATAATATCTCTTAATGTAGGCTTTTTTATTTCTACATTTTTCATTACATTCCCCATAAGATTTCGTTAATCTTTCTTTTTACCTGATCAAAACCTCTTTTTTTCATATTTGATACATATAAAGCATCAGGATATTTTTGTTTAAGTTTTGCAAGTTCGCTCTGTTTTAATTTATCTATTTTAGTAAAAATCGTAAGAAGCTGCTGATCTTTTCTTTTAAATGAATTGATATATTCATCAACATTATTATCAATGTCTAAATCAGGGTGTCTTGCATCTCTTAAATGAATAAAAAGTTTAATATTAAATCTGTTTTTTAAAAACTCATCTAAGTTTTTTCCCCAGTCTTTAAGCATAGATTTGCTTACTTTTGCATATCCGAATCCAGGTAAATCCACCAAAACGTATTTTTTTCCGTCATCTTCCACTTCAAAAAAATTAATCAACCTTGTTTTACCTGGTGTTTGGGAAGTTTTTGCTATTTTTTGATTGGTAAAAGCATTCAAAAAACTGCTTTTACCGACATTACTCCTACCAAGTAGCGCCACTTCCGTAAAATTAGGTTCAATCGCCTCTTTTATCGAAGGTGCGGACGTTATAAACTTCACTTTCATTCATTAACCTTTATAATAATTTCCACCGGTTTTTTTTCTCCACCTGTCACTTCAGCATTTTTAGTAAATCTGTTTAATATTATTTTATTACCTTTAACACTTTCGTTTGTTTCTAATTTGACAATTTTAGCATTGCCTTTTAAAATTATGTTACCGTTATGTAATTGATACACAAGTATGTCACTTCTACCTTTATATGTGGCGTTTTTATCAAGAGAAATCACAAACCTTACATTGCCTGTCGCTATAAATTTTAATGGTTTTTTATTTTTATCAAAAAATATAATCATTTCATCTGCCAATATATTGTCTTTTCCTTTTGTAGCGTTTACATCTCCTTTGAATATACTCTCTTTTTTAGCCATATCATAATGAAAATATTTACTTGTAACTTTCAGCTCTTCCGCGTTTACACAAATAAATAAAAACATTAAAACAAAAAGAATTTTTTTCATTTTTCAACCTTTATGTAATATGTAATATTTTCGGCATATAAATCTTTTTTATTGTCTATTTTAAAACTTCCGCCAAAACCTCTAAAATCTTGTGAATACAATTCGAACTTTCCGCCGTTTAATATTTTGGTGTCTTTATTATATATTGCTTTTTTTGTTTTTAGCTCTATGTCTTTGTTTTTGTACCATACATCATACCCTGTAATATATTTGTTTTTAAACACAGTTTTATATGAACGGTATTTTTCATTTTTGATAACATCAAAAGCATTTAAATAAAAAGCGACATACCCTTTTTTATATATATCCAAAACCTTAAAGTCCCCTTTTTTTTCCAATTCATTGTTATATATAAAAAACTTCCCGTTCTCCAAAGTTACATCAGCAACTTTTTTAGGTTTCACTTTTACAGATGATTTATAATTCACATTCCCTGAAATAATTAAAGGATAAAACATTATCCCGAATACTAACAACAAAAAAAATAAAACTTTTACCATAGCGCTAAAAACTTATCATACAATTTTTCTTCTTTTAGCAACACTTCTATCATTTCAGCAACCGCACCTTCACCACCGTTTTTCTTCAAAGGAAAGTTTACGAAATCGTAAATATATGGATTGGCATCATAAGGCGCAAAAGATTTTTTCACGAGACTAAGCATAGATAAATCATTCATATCGTCTCCAATTACGGCAACTTCCGAATAACTGATACCAAGCTCTTCTATTATCGAATCTAAAACTTCTTTTTTGTTTCTTACACCCTGTTTTACAAACGTGATGTCAAGTTCTTTAGCGCGTCTATCTACTATATTGGAAACCCTACCTGTAATAATTGCGCTTTTTTTACCCAGTGTATTCCAGCTTTTAATCATTAGACCGTCTTTAATATTAAAAGCCTTAATCTCATCCCCACTGTTTGAATAATATATCTTTCCATCAGTAAGCGTTCCGTCCACATCAATAACAATAAGCTCTATCATTTAAATGATCCCTTTAGTTGATGGTATTCCGCTTTCTCTGTAAGAAAGCGCCCTTCTTAAAGCAACCGCAAAAGATTTAAAAGCACTCTCAACAATATGGTGTTTGTTTGTTCCTCTTTTATAAATAATATGAGCTGCAATTTTGAAATTGAAAACAAGAGATTTAAAAAACTCCTCTACAAGTTCCATATCAAAATCTTTAATCATACCTTCTCTTGGTAAATCATATACCAGATAAGGCCTTCCTCCGATATCCAAATCAACTTCTACAGCTGCTTCGTCAAGTATTGCTACAGCATTAGCATATCTTTCAATATTTTGAACAGGATAAACTTCATTAAAAAGCGCTTCTCCCAATACTATTCCGACATCTTCTACAGTATGGTGATAATCCACATAAATATCACCGTCACAAAAGACTTCCAAATCCATTCCGCTGTGTTTTGCCAAAGCCTCAAGCATATGATCAAAAAAACCGACACCAGTGGAAATATTAGACTTTCCGCTTCCGTTTATTTCAAGTTTTACCTCTATTTTCGTCTCTTTAGTTTCTCTTCTTATTTCAGTCATATTAATCTCCTACAATAAATCCGTTTAATTTATGAGACAGTTTAAATCTTTTCGCATCTGAATAAGATTTAAATCCGACTATGAAAACTTTATAAAAATCTCCTCTTTTTAATACTTTCGTATTATACCCTAAGTCTCTGTATTTTTTAGCGGTAAATTCAGCCCCGCCTTTTCTTAAAAACGCTCCGATTTGGATCATATATCCGGTCACGTAATTTTTACCTTTGAATCCTATCACGGTTATTTTAACAGGCGCTGTTCCGGTTCTGTCAAGCCCAATCTGTTTACCGGCCACGTAGCTCAAGTCAATAATTCTTCCTCTAACAAACGGTCCTCTATCATTAATTCTGACAATTACGCTTTTTCCGTTATTTAGATTAGTGACTTTTACCATAGTATCCATAGGAAGTGTTTTATGAGCAGCGGTAAAAGCATACATATTGTATATCTCTCCGTTACTTGTGTACTTACCGTGAAAATTAGGTCCGTACCAGCTCGCAATACCTCTTTGGCTCCAACCAAGAGGAACCGTACTTTTAGGATAATACACACTACCGTTTACGCTATAAGCTTTTTGTGTACTTTTTTTCACACCCGGAGTTTCATAAACTTCAGTTACATACCTTTGTGTACAACCCGTAAACAATAACAACAAGACAAAAGACAATACTACTTTTCTCATTTAAGTCCTTGTGGTACTTTTAATATTTGCCCTACTCTTATAGTAGTATTTTTTAATTCGTTTACTTTTATGAGTTTTTTATAGTCTATACCGAACTCTCTTGCTATTTTTCTTAGGGAATCGCCTTTTTTAACTTTATATTTTACATAGATACTATTCAGTGGAATAACAAGTTTTTGACCTATACGTAAAAATCGCCCTATTTTATTAAAATCTTTAATAATTCTTACTTTAGTATCATATTTACTTGCAATTTTACTTAACGTATCACCCTTTTTAACCTTATAGACCATAAAGAATCGTTTAGGATGAAATTTCAATTTAAACTCTGCTAATTTTTTATACGGAATATAAATATAATATTTATACGGCGGTGAAAAGGAATAATTTAAATGCAAATTATATTTTCTTATTTCCCTATACGGAACATTTAAAATTTTACTTACATAATAAAGCGATGTTCCCGGAGGAACTTCAACCGGCTTCAAATCAGAAATTACTCCGCTGTTTAAAAGATAAGCGTTTGTATATTGAATAAAATCATCACTGTTAAATAAAAACGACATTGCCAAAATTTTTAATATATACCTTCTTGTTTCTTTCGGAAGATATTGTCTTGAAAGACCTTTTTGAAACTTCATTAGTTCACTAAGATTAATTGGGATATTGTTTAATTTTTTATAGAGTTTATAAAGTTTCCCGAAAGCGTATCTGCCCCTTCTTTGATAATCCCTGACAATTTGTCTGTATTGTTCTATAGTTTTATCTTTTTTACATTTTCTTTTACCCATGCTACTACATAATTTATCAATCTTAGCCCTTACGACAGCTTCAACAATTCTCGCCTCACCGGCATTATACGCCATAATCGCCAAATACCATTTTCCAAAAAACTTATGTAAATAGCTAAGATACTCAACTGCAGCTTCAGTTGATTTTATCGGATCTTTTCTTTCATCTACATATTCATCGATCTTAAGTCCGTATCTTTTTGCTGTTCTTGGCATAAACTGCCATAAACCTATCGCTTTTTTATGCGATTTGGCCGATGTCGTTAAGTAACTCTCGGCCATAGCCACTGAAATCAGCTCTTTTGGAACGTCGCTTTTTAAAATAGACTGTTTAATAAGCGGCAAATAATCGTATCCGTTTTCTAATACATTTAAAAAATACTCTTTTTTCTTTTTCGAGTATATTTTATATAGTTTTTGTAAACCTCTATTTTCAATAAAACCTTCATTAATATTAAGTGCGTTCAATACTTCTAAATTTTTATTGTTTAAAATATCGGCAAACAAAAACATTATTGATAAAAATAATAAAAGTATCTTTTTCATATGTTAAATAATTCCTTTGCGTTTTTTGTCGTAATTTCTTCCACTTCTTTAGGATCCATATTCCAAAGTTCGGCTATTTTGTCTCTTACGTATATCGTATACATTGGTTCGTTTCTTTTTCCTCTGAAAGGATGCGGCGTAAGATACGGTGCATCGGTTTCTATAACAACTCTGTTTTTCGGAATCTTAGGAAATACATTTATAAGCTTTTTAGCGTTTTTAAATGTAATAACCCCGCCTATTCCGTAATAAAACCTGTCTTTTAGTTTCAAAAGCTGCTCTGCCGCATTATAACAATGAAGTACACCGTTGATTTCCGGATGTTCTTCAAGGACTTTCAGACTGTCTTCCGTTGCTTCTCTTATATGTACTATTATAGGTTTATTATACTCTTTTGCAAGTTCTATTTGTCTGTGAAACATCTCTATTTGTTTTTGACGTTTCTCCTCTTCTTTTACCCAGTGATAATCAAGACCTATTTCACCTACCGCCACACATTTTGGATGGTTTATAAAACATGTAATCAGTTTTTCGTCATATTTATCTATATCCACCGGATGGAATCCTACCGCAAAATAAACTTCGTCGTACTTATCCGCCAGCTCTATCGCCCTTGGTAAATCAGCTGGATCCGCAGCCGGAATAATAAATTTTCCAACACCGTGCTCTTTTGCTCTTTTTATGACATCATCGACATCATCGATAAATTTTTGATTATCTAAATGTGTATGAGTATCTATTATCATTCATTTCCTTTACGATTTGTAACACTTTACAGTTTAAAAAATATAAAAATTGTAAATATTTGTAACTTTTGAATATAATTGTAACAAAAATATAAAAGGAGACGAAATGTCAAAACCAATGTTTACAAAAGAAGAGGCGTTAGAATATCACGCTAAACCTGTCCCTGGTAAAATTGCAATTGAAGTAACAAAACCAGTAAGAGACAGTAGAGACCTTTCAATTGCTTACTCTCCAGGTGTTGCAGTTCCTTGTCTTGAAATCGACAAAGACGAAAACCTTGCATATGAATATACAAACAAAGCAAATCTTGTAGCTGTTGTATCTGATTCAACTGCAGTACTTGGACTTGGAACTCTTAAACCTGTTGCAGGTAAGCCTGTTATGGAAGGAAAAGCGGTATTATTCAAAAAATTCGCATTTATCGATTCATATGACATTATGTTAAAAGAAAGAGATCCTGAAAAAATCGTTGAAATCGTAGAAGCAATTTCTCCGACATTCGGTGGAATCAACCTTGAAGATATTAAAGCTCCTAAATGTTTCGATATTGAAAAAGACGCTCAGGCAAGATGTGACATTCCTGTATTCCACGACGACCAACACGGTACTGCGATTATTTCATCTGCGGCAATTATCAACTGGTGCAAACTTGAAGGTAAAAAACTTGAAGACTTAAGAGTTGTTGTAATCGGTGCGGGTGCTGCAGGTCTTGCTGCTGCTGAAATGTACAAAGCTCTTGGAATTAAAAATATGGTACTAACTGACAGTAGAGGTCCTGTTACTACAAAAAGAGACGACTTAAACAAATATAAACAACCATGGGCTATCGATGAAGATCTTGAAACTTTAGCTGACGCACTAAAAGGTGCCGATGTTGTAGTTGGTAACTCAGTAGCTGATTGTATCACTCAGGAAATGGTTAAAACTCTTGCTCCAAACGCATTACTTTTAACTCTTGCAAACCCGGATCCGGAAATCAAACCAGAACTTGCTCTTGAAGTAAGACCAGATCTTTACATCGGTACAGGTAGAAGTGATTACCCTAACCAAGTTAACAACGTTTTAGGATTCCCGTTCATCTTTAGAGGTGCGCTTGATACTCACGCAAAAGCTGTAAATATGGAAATGAAAATCGCAGCTGCAAAAGCACTTGCTGACCTTGCTGAAAAACCGGTTCCTCAATACGTAAAAGACGCTTACAACGGAGCGGATCTAAAATTCGGTAAAGACTACATCCTTCCAAAACCGTTCGACAGAAGAGTTTTCGTAGACGAATCTGTTGCAGTTGCAAGAGCTGCACTTGAGAGCGGTGTTGCAAGAATCAAAGTTGACAACATCGACAAATGGGTAGAAGGATACAAACAACACCTTATCAACATGCTTAAAGAAAAAGAAGGAATCGATTACGAAGCTAAATAATCCTTTTTCCTCTTTTTCAACTTTTTCATTTTTCACCTTAAACATAGTGACAGACACTAATAATGCTCAAATACACTTTTATTTTGCTTTTTCCTGCCAATTGCGATAACAAACTGTCATTAAAAATTTGATAAACGGTTATAATTTATTCATTATTTAATCATTGGTATTGGCTTTATACAAAAGTTTTAATATTGACACTTGGGGTCTGTTTATATATTGTTTATTCTTTTTGTTTTCATTGTTTTTACAATGCGTTGTTAAAAACAAAATTTTAATATTTTTTTTGTTATTGGTATAATTAGCAAAAAGGGAATATATGGTCAAAATAGCTGTAGTTACAATGAGCGACAGAGCAAGTGCCGGAATATATGAAGACAAAAGCGGCAAAGAAATAGAAAAATTCTTAAATGAAAATATTACAAATAAATTCGAAATTGTTTACAAACTGATACCTGATGATTATGACACAATCGTAAACACTTTAAAAGAAATGGTTGATCAAAACTGCTCTTTAATACTTACAACGGGCGGAACAGGCCCCGCACCAAGAGACGTAACGCCTGAAGCCACAAAAGAAGTGATTGAAAAAGAGCTTCCGGGATTCGGAGAGCTTATGAGAATGCACTCGTTAAAATACGTTCCGACTTCAATACTCGCAAGAGGAACGGCGGGAGTTGTTAAAAACAGTTTTATTTTAAACCTCCCGGGCTCACCTAAAGCCATAAAAGAAAATCTTGAAGCGGTCTGGGCTGCTATTCCATACGCAATAGATTTAATCGGCGGAGCATTTATTGAAAGCCCAAGCGCATTCAGGCCTAAGAAGAAAAAATGAAAAACCCGTTTCAAAATCTGAAATTTGATAAAAACGCCTTAATTCTATCGTTGTTTGCCATTATTGTAGTGATAAGCGTCCCGTTATACGACAAAATAACAAACAAATACTTAAACGAATCACTCAAACAAGCGGCAATAACATATGCGGTAACAAGAAGTATAAACGCAGCAGTTTCCGTCATACAGGAGAGTTCTTTAACAATAGGTGTCGGAGTTGAAGGAAACCTTGCATTAGGTCAGGCGCTTGATCCTATAAATGATGCGACTGAGAGATTTTCAGACCTTTTAACTTTTTCTTTATGGTCGCTCGGAAGCGAAAAAATCATATATGAACTTTCAAAACTGCCTGCATTCACGATAATCATAATAGTTTTGGCTCTTATTAATATTTTTTATAATTCAAAACTATTAAAAAACATTCTTTTGATTTTAATCGTTTTAAGAATATTTATGCCCTTTAGCGCAGCTGTTTCATACTATTTCAACAAATACTATTTCGCACCGAATATAAACGCCTCAGTTCAAAAATTAAAACCTTACACAAAGCAGATAGAAAAACCTCAAATTAAAGAAGAAAGTTTCTGGAGTAAATTTTCAAATACGATTGAAAGTACTAAAAATTCTTTGGCTCAGATTCAAGAAGACGCTAAATATTATATTTCTCACGCAGCTGATATTATCAACGCTTTGATTTCTTTAGCTTCATTATATCTTGCGCAGTTTTTGTTAAATGTAATTTTATTACCGCTGTTTTTAATATATTTAATCAAAAATTTTAAATTAGAGTAGAGCTTCGATTTTGTTTTCAAGCTCTCTGATTTTTCTTTTAAGCTGCTCGTTTTCGGTTCTCATTTGAGCATTTCTGCTTTTTACTGATTTAAGATCGTTTTTAAGCTTTGTAACTTCATCATCCAAAAGCTCTAAGTTACCTAAAGATCTTTGAAGCTGTATTTGGTATTTTTTAATTAATATTTCAGCATCAAGCAAATTACTTTTAAGCTGTTTTCTTCTCTCTTCGGCTTTTTCCCATAAATGTTTATAATAAAACATCCTAAAAGTCAAAAAAAGAATAACAACGATAACCGTTGTTAAAAAAATCCAGTTAAATATCAATTTTTTCTACCCTTCTTTGGTGTCTTCCGCCTTCAAACTCCGTATCAAGCCATGCGTCAAGTATTGATTCAACCACTCCAAGACCCACTATTCTCGCACCGAAACATAAAATATTCGCATTATTGTGCAGTCTTGCCATTTTTGCCGTATAGTGATCATGACAAAGAGCTGCACGGATACCTTTATGCTTATTAGCAGCAAGACTCATTCCAATTCCGCTACCGCAAATCAATATTCCCATTGTTCCAGGGTTTGCCAATACTGCTTCAGCTACTTTATGAGCATAATCGGGATAATCGACACTGTCCGTAGAATAAGTCCCCAAATCTTCTACTTCTATTCCCTTTTTTTGTAAATACTCTATTACGAAAGGTTTTATTTCATAACCAGCGTGATCGGTTCCGATAAAATACTTCATTTATTTCCTTTTTGATAAAATTATAACAAATTTTAAAAAAGGATATTTTATGAAACTCGGAGTAAACATAGATCATATTGCTACAATCAGAAACGCAAGACAGATTAACGAGCCCGATCCTTTAATGGCACTTCAGATTTTAAAAGAGGCCGGAGCAGACCAGGTCACAATACATCTTAGGGAAGACAGACGCCACATTACAGACTTTGACGCTGGGAGAATCTGTCAAAACAGTTTCCTTCCCGTAAATATGGAATGCTCAATAAATCCCGAAATCATTGATATAATCTGTAGCCTAAAACCGCATCGTGCCACTCTTGTTCCGGAAAAAAGAGAAGAAGTAACAACCGAAGGAGGACTTGATATTATCAAGTTCGAAAAAGAAATAAAAAACGCAATTGAAAAACTACACAATAACGATATTGAAGTTTCTCTTTTTATCGATCCCGATTTTGAACAGATAACCAAATCTGCCGAAGTCGGTGCCGAAATGATAGAGCTCCATACAGGAAAATACGCAAATTTACATTTAGCACTCAATACAAATATAAACAGCACTCCATTTAAAGTTTTTGAAAACATGGACAGAAAAACACTGAAAAAAGAGCTTGAACTTGAACTAAAACTGCTTAAAGACGCAACAATACTCGGAAACGAACTCGGGCTTGAAGTAGCAGCAGGTCATGGGCTTAATTACCAAAACGTAAAACCGGTAGCCGATATAGAAGGCATAGTAGAGCTTAACATCGGGCACAGTATCATTGCAAATTCCGTATTTTTAGGACTTAAACAGGCGATTATTCAAATGAGAGAACTGATTAATGGATAGTATTGAAATCAGCGCAATACAAATTGTACTGTTTCTATTTTTTTCATCTCTTTTCGATCCTCTGATAAGACAAAAAATTGGAGAATGGTTTTAGCAAATATTCAAATCACCCTAACTTTTTCCTCAGCTTTTTAAATTTCAACTGTTCGTAAATCCCGAACAGTAGGTTTTTTTCAGAATTTTATTAAGAATTTTTTTGGTAAGTTTTTATGCTCTTCAAGTAGCTCAGAAGGTTTTTGAAGATAGAGGTAGGAAAAGAGGTTATGAGATTTCATTTTTACATTTTTCTAATTTTTCAATAGCATTTCTTATATTTTCTAATAATGTTTTAAATGCTAATTGTTTAAAATTAATTAATTTAGTTATATTATGTTCTGTAATTTTGTCTTGAAAATTTCTTAAAAAAGATAATTCTTTTAAATAATATTTACATAGATTTTTATCTAAATAATTAGAAATATATCTTTTATATATTATATGATTTAAAAGAAATAAAGAATTTGATGGTAATTTTATTAAACTATCAATTTGATTTTCACTAAAAAGGTCAAAAAAAGAATCGCTTTCATATTTTTTTAAGACTTGAAAAACTTTTTCTTTTTTATTTTCCTTTAAATTTAATACAATATTTTCTAAGTCTTTTATTTTTTGCTTATTTTTTTTATTTCGTTCAATTTCATTTATTTCATTTATAAATATGTCAATTATTTTATCAAAAAGCTCACTGTTTTCAGATAAATAACCTAAACCAGTTGGATTATTCCAAATATCAAATTTTTTTTCTGTCCAATAATTGTTTTTTTTAAATTTTTCAATACATTTATATATTTGTTTTATTATATATTTTTCATTAATATCATTAATAATTTCATTTTCCATAAAAAATATAATAATACCAATAACATGTAAAAATATATAAAAATTTTCAAATTTAATATCACAATTAAAAAACTGTTTTTTTATTTTTGATAATAAATTATCAAACTCTTCTTCATCTAATTCCCAATAATGCCACAATTTAACCCAATCAGGTTTTGATTCACTTTTAAAAAAAACCGTATTCTCAACATATTTATTTAATTCCAAATTATTTAAATAACCTTCTTTTAAAAATTTTTTCCAAAATGAAATCCCAAAAAGAATACCAAAAGAAATATTTAACTTTTTCTGAAAAATAGATCTATTTTCCTCGCCTTCTTTATAAAAACCACTTTCAATTTTTTGCAATTCTTCTAAAGAATTGCTTTTCTTATAGTACATTACAAAAGCAAAAAAATGTAAAATTAAAACTTTCATAAATTCTTCATTATCTAAATATTTTTTAGATATATTATTTGCAAACAATTCAAACTCAACAAAAGTTTGTTGTAAAATCCTTAAATTATTAATTTTTAATTTATTAAAAATATCTTTAATTAATAAATGATATTTTTTTAAAAATTTTTTATTATTTTCACCTTCCACTATCTCTATAAATGAAAAATATACTTCTTTAAAATCAAAACTAATTTCAAACTCTTTACCTATAACTTTTTCTTTAAATTTATTATAGATTTTTTTATCTTCAATTTCTTCTTCATTACATAACAATATCACTTTTAAATCTTTTTGTTCTACAAAATCATTAATTAAAGCTAAAGACTGTTTTGTGTCAATTAAACTTCTTTCTAAATCATCAAATACAAATACAATTTTATTTTTATTAATAATTTCATCATTTTTGTTAGTTTTTTTCCATGAGAAAATATTTTTAATTAGAACATTTTCATCAATTTTTATATCAACATATTTTTCGAGTTCTTGTTTAAACACTTTATCTAATGAAATTAGATTTTCTAAATCAACTCTCAAACCAAATTTAATTGCCCCTTGTGCAACTGCAGAAAAAAACTTCATTTGTTTAGATGACAAAATTGGATGAAATGCTTCAAAAATTTTTTCACTTACTTCATCAATATTTGATAATCCAAAAAGAGAAACATAAATAAATTTAATTTCTTTTTTTTTGTTTTCAATAAAATTTTTTATAAAAAATGTTTTACCTGATCCCCATTTTCCTTTAATTAATACAGCAAAATTTAATGAATTTTCGTAATTACAATATTGCAATAAATAATTTTCAATATTTTGATTATAATTTTTATCACACACATCAAACTCCTTTTCCATCCTTCTCCCGCATCTTATTATTCACCATAATTCAACTATCAAATATCATATTTTTCACATTAAAACCTAAACTTCTTAATATCCAAATCTTCCCTGAAATCAATATAATATAATATTTCATCCTGTTGATTTATCAATGTTTTAAGTCCGAGCATTGAAGATAATGATCCGATTAGGTTAACCATCGGAGGAAGCTGACCTTTGACTTCATGTTTTTTGGTGGCGAATATTTCAAAAGAAGTGGTTTTAAACACACCAACCTGTCCGTGCCACTCTTCCACGCTTGCGTATATCCAGGGAATGTCTCTTTTTTTAGAAAAAAGATCTATTTTTTTTCTCACTTCAAAATTATCCGTTGCGTCAAATATGACATCCACATTCAAATCCATATTTTCATCAAAATATCCGTGTATAACTTCCACTTCAGTACCGCATCTGCCAATTCTTTCGGCAAGGACATCAGCCTTTTTCTTTCCTACATCATCTCTTCTAAACTGAAACTGTCTGTGTATATTATGAATTTCAATTTCGTCGTAATCTACAAGATATATCTTTTCAAGTCCTATACATCCGAGCGTAGTGGCGATAATGTTTCCAAGTCCTCCGCATCCGACAATAAGTACTTTTTTTTGGGAGAGTAAAAGCTGATTGTTTTCTCCGAGTACTTCTATCTGTCTTCTATACATCAAAATCCCTAATCGCTTCAAATACTTTTAAAGCCTGAAAATGCTCTTTTACATCATGGCATCTGACTATGCTCGCACCGTTTCTCACAGCTTCGGTATGAATAATCAACGTACCCGGAAGCCTCTGTGCGGGAGTGGTTGTGAGACCTTCTTTTTGCATTATCATATCTATCATGCTTTTTCTGCTTGCACCTATTAAAAGTTCGTATCCGAAATGCAGGAAATGCTCCATATGCTTAATCAAAGCTATATTGTCTTCAAGTCTTTTACCAAACCCTATCCCCACATCCAAAACTATATCTTTTATTCCAAAACTTTTTGCTTTTTCTATTCTTCTTTGAAAAAATTCATCCACCTCTAAAATCACGTTCTCATAAAAAGGGTTTTTCTGCATATCTTTAGGATTTCCTTTTTTATGCATGATTATTACACTCGCACCGTATTTGGCTGCTACTTTTGCATATTCGTCACTTTCAAGGCCCGTGATGTCGTTTGCTATTTTGAATCCCCTCTCAAGCGCATATTCAAGCACTTCCGCTTCAAATGTATCGATACTGAAAACCGCTTTTTCATAAAGTTTGGAATTGTATATTTCATCAATTATCGGTTTTACTCTTTTCAGTTCTTCTTCAACACCGGGATACACGCTTCCCGGTCTGCTCGAAACTCCTCCGATATCTATTATTTTTGCTCCGTCGTTGATCATATTTTCTATTTCTCTTACTGCATTAGAGCCTTTAAATCTGCTGCCTTCAAAAAAAGAGTCTTCATTTGCGTTAATCACACCCATAATTTTAAGCGGAAATTTAGGTAAATCAATAAATTCTTTAAGCTCTTTGGCTAATATTTTCAGTTTAAAAGGCTGGGCAAGCTCTTTTTTCACAAGGAGTTCAAGCTGTTTTTTATTACACATAAGCACCGCGTCAAAACTGTTGTTTTTACAGTTAGGAACCCCCATAGGTACGGCAAGTTCAGCACCTATACTTAATGCGTCCTGTTTTAAAATATTAGCGGCGCCGCAGTTCATGTCTTTTATATAAAACAAAAATTCGCTTTTTTTCTTTTTCATTATTTCAATGCCGGGCTTATCGACTCCTATTTTGAGTAATAATTTAGATAAATCAATGTCACAGTTAAGTTTATAAACTTTCAAATTCTCTCCTTCAGGCTCATCATTATAAGAGCAAGTACCGCTTTTTTATCTATATTTAATTCTATCATTTTTATTGCGTTGCTTAAAATTTCCATCTGTTCTTCATTAAGATCTTTACTTTTCATTATTTTATATATTAATGCTTTAATTTCATTTACGTCCAAATCCTCTTTTAAAAGATCTAAAATTTTATCATTGGTTATTGAGGAGATGTCTATATCGCTTTCGTTGAGGGTGTTGTATATTTTCTTTTCCAATATAAGACGGGATTTTATCGTATCAAGCAGTGCGTATTTGGATTTGGCAAGCAATATAAAATCAATATTTTTAGGTGGTTCTTCAAGAAGTTTAAGTAGAGCGTTTTGTGATACAACCGAATATTTTTCGGCTGCAATCAGAATTGTTTTTTTGTTTTTTTCCGCAATATACGCAAATTCTCTTATTTTCTGGACATCTTCAACTTTAAGTTCATCGGCTAACACTTTTTCATCCGGTTTTAATTCGTTAATAACTTTTTCAAAATCATCCGTTATTATGATTTTGCTCAAATTTCAACCTCTCCGAATATTGCGGCTTTGAGCGTTTCGTTTAGAATGTCCGCCAAATCAAGAAGCTTTTTATCCAAATTTTCATCAAGAGACTTTAAAAAGAAGTTTTTATGCAAATCCATATCCATTATCCAAAAAAATGAATTAGGCTTATTTCTTGCAAATCTGAGTTTCGGCGTTTCCACTCCGATATACCAGAAAATATAATTATCACTGAAACTGATTGAAAGCATATCCTCTATCATTTCATAATGTTCGTCCGTTCTTGCATGTTCAAGCTGGGGAACCAGCTTTTGTAAATCGTATATAGGAATAAAAGAAGGTTTGAAATCCTGAAAGTTATTGATTTTATTGATTATATAATCGCTAAACCACTTTCTTTTATAATCGGTAATTAAAAGAACACTTTTCCCCTCAATAACATTAGAAATAAAATCGCTGACAAGAGGCACCCATTCAAGCCTCTTTTCTTCCATCCATTTAATGTTTTTATCTCTAATCAGTTTGAGAGTGAAATGATTTATATCCATTATTTATCCAATTGATAAGCTTTATGTAAGGCTCTTACAGCCAACTCTCCGTATTTTTCATCGATAACCATAGAAATTTTGATCTCGCTCGTACTGATCATAAGAATATTGATATTTTCATCCGCTAATGTTTTAAATGCAGTCGCGGCAACACCGCTGTGAGATTTCATTCCCACACCGACCACACTTACTTTTGCAATTGAATCATCATATTCTATTGATTCCGATTTGTTTTCATATTCTTTAAGAACTTCTTTTGTAAGTTCAAGCTCCGTTTGAGGTACTGTAAATGTAAGGTTTGCTTTGTTGTCTTTACCTACGTTTTGTACAATCATATCAACGTTTATGTTTTTATCTGCAAGTTTTCCGAATATTTCGGCACTGATTCCCGGTCTGTCTTCAACTCCGAATATACTTACCCTTGCCTGGTTTTTATCAAGTGCAATACCGCTAACTAAAACTTTTTCCATATCAGGTGTCTCCTTTGTAATTAATGTTCCTTTTATTTCCGGTTTGAATGATGATTTAACTTCAATATCAACGTTTAATTTTTTCGCAAGTTCAACTGAACGGCTTTGCATTACTTTAGCCCCGAGACTTGCAAGTTCAAGCATTTCGTCATAACTTATCATATCTATTTTTTTTGCTTTCGGCTCAATTCTCGGATCCGTAGTATAAATCCCGTCAACATCCGTATAAATTTCGCATTTATCGGCATTAAGTGCACCAGCAATCGCAACAGCCGTTAAATCGCTTCCGCCACGTCCTAACGTAGTAACGTCACCGTTTTCATTGATTCCCTGAAATCCTGCGATAATAACTATTTTCCCCTCATCGAGATGCTTTTTCATTTTTGAAGGGTCTATATCCATGATTCTGGCTTTAGTGTGATCGCTTGTGGTTTTAATTCCGGCCTGTCTTCCGGTAAGAGCAATAGCGTCTTTACCCATTGCCTGAAGTGCAATGCTTAAAAGCGCACTTGTAACCCTCTCTCCGCTACTTACAAGTAAATCAACTTCTCTTTGTGGAGGTGTTTTTGTGAAATGATTGGCAAAATCCAACAGCTTATTAGTCTCACCCGCCATCGCAGACACAACTACTACTACCTGATTACCCTCATCCGCATATTTTTTAACTATATTTGCAACGTTTTGAATTCTATCCAAATCTCCAACGCTCGTTCCTCCGAATTTCTGAACTACTAACATCTATCTACTTCCTTTTCTTTATTCTTTATAAAAATCCCTGTCTTTTAAAATAATCAAGCACTATTTTATATACCGGTCTTTTAAAAGATTTAACGTATTCGAAAATTTCATCAAGACTTACAAATTTATAATCTTCAAACTCCGGTACTTCAGTGTTTAAATCTATTTTTGCGTTCGGTTTTAATTTAACTAAAAAATATTTTTGTTTCTGCCCGTCAAACGGATACATTTTTTTTGCGATTCTTTTTGGAAAATCATATTTCTGCCATTCAGGCATTTCAGCCAAAACTTCTACCTCATCAGTACCTATTTCTTCTTTTAATTCCCTTAAAAGTGCTTCTCTTTCGCTCTCCCCTTCGTCAATTCCTCCCTGTGGAAACTGCCACGCGTCAACATCGTTTCGTTTGGCGATTAAAATCTCCACTTTTTCCGGATATTTTGAAGACAAAACAACTGCAGCTACATTCGGCCTATATTTTTTCAAAACATCACCTTTTTTTAGTAAAATTATAACGAATTAATTGAGAATGGAGAATGGAGAATGAAGAATGTATAAGAAAAAAAACAAAAGTGTGCAAAATAATTCTCAATTCTCAACTCTCAATTCTCAACTGCTCTATATCCACATCCCTTTTTGCGACAGTAAATGCAACTATTGCGCTTTTAATTCTTACACAAACATCAACCATCTTAAAAAAAAGTATTTTGATGCAGTCAAAAAGCAGTTTTTGCACGAAATAGACACTAATACCGAGTTTGAAACGGTATTTATCGGAGGCGGCACTCCCTCAACAATGAGTGTAGATTTTTACGAAAAACTTTTTAAGTTAATTTCACCGAATATAAAAAACGCAAAAGAGATAACCATAGAGTGTAATCCTAATACGTCATACGAATGGTTAAAGGAAATAAAGAATTTAGGAATTAACAGAATAAGTTTCGGTGTACAGACCTTTAATGAGGAAAAATTAAAATTTTTAAACAGAAACCATTCACCCACACAAGCCGTAAAAGCTATAGAAAACGCAAAAAAAGCAGGCTTTGAAAACATTAATCTCGATTTGATTTACTCAACGGCTCTTGATACAAAAAAATTGCTTACAAAAGATCTAAATACCGCCTTTAGCTTACCTGTTACACACATAAGCGCATACTCTTTGACTATTGAGGAAAACACCAAATGGGAGAATGATTTTTCAAAACGCAAATACGATGAAGAGCTTGAAATATGGTTTATAGAAAAAATAAAAGAAAAATTCTCCCAATACGAAATATCCAACTTCGGAAAACCATGCCTGCATAATCTCGGATATTGGATGGGAAAAGAGTATTTCGGCATAGGCTCAGGAGCGGTGGGATTTAAGAAATGGAGAATGGAAAATGGAGAATGGAAAATTGAAAGATATTACACTCAAAACAGTGTTTATGAATATCTCAAACATCCTACAAAATACAAATATGAATACTTATCCGATGAAGATATAAAAAAAGAAAAAGTTTTTTTGGGACTCCGTTCAATTGTAGGTTTTGACGAAAGCATATTAAATAAAGAAGAACAAAAAAGGGTAGAGATTTTAATCTCGGAAAACAAACTCTTCAAAAAAGAGAATAAAATTTATTCTTATGATTTTTTACTTGCCGACGCCATAACGTCATATATATTAAGTTAAATTAACCAGCCACTTTTCACTATTCTTTTTACACTTTTAACTAAATTTTACCAAGGTGCAATGGCACTCCAAAATTTTGCAAACCAGTTTTGTTCAGTATATCTTTTAATATCACCCTCTGTTTTATAGGCGATTTTGGCATCCGCTATGTACTTACTGTCAATCGTATTATCCGCGGCAATATCCTGAGGTCTTATAACACCGCTGATTTGGATTAGCTGTTTTTGGCCGTCTACATAAATTTCACGAGTTCCCATAATAAAATAATTTCCATTTTTCAGTACTTTGACTATTCTTGCACTGATTGTTGTCTGGAATGTTTCGTTTCTCTGCTGAGTTCCGCTTCCCTGAAAAGATCTGTTTGAATTCATAGAAGGAAAATTCAAACTAAGCCCCGTTTTTCCGAACGTATGGTCTTTACCGTTAATACTGACTCCTCCGCTAACCGTAGCATCGAAAAGCCCGCCGTTGTCCGCATTTGTTTCACTCAGTTTTTTACTCGCCTGAGTTGACTGTTTTACTTCTTCGGTAATAATTACGGTTACTATATCATTTACTTTCATAGCTTTTGTATCTGAAAAAAGATTGTCACCGTTTGTAAATAATGAACCCGGATTATTCTGAGGAAAATCATTATCCTGACTCGGCATTTGTTCCACATATTTAGGCGGTTTCATATTTATAGTCGGATCCATAGAGTGAGATGCACATCCTGTGAAAAACAGCACAAGCAAACTGCCAAAAATTATATATTTTTTCATAAAATCCCTTTTTTTAAAAAAAGAGCAAAAACTATTCCGTTTTACCCTTTAATGTTAAAACGGCTTTTTTAATATTATCCTGCCTCATAAAATGCTCGCCCACCAAATACGCGTCGACTCCGTTACGGGAGAGTTTTTTAACAGTTTCAAAGTCATTGATACCGCTTTCAGCTACTACAATCACATTTTTTGGAAGTTTTGGAATCAGTTTCTTACTTAAATCCATATCCATTTCAAAAGTCTCAAGATTTCTGTGATTAAATCCTATAATATCGGCACCGACTTCAAGGCCTTTTTGTAAATCTTCTTCGTCGTGAATTTCAAAAAGTACTTCAAGACCTGTGTTTTTCGCAAAATCATATAGTCTTTTAAGTGTAGAAACATCAAGAGCTTTAGCAATAAGCAAAATAAAATCGGCCCCCGCCGCATAAGCTTCGGCTATTTGAAATTCGTCAATTATAAAATCTTTTCTTAAAAGCGGAATCGGACTGAATTTATTAATCTCTTTTAAATATTCCAGACTCCCCTGAAAAAAATGCGGCTCCGTTAATATACTCATTGCATCCGCAACTTCTATATATTCTTTTGCGATTTCAACAGGATTGAAGTCTTCTTTGATGATTCCTTTTGAAGGACTTGCTTTTTTAACTTCGGCTATTATTCTGTACGGATTATCCGGTGTGGCTTTTAGGGCTTTTTTCACATCCCTGAAATCTCTTTTTTGAGCTAAAAATTTATTAAAATCATTACTATTTTTTCTATTATCCAAATCTTTTTTTGTTTGAGCGATGATCTTATCAAGTATCATTTTTTCCCTTTTTTAGATTTTATCTTTTTAATACACTCTTTTATTTTTCTTTTGTGATACAAAATTTCTTTGTCTTTTAATTTAATATATTTTATTATGTTCCAAGCTTCTTTACATTTACCGAGTTTATAATACCCCCAAGCAAGAGAATCAATATATTCTTCATTGTCAGGTTTTAATTCTACGGCTTTTTGTACATATTTCAAACCTTCTTTAATATTTATACCTTTATCAATCAATATATAACCCAAAAAATTATACAAATAAGCACTCGGATAAAATTTTAAAAGATATTTTAATTTCGGAACAATTTCTTTTGCCGTTTTTTTAGTTGGTTCCGATTCGTATCTATAAGTACAGTATTTCAACAAATAAGGTAGTTTCGCAGTTTTTTCATAAAGTTTGTAAGCATAAAAAGCCGCTTTTTTATAATCTTTTTTTGTTTCATATACAATAAGTTTGTATTCGTCCCCTAAATTATTATTGTCTATTAGTTTAAGCGCTCTATCAAATTCTCCGTTATCTAAATAAATCCTAAGTGCAAACATCAAATATTTTTGATCAAATTTACCCATCTTCTCATATATGGTAGCCAAATTGTCATAATCATAAGTTTGTTTGTAAATTATCGCAAGTCTTAGACATATGTCAAATTCACATCCGTACATATCAAGATGGGTTCTTAAATATGCAAGGGCTTCATTATATTTTTTAATTTTTATTAAAATATCTACCAACTGAAGTAATGTCTGTTTGTCATGATTCAAAGCATACAGAGATTTTAAATAATCAGCGGCTTTTTTATAATTTCTCTCTTTTAAATAAATAAACGCCATCATTCTGTAAAAAAATTCATCTTTTTTATTAAGTTTTGTCAACAGTTCTTCTTTGGCTTCTTTTGTTTTTTTAAGTTCAAGCAGACTTAAAATTTTGTACATAAAAATTTTTTTATCGAATCTGTCTTCTAAAAACTCGTCGCTTAATTTTATAACATCATTATATTTCTTCTGATAAAAAAGATCTTCTATCAGTTTTTCAAAATAAACAGGTTTTTTAGTTTTGTCATATAAAAATTTATACATATCCGCTGCTGCCGTTAAATTATTCTCGTCTTCATACATTAGAGCTTTTATAATATAATCGTCTTCGTTAGGAATTACTTTTTTACCGACAGGAGGGGTTTTAACACTACACCCGGTTATAAACAGTATCAAAAATAAAACTGCTAATTTTCCCATATTTGTTCTCAATTTTTCATTCTCCATCCTCAATTATACCGGGGCACTCTTTTTTTAGTTCCTCAATTTTATCTTTGTAATAATCCCAAAAAGGAAATGTTCTGCACTGATTTGGTCTTACAGGATATATTTTACATCCGTTTTCGAAAAAAATACAGGCATAACCGTTTTTATACGGTTTTTCTTTTAAAGAGTATTTATAGCCGACTTTAATTAAAAATGTACTTTTAAAAAGCTCTTCATCTATATTTAAAAATGCAGCAATATTTTTTATATCCTGAGGAGTTACCCAAATATATCCGCTCTCACCGATACAACAGTTACCTTCGCAATCCTTACATGCTTCAGGATTGAATTTATATGAAAATCCTTCTTTTGAAATTAACTTTTCATTTTTCATTTTTCACTTTTCACTTATATTTTTATACTTTTGGTTGCAGCTTTTTTATAAATTTCAGCTGCTTCTTCAGAATAATTTTCACCCTCAAAACCTATCAAAGGAGGATGAACGGTAACCATAGATTTTGCATGTCTTTTCGCCCTCACCATCACAAGGGTCGCTTTTTTTGCAACTCTCGGGTGCATAAACCTTATATCAACCGTTTTAAGAGGTTTTGGCATATTTGAAATTATATCATCAATTCTTTTTGCATCATAACAAAACACGAACTCCCCTCTTTCTTTAAGAATTCTATTTACTTTTTCAAAAAACTCCCTCATAGGTAAAAACTCTTCATATCTTGCTGTTTTGATTATTTCGTTATCACTTTTTAACGTACCTTGATAAAAAGGGGGATTTGATATAATGTAGTCAAATTTTTTTTCAAATTTATATGTTAAAAAATCATCATTAACAACTTCTGCGTCAAGAGCGTTTTCATTTATATTTTTTAAAATAAACTCACTCATGAGCTTTTGTTTTTCAATTATTGTTAAATTAATGTTTGGGAAGTCTCTTTTAAGCAAAAGCCCTAAAACACCACAACCGCCCCCTACTTCTAAAACATCGCCTTTTATGTTGAATTTGGATATAAAATCATATAAAAACATCGTATCACTATTGTAACAATATCCGTTTGCCGGCTGGTATAGTGTCATCTATCATGTTCCTTTTTAAATTAAAAAAGCTTTTTTTGAAATTATAATATAATACACTAAAAAAAGGCGTTTTATGATAATCATTCCAGCTCGTTTATCTTCAAGCAGACTTCCCAATAAAGTTTTGGCGGAAATAAACAACAAACCTATGATAATCTGGTGTGCAGAAGTTGCTAAAAAAGTTGATGATGTATGCATTGCCACTGATTCTCAGAAAGTAATCGATATATGTAAACAATACGGCTTCAATGCGGTTATGACAAGTGATAAACATCAAAGCGGAAGCGACAGAATCAAAGAGGCTGCTGATATTTTAAAATTAAAAGATGACGAAATTGTTATTAACATGCAAGGAGATGAGCCTTTTTTAGAACCGGAAATATTAACAGCTGTCAAAGAAAAATTGTTTGAAATAAAAAACAGAGATTTTGTAATGGTCAGCTGTTACAAAGAAATAGATGAACTGCACGCAAGTGATCCTAACCTTGTAAAAGTAATTATGGACAAAAACGAAGACGCCATCTATTTCTCAAGAAGCAAAATCCCTTACAATCGTGACAATGTTCCTCATCAATATTTCGGACACATCGGAATATACGGATTTGACAAGAAAAGCCTGGACGAATTCATAACAATGAAAGGCACAATAGAACACATCGAAAAACTTGAGCAGTTAAGAGTAATCGAAAACGGAAAAAAAATAGCGATGCTCAAAGTTAAAACAAAAAGTTTCGGAATAGACACGAAAGACGATCTTGAAAAGGCAAGAACATATGCAAAAAGTAGCAGTTAGTATAGGAGATTTAAACGGAGTGGGCATCGAAATAGCCTTAAAAGCCCATAATATTATTAAACAATGGGTAAATCCCGTTTACTGCATTAACGAAAAAATCTTGAAACAGGCTGCAAAACTTTTAAATATTCCTATTCCTGATGATTTTGTAACTTTTGACGTTGAAGGAGATTTTAAAATCAAACCGGGAATTGTAGATGCGGATGCTGGAAAATATTCGTTTGAGAGTTTCATGACTGCTATTAACCTGGCAAAAGATAAAAAAGTCGATGCAATTACAACACTTCCGATAAATAAAGAAAGCTGGATGAGAGCCGGAATTAAATACAAAGGCCACACTGAAGTATTAAGAGACGTATTTAAAAAAGACGCTATTATGATGCTCGGATGTGAAGAAATGTACGTAGCCCTTTTTACGGAGCATATACCACTTAAAAATGTGGCTGATAGAGTAAAAAAAGATAATTTAATAAAATTTTTCATTGATTTTCATAAATCTACAAATTTTCATAAAGTGGGAGTTCTCGGGCTCAACCCTCATGCCGGAGATGGAGGTGTTTTGGGTGATGAGGAAATAAATGAAATTATCCCGGCTATTAATGAAGCAAATAAAATACTCGATAAAGAATTTTATTACGGTCCGTTGGTTCCGGATACCGCGTTTTGCTCACGTAAAGGAAGATTTATTGCGATGTATCACGACCAGGGACTTGCACCGCTTAAAGCTCTTTATTTTGATGAAAGTATAAATGTTAGTTTGAATTTGCCTATATTAAGAACATCAGTAGATCATGGTACAGCTTTTGACATAGCATATAAAGGAAAAGCAAATACGAAAAGCTATGAAAATGCGATAAAATATGTCTTAAATCATAAAACATTGATGTAAGTCAATTTTTTAGTTTATTTTTTTCGCTATACTAAAACAAAAAAAGGATGATGATGCAAAGATTAATCAGATTTCAACACGAAAGTTTTATTAAATTCATTTATGCAAGTGTAATAGTAAAAGAACAGACAGCTAAAAAACTGCTTGAAGATATAGCGGTCTTTAAATATAGACATATGGTTTGGGCAATGGCCGACGCTGTAAAAGCCGGAATCAAATTCGATATGGATTTTAAAGTAGAAGAAATTAAAAAAATTGAAGTGGAAAGTGAAGAAGATTTACTTGAAGTATTAATTAACGACCTTGAAGAAAATTTAAGAAGCTATGAAGAAATTAAAACTCCTTCAACAGACAGATTTAAAAACGACGACGAATATTTCCTAAGTCAGCTTAAAAAACTTGATCTGGAAGGAAGTGTAAGCGCATTTAATCAGTCAAAAGAACTGCCTGGAGTAGAACTTGAAGAGAGTGCGAAAGCTGCACTTGTATTTTTCTTAATGGAAGAAACGTTTAAAGAGTATGAACTTATTACAATTTACAGCTACCTAAAAGTACATTCAAACGAAGTGGATGCAAATTCTGCGTTCACAGACCTTGCATATGATTCCATATATCATTTAAGAAGATTTGCGGAACTTGCGAGCCAAATGGGAGTACTCACTCTTCCAAGACCGATTCCTCATGACAAATATGAAAACATCGGTATTGTAGAATTCTTAAAAGAAAACATCGAAGAAGAAATGGACGCTGAAAAACAATGCCTGATTTTAGCTGAAAAAATCGGAAATGAAGAACTTAGTAACTTCTTACTCTTTATCTCAAGACAGGAAGTATACCACGCAGAGCTTCTCCAAAGAGCACTTGATGCGGTAAAAGGCAACTAAGCCTTTTACTTTTTTATATTTTATTTCTAAATTTAAATCTTACTTTACTAATATTTTCAACTTTAATTTAATTATTAATAATATCTTTTACTCAAATAAATATGCCAAACAACAGTGCCAGACCCTTCAGAATCAACAATCAACAATCAACAAAGGTGCCAGACACTAATATATATAAATAAAAAAAGGAAGAAGATTAAGCTTTAGTTTTTAAAGCTTCTTCCGCTGCCTGATACCCAAGCTCAAATGCTTTTTTGTTTACTTCAACAGCTTTGCTTGGTACAGTTTCGATCATCGCCTGGAATACAAGGTCGTGATCAAGGTTGTTCATTCTTGTTGCGATTGCAAGTGCAACAACAGACTGAGTAATTACGTTTCCTACTTTTTCTTTAGCAATTGTAATTACTTCAATCGGATACATGTTCCATCTTTTTTTATCTTCCTCTGTAGGATAAACAAGATTCGGTTCATATACGATAATTCCACCGTCTTTTACACCGTCTTTGAACAGCTGATAAGATTTGTCCGCAACGCTAAGCATAAAATCGATTTCACCGTCTACCGCATAAGGGTAAAGAATCGGCTCATCATCAAGAATAATATCAACTTTAGTAGGTCCACCCCTAACCTGAGAAGTATACGTACCTACCTGTACACCGTATTTTCCAGCTTTTACGTAAGCTCTCGCTAAAATTTCACCAGCAAGAAGGACACCTTGTCCTCCAACCCCTGTAAATCTTAATTGTTTTCTCATTAGTTGCCCCTTACTCTGTCGATTAGTTTGTAGTATTCTTCACAGTACTCAGGCTCTTCTACGTGATGTAGGATACCTCTTGGGAATTTACCTTGTTTTTTAAGTTCATATTGCTCTTCAGGGCTTAATTTATCCCATTTGTTTTTAGGAATCAAGTTACCTTCGATCCAATCCATGTTTTGTTTAGCTTGAGCTAATTTATTTTTTCTACCGAAGTTTACGTGGCAGTTTGAATGAATATCAAAGAAACTGAATCCTTTATGTTGGAAACCTTTTACAAATAATCTTTCAAGTTTTTGAGCTTCTGCAACGCTTTCTCTACCGATAAATGTAGCCCCTGCACCTTTAGCAAGCTCTGCCGGGTCAAAAGTCGGGTCAATGTTTCCGTACTGAGTTGTTACTGACCATGCACCTTTTGGAGTAGTTGGTGAAACCTGGCTGTTTGTAAGACCGTAGATGAAGTTATTGATTAATACGAAGTTTAGGTCAATATTTCTTCTACATCCGTGAATTGTATGGTTACCACCGATTGCAAGTCCGTCACCGTCACCAGCAACAACGATAACGTGTTTATCAGGGTTTGCAAGTTTGATTCCTGTTGCGTATGCTACAGTTCTTCCGTGTGTCGTATGAACAGTGTTCGCGTCAATATAACTTGAAAATCTTCCTGAACATCCGATTCCAGATACAACACAGATATCGTTTTTATCCCATCCAAGTTTTGCGAAAGCTCTAATCATTGCTTTCATAATAATACCGTCACCACATCCCCAACACCATAGTGTTGGCATTTTGTCTGTTCTTAAATAATAATCGTAATTAAATGCCATTATCTACTCCTTATACCATTTCTTTTAATTTTGCTTTTATTTCTGCCGGGCTTATAGGTCTACCGTTTGCTTTGAATAGAGTTTCGAAATCTCTTCTTCCGCTTACTCTTTCGATTTCTTTAATATACTGACCTTTGTTCATTTCAGTTACAAGAACTTTGTCGAATTTTTTGCATACTTCCGCAATTTTTTCTTCCGGAGACGGCCATAATGTAATAGGTCTGAACAGTCCTACTTTAATACCTTCTTTTCTAAGTTCTTTAATAGCTTCTTTTACAGAAAGTGACACACTTCCGTATGCGATTACTGCAATATCAGCATCGTCAAGCATAAATTCTTCATAACTTTCAATCTCATCTTTATGAGCTAAAATTTTATTAAACAGTCTGTCAATCAGATTTTGACAAAGTACCGCATCTTCAGTTGGGAATCCAGTTGGTCCGTGGTGTAATCCTGTTACGTGATATCTGTACCCTTTAAAGAACGGATTAAGAATTGCCGGCTCATCTTGAGGAACATCATATGGTTTATATTCTGCAGGATCACCTTCGAACACTCTTCTGTTTACAATATTTTTCTGTACTTCTTCAAGATCAGGAAGCTCAGCTTTACCTACCATGTGCCCAAGTGTTTCGTCAAGTAACACAAATACAGGAGTCATAAATCTTTCAGCAAGGTTAAACGCTCTTACTGTTTCAGTATAACACTCTTCAAGGCTTCCAGCACATAGAGTAATTGACTGATAATCACCGTGAGTCGGTGCTTGTGCCTGAAGGATATCACCCTGTTGTGGTCTTGTTGGAAGACCTGTACTTGGACCACCTCTCATAACGTTTGTAATTACAAGCGGAACTTCTGCGATAAATGCTAAACCTATTTGCTCAGCTTTAAGTGAAATACCAGGTCCTGATGTGTTTGTCATAGACTTAACACCACTCATACTTGCACCAAGTGCAACTGAAATACCTGCAATTTCATCTTCCATTTGGATAAATTGACCACCAACTTTTGGTAGAAGTTTACTCATTTCATGTGCAACTTCACTTGATGGTGTAATAGGATAACCACCAAAAAATCTACATCCAGCATCAATCGCCGCTAATGCTGCCAGCTGGTTTCCTGTACTTACTATTTCTCTTGGCATTACGCTTCTCCTTTTAACTTTTTAACTTCATTTAATTTTTTAAATTTATATTCATCTCTCTCTGCCACAAATATACAAAAATCCGGACATTCAAGTTCACACTCTTTACAACCGATACAATATTCAGGATGTGTTACTTTTACCATTTGCCCTAAAATATTATGCGGATCCGGTACCATTTCAAGAACACCTGTAGGACAGAAATCTACACATAATTCACAACTTTTACATTTACTTTCATCAACCCATACCGGCGTATTTTCCGGTGCTGGAATTTTAAAATCTACATTTAATGCCATATAAACTCCTTTAGCGTTTCTTTACGTTATATATGATACCAAATTTAATACAGAAAAACTCTTAATAATTTTTTCATACACATAGACTGTGTAAAAATGTTACATAAAATTATCATTGTAAAAAAAATATTCTTAAACTTTATAACTAAAAAGTGACAGACACTATTATTACAAACATAATAACCCAAAAAAGGGTTAAAATTATTTTTTCTCTTTAAGAGCTTTCGCTACTGTCGCACCGATATCTGCAGGAGATTTCACTACATACACCCCTGCTTCTTCAAGTGCTGCCATTTTCTCAGCTGCAGTACCTTTACTTCCACTGATAATTGCACCAGCGTGCCCCATTCTTTTTCCTTTAGGAGCAGTTTGTCCTGCAATAAACGCAACTACAGGCTTACTAATCTGTTCTTTAATAAGTTTTGCTGCCTGAATTTCAAGATCTCCACCGATTTCACCGATCATTACGATTGCTTCAGTCTCAGGATCAGCTTCAAACATTGGAAGTAATTGTTTGTAGCTAAGACCGATAATCGGGTCTCCACCGATACCAACGGCAGTAGTGATTCCGAATCCTTCTTTTACTACCTGGTTACTTGCTTCGTAAGTTAATGTACCAGATTTAGAAATAAGACCAACGTTTCCTTTTTTAAAGATGTTACCAGGCATAATTCCTATTTTACACTCTTCAGCAGTAATAATACCAGGACAGTTTGGCCCGATTGTGTTCATTCCCTTTTTCTGTGCATAATGTTTAGCGTACATCATATCTTTAACAGGTGCACCTTCTGTAATAATTACAGCAAGTTCGATTCCCGCATCTGCCGCTTCCATTACCGCATCTGCAACGAATGCAGGAGGAACGAAAATCATACTAACTGTCGCACCTGTTGCTTTTACAGCATCTTCAACAGTATTGAATACAGGTTTTCCAAGATGAGTCATACCACCTTTATTTGGCGTAACACCACCTACGATTTGTGTTCCGTATGCCATACATTGTTCAGCGTGGAAAGTACCTTCTTTACCAGTAAATCCTTGAACGATTACTTTTGTGTCTTTATTTACCAAAATACTCATTATAACTCTCCTTTCGCAGCAGCAACAGCTTTTTTAGCACCGTCTTTTAAATTTTCAGCAGGGATAATGTTTTTAATATTTGCATTTCTAAGAATTTCAGCAGCTTCCTCTGCGTTTGTTCCGTCAAGTCTTACGATTACAGGAACGTTTACTTCTACTTTTTCAGTTGCTTGTAAAATACCGTTTGCAATTCTGTCACATCTAACGATACCTCCAAAGATGTTAACGAATATTGATTTTACATTTGGATCACTTAGGATAATTTCAAAACCTTTAGCAACCGTATCAGGGTTAGCTCCACCACCAACGTCTAAGAAGTTTGCCGGCTCTCCCCCTTCATGTTTAATAATATCCATTGTAGCCATAGCAAGTCCTGCACCGTTAACCATACATCCCACGTTTCCGTCAAGTTTAATGTAACTTAGTCCGTATTTTTTAGCTTCTACCTCAGTAGGTTCTTCTTCATCTAAGTCTCTCATTTCAGCAATTTCAGGATGTTTATATAGTGCGTTATCGTCAAATCCCATTTTAGCGTCAAGTGCAAGGAATTTACCGTCACCAGTTTTGATTAGAGGATTAATTTCAATCATTTCAGCATCATTATCCATATAAACGTTATATAGTGCGCTTGCAAATTTAATAAATTCTCTTTGTTCGTCTTTTGGAAGTCCAAGACCAAACGCTAATTTTCTTGCATGGAACGGCTGGAATCCGATTGCAGGATCAATTGCAACTTTAATAATTTTTTCAGGTGTTTTTTCAGCCACTTCTTCAATTTCCATACCACCTTCAGTAGATGCCATCATTACAGGCATTTCAAGTGCTCTATCAAGTACCATACCAAGATATAGTTCGTCTTTGATGTCTGCACCTTCTTCAATATATACTTTTTTTACCACTTTACCTTCAGGACCAGTCTGATGGGTAACAAGTGTCATTCCAAGCATTTCTTCAGCTATTTTTTCTACTTCGTCAAGGCTTTTAGCGAGCTTTACACCACCAGCTTTACCTCTACCACCTGCATGAATCTGAGCTTTTACAACCCATAAATTTCCACCAAGTTCTTCAGCAACTCTTCTCGCTTCAGGACCAGTAAATGCCACTCCACCTCTTGGTGTAGGCACACCGTATTTTCTAAATATCTCTTTTGCTTGATATTCATGTATATTCATCTATACTCCTTTCTATTGATTAGTAATATAACGTAAACAGATAGCCATCTATCTATTAGCCGTTATTTTTGTTCCCACTCTTTTCTTCCCTGCTCGTATAAGTCATTACCATAACAATCGTTAACTACTACAACAGGAAGGTCTTCAACTTCTAACTTTCTGATCGCTTCAGGTCCAAGTTCCGGATATGCGATAACTTCAGCAGACTTGATTCTTTGTGCAAGAAGCGCTCCGGCACCTCCGGTCGCCCCGAAATATACTGCTTTATATTTTTTACAAGCTTCTTTTACCGCTTCGTTTCTTTTACCTTTACCGATCATTCCCTTTTGCCCGTGTTTAATAAGAATAGGAGAATAACTATCCATTCTATAGCTTGTTGTAGGTCCTGCACTTCCGATAGGATCACCAGGTTTTGGAGGAGTTGGTCCTACGAAGTAAATTACACTACCTTTTAAATCAAACGGTAACTCTTCACCTTTTTCTATTAAATCAACAAGTCTTTTGTGAGCTGCATCTCTTGCAGTATAAATCACACCTGTAAGATATACGATATCTCCGGCTTTAAGTTGTTCTACGTCTGCATCACTTAGAGGAGTTTTTAATCTATATTCAGCCATTTTTTCTCCTTAAATAGTTATATGTGAATGTCTTGAACTATGACATTGTATATTTACCGCAACTGGCAGTGATGCTATATGACACATTCTGTTTTCATATGTTTCTATATGAACAGCGAGAACAGTTTGTGTTCCTCCCATACCCATAGCACCGATTCCTAATTTGTTTAATTCTTCTTTCAGTTCTGCTTCAAACTCTGCCATTTCCGGATCAGGATTTTCAGTACCGATACTTCTAAAGAGTGCATGTTTACTCATAACTGCAGCCATGTCAAAGCTACCACCAATTCCAACACCAACTACTAACGGCGGACAAGGATTCGGACCTGCATCACTTACAACTTTTTTAACAAACTCTTTAATTCCAGGTTTACCCTGAGCAGGAGCAAGAACCGTTGCACGCGATACGTTTTCACTTCCTCCACCTTTTGCAGCATATTCAATTTCTATTTTATCACCTGGAACCAAATCGAAATAAATTACCGGCGGTAAGTTATATCCAGCTTTATCTTTTAGGTTTGCTCTTGTAAAACAGTCACATGTAGAAGCTCTTAAATATCCTTCTTCATAACCTTTTCTTGTCCCTTCATAAATAGCATCTTTAAGTGTACCGCCTTCAACCTTTACATCTTCACCGACTTTTACGAAATAAATTGCAAGACCGGTATCCTGACATAATGGTTTCCACTCTTTTTCAGCAATTTCAGCATTTTCTAATAGCTGTTTTAACACAGCTTTACTAACTTCACTTTTTTCCTCTTCATATGCTTTTTTAAGTGCTTCAAGCATATCGGGAGCCAAGTGAGTTGTTGAGTAGATAATCATATCTCTAATAGATTTTACGATATCGTCATATTTAACTACTCTCATTTTTCTTCCTTTAAAAAATCTTTGTTTAATATATCCACCATCTCTTTTACAGCGCCAACGCTTTTTCTGAACAGTTCTTTTTCACACGGATCAAGTGTTACTTCGATAACTTTTTCGGCACCGTCTTTACCTATCATTACAGGTACACCATTTACGATGTCTTTATATCCGTATTCTCCGTCAAGATACGCTGCACAAGGGAATATTTGTTTAGAGTCTTTAAGAATTGCTTCAACCATTATCGCAGTTGATTTTCCGGGTGCGAAATATGCGCTTCCCGTTTTAAGATATCCTACAATCTCAGCACCGGCTTTTTTTGTTCTTTCAACAACTTCATCAATCTCTTTTTGACTTAAAAGATCACTTAAAGGAACACCGGCTACTGTCGAATACTTTGGAAGAGGCACCATAAAATCACCGTGTCCGCCTATTACACTCGCCCTGATCTGTCCGGCACCGTATCCAAGTTTTTCATATATGAAATAAGCCATTCTTGCACTGTCAAGAATACCAGCCATTCCGATTACTCTGTTTTTAGGAAAGCCTGATACTTTTAACGCGGTATAAGTCATGGCGTCAAGAGGGTTTGATACAACGATCAAAATCGCATCGGGAGCTACTTCTTTTACCTGAGTTACAACATCTTTCATAATTTCAGCATTTTTGAAAAGTAGATCTTCTCTTGTCATTCCGGGTTTTCTCGGAAATCCTGCAGTAATAACTACAACTTTACTCCCTCTGACATCTTCATAACTTTCAGCTGCTCTTACAATGGAATGGCTTCTCACAGCACTTGCCGCATGAGACATATCAAGTGCTTTACCTTTAGCTCTATCAGTATCTCTGTCAACTAAAATAATTTCATGAGCAAGCCCTTGCATTGCAAGAGAATAAGCAACAATACTTCCGACATTTCCTGCACCTACAATTGATACTTTATTAGACATTTTTAACCTTTAAAAGGAAAATAATCCCAAAAGGGATTATCTTAAAGCATCTATGATTTTATTGAATGTTTCGCTTGGTCTCATATATTTAGCTACTTTTTCTTCATTCGGATGGAAGTATCCTTCGATGTCAGCCGGTTTACCTTCAGCTGCAGCGATTTCAGCTAAGATTTTTTCTTCGTTTGCGTTAAGTTCTTTAGCAATCGGTTTGAATTTAGCTTCAAGTTCGCTGTCACCACAGTTTGCAAGTTCTTCAGCCCAGTATTTAGCTAAATAGAAGTGGCTTCCTCTGTTGTCAAGCTGACCAACTTTTCTTTTTGGTGTTTTGTCGTTTTCAAGGTATTTACCTACGGCTCTGTTTAATGCGTCCGCGATAATTTCAGATTTTTCGTTTGCACCCTGTTTTCTTGCTAACTTAAGTGATTCAACAGTTGCTAAGAATTCACCTAATGAATCCCATCTTAAGTGACCTTCTTTAATAAACTGCTCAACGTGTTTAGGAGCAGACCCACCAGCACCTGTTTCATATAATCCACCACCAGCAAGTAATGGAACGATTGATAATGTTCTTGCACTTGTACCAACTTCGATAATCGGGAATAAGTCAGTTAAGTAATCTCTTAATACGTTACCAGTTACAGAAATAGTACCTTCACCGTTTCTGAATCTTCTTAATGTAAATCTCATCGCTTTTTCAGGAGCCATAATATGATACTCAACACCTTCAAGATCATATTCAGGCATATATTTTAGAACTTTTCTGATTAGTTGAGCGTCGTGTGCTCTGTTGCTGTCAAGCCAGAATACAATTGGAAGACCACTGTCTTTCGCTCTTTCAACTGCAAGTCTGATCCAGTCTTTAATTGCAATATCTTTTGCGCTGTATGCTCTGAATACGTCACCTTTTCCAACTTCGAAAGTGAATAGAGTTTTTCCTTCACCGTCAAGTACAAGGAATTTACCGTCAGTCGGTGCGAAGAATGTTTTGTCGTGGCTTCCGTATTCTTCAGCTTTTTTAGCCATAAGACCTACGTTTTGAACAGTACCGATTTTAGTAGGGTCGAACTGTCCGTTTTTAACGATGTCAGCTACGATTTCTTTGTACATTCTTGCGTAAGTTCTGTCAGGTACAGTAATTACTAAATCTTCTACTTCACCGTCTGGTCCCCAACCTTTAAGACCGTTTTTGATTGTCGCAGGAATAGATGCGTCAATAATAACGTCGTTTGGTCTGTGTAGGTTTGTAATACCGTTGTCGCTATCAACCATGTATTGTCTTGGCTGTTCTTTATAGATTTCATCGATTGTGTCAAGAATCGCTTTTTTCTTCTCTTCAGGTAATTTGTCAAGTTTTGAATATAAATCTGCTAAACCGTTTCTTGGGTTGAATCCGATTTCTTCAAGTTCTTTACCGAATTTGTCGAAAAGTTTTTTGTAATATACTCTGATCGCATAGTCAAAGAAAGTAGGATCAGATACTTTCATCATTGTTCCCTTAACGTGTAAAGAGAACAGAATGTCTTTTTCTTTTGCTTCGTTGATTACTTTTTCAAAGAATTTGCTTAGCTCATCAACGTTTAGAGTCGCTGCTGAGAATACTTCTCCAGCTTCTACTGGAACTTCTTTAAGTTCTTTTTTGTTTCCAGCGTTGTCTTCGAATACAATTTTTACAGTCTGGTCTTTATCGCTTGTAAAGCTCTGCTCAGTTTCATAGAAGTCTCTTTTTTCCATGTGAGCAACGTAAGATTTGCTATCCGGACTTACAGGTTTCATGCTGTGCGGATGCATTTTTGCGTAATTTTTAACAGGCTCTGCAAGTCTTCTGTCAGAGTTACCTTCTCTAAGTACCGGGTTAACGTTTGAACCAACGCATTTTAGGTATTTAAGTTTGATTTTTTCTTCTTCAGCATTTTGAGGCTCTTCAGGGAAATCCGGTAGAGGGTATCCTTGAGACTGAAGTTCTTTGATTGTTGCAACAAGCTGCGGTACTGAAGCTGAAATATTTGGAAGTTTAATTACGTTTGCTTCAGGTTTTTTTACTAATTCACCAAGATATGCAAGTTCATCGAACTGTCTAAGGTTTTCAGGTAGCATGTCAGAAAATTCCGCAATTACCCTTCCTGCAAGAGAAATATCTCTTAGCTCCCAATTAATATTTGCATCTTTTGTGAATGCTTCCATAATCGGAAGTAAGCTGAATGTAGCCAAGTATGGTGCTTCGTCAATCTTTGTCCATACGATTGTAGGATTTGCCATAAAATCTCCTTTTGTTTTTTTTATTGTTTAAATTTTATCACCTTTTATACGAAAAGTAACAATTATCATTTTCAAATATAAATAAGTGTTACGAAAAGAAACGAAAAAAGAAATTATTTTTTACATCTTTTAATATTTCTCATATGCTGTTTGTATGTAGTTGCAAAAAGGTGATTCTTGCCGCATTTTACAAAATATAGATAATTTGATTTTTCCGGAAATATTGCGGCAATAATGGCATCACGACTCGGTATGCAAACCGGTTCTTCCGGCAAACCGTAATATCTGTATGTATTGTATCTGCTCATATCGTTTTTTATTCTGTTCGGAGTTATTTTTTCATGTGAATATTTTCCGTAGTTTAAACTGCCGTCCATTTGTAGTTTCATATGCTTTTTCATCCTATTATATATTACAGCACTTACTTTTTTCATTTCTGCAACATTAGCAGCTTCTTTTTGAATTATACTCGCTATTATTAAATATTTTTTATATTTATCATACTCAAACTTACCAAAAATTTTTTTACTTATTTCCTTATGGTAATTCATAGACTTTAGGCTTAAAAATTTACAAACCCTTTCTTTTTTCATACCTATAGGCAAGAAATATGTATCCGGTTTTAAAAACCCTTCTTCGAAACCACAGTTGATATTAGGAATTTTTAATTTTTTTTCTAATATCTTATAAACAAAATATGTGGTTTCACCCGGAATAATTGTAACTTTAACCAATGCCGCTTTTGATGTGGTTAATTTATATAAAAAATCTAATTTAGTCAGTTTTTCTTTTTTTAAATCTATCCATCCTGCTTGAGGAGAACCGATAATATATAAAAAAATTTTATCGATAAATCCAACGTTATAACCTCTTTTTTGAAGTGAATTTATTGTATAATTAACACTACCGGTAGGTATATATATAACTCTGTGAGAATAAACGTTTCTTGTTAAATAAAAAAGGACAAATATAGTGCAAACAAGTAAAAACTCTATAAAAGCTATAATTTTTACGATAATACTTTTTTTATTCATTATTTTTATTTCCCTTTTTAAAGGTATTTATTTATATGATATAAACTTTAACAATATTCATATTAAAAAAATATTTTTTAAAATAGATCACAAGATTGTTCTTAAAATATATGATACCAAAATATCCAATAATAAAAACTATACAAAACAAGTTCTAAACATCCATAAAACAATTTTAACAGCAGTAAAAATTTTAAACATCTTTCAAAACATTACAATAGAATCACTTAATTTTGGGAAATTCCATATAAATAAGATTATTCTAAAAGATAATAAATTATTTTTCGATTCAGACTTTTTAAAATTTAAATCGGTTTTAAATCCAAAAACAACATATTCATATGTAAATTTTGAATACATTGAACTTCCAAAACAAAAAATTGATTTTTACAATGTATTATTGAGTATCTATTTTAAACCTTCCCATATATCAATAAAAGGTCAAGGTGAATTAAATAAAGAAAATATTAGTTTTAATATAAATTTATTAAAAAACAATATCTTAACTTTCAAAATTAACGCTCCTAAACTCAAATATAACAATGAGCTTTTTGATATTGATTTAAAAGGATTAAATCTTAGTTCGGCAATAAATCTGAATTATGATATTTATAATGTAAATGGAAAAACTAAACAATTAAATTTTAAATACAAAAAAATAAGTATAAATGCCGATAATGCAAATTTCTTATTAAACAATAAAAAAATTACATTAAATTCTAACAACTTAATTATCAATAACATAAAAAACATTAATAAAGTGATGATTAACAACCTAAACGGTTCGTATAATATAAAAAATAATTTTTTAATATTAAACTCTCCTGAAATACAAACCCAATATAAAAATTTCAAATTTCACTCTTATAAAAACAGTTTGATTTTTCAAAACTTACATAATCTAAATTTTAATTCAAGGTTAATCAAAATAGATGACAACAAAAACAAACTCTTTTTAAAAAGAAATTTAATAAATATTTTAGGAGATTATACTTATATATCTATAAATAACGGAGAATTTGTATCTGATCAGATAAAACTGACCTCAACACCGATTATAGGAGACCTTACTCAATTTATTGTTAAAAAAATCTATGGCAGCATTTACGGATTCAATACTTCAGTAGAAAACATAAAAACTAATATAAAAGACAAAACAGTATTCATTAAAAACGCTTACTATAATAATGTAAAAGCTTATGACATCACATATAAAAACAATGTTTTAACTTTACATTCAAACGATTTATTTAATAAAAACATAAAAGATGTTTTATACAAATTTCTAAATACAGATATTCCGGTAACACAAATAGCCGGTCAAAACAATATACTTTCCAAAATTATGTTCTCTGACAATATTAACTCATTTACTAAAATCGTAACTACTTCGTCTTTATTAAAATTATTTGATTTTGATTTATATGTTCCGCAGGCAGAAATAAACATAACCAACCAAAATTTAAATTTCACAACTAAAAAAGCAAATCTTTATTTAACAAAAGAAATGCCTTTAACATTCACGGGAAGCGGTTTTATAAATTTTCTAAATCAAACATTATCAATGAACGGAAAAATTGATTTTAAAATTAATAATATAATAAAATTAAAAGATTATAATGAAACTGCCGAAGTAAATTTTACATCAAAAAAATTAAAAACTAAAAACTCTAATATTTTTATCGATTTTGACAAAAAACAGCTCATAATCAATCCTATAAGTAAAATATTAAAATATACGAGTTTTAAACCATTTGTAAAAAACGGGATACTATTAATAACATTCGGAAAAACCACTGATGTTACAGCTTATATTTTACTTAAGTTACCTATTCTTTTTAAACATTCCAACGCACCTATAAAAAAAGTGGATAATAATTTAAATAAACTTTTTTTGAACATAATAATTGGTGATAATATTAAAATATATAATGAAAATATTAATATCGAAATTAATAAAAGCAATATAAATGCCTCACTGCATTCTTTAGATATTAATCTTTATCCTCTGGAAAAATTATTAGAAGACAACTCGTCAGTTTCGAATGATTTCAATTACACTATTAACCTTTACACAAACAATGCCAATTTAATATACAAAACACACAAGTTTTTATCCCAAACTGCTACTTTAACATACAAAAAAGATAATTTTAATTTTCATTCTATTTATAAAGATTCTTCTTTAAATGGATATACAAAACAAGGATATTTGCTGCTCGAAGGTAAAAATTTTTCAAATGAAGAATTTAAAGCCTTTTTACCTAAATTTGATTTCTTCAGTCTAATTAATCTCGATTTTGTTATGGTTAAATCACCGGATGATTTTTATTCAGGCAAGATTTATATCAACAGAGCTATTGTTAGAGAATTAAAATCATTAAATAACGTAATCGCTTTTATCAACACTATACCTTCCTTATTGTCATTTTCATCTCCTGGGTTTTCATCAAAAGGATATAAAATAAAAAACGGTTATATCAACTATCTTTTATATAAAAAAATATTATACATCAAACAAGCAAAAATATTAGGGGATAATTTAGATTTTTATGCAAAAGGATATATTGATTTTAATAAAAACTACATGTTTTTAAAAATAACTGCTAATATGAAAATGAAACTTAAAAAAATACCTATAATAGGTAAAGGTTTGAGTTATTTATTATTCGGAAAAGACGGGAGTATAGACATAAAAATGGTTGTTAAAGGGAATTTGGACAATCCTAAAGTAAAAGAAGATATAGGTAAAGATATATTAATGTCTCCTTTTAAACTTTTCAAAAGGGCTATAACTTTACCGTTTAATCTATTTTAATCTTCTTTTGTAGGTACTAAAATTAATTGATAATTTTCTTTTTTAATCACAACACTTCTGTTTCTTGGAATTTGACCCTGTTGTTTTTTAAGATTTTCTATTTCTCTTTGAAGTTCTTCGATTTCTTCTTTAAGCTGTAATATTATTTCAACCCCCGCGAGATTCACACCTAAATCTCTAACTAATGAAAGTATTAGTTTTAATCTGTCTATATCTCTTTGAGAATATAGTCTCATTTTACCTTCGGTTCTACTTGGTTTAATGAGACCTTCCCTTTCATATTGTCTTAATGTTTGAGGATGTATATTTAATATTTTACTCACCACGCTTATTAAGTATACCGGTTCGTCATAACTATACATGCTCACCTCCTTTATAATGATTATTCAGGCAACTTTTCTTTCATTAATTTCACCAATTCTTCATCCAATTCCTCTATTTTTGGAAGTTTAGGTCTTAATTCCAAATATAAATTACCGTCTTTAACACCATAACCTTTAACTCTCAATTTTTGGCAACATTTTGAGTTTTGAGGAACTTTGACATTAATGTGTCCTTTAAATGTATCTACACCTATTTTACCACCGAACATCATTGTTTTTAAAGGTACTTCTATTTTTTTATATAAATCATTACCCACTCTTTCCCATTCAGGATGAGGAGTGACTTCAACTTCTAAAATTAAATCGCCCCTGTGTCCTTGAAGGGTTTTACCTTTCCCTCTTACTCTTAATTTTTGCCCGGTTTTAATTCCTTCAGGAATTTTTACCTTTATACTTTCACCGTTTAGGTTAATAGTATATACACCACCTTTCATTGCAAGATCAAAAGGTATTTGGATTTTTGCATGTATATCCAAATCTGGCGCAAAACCTCCACCAAAACCGCCAAATCCGTCAAAACCGAAACCTCCAAAACCTCCGCTTGAACGTCTTGAAAAACCTCCGCCGAATATTTGAGAAAGTATATCTTCTAAATCGACATCTTTATGCTGCCTGTAAAAATCCTGGAAGTTTTGACCGTTAAACATAGCATCACCCATTTGATCATACTGTTTACGTTTTTCCTCATCTCCCAGAATTTCATATGCAGTATTTATCTCTTTGAATTTTTCTTCGCACTCAGGCTTTTTGCATATGTCAGGATGATATTTTCTCGCTAATTTTCTATAAGCTTTTTTTATTTCATCTTGTGTAGCATTTTCGCTTACACCTAAAACTTCGTATAAACTTTTACTCATCTCCCCTCCTTTGAATTATACAATATATGGAATTTTATTGCAATATTATACAATAAAATTGAGTCAAAGTCAATCAACTTTTGTAACATTATTACATATTATTAAAAACATTAAATAAGACAGCTCAAAATACCAAAACAAATCAACTAAATTCCAAATATAGCGTCTGTCACTTTTTATTAATATAAAAAGAAAAATTAAAGGAACTTATTTAAAGCTTCCATTAATCTCTCTTCAATAGCTTTTAAATCTTTTTCGTTAACAGCCTCAAATCTTGTTACAAGTACGGGTGTTGTATTGCTCGCTCTTACAAGCCCCCATCCGTTTTCAAATATCACCCTTACACCGTCCACGTCTACAATTTCTTTAATTTGTAATGCACCTTTATTTTCATTCAGGTAACTTTTTAACTCATCGATTATTTTGAATTTTTTATCTTCTGTCGTTTTTACTTTTATTTCGTCGGTATTGTAAACTTTCGGAAGTGATTCAAACTCTTTGACAAAATCAAATTTATCTTTAATGAGTTCCATAATCCTAAATGCAACATAAATCGCATCATCTATCCCAAAGTATCTGTCATTAAAGAATATATGTCCGCTAACCTCCGCAGCTAAATCACAGTTCTGCTGTTTAAGAAGTGTTTTTAGGTTACTGTGTCCCGTTTTATACATTATTGCACGGCCAATTTTATTAATTTCGTCATACATTACCTGAGTGGCTTTTACTTCACTTATAACACATGGGTTATCCATGTTTTTTGCAAAAAAGTACGCAAGAATATCGCCTTTATAGTTATATTTCTGATCCAAAAACGCAATCCTGTCCGCATCTCCGTCAAACGCAAATGCGTATTTTCTTGTTTTAAGCGCATTATATACGTCTTTTAGATTTTCTTCTTCAGTAGGGTCAGGATGATGGTTCGGAAACGTTCCGTCAGGCTTTTCAAAAATAATTTCGTAATTTTTAATACCGATTTTTTCAAGTATATCTCTAAGCACTACACCGGCAACACCGTTTCCGCAGTCAAACACTGCATTTAAATCCATACCTTTCAAGTGTGAAAACTGGTTTGAAATATAATCGACATAATCCGATTTCAGATCGTATTTAATTACATCCGTATTATCTTCTATAGTAATATCATTGTTTAATATTTCATCCCCTAAAGAGTATATATCTTTGCCATAAAAAGGAAGTTTGTCAATTGTTATTTTAAATCCGTTGTATTCGGGAGGATTGTGAGAACCTGTGATCTGAATACTTCCGGATATGTTTATCTTACCTTTATTTTCGATACATAGCGGTCTGAAATTTGCAAAATAATTTGCACCCGTAGGTAACATTCCTCCGCTGATTACTGTTTTACCGGCACTGTTGAGTCCGCTCACAAGCCAGTCGTGTAAAACAGGCGAATGTGTTCTCGCATCGTAACTTACAAAAACATATTCACCGTCAATCTTTGTTCCTAAAAAATAACCTATTTTTTTTACAATGTCTTCATTTAGATCTTTTTCAAATATTCCTCTTATATCATATTCCCTGAAAATATGTTTCATTCTCTTCCTTTTTATCTGTTTTAAGCACAAGAGCTTAATTTCTCCACCTTTTTTCTCTATCTTTTTCTAATTTATCTCTTATTACCCTTCACAAATTATCTACTTTCCAACTTACCCACTTTATTATGTATCCACCATAGCATAGCGAATTTCGCACCCGGTGTTAATACGATATTTTCATCAAAAATAGTTTTGTATACTTTATCTGAAGGTATTTCGACTATTTCTATATCTTCATCGTCAATTCCACCACCTTCATGCACTTTCATACTGCTGTCTACTTCAACATAAAATATCTCCTGATTAGCCGCACTGCTTCCTACACTTGCCCATGTTGATGTAATTTTTTTAATGTCTTTTACGTCAACGTCATATCCGCATTCTTCCAAAACCTCTTCTTTGGCTATTTCAATATTGCACTTATCTTTATCACAAAGTCCAGCACAAAGTTCCAACGTATAACCGTCACCGTTTTTTAAATATACAGGAAGTCTGAACTGCCTAACCATAATTAATGAATTCAAATCTTTATCATAAATTAAAATAGAAACACTGTTGTGTGAGCTGCAAACTTCCCATCTTCTTTTTTTGCCAAAATAATCAAAAAAAACTTCTTTTAACTCTAAAAACTTTCCTTTGCCAAGGATATTGATTTTCGTTATTTTAATCAAAACAGGCTCCCCTCTTCTTCTTTGTTCAAATCAATATCAAAATCTACAAGCATGGCAAAATTAAAGCCTTCCTTTAAAACTGCTTGATTCTCTTCATTTACAATAAGCGTTTTAGCATGCTTGGTGTTAGCTATTAAATAATTTAGTTCTTTAAAAAAAAATCTGTCGTTTTTAATTCCTAAAATCAACACTTTCTCACTTTCTCCGTATTCCACTTCCCTTAATTTATAATCAACAAATACCGGTTTAAATCTTTCAAGTTCAAATTCAAGTGTGAATTTTAAAGAATTGTCTTCAAAAAATTTCAAAGCCCTTGAAAATTCATCTTTATATACATAAGGTAAATTTAATTCTACATTTTGAAATCTTGATTTAAACAAAGACAACTGCTCAAGATCCGTTTTTTTAGATAAGAGCACTTCAATATTGGAAAAAAGCTCACTGAATTTTTTATCAGATGTAATTAAAAATTTATTGTTAATATTTAAAGCTCTGAGTAAATCTTCATAAGATTTTAATACTATCACATTGTCATTGACATTCATTTTTTCAATAATATGTTCTGTTAATTCATCACAGAAAAATATTTTGGTTTTTAAGTTTTCATATTTAAATACATCTATAACAGCCTGCTTAATTGAGTCAACTTTTATCCAAGCAATTTCATTATCGATTATATTTTCATATTTTTCAGAAACAATAGCATAAGCACCGTTTTTTACTGCGTATTCAATATCATTGCTGTCTTTTACAAAAAAACAACTTCCTCTGTTTGCTTTTTCAAATTCATTAGTAAATGAAGTAACTTCACTGATATAAGGAGAGTTCAATAGCTCTCCGCCAATCAGGTTTACCAGGGTTTCTATTTTCAAAACAATCCCTCACCGTTTAAATTAATATTCACCTTCAATCTTCTACCTTTAATCTTTCCCCTACTTAATAGGAGTCCCAGGTTTTTTAGGTTTTTCAGGTCTTATAAGACTAAAGCCGCTCTCATCTTTAGCACCAAGAAGCATTCCTTCACTCATCATGCCCATAAGTTTTGCAGGTTTAAGATTTGCAACCACACAGACATATGTATCTATAAGTTCTTCAGGTTTATAATATTCTTTAATTCCCGCAATAATCTGTCTGTTTTTCCCTTCACCCAAATCAACTTCAAGTCTTAAAAGTTTTTTGGATTTTTTAACTTCTTCTGCCACTACGACTTTTCCGATTTTAAGTTCGGTTTTGAAAAATTCGTCAATAGTGATTAAATTTTGAGGTTTTTCCTCTTTAATTTCAGGTTTTTTCATAAGAGGAGCTTCTATTTTAGGGAAAAGCGGCGGAATTTTTTCAATTACGAAATCATCAAGAAGTTTTCCATCCATTATATTTTTAAAACTCTCCTGATTTATTTCAAAACCTAAAGATTTGGCAATTTTAGCGGTTGTTTTAGGCATTACCGCATGCAGATTCACCGCTACCATTGCAAGAAGATTTGAAATAAGTCCTAAAAGAGCCTGCGCTTTTTCCTCTTCTCCGTTTTTCATAAGTTCCCACGGTTTATACGTATCAATTGCCTTATTTCCGATTGCAAGCACTTTCCATAGTTCTTCAAGAAATTTATGAATCTGCATTTTCCAAAGATATGTTTCTTCTAAATTTTTAACAATCTCTCTGGCTTCATTTAGTTCGTTTGCATAATATTTTTCTACGTTTTTGCTTGTAATTTTACCGTCGAAATATTTATAAGCCATACCTATAATTCTGTTTAAAAGGTTACCGAGATCATTCCCTAAATCGTTATTAATTCTATCAATCAAAGCTTTTTCACTGAAATCCCCGTCCGCTCCGAAAGGCACTTCTCTTAACATAAAATATCTGAAATTTTCAAGCCCGTATGCGTCAGCCACATCTTTAGGATTAATTACGTTACCTTTAGATTTACTCATTTTTTCACCGTCTCTTGTCCACCATCCGTGAGCTGCAATAACTTTTGGAAGTTCATATCCTATACTCATTAAAAACGCAGGCCAGTAAACCGCATGGAATTTAAGAATGTCTTTTCCTACTATATGAAGTTTCGCAGGCCAATATTTTTTTACAAGTTCGTC
The DNA here is from genome assembly GCF_000021725.1 of Nautilia profundicola AmH. Lineage (GTDB taxonomy): Bacteria > Campylobacterota > Campylobacteria > Campylobacterales > Nautiliaceae > Nautilia > Nautilia profundicola. The sequence continues at coordinate 1,145,940 of NC_012115.1, forward strand.
GTTTTCACTTCCGTATCCAAGAGCCGTTAAATAGTTAAACAATGCATCAAGCCATACATACACAACATGTTTAGGATCATTAATTTCAGGAGGAAGCTTTACTCCCCACTCAAAAGATGTTCTTGTAATTGAAAGATCTTTTAATCCTTCTTCCACAAATCTTATAACTTCATTCGCTTTTGCTTCAGGTAAAATAGGTTTTTTGTTTTTAAGCCAGTCAAGAAGCTGATCTTGATATTTTGAGAGTCTGAAAAAATAACTTTCTTCTTTAATTATTCTTGTAGGTTTCCCGCAGTCAGGGCAGAGCTCATCATTTACAAGCTGGCTTGGAGCCACGAAGCTTTCACAGCTTACGCAGTAATGCCCTTCATAATAATCTTTATAAATATCACCTTTTTTATACATATCCAAAAACGCTTTTTGAACGCCTTTTTTATGTGCTTCGTCAGTAGTCCTTATAAATTTATCGTAACTTATTTCAAACTCATCCCATAAAGCTTTGAACTTTCCGCTGATTTCATCGGCGTATTCTTTTGGAGATTTGCCTCTTTTTTTAGCGGCTTCTTCGATTTTTTGCCCGTGTTCGTCTGTACCTGTTAGAAAAAACGTATCAATTCCTTTAAGTCTGCTGTATCTTGCCACCATATCCGCAATAATAGTTGTATACGCATGCCCTATATGAGGGATATCATTTACATAATATATAGGTGTGGTTAAATAATATGTTTTACACTTGTCACTCATTTCTCTGCCCCTTCGTATGTTTTTAAAACTTTTTTAATTTCATAATTGCTTCCGAAAAAGCATGGTGTTGTATCATGGTATCCGTCGATATCTAAATCTAATAAATCGTTTTTACCGTCAACAGCAAGTCCCCCTGCTTTATTATACACATATGCGAAAGGAAATACTTCAAAAAGTTTTCTAAGCTTACCTTTTGGCTTATCTTCGGTTCCCGGATATGCAAAAAGCCCTCCGCCTTTTAATAAAATCTGATGTAAATCAGGTACCATTCCACCGCTGTATCTTAACCTGTAACCGTCTTTAAAGAAATTATCAATCATCTCTTTATGATAAGGATACCAGTATTTTTGAGTTCCGCCCGGTCCTAATATTTTTCCTTTTTCCTCAAGTCTTAATTCTTTTACAAATTCAAACTCGTTAGTTTCTTCATTCAACCTGAAAAGCTCTACAGTATCTCTTGCCACGACCATTTCCACTCTCGGTCCGTATACGATGTATACAGCAGCCACAATATTTTCACCGCTGTATCCGCCTTTATAAATACCAAAAATACTTCCCACACTTAAATCCACATCAATAAGACTGCTACCGTCAAGAGGATCATATGCCACGAAATATTTGCCGTTGGGATTAGCAGGCATTGCGTCTTCTTTTTCTTCACTAATTATTTCAATTACACTTGATGTTTTTAAAAGATGTCTTTCTACAATTTCATCACTTATTACATCAAGTTTAACCTGAATATCACCGCTTGAATTCAGTGATTCTACTTTTCCTGTATCTTTAGTTTTTATAGCGTCTTTGATTTCAACGGCTATTTTCTGGATGGAATTAATAATTTCGGTCATTTTTACTCCTTAAATGTCTTCGGCATTGTTTAAAACCCACTCGATTATCTGATCAATATTGTTTAAATCAAGAATTTCAATATTTGAAGGAATTTTACTTTTATCAACACTGTCATCTACAGCAACAGCTTTTATATATCTAAAATAGCTCTCATCAACATCACCTCTAAAAACCGCAAGTCTCGGAAGAGGCAGATATTTTAACCCTTCTACAAGTAAAATATCAAAATCGTTTATCATGTTAACAATTTCATCAAGAGATTTTTGCCTGTGTGAAAAGTAAGTCGTTCTGTTTGGAGAAGTAACCACAACTTCAGCACCCGTCTGATAAAATTTATAACTGTCTTTACCTTCGGTATCAAATTTCGCCTTATCAGAAGGATCATTTTTTATTATCGCAATTTTATATGAGCTTATTAATCTTTTAGCTACTTTTTCTATTAATGTTGTTTTTCCGGAATTACTCGGACCGGTAAAAGCTACGGCTTTTCTCAAACTAATCCTTTTTTTTGCATAATTTTATCAAAATTTTTATATAATATATTAAAGGATTGCTATGCAAGTCGAAATTTTAAAAGCTTTTTTTATTACGGTTGTATTGGGATTCATCATCGGGCTTGAAAGAAGCGTGTCTTTTACACAGGAAAACGAAGAAGGGTTTGCAGGCAGTAGAACTTTTACATTAATAGCATTATACGGTTTTATATCAGCTTATATAAATAATTTTGTTAATTATTTTTTATTATTTAGTTTCTCAATTTTCGGTTTGCTTGTTATTATCGCATACTTTTTAAAGGTATATCACTATTCCAAACAAGGTACAACAACCCATATAGCCGCATTAATCACATATCTAATCGGAGTAATGGTTTATTTTAATCAAACTCACTATGCAATATTTATTACGGTATTAACGGTTGTAGTTTTGAATTTAAAAACAAAACTAAAAAAAATAGAAGACAATTTAACTCAAAAAGAGCTTAACGCGGGAGTCTTACTTTTAATTATGACTTTTATCATGCTTCCAATACTGCCGAATAAAGCAATAGGGCCTTTTGAACTATTTAATCCGTATAAAACGTGGTTAATGGCAATAATAATTGCATCTTTGTCTTTTATAGGATATCTCGGCATAAAATTTTTCGGTGAAAAAAAAGGAATTTTATTTACCGCAGCGGCGGGAGGCTTTATAAGTTCTACTGCTGTAACCGCTTCTCTTTCAGCGATGTTTAAAGAAACTAAAACATCCGTATTCACTTATGCCTCCGCAATAGCCATAGCGAATACTTTAATGTTTGCAAGAGTATTAATTGAAGTGTATATTACAAACATTGAAATTGTAAAATATATAGGTATTGTTTACTTATTCGCTTTTATTTATGGTGTTTGGTTTTCATATTATTTTTACAAGAAATCAAAAGAAAACATTCAAACGACTCTTTCTAAACTTGAAAAAAACCCACTGGAATTAAGTGAAGCCATTAAATTCGCAATTATTTTTGCAATTATTTACGCACTTGTAGAATATACTAACAAACATTTTGGTAATTTGGGTTTATATATAGTTTCATTTATATCCGGTTTTACGGATGTGGATGCTATTACACTTTCGTTGGGAGAACTTAGTAAAACAACACTTTCATTAAAAAATGCGGCCATCGGAATAGTTACCGCTTCTATAAGCAATACCCTTACAAAGTTTTTTATTGTTATGTTTTTTTCAAAAGAGTTAGCAAAAAAAACATTAATATTTTTTATTCCGGAAATATTGATTTTATCACTCTCTTTTTTATTTATATTGTGGTTGTAGTATATGTTGAATTTCTTTTTTATTAGCATTTTTGATAAAATTCAGCAAAAAAAAGGAAATTTATGAATGTAATTACAGGAAGAGTTTGGAAATTCGGCGACAACATTGACACAGATTTGATCATTCCTGCAAGATATCTTAATACTTCCGACCCGCATGAACTTGCCAAACACGTAATGGAAGACGCAGATCCTGAATTTCCAAGTAAAGTAAGACCTGGTGATATTATTGTAGCAGGCTACAACTTCGGAAGCGGTTCAAGCCGTGAACACGCTCCTATAGCGCTTAAAGCGGCAGGAGTAGCTGCTGTAATCGCTAAAAGTTTTGCGAGAATTTTTTACAGAAACAGCTTTAATATGGGACTGCCTATTTTTGAACTTCTTGAAAGTGACGAAATTAATGAAGGTGACTTAATTAAAATAGACCTTGACAACGGTATTATTCATAATGTTGATACAGGAAAAGATTATAAATTTACGCCTATTCCGGAATTTATGCAAGAACTAATTGCCGCCGGCGGACTGATAAATTTTGCTAAAGAAATGTTAAAGGAAAACAAATGAGAAATTATAAAATAGGCATTATAAAAGGTGACGGTATCGGACCCGAAATTGTTGAAGAAGCTATTAAAGTCCTTGATGCCGTTGCAAGTAAAGAAGGATTCAATCTTGAATACAACGAATATCTTTTAGGTGGAGCTGCCGTAGACGTATTTGATAATCCGTGTCCAGATGAAACGATAAAAGGTTCTCTAAACTCAGACGCCGTGCTTTTCGGTGCAATCGGCGGACCTAAATGGGAGAGTTTGCCTAAAGAAAAAAGACCTGAATCGGGACTTTTAAAACTTAGAAAATCTTTAGGACTTTTTGCGAATATCAGACCTGCTATCATATTTGACGAACTTGTAAACGCTTCAAGCCTGAAGCCTGAAGTAATCAAAGGTGTAGATTTAACAGTAGTAAGAGAGCTTACAGGCGGAATATACTTTGGTGAGCCGAGATACAAAGACGACAATAAAGCATATAACACAATGATTTATACAAGGGATGAAATTGCGAGAATTGCAAAAATCGCTTTTGAAGAAGCTATGAAAAGAAAGAAAAAAGTGACGTCTGTCGATAAGGCAAATGTACTTGAAGTTAGTGAACTTTGGAGGGAAGTTGTAGAAGAAGTGGCTAAAAACTACCCGGAAGTGGAACTTGAACATATGTATGTAGATAATGCGGCAATGCAGCTTGTAAGAGACCCTAAACAGTTTGACGTTATCCTTACAGGAAACATTTTCGGTGACATATTAAGCGATGAAGCAAGTATGATCGTAGGAAGTATCGGTCTTCTTCCGAGTGCAAGTATAGGTGGGAAAGTCGGACTTTTCGAACCTATCCACGGAAGCGCTCCTGATATAGCGGGACAGGGAATTGCAAACCCTATCGCAACAATTCTTAGTGCTGCAATGATGCTTGATTTCTTAAACGAAACAAGCGCTGCCGAAAGAATCAGAAATGCAATAAAAGAAGTATTAAAAGAAGGTTATAGAACAAAAGATATAGCCGCATTCGACGCAAAAGAGGTTGTTACAACAAGTGAAATGGGAAGTTTAATAGCAGACCATGCCGCTAACTAAAACAAAAACTTATGCAAGAATACTCGAAACTCAAGGCTTCAAACAAGAAGCTCTTGAGATTTACGAAGAGTTGTTGAAAGAAACTGAAGATCCGGAAATAGTGGAAGCTATTGAAAGACTGAAAAAAAGAAAATTTTTTGAAGGCGTAAATGTTTTAAAGTTAAAAGAATTTAATGACATTAACCAGCTTAACAGGTATGATTTTGAAAAATGGCTAAGTGAAATTTAAGGATTGCTATGGATTTAAAAGACACTATATTAGAAACCCTGCAGGAAATCGAAGAAAGTGCAATCAGTGAAGAAGAACTCTCGCCTGCTACAAAATGTGATAAAGAATTTTTAAAACATATTAAAGAAAGACTTCTTGTACTGTTTGAAGGTTTACAATCTCCAAACACAGAGAATTTGGATGTAAAACTTGACGTCACTCTTAACTTTTTAGAATATTTACTTGTAAAAATAGATGAAAAACTCTCACAAAAGTGAAAAGTTAAAAGTGAAAAATGAAAAAAATGATGATTTAGAATTTTTAAAAAACTTTTTCTCCCCTTTTACTTCACGTGTATATCTTGTAGGTGGATGTGTACGTGATGAAATTCTTGGTATAAAATCAAAAGAATTCGATATAGAAGTTTACGACATCACTCCTGAAAAGTTTGATATTCTTATGCAAAAGCTTGGAGCCAAAGGTGTTGGCAAAAGCTTTTTCGTATATAAATGGAAAAACTTCGATATTTCACTTCCACGCACCGAAACCAAAATAGCAAAAGGACACAAGGGATTTGAAGTAAGTCTTACTCAAGACGAGAAAACTGCTTCAAAAAGACGAGACTTTACAATGAATGCTCTCATGAAAAATATTTATACCGGTAAAATACTTGATTTTTGGGGTGGAATTAACGATATTAACAATAAAATTATAAAACACATAGATGATATATCTTTTGCGGAAGATCCTTTAAGAGTATTAAGAGCAATGCAGTTTGCGAGCAGGCTTAAATTTAAAATAGAGAGAAAAACTATTGAACTTTGTAAAACATTAGATTTAAATGAACTCTCACGTGAGCGGATTTTTATGGAATTTGAAAAAATGTTCAAAAGCAGGTTTTTATATTATGGTTTTTATTATTTTATCGTACTTGATATTGCAAAAAAAATTTTAAATATAGAATTTACAAAAAAAGAATTTTTTAAACTTGCCAAAATTTACAGACAAAACCCCCTTGAGAGTTATTTTTTATATCATCTCAGATACACAAAGAACATACCGGTGGATGTTCTCGCAAAAGCATTAAACATTACAAACATATTAAAAAGAGATATTAAAATTAAAAAAATGCCAAAAATTATTACAAATAGATTTCTTTACGGTCTTTCTTTAAAATACCCTTTAAAAAAATTCAGTATTTTGAATTTTAATTGCTGCGAAAAATGGATAAAAAAGGAAAACCTTTGGGATAAAAAATATAAGCCAAAACACATTGATCCTAAAAACCCCAGAATCTCCATACTCACAGAAATAAGAAAATATGATAAAATCATAATTAAAAAGGGATAGTATGAAATATACTCTTTTGATTCAATGCGATGATAAAAAAGGGCTTGTTTATAAGATTTCAAAAGTACTTTTTGAAAATGATTTTAATATTGAAACCCAACAGGAATTTGTTGACAAAGAAAATAATAAATTTTTCTTTCGTGCGGTAATTGCCGGTGAAGTAGATAAAGAAAAACTAAAAAACGAAATTTTAAAAGAAGTTCCTTGCGCAGATGTTGAAATTTTCAAAAAAAGAAAAAAAAGACTCTTTTTACTTGCAACAAAAGAAGCTCATGCGTTAGGAGATATACTAATTAAGCAATATTCTGGCGATCTTGATGTAGAAATAATCGGTGTAATAGCGAATAGAAACAATTTAAAAGACTTGGTAGAAAAATTCAACATACCGTTTTACTATATTCCTGCTGAAGGAAAAAGCAGAGTTGAGCATGAAAATGAAATGCTTGAAATTATCAAACCCACAAACCCGGATTTTATAATACTCGCTAAATTTATGAGAATTTTAACTCCTAATTTTGTAGAAGAATTTCCAAACAAAATTATAAATATTCACCATTCGTTCCTCCCTGCGTTTATTGGAGCAAACCCTTACAAACAGGCATATGACAGAGGAGTGAAAATTATAGGAGCAACGGCTCATTTTGTAAACAACAACCTTGATGACGGACCTATAATCGAACAGGACGTTACAAGAGTGAATCATGAAATGAGCTGGGAAGAAATGAGAGTACAAGGTCGTGACATTGAAAAAATCGTACTAAGCAGAGCCATTAAAAAAGCTATTGAAGACAGAATTTTTGTATATGCAAATAAAACAATAATCCTTTAAAAAGTAAAAAATGAAAAATGAAAAATTAGATAAAGAAGAGATTAAATATCAGATTATCAAAGACAGACTAAGAAACATATTTCTTAAAAAGCCTAAATCCGTGGCTAAAATATTCGAACATTTAATTAAAAGGTCTAAGGGTGTTTAATATTGTACTTTTCAATCCTCAAATTCCACCTAATACAGGTAATATAGGCAGACTTTGCGTAAATGCGGGAGCCAAACTTCATATAGTAAAGCCGATAGGTTTTGATATTAGTGAAAAAGCTGTAAAAAGAGCAGGACTCGATTATTGGGACAAACTTGACCTTACCGTCTGGGAAAGTACTGATGAATTTTTAAAACATGTAGATACTTCAAGATGTTTTTTTGCCACCACCAAAACAGATAAGCCGTATTTTGAAGTAGAATATAAACCTGGAGATTATATTATATTCGGAAGCGAAACCAAAGGTATCGATGAAAACATTTTAAGACAAAATTTTGACAACTGTATCACAATCCCGATGACAAAAGAAGGTAGAAGCCTTAATTTGGCCGTAAGTACTGGTATAATACTATATGAAGCTATAAGACAAAATTTTAAAGGCTCCCTATGAACAAAAGAAAGAATGAAGCTTTAAATCAATATTTACTTGATGAAAAAGAATTCAAAATATTCATTTCTTTAAAAAAGAGACTTGAAGAATATTTGGAAGTATTAAATTATTTATATGAAATAAAAAAAATTAAATACACAATGATAATTATTAAATCTTCTGAAAAAAGTATAAAAGAAACATTAAACTACATAAGGAAAACAGATATTTTTTTAAAAATCCCATATACCCAAAATCATTATATAATAATTTTACAAAACACCGAATGTAAATCCGCCGTTCAATTCGGTAGCAGACTTACAAGTCTTATAAACAGAACGTTTATGTTGAATAAAAAAAACATAACCCATAAAGTCTCTTTAATTTCTTTTGAAAAAATACCGCCTAAATCAATAGATGTCTGTTATGAAATAATACATATATTAAAAAAATTCAAAGAAAAAAGCAGTGATGACTACTGGGTAGAAATTAAAAGGTTTTAAATGACTACAGAAAAATTCAAAAGTGAAGTTGAAACATTAAATAAGTTCTTTCAAATTTATTGCAATGAAAAACACAACGGCCAGTATATTAAGGATTATAACATTTCATATAAAGAGCTGAATTTAAACTTTTCTGCTAAATTATGTGACGAATGCCACAATTTATTAACATATGCAATACATAGACTTCAAGAATGTCCACACGACCCTAAGCCAAGATGCAGAAAATGCGAAAATCCCTGTTATGAAAAAGACAAATATAAACAAATGGCTAAAATGATGAGATTTGCGGGAATGAAATTGGGCCTTACAAAGGCGGCACAGAGAATAAAAAAAATATTTAAAAAGAATTAAACAGTTTTAAGTAACTTATAGTCTCCCAAAACAATGATTCTTTATTTTTATCGCTGTTTCTCATTTCAAGTTCTTTATTTAAAAGAAATTTTAATAATTCATAATAATCTTTCTCTTTAAATTTTATTGCAAGTTCAACTCTTTGTTTGTTTATATGTATAGGAAGCTTATATCCTAAAAGCCCCTCTAATGTTGAAGCTCCTGTTTTTTTTATATATAAATTATACATATATAAATCCCTCACAAACCTTATAAGTGCGGGGATTATTCTTTTAAAATCATTGGTTTCCAAAAAAAACTCCAATTCTCCATTGAAATCTTTTCCGTTTAAAATTAAATTAAAAAGTTCTTCAAAACTTTCTTCTTTATATTCAAATACAAGATTTTTAATATCATCTAAAGATATTTTATTTGAATAGTTTGAAAGTTTCTCAATTTCTTTTTCAATAAAAACACTCTCTGTAGTAGTGGCTAAATGCATTTTCGCTTCTTGGGATATTTCTATTTTATACTTATTGGCAAGAGAATTTATAATTTCCAATATATCTCTTAAATTCGGTTCAAAAAATCTAACAAAATTTTTCCCGAACATTTCTGGTTTCTTATTCCCGTAATAAAAGAAAAAAAGATAACTGTCCTTCGTATGTTTAATCAGCTTATCAATATTCGTGGGTATTTTATTGTGCTTAATTATCAAGACATTTTTCCCACCAAATAAAGATGACTCGCTTAAATGCGTCTTGGCTGTTTCAAAATCATACTCGTCAAAATAGAGTTTTAATACGTTCTCGTCTTTAAATTTTTCAAAAATTTTATTTTCATACTGTTGTAAATAGAAATTATTTCCGAAAAATACACAATAATTCGGAATTTTTGATAATTTATCAAAATCTTTTTTATACATTTTTACCTTTTTTTGTACAATTATACAATAAACTTAAAGGAGAGAAAATGAAAAAAGTTATTGCTTTATCAGTTATAACAGCCACGATGTTACTTGCAAACGGTTATAAAATTCCTGAGCAGTCTTTAAACGGCATGGCTTTAAGTGCAGCTAACGTTGCTAACGCAAACGGTGCAGACACGGCATATTACAACCCTGCCAATATGGTGTTTAATGAAGATAAAAACTCATTCGAATTATTAATGACTTACATTCACTTGTATTCTGTGAAATTCGAAAGCTCAACAGGTGATGTTTACAATTCGAGAAAAGAAGATTTTTTAGTTCCACAGTTTCATTTTGCTTCACGTGATTTTGATGGTTGGAGATGGGGTATATCTGTAACAACTCCTGCTGGTCTTTCTAAAAGATGGGATGACGTAACTCCTGAAGCTACTGCAAAAGAATTCACACTTAAAACTGTTGAGATTAATCCATCAATAGCATATAAAATGAATAATAACGTAGGTTTTGCTTTCGGTGTTAGAGCTGTTAAAAGTGAAGGTATTGCAAACGGTATGAGTGCAGGACTGTATTCAGAATATTTAAACGGTACATCATGGGATTACGGATGGAATGCTGCATTATCAGTACAAAATGATGAAAGAGATACAAAATTCGCTATTACATACCGTTCTAAAATTGATTTAACTCTTAAAGGTGACGCAAGCGGTTATTACAACAAAGTTTTATTAGGTGATTCAGGTCTTGTATCTTTCAATACCCCTGGAAAAGTAACACTGCCTATTCCTGCGGCATTAAATGTTGCGTTAGCAAAAACATTTGACAAAACAACGGTTGAGGTTGTATTTGAAAGAACTTTCTGGTCAAGATATAAAGAATTAAACTTTGATTTTGACGACCCTACAGTAGAATTACTTTTTGGTACTCCAAAAGCGAAAAACTGGAAAGATGCCAACACATACAGAATCGGTTTAACACATCAATGCACTGAAAAACTTACTGCAATGGTTGGTTATGCTTATGATAACACACCTATTCCGGATAGCACTGTTGAATACAGCCTTCCTGACAGTGATAAACATATTTTTTCAGGTGGGATAAAATATAAATTAGATGACAGAATGAGTATAGGTTTCTCTGCTCTTTATACTAAACAGAAAAAAAGAGACGTAAATAATGCTTATGTGGGAACAGGTACATTTAAAGACGGAGGAGCTTTATTAATGGCATTCGGAATGGATTACAGCTTTTAATCCTTCCTTTTCTTTTCAATTGCTCTCATTATAGTGTCAGACGCTAAAATATAAAAGAAGAGTAAAAAGCTTACTCTTCTAATTCAAGCTGTTTAACTTTACCTTTGATTTTAGCCGTTGCAATGTTTGAACTTACTATTTCTATATCAACTTTTTCGAATAGATTATATTTTTTCTTATCTTTTAAAAACACTCTTGCTCCGAGTAAAAGATCTTCAGTGATTTTAGCAATCGGCGGTATTTCCGTATCTTCAATAATACCTTTATAAATTTCATTCAAATGCTCTTTTGCGTATCTGGCATATTTTCTATCATAAAAGTCCCATTCTACTTTCATTGCCTCACGTTCAAGTTCACTTATTTTAACGACAAGAGCTTCAATGTTTCTTAATATAAATTCCATCTGTTTTTTATCATTTCGTATTATTGATTTTAAAAGTCTGTGAAGAGTTAAATCGGAATATCTTCTAATAGGTGACGTAAAATGTGTATATTTTTCAAATCCTAATGCATAATGACCGATATTCTTAGCATCATATCTTGCTTGTTGCTGAGAGCGGATTATAAGTTTGTCAACTTCTTTTTCTATTCCCATCATTTTTGCTTGTTTTTGTATATCTCTTACAACTTTTACAAAATCTTTTTCTTCCACATCAATATTAATTCCCAATGCTGTCAAACTCTCATAAAGTTCGTCTATACTGTTTGATGACGGCTTTTCATGAACCCTGAAAATCCCAAAGTCAATCATTTTTGCTGCAGCTTTATTAGCTAAAAGCATACAATCTTCTATAAGTTTATGAGAAGGTGTTTCTTTTTCAAGTTCAATTTTTTCTATTAAGCCTTGTTCATTTAATGTCATTTTTATTTCATCACTACTAAAATCAAGACCGGTTTTTAAACGTTTTGTTCTGATTTTTTTTACTTTTTCCCATAAAGGCATAAGCCACTCAAGTATTTCATTATCTGTTTCGTCTGTGTTTTCAAATCTGCCGTCTAAAAACTCATCTACCCTATCATAAGAATATTTTCTTTTCGACTTTATTATTGCTTCAAAAAGCTCTTCTTTTACAACTTCGTTTTTGTTATTTAACTTAATCTTAAAAACAAATGCAAGTCTGTCTTCCTGTTCTTTAAGCGAACAAATATTTTCACTTAACTGTCTTGGAAGCATAGGTATGGATTTATGTGGAAAATAGATACTAAATCCTCTCTCTTTTGCTTCTTTATCTATATTTCCGTTAAGATAAACATATTCACTTACATCTGCAATTGCAACATAAAGTTCGTTTTTTTCTTTATCAAAATATATTGCGTCATCATGGTCTTTTGCTGTAGGAGGATCAATAGTACAAAAAGACAAGTCCGTTAAATCTACACGGTTTGGATAAAACTCTTTTTCAACATAATCCCCGTAAGCTTCAGCTTCTGCTATGGCTTTTTTACTAAATTCTTCTTTTTTGTTATATAAAGCTAAAGATATTTTTTCGTCAACCCAAGGATCATCTAAAACGCCCAAAACATCAATAATTTTATTAGTGTAATTATCGACTTTGAATACTGCGCCTTCAGGAAGTTTTTTTAATGTCTTTTTCTTTTCTGCCACATATGTTTGAAGATCAGTTTTAATATTTCTCAAGACGGGGATTTTTTTATTATTTTTATATTCAAATGTCAAATATACTACACTTACACTAAATGCTTTTTCAAGTATATAAACAACTTTTGCTTTAGGTCTGCCTTTTTTATTAAAAAGTTTTTCGGCAATTACCAAATCCCCTCTTCCGGCACCGTTTAAATGCTCGGCTTCAATAAGGTAATCTTTCTCTTTTACTCCCAATGGAGTTAAAAAACCGAATCCTTTTTTTGTTACGTCTACTTTTCCTATTCTGTATTTAGGTTTTAATTTAATTATTTTTGAATCAGTTACTATTCTTAATGCTATTAAATCATTAACTATGTCTCTTTTGTCTCTCGGTATATCTTTAGACGGTATACCTTGTACTAATTTATATGCAAATTCTTTCAATATTATCCTTTTATCAAATCAACAGCTAATTGTAATGCTTCCGTATCTAAACCGTAATTTTCTGCTAATTCAAACGCTTTTTTTACACTTTCGTCATTAAATGGCTTGATCATATCAATCAACGTTTTTAATACTAACAATGCAGCACTCTCGACTTTATAATCACCCTGAGGATTATCAATATGGCTCATTGATTCTATCAAATCATCGCTAAAATTCCAATGTTTGAATATTTCAGTCGTTACTTCTACAGTAGTCGCCCCAATATATTCTTTTTCTAACGCATCCCTATTTTCACCGCTTAACAGTCTGTTTTTGAAACTTTCACTTTTCCCGTCGTTATTTAAAATTAAAGATATTACTACCGCACCCAAATCTATTAAAAATGAATTTGTAGCTAAAATATCTAATTTATTTCTGTCCTTTTTAAACCAGTTAACTGCTACAGCATTTCTTTGAGAAGCTACATCGTGAAATTTAGTCTCATTTATACCGTACGCACTTAAATCAAATTTAAGCGAATTTCTGATTGCGAATGAAATAGCAAACCCTTTAACAGTAGACATTCCAAACAATGATACAGCCTGATCAACATTTTTGATTTGTCTGGTAAATCCGTATAAAGGAGAGTTCGCAGCTTTTAATAAATTTGCTGTCAACATTGGGTCTTCTTTAACGATTTTAATCAAATCGGCAATTGAAGAGTTCGGGTCATTTGTAATTCTTTGTATTTCCAATACACTTTTTGGTAGAGGTGGCAGTGATTTGATTTGATTTAAAATTTTCTCATTCATCTATACTCCTTAGTAATTTATATATTTCGTCATTTTCACCATAATCGTTCAAATAGATTTTTAAAACTTCTTTTGCTTTTATTTTATCATTTTTCTTAAGCAATATTAATGCAAACATTTTCCAACTTTCATATTTGGAAGGATCAATATTGTTTGCCTTTAATGCCCACAATTTTGCATTTTTATAATCATTTTTATCAAAGTAATATTTTGAAATGACCATTGCGGTGTCATATTTCGGTTCTTTATTAAAAGAAGCCACCAATTCATTAATATTAATTTTTTCTTCTTTTATAATCGGAATCACCTTAATATTGTCGGTTTTATTTTCTGTTTTTTTATTTACAGATGATGTTTTTTTTATTTGTACCGGTTTTTGTGGTGTCGTTTGTTTGTTTTCTTGTTTTAACGTATCATCTTCTTTAATCTTAGGCACTACAAAAGACAAATTAGGTGTCTGATTATTCGTTTTTACTTTCGTTTTATTCTGATCTAATTCTTTTTTAACGGTATGGGTAACTGTACTTTTATTATACTCTTTTATTTCATTTTTTGTTTCTTTTTTAGATATTTTTTTTACATTTTTTTCTATAGATTTGTTGCTATCAATATTATTTGCAGTTATTTTTTTAAAATCGACATTTATTTTAGGAGTGTTATCTTTTTTATTTTTATTATTAAGAATTTTATAGCTATACACGCCTAAAATAATTAATATTAAAACTGTAACACTTAAAAAAATATATTTTTTTATTTTGTTTTTATAATATAATTTCTCAAGTTCATCATATCTATGCATGGAATTCCTTAAAATCCATATAGGCCATTTCGATATATTTATTGGAAAGCTTGTCTATATTCACTTTATCAGGATTTTTATTATAAAAATATTCAAGAATATCAAACAATTTAAACATCAGTTGATTTGTTGCTCTTAAAGAACCTTTTGTGTATTTATAAATAAGATTATAATTTTTTCGTTTAAGCATTTCTGCAACATCAATTAAATTAGCTTTTAACAGTTTAGTTTTTATAAAATTTTCAAGCTCTTCACGATTTGCTTTATTTACCTTAAGTATATAATTGATTCTTGTTTGAAAATGTTTTTTTTGCATAAGTTTTTTTATATCGGTATCATGGGTTGCAAATACGATTGTTATATTACCCTTATCAGCATATATACGCAGATTTTCAAATGTGTCTTCTGATAATAATTGAGCTTCGTCAATTAAAAAAATTTGATAATCGTTTAAACTTAACTGTTTTAAAATGGAAAGAATTGTATTAATTTCTAAGTAAGGGTTCGCTATGTAAAAAACATTGTTTTTTTCTTTTAAATGATTATAAACCGATTTTAAAATCATGCTTTTTCCGCTTCCAGCTTCACCTGTGACAAAAATCATTTTTTCTTTTTGATCCAATGCGTTTAATAAATCTTTTTTTGTTTTTTCTACAGCTGAAAGCGGAACATATAACTTCAAATCAACAACGTCTCTAAAGACCTCTTTGGCCTTACTGAAGTTTGCCAAAGCCTAAATCCCTTAATGTTTTTTTCTTTTTAAGATTAATTATGTGTGGTGTTATAACAAACACTAACTCTTTTCTTGATGTAACTTCTTCTCTTGAAGAGAATAGATATTTAATTAAAGGGATTTCTTTTAATACAGGCACACCGTTAACCTGTAATGTTTTATCATTTGTAATTAATCCACCCAATACTAATGTTTGATTGTCTTTTAATTTAACTACGCTTAGCATTGTATTATCTTTTGTATCAGGCGGCATATCTCTTGTTGTATTGCTTAATTGAGTTAAATCTTTAAATGCGCTAATTCTCGGAGCAATACTTAAAATAATATCACCGTTATCACTAATTTGAGGAGTAATATCTAAAACCACACCTACAAATTTAGAATCGATTGTATATTCAGTGTTTGGATTTCCGTTTTGATCTGTTGTAACTTTTGAAGCATATTTATAATAAATAGTATCACCTACACTTATAATGGCTTTTTGATTATTTAAAGTCACCACTTTCGGATTAGACAATGAATTTACATTACCGTTTTGTGCTAAGAAGTTTAATAAACCGACTACACTAAATGTTGCATCGCTGAATACTGACTGAGCACCACCGATATATGTACCTCTTAAAGGCACGTCAGTTCTATTTAATTGAATAGATAATTGTGACCAGTCGATACCGGTTTTGTGTGATTTTGAAAGCTCTACTGTATAAATTTTTACATCAATCAAAACTTCTTTAGTTAATCTATTAAGCATTGTATTAATATATTTATCAATTGCATCTATTTGTTTTTTTGTTCCTGTAACTGTAATTAAACCTACAGTTTTATCAATAATCGGAGGTTTAAATTCATCTGAAGTATTTTTTAATATTGTTTCAATATTATCTTGCACTTTATCCCAGAAATCAAAAGTATACTCATTTTTTACTTTACTGTCTGTCGCGTCAAGATTACTTTCACCCACTCTATTACTTGAAATAAAATCAAGTTTATATGTTTTCGTTTTATAATAACTTATTTCTAAAGTATCTCCGTTTAAAGTATAAAACAGTCCTCTTTTTGAAAGAATCAAATCAAGAACTTGGTTTAGTGTATAGTTTTTAACTCTTAAAAACGGCATTTTGTTTTTAACAGCGTCTTTTGATTCTTTATCATCAAATACAATATTGATATTACACTTTTGTGTAACCAAAAGATCTAAAAACTCTTGAATCGATAATCTATCAGCGGTGTTTATACTGTTTGAATATGTAAACAGTTTGTTTTCGCAATTTGCAAATAACGATAATGCAATAAATAGAATTAATACTAACTTTTTCATTGTTTATCCCTTAACATAGGTATTTTTTTGTTTATTGTTTTATAAAGTGTTTTATCACTACATTTAAATACAGCATCTGTATCAGTTAACTTTGATAATTTACAATCATATATTTTGTCGTTTAAACTTATCCATTTTTTAGTTACAGAAACCAACTGTTCACCTAAATATTCTTCAACCTTTATATACGCTTTATTTTCAAAAATAGATAACAGTGTAATTTTAACACGTTTTTTAATCTGAACATTTTTAGCATTTGGTGTTCCAGGGAAAAATTTTGGCGGTTCATAAAACGGACTTTTTACTTTACTTAAATTTTTTATGTTGAATTCATAATTTATTACTTTATTTGTATACTCCAAATAAATGTCTTTTTGTGTTGTTGCTTCACCAAACATTAGTGTTAACAGTCCGATTAATATTACTAACTTTTTCATTTTTCATACCCATACAAAGTAAATTTTACTTCAAAATTTTTATCTTTATTTATTGAAATATTTTCAATTCTAAGAAGGTCTCTTAAATCCTCATATTGATAAATAAAATATAATAAGTTTTTATATTCACCGTTAACTTTTAAATTTATTTCCATTTTTTTATTAATCAAACCTTTATCATCATTAAATACTTGATTTGTGAAACCTAAAACTTTTAAACCTTCTTTTTTTGCGTTAAATACTAAATTTTTAACAAATTCTCCCCATTTATATTGGTTAAATTCAACAAAATCTAATAAATTTGCCAATTCATCATAAAAATCTTTTTGTTTTTTTAACGCTATTTTTTCCAAAGTTAAATTTTTAATTCTTTTTCTTAATGAAATTATTTGTGCATTTAATACATTTCTTTTTGTTTTTAAGTTTTGTAATTGTGTTTTTGTGCTGTTATAGATATTTAACTGCGTATCTCTGTATTTTTGTGCTTGTGGTAATAAAAAATAAAACACAACAAAGCCGATTAATAGTAAAATCATTGCATAAACCATTACCGTGTCTTTTGCGGATTTTGCGTAAAAATATTCGTCAATTTGAGTTATAAGTTTCATTCTTTTATCCTAATAATGGCGTTGTATTTGTTATCTTTAAATGTGACACCCTCTGTTTCAACATGGAAACCTTTCTTAACTAAATCGTCAATAAAATTAGGGATTTGAGTGTCTTTAAACGAGAATACGTTCAGTTGGAAAACTCCGTCTTCGTAATTGAGCTGATTTAAATACACTTTGTCTTTGTTCATAATTAGTGTTATGTCTACAAGTTCACTTGATTTAGGAATATAAGAATATTTAAATTCATATACGCTTTTAATGAAGTTTTTAGTAAAGGCAATGTCTTTAGAATATTTTTCGCGTTCTTTTAAGATGCTTTTTTCTTGATTTTTAAGCACTCGTATTTGATTACTTAATTTTGCATTTTGAATCGTTAATTTTTTAACTTCTGATTGAAGCTTTTTATTTTCCGTTTCGTATGACATACCATTTAAATATAAATACACAGGATATGCACCCATACCAACTATTGCGGCTGTAAGAATTAAAAACAGCCTACCGCTCGGTCTATAAAAGAATGTAGGTTTTCTTAATTTTAGAGAGAAGTTATATTCTTGATTTTGGTTCTTGTACGCATTGTGCGCTTCTAACATTCCTAAAAATAGGAACGGATTAACGGCAAGTCTATCTAAATTGTATTCTTCATAAAATTCGAATCCAAAAGTATCAATACCAACGATTTTTTGAATATAGTCCTGCAAACCTTCAATATTTCCGTACTCTGAAGTAACATATATTCTGTCAATATCACTTACGTTATATTTTAACCCTACTTTTTCTATTTGAGAGTTTACAATATTTATTAATGATAAAAATTCATCTTGCATAATATCCAGTACTGCTTTTTCAACATTTGAATATTTTAAATTATTGACACCTTTTTTAGTTAACAATTTCTCAAACACACTAATATCAAAATTTTTGATTTTTAGTTTACCGAGTGCTTCATATACTTTATCAAGACCACCTGAAATAGTTACAATACTTAGTAATTCACCTTCATTATAAAATGTTAAAAACACTTTATCATATAAAAACACAACAAATAAATCATTTGCTTTTTGAATAATTTTTTCATCATAAAGAGCTTTATACGCGAATGCTGGAAAAGAAATATAATCGATATAACCTGTTTCTTCAATAATTTCTTTATAACCATTCTCAATAAATCCGGCAGGAACGATTATAACCTCAACAGTTACAATCTTTTCATCTTTCATCGAATCAATAATTTTATATCTTATGATATATTTTTCAGTTTCGTCAACTCCGGCTTCTTCATAAACTTTAGTTTCTATAAAATGATCTAAGTCTACTTTTTCTATTACGTTTTTTTCAATTTCAAAACTATAAAATATTGCATGTTCAATAGGAATATATGTTGAAAGAAGTGCTTTAGATTTTAAAGAACCTCTGTAGATTCTGATAAGTTTTTTCTTAGTATATAAGATAAACCTGTCGTGGCCTTTTACACCGATAACTTCATCAATATTATAATCATACTTTTTTAAAAACCCCGGTTTGAAATTTACATTTAGTTTTTTTAATTCTGGCTTTTTCATAATTCTACCTCATATCCAAGTTCTTCAAGCATTTTTTTGTTTTTACTCCATCCTGGCACGACTTTTACATATAGTTCCAAATATATCTTCTTTCCGCTGAATTGCTCTAAAAGCTTTCTCGCGTATATACCGATTTCTTTTATCTTTTTACCACGTTTTCCGATAATCATTCCCTTTTGAGAATGTCTCTCTACAATAATTGTAGCATATATTTTATCCAAATTGTCAAATTCTTCTAACTTTTCTATTAAAATATCAGTTTCGTAAGGTAATTCGTCGCCTAATTTTTCAAACAATGCTTCTCTTATCAATTCTTTATATATATCTCTTATATGTTCTGTAGAAATAATTTCAGGATCATAATAATAAGGATGTTCAGGCAAGTATTTGACAATTGCATTTAGTAATTCGTCTTTACCTTTTCCTTCCACGGCACTAATAGGTATTACATCTAATGCTTTACCTAACTTTTTATATTCTTCTATTTTTTTTCTGACTTCTTCTTCGGACACAAGATCGGTTTTAGTCAATACGACTATATGTGGAATATTTTTAGTATTAAGTTCCAAAAACCATTCATATCCACTTAAATCATCTCTCACATCCGCCAAAAACAATACAAGATCACTATCACTTAATGCTTTAAGAGCTTCTTTTAACATAAATTTATTTAAAAGTTTTTCTTTTTCGTGAAGTCCCGGAGTATCCAAAAGAATTATTTGATCATCACCGTGCATTACAATAGCGTTTACTCTTTTCCTGCTTGCATTGGCTTTAGGAGAAACTAATGCTATTTTTTCTCCCAACAACCAATTTAATAATGTCGACTTCCCTGCATTAGGTTTGCCAAGTATACCAACAAATCCGCTTTTAGGCATATTAACCTTTCTTATAATATGTATTTAGTAATTTCTTCGCTTTCTACTATATCGTCAAGTTTACTTTTAACATAAGCTTCATCTATTACAAAATCTTTTCCTGCATACTCATCCGCTTCAAAATTAATATCTTCTAAAACTTTCTCTATTACAGTATGTAAACGTCTTGCTCCGATGTCTTCTGTTTTTTCATTAGCTAAAAATGCATATCTCGCAATTTCTCTTAAAGCCTCTTCAGTAAAAATCAAATTAACTTGTTCTACTTCTAATAATTTCTGATACTGTTTAATTAAAGAGTGTTTAGGTCTTGTTAAGATTTGATATAAAGCTTCTTCATCAAGGCTTTGCAGCTCAACCCTCAAAGGAAACCTTCCCTGAAGTTCAGGAATTAAATCACTTGGCTTACTTACATGAAAGGCACCTGCCGCAATAAATAAAATATGATCCGTATTGACATATCCGTATTTTGTATTTACAGTTGATCCTTCCACAATCGGAAGAAGGTCTCTTTGTACACCTTCTTTTGATGGATCCTGTCTTTGATTTCCAGTTGCGGCGATTTTATCTATTTCATCAATAAAAATAATTCCGTTTTCAGCTCTTTTAAGAGCTTCTTTTTTCAAATCTTCTTTACTGATAACCTTTTCTGCGGCTTCTTTTCTTAAAAGCTCTTTAGCTTCTTTTACTGTTACTTCTTTTTTTTCTTTGTTCTTATTAAAAATACCTATTATTTTTACAATGCTTTCTTGAGCTTTTATCATTTCAGGAGGAAGATTGTCATCTCCTTCAGGAAGTTCTTCGATTTCGATTGTTATTTTTAAATGGTCTACTTCACCTTTTTTAACACGCTCTTTCATTTTTTCAAAAGAATGCTGATATTCTATCTGTTTTTGTTCAGGAGCGTTTTTCGGAAGAGGAGGCAGAAGTTTTTTTGTAATTTCTTCTATTACATTTTCTTCTATCTGTTCTTTGGAATTTTCTTCCATTTCGGCTCTGACTAAATTCATAGAGTTATTAACAAGATCTCTAATCATAGATTCAACGTCACGCCCAACAAACCCTACTTCAGTATATTTACTTGCTTCTACTTTTACAAAAGGTAGTTTCATCATTTTGGCCATACGTCTCGCTATTTCAGTTTTCCCGACTCCGGTCGGCCCTATCATTAAAATATTTTTAGGCATAATGTCATCTTGCCATTCTTTTGGAAGTTGCATTCTTCTGTGTCTGTTTCTAAGTGCAATAGCTATTGTTTTTTTGGCATCTTTCTGACCAACAATATATTCATCCAAATACGCAACTATCTGCTTAGGAGTCATACTCATTCTATTCCTTTTCCAATTTTAAAATTTTAATATTATGATTTGTATATATGCATAAATCTGCAGCAATGTGAAGTGACTCTTTTACAAGTTCTTCTGGAGATAAATTAGAATGTTTCACAAGAGCCCTTGCAGCAGAAATCGCATAATTCCCACCACTCCCTATTGCCGCAAGTTCTCCGTCCTCCGGTTCAACCACGTCTCCGTTACCACTTAATATAAATATGTGTTTTTGATTAAGTACAATCATCATGGCTTCAAGACGTCTAAGATATTTATCCTGTCTCCAAGCTTTACCAAAATCAATTACGGATTTGACCAAATCTCCTTTTCTATTTTCAAGATTTTTTTCGAACATATCAAAAAGTATAAACGCATCAGCAGTACTTCCTGCAAAACCGGCTAATACTTTACCGTTATATAATGTTCTAATCTTGGTTGCGTTACCTTTTAATACAGTATGTCCAAATGTTACTTGTCCGTCACCGCCAATAACTGCAACACCGTCTTTTTTATATCCAAGTATGGTAGTGGCTTCCATATTAATCTGCATTATTCACCTTCAACAACAATTTTTAATTTGGCATGTATTCCGTGACCTAATTTAACGTCTACAGTATACTCTCCTACTGTTTTAATCTGTTTCATATCAATATGTTTTTTATCAATTTCTATACCATGTTCTTTTAAATGCTCTGCAACTTCTTTATTGGTAATAGCTCCGTATAGCTGCCCGTTTGCTCCGAGTTTGTGCTTGATGTGTAGTGTTACGCTTTCAATTTTTTCTTTTAGTTCATTAAGTTCGGCAAGCTCTTTTTTTAGCTCTTCTTCTTTTCTTTTTTGTTCTTCTTGCCATTCTTTTATTACGTCATCTGTCGCTAATTTTGCAAAACCTTTAGGAATAAGAAAATTTCTTGCATATCCGTCTTTTGCATTTTTTATCTCACCAGCTTTTCCTAAACCTTTTACATCTTTTATTAATAAAACCTTCATAAAAATCCCTTTTTTTATTTGCATTTTACTAAATTTTAGTTAAAATAGCAAAATATCACTTTCTTAACACAGACAAAAGGTGGATAATGAGACCTAATCCAATCGATGAAGAAGTAACCTTCGAAGATGCAGGTGTTGCTAACAGATCAATTATAAGCAAAACAGATTTAAAAGGTATTATTACATTTGTGAATAAACCTTTTTGTACACTATCAGGATACTCCAAAGAAGAACTTATAGGAAAACCTCACAATATAATAAGACATCCGGACATGCCAAAATCTATTTTTAAACAAATGTGGAACACAATAGAAAAAGGTGAAACGTTCAGAGGATTTATAAAAAATTTAAGAAAGGACGGTAAATACTACTGGGTAGAAGCATTTATTGAACCAATTTATGATGAAAACGGTGTAAAAATCGGTTACAGTTCCATAAGAAAACCAGTTTCCGATTCTGACAAAGAAAAATACGAAAAACTTTACAAAGAATTGAAAGAAAAGGAAGAATGATGCTAATTATTGTAAAAGATAATCAAATTACAGGTATTGAAAAAAAACTTCTAAACACTCTGAACATAGACTTATCTTCGGTGTCGGAATTTATAAACACTTTAAATTTACAGCTTTCCTCAATAAACAATACACCAATTACAATTAACGATAAAAATTTTAATGTAAATGAAATAGAATTGTTATCTACCGAAAACATAAAAATATTTGATTTAACTTTAAGTGAAGAAACGGCTCATCCTTCAGAAGAGTCCCTTCAGCCTCATGATTTTGGTGAAGCTCCTCTTATTAAAGAACATGAAGAAGCTATAAGTAAAGAACCTGAATTTGCCCCTAAAGAAGAAGTGAGTTTAGCCGAACCGGAAATTAATTTAATAAGTGAAGAAAAAAGTGAAGACTTTTTAGTAATACCTCAGAGTGAAGAAGAAGAACCGACACTTGATATTGGCATTATTCAAGAAGAAGAACCACAAATTGAAGAAGTCGAAAAAGAAGAAAAAGAACCGGAAGAAAAATTAATTGCAGTTGAAGAAGAACATATTGAGTTTGAAGAACCTACAGAATCGGAACTCAATGAAATAGAACTTCCTGAAGCCGGGGTTATAGAAATATCATTTGAGGATGATTTAGAAGAAATAAGAAAAATTTTAAGTATGAATAAAGAAGAGTTCAACAAGGCGACTATTGAAGAGCTTAAAAAAGCTTCGGAAGAATTAGGAATTGATTATAAAGAATTGGTAGAATGGCATGATCAACTAATCGATCAATTTAAAGACGAAAAATCAGCAATTTATAAATACATAAATAAAAAAGACTATAACAAACTGCATGAAAGTTATCATAAACTAAAAGGTGCGGCATTAAATCTAAGACTATCAAAAATAGCTCTTGTACTTAAAAAATTAGATGAATTATCAAAAAGTAAAGAAGATATTGAAAAAATTAAAAAAATAACAGACGATTTCTACAAATTAATAGAAAACGAAGCTATCAATTTAGCTGAAGAAACAAAAAAAGAAGAAGAAAAAGAACAGACTGCAGCTAAACCTGATAAATATATTGAAGACATTATTTTAAAAACTATCCAAACTTATCTAAGTACACAAAACGAAGCACAGTTCCAAAAAGATAAAAAATATATTGAAAAACTATTAAATACAAAAATCAATTCAATTGAAGACTTACAACAAATTATAAAAGGAATGTAATGAAAAAACTATTTTTCATTTTCTTTATTATAACAGCGGTATTTGCTCAAAATTTATATTTTGACGCATATAAAAATATTCAAAAAGCAAAAAGAATAATCAAAACAGATCCACAAAAAGCGGATAGGTATTTCATCGAGGCTTACAGTTACTTAAAACAACTTGTAAACACTTCGATAGACAATAACAAACCCTCGGCTAATGCGTTTAATTTACTTGGAAATATGTATTTAAAGGGTTGGGGTGTTGAAAAAAATGAAAGAAAAGCAATTGAACTTTTATGCGGTGCAGCACAGTTGGGTAATAAAAAAGCCAAAAGAACACTTGCTAAACTGAACGTAAAATGCGATAAAATTAATTTTAAGGAGCTTAAACAATGAAAATGTCGTTAACCAAACTATTGGCAATAGCCATATGGATTCCATCTTTAGTTCTAATCACATTTAGTGGATATTTTTTATACAACAGTTATCAAAAATACGTAACCACTCAAAAAAGTTTAAAATATCTTGAACTTGCAAAAAGAATTGAAAGTATGCTTGTTTATCTTGGACAAGAGAGGGGTACAAGCTCGATTTACTCGGTATCAAAAGGAGAGTTTCCAAACTCAAAACAGTTACTTATGAGTAAAAGAGTTTTGATGAACAATGCCATTAGATACTTTAAAACATTTATTAAAGAAAACCCTGAATTTTATAATGAAACAAAAAATATTATTTCTTTAATCAATAAGCTTCCTGAAGTAAGAAGAAACATTGATACATTCAAAGATAACTACATAAAAAATGAATTCTTTACTTATTATACAAAGCTTTCAACGGAGTTAATGAATACCGAAGCTAAAATCCTTAAAAGATTCCCGGTAGAATTAAAACCGTTTTATATTTTGAAATTCCAGTTTGAAAGGATGGTTGACTACACTGGTATTATTAGGGGGTTCGGTTCATATTATATTACTGCGGATGAACCAATTAGTGAAAACGAATATAAAAACATTCTTTTAAAATATTATCATGACTCAAACATCTTATTAACGGAAGTTTTAAAACACAAAGTTGCAAGCAGTGTATATAAAAGTGACGCTTTCAAGAAAACAGAAAAACAGATAAAAGAAATTATTTATTATTTACAACAAGCAAACCAAGAGTATTATATTACAGGTGAATTCAACGGTTATCCGATAGACGCATTGGATTACTTTAATATCTTTACAAAAAGAATCGCATTTTTCAAAAGAACAGTTGACCACCTTGACTCTGACATTACTAAAAAACTAAATGAAATCGTTGCTCAGGCAATTAAAACAAGAAATATCAACATAGTTATCTTTATTATCGGTATTTTGATGTTAATCATCGGTTTCTATTTACATAGAGCAATTCTTAGACATATTAAATCACTTT
This sequence comes from Nautilia profundicola AmH, assembly GCF_000021725.1. GTDB lineage: Bacteria > Campylobacterota > Campylobacteria > Campylobacterales > Nautiliaceae > Nautilia > Nautilia profundicola. The sequence continues at coordinate 1,171,547 of NC_012115.1, forward strand.
CAAACCTTCTTACATCTCTTACGCCTATTACAGGTAAAGAAGTTCAAATCGACATTACAACGCCTCAAGGTATGGACGAAGCACTTAAAATCGTGGATGAAGCAATTAAAGTTACACAAGAATCCGTCAGAAAGGCTGAAGAGGCTACAAAAGCAAAATCATTATTCCTTGCAAACATGTCACATGAGATCAGAACTCCTCTTAACGGTATTTTAGGATTCTTGGAGTTATTAAACACAACTGATTTAACAGAAGAACAGTTAGATTACGTAAATACTATCGCACAAAGTGCAAAAAACCTTTTACAAATCGTTAATAACATCTTAGACGTTTCCAAAATCGAAAGTAACAAAGTTTCACTTGAGCTTATCGACTTTAAAGCTGTTGATGAATTCGAAAACACAATTGAACTTTTCGGTACGCCTGCTGCACAAAAAAATATCGAACTTACAACGCAAATATCACCAAACATTCCTTCAATCATTAAAGGTGATATTTTAAAAATCAAAGAAATACTTACAAACCTTTTAAGTAACGCTATTAAGTTTACACCGAACAACGGTCATATTCATGTAAAAATACAACTTGAAAAAATTATAGACAATAAAGCTAAAATATATTTTGAGGTAAGAGACAGCGGTATAGGAATGAGTGAAGAACAAAAAGAAAAAATATTTGAAGCCTTTTCTCAGGCTGATGAATCAGTTACAAGAAAATACGGTGGTACAGGTCTTGGACTTACAATCGTTAAATCGTATATTGAAATGATGGGTGGGAAAATATATCTTGAGAGTGAATTAAATAAAGGAACTAAATTCTATTTTAACTTAATGTTTGATATTGTCGATCCTAAACCTAAATACGCTAAAGACATATTTGCAAATAAAGAAATCGCTGTTTTAAATACAATTACTGAAACATTAAGAAAAGAAACCACTTTAGAATATTTGAACTATTTTGGAACTGAAAAAGTAGGCTTTAATACAGCTGAAGAATTAACAACATTAAAAAGCAGAGAAAAATTCGATGGTGTAATGATTTTCTATGAAGAAAGCGATAAAAAAATAATTGAAGAGATCAGTAAAATTAATATTCCTAAGATATTTGTTGCTTCATATTCTAAAAAAGAAGAAATAAACAAATTGGATTATGATGCTGTAATATTCGATCCTAATATTCCTTCTAAAGTATTTAAAGCATTAGAATCTCTAAACGAATACAAAGTTGAAACAACTGCTAAAGCAGAAGAAAAACCTCAACATAAAGACATTTATTCACTTAAAGCTTTAATTGCGGAAGACAATCCGATTAATCAGAAACTACTTCAAACAACACTTAAATCACTTGGTATAGAAAGTGATTTGGCAAACAACGGTCTTGAAGCATTTAATAAATACACAATAAACCCGGATAAATACGATGTAATATTTATGGACGTTCAAATGCCAGTTATGGACGGTTTGGAGGCCACACAGGAAATTTTAGAATTTGAGCAAGAAGAAGAAATACCTCACACTCCTATCATTGCCGTAACCGCAAACGTTTTAAAAGGAGACAGAGAAAGATTTTTAGGCTCAGGTATGGATGAGTACATTTCAAAACCAATCGAAAAAGACGCCTTGTTAAAAATTCTTGAAAGAGTTGCTCACGGTGATTTCAGCAAACATTATGAAACACATGCCGAAGAACACACCCACAAAGAAAGTTCTCCTCAAACAGTTACTGAAAACAATGTAAAACCGGAAATGGAAGAGGCAAAAGAACAATCTATTATTTTAGCAACGACAAGCCCGTTCTTATCAAGCTACATTAGTCATATAATAAATGATATAATTATTGTTGAAAATTTAGAAGAGTTGACAAAAGCACTAAGCAAACACAGACATTCTATTATTATGATTGATGAAAACTTTAGTGAAAGAGACGACGTAAGATTCTTAATCAAATCACTTAAAAAATTAGAACCTAAAAAAATTATCGTATTAGGTGATGAAGTAATAGAAGAAGCAGATGTCACAATTACTGACTTAAAACCTGAAACAATACAAAACGTAATTAAAGGATAAAAAAAATGTCGAATAAAAAAGTACTTGTTGTAGATGATGATCCGATCAATAGAAAATTAATAGTGAAAATCCTTTCTAAAAAAGGATTTGAAGCTATTGAAGCAGGCAACGGGGTAGAAGCGTTTACCGCTTTGGAAAATAATGATGTTGATTTAATTTTATTGGACATTGTTATGCCTGTTATGGACGGTATTGAATTTTTAAAAGAAATAAAAACAAAACCGGCTTATATTAATTTACCTATTGTAATTTTAACAACGGATGATAGTAAAAAAATGGAAGCCAAAGATCTCGGCGCAGATGATGTAATTATTAAGCCGGTTTCAGCAATTGAACTTTTAGAAACAATAGAAAGATTATTTAATAAACCTTAATCTCATTATATAAACTATCCCTTTCTACAGGGATAAACCCGCTATCTTTTATCAATTCCACTAAATCATTTAAATTCAAACCGTTTGAAGATGCCGCACCAGCAGCTGAGTTTATTGATTCTTTTTCAATAGTTCCATCAATATCATTCGCACCGTATTCTTGAGCAACAAGAGAAAGATTTAATGTGGTGGTCACCCAATATGCTTTTATATTCGGAATATTTTGTAACAAAATTCTACTTATGGCGATTGTTTTTAAAATCTCCGTTCCGGTCAGAAACTTAGAAACATTCAAATAGTTATTTTTTCTTTGATATACAAGAGGGATAAAAGCATTAAACCCGCCTGTTTTATCCTGAAGTTTTTTTATTCTCATTATATGATCAATTCTGTGTATTCTGTCTTCTATATGACCAAAAAGCATTGTAACATTAGATTTTTTACCCATTGTATGCCAAATTTCATGAATTTTTAGCCAGTCATCACTACTTACTTTCCCTTTGCATATTTTGTTTCTTATTTGTTCATCAAAAATTTCAGCGCCACCCCCGGGCATCGAGTCAACACCTGAATTCGCCATATCTTCCAAAACTTCTTTATGAGATTTTCCGCTAAGCTCACTGAAAAAATTAACTTCTGCAGCTGTAAACGCTTTTACATGAATATCAGGAAGTTCTTGTTTTATAGATTTTACAATATTCATATAATACTCATACCCTACTTCAGGATTGTGAGCCGACACCACATGTACTTCTTTAGCTCCTTTTTCATAAGCATTTTTTGCTATCTGAACACATTCTTCCACACTCAACGTATATGGATTCGGGTTTTTCCTATGTGCTGAAAAAGCGCAAAATTTACATACGTCTTTACATATATTACTCGGATTAATATGTCTGTTAATATTAAAATATGTTTTTTTTCCGAATTTATCCAATCTTATTTTTTGCGCAGCTTTTCCTAAAACAGATAAATCCAAATCATATAATTTATTTGCTTCATCTAAAGTAAACTCTATATTGTTTTCCAATTTTTGTATTAATTTATCCATTTTTTCCCTTCATTATGTCCATTACTCTTCACTACTTTTTTGTTAAAATATCATAAAAGGAGAGAAAATGCAACTACAACAAATCATTTACAGCTCCGAAAACGATTTGGAAATAGCAAAAGCTATTAAAAAAGAAATAAAAGAATATCTTAACAGCATAAAAGTAGAAGGCGGTAAAGATTTTTTTGTGAAACACACAAAAAAAATGGATGAATTCGTTACGCTGATTTATAAATATATTTTAAAAAAAACGTTTCAAGAATTTCAACCTCCGTTTAATAATATACCAATTTCTATAATTGCTCTTGGCTCATATGGAAGAGAACAGCTTTCTATATATTCTGATATTGATATTATGATTGTATACAAAAATATAAAAGGATACAATTTAAAAGAAATAATAGAAAATTACATTACTATGTTATGGGACCTTGGTCTTAAAATAGGACACAGGGTACACGAATTAAATGATTTGTTTCCCGCAAGTAACGAAGATATTACAATTAAAACTGCAATGCTTGAGAGCAGATTTATTTTCGGAAGCAAATTCCTATGGTATGAAATACAAAATGAATTAAATAAAATCAGAAACCACAATAAAAAAGAATATATTCTCGCGAAATATAACGAAATGCTTGAACGTCATAAAAAGTATCCTATTTCAATGGAACCGAACATAAAAGACGGATTTGGCGGAATAAGAGATTCTAACACGTTACTTTGGATAAATAAAGTTATATTCAATTATCCGAATAACGCATATTTAATTCCAAAATACGCAAGCGAAGAAGATTTCAGAGAATATCGAAGCTCTCTTGAATTTTTATTTAAGGTAAGAGTATATTTACATCTTGCTGCAAAGAAAAAAATCGATAAAGTATTACTCGCTTATCAAAGAGAAATCGCTCTTAATATGGGTTATGTTGATTCTCCGAGAATTACCGCAGAAAGAAAATTCATTAAAGACCTGTTAAAAGCTTTATGGAGCGTAAATACGTTTACCTCAATTGTGATTAAAAAAATAATTAAACCGTACCTATACAAACATTCATATACTCAAATGAAAAATAAACGTGTGAAAAAAGATTACTACATATGTGAACAGACAATATACACCAGATTTTCTAATAAAGAAAATTTTAAAGATCTAATTAAATCTTTAATCGAAATAGAATTTAAAAAACATGATGTTTCAGTGGTTTCCAATCTTAAAGAAAAAAAATATTTAATCACAAAAAAATTAAAAAAAGAACTTTTTTATAAAAACGGATTATATCCTCTTCTTTTCGCACTATATAAATCCAAAAAAATTGAAAGTATAATTCCGGCATTTGAAAAAATAAAATATCTTGCACAATTTGACGGATATCACCAGTATCCGGTTGATATTCACTCTTTATACACGGTAAAAGAAATCGAAAGTCTGGAAGAATTTAAAAATTTAAACGAAAACGATAAAGCAATTTTAAGGTTTACGGCTCTATTTCATGATTTGGGAAAAGGAAGAATAGAAGACCACTCGATCGTCGGAGCAAAAATTGCCAAAGAGTATGCTGAAGAGTTTGGTATACCGGACTCTGAAACCATTTCAAAACTTATAAGACACCATACATTAATGTCTAATATCGCTCAAAGGGAAGATATACATAATGATAAAGTTATACTCTCGTTTGCCGAAATTGTTCAAAATCAAAGATTTTTAAAACTTCTCTACTTATTGACAATTGCTGATATCAAAGCGGTGGGTGTCGGTATATTTACTCCGTTTAAAGCATCTCTTTTAAAAACTTTATATTTCAATACGTTAAATGCACTTGAAAACAAAGAACTTATAAGTGAAATAGCATTAAGAAAAAGAAAAGAAAAACTTCTTTCATCAAAAGAAGAATTTAAAGCACTACCAAAAACTTTCCAGAAAAAAGTTTTAGCTTCACCGTCTAATCAGCTCTTTTTGCAAAACTCTATTAATGAAATTTTAAATATATTAGAATGGATAAAAGATACGGAAAAATATAAATATAAGTTCGAAAACGAAAAACATTTAGTAGTACACATCGTAAAAGACGATTCTCTTAATTTTTCATTAGGCTGGTTTTTAGACAAATTAGCCAAATTAAAATTAAATCACTTATCAATATACAAAATAGGTAATTTAAAATATTTTAAAATTGAATTTAATCAAAGTGTTGAAGAATTTGACCTGCCTTTAATTGCTCAATATATAGAAAAAGCTTTTAAAGAAGTTTTACAGACAAAACACAAAGTAACTTTCAAACCGGAAGAATTTGAAATAGATTGTAATCATTCTCAGAATTATGCGTCAATGAAATTAAAAACCAAAGATAAAAAAGGAATAGTTTCTACAATTATGCAAGTTTTGGACGATTTCAATATTAGAGTTGAAGATGTTAAAATTTCTACTCAAAAAAATATTGCCAGAGATTTGTTTATTATTTCTAAAGAAAATGGTTTTTGCAATAAAATTGACGATATTTTAAAAAGGCTTTGTGAATGAAAAAAAAGATTCTGTTAATAATCGCCCTGATAATGATTATATCTACAATATTAAGAACAATGATAGTTGGATATTCATTTTTAAATTTTTCAAATGCTACAATTGAAAACGAAGCCAATTTATTAAAAGAATTACTTCAAGAAGTGATAGATAAAGACAGATTTATCAAAATAATTCAAAAATCACAACATATTAAAGAAATAGAATTTATAAATAAAAAATCATCAAAAACAACCATTTTATCAGATTACAATCACAAAACTTTTACAACTCTTTTACCATTTTCGGATAATCAAACATTAAAAATAGTTTTTGAAGCTGATAATTACTTTAAAAAATTACAAAACACATATCTGCAGCTTATATTTATCGCTATTGTATCGTTAATAATTATTATTTTAATTGTTAATTACTTTTTAACCCCTTATTTGGAAATTTTAGAGAAAATAAAAACGTCTACAAATAATATATTAAACGGAAATTTCAACCAACACATCGATACGAAATTAAAAGGTGAAGCAAAAGAATTCGTGGATTCATTCAATATATTTTTACAAAAGCTTAAAGAAAGCTTCGGTGTTATTGAAGAAAAATACACATCTCTAATTGAAAAAGAGCGTTCAGACGATCCGTTAAATGATGCAAAAGAAACTATAGAACAACTTGCAAATATTTTCAAATTTAAAAACATGATTGAAGAAGACAATACAACTGATGAAATTTTTAACAGACTTGTCGATGTACTGCTCAATTTCAAAATTAATAATTTTTCTTTAATAGGTATAGACAATTCTGAAAACACTACGTTCGAAATATATAAACAAGGAGATATTTGTTGTGACATATTAGATAATTTTAAAGCGTGTAGAGCTTATAGACTTAAAAAAACTATAAACTCTCAAGAATTCCCGAAAGTTTGTCCGATGCATTATTGCGACAATGAATATATCTGTATACCTTTTAGTGCAAGCGGTAATTTTACCGGTATATTAAAAATAAATATTAATTCTGAGGCTGAAAAAAAACATATAAATAAAAACCTTCCGTATATAAAAGCATATTTAAATGAAGTTTCCGCCATTATTGAAGCTAAATACACATTAGAGTTATTACACAATCAGTCTATTAAAGATCCTTTGACAAATTTATTCAACAGAAGACATCTTGAAAACATATTACCAATGCTGATAGCAGCCGCACAAAGAAGAAATGAAAAACTTGCTTTTTTAATGATTGATATGGATTATTTTAAAACTGTAAACGATACTTATGGTCATAAAGCAGGTGATACAGTATTAAAAACACTTGCAAATATACTTATTAATAATGTAAGAAAAAGTGATATAGTAATTAGATATGGCGGAGAAGAATTTTTAATAATTTTACAAAATATTAAATCATATGAAGATGCGATTAATATTGCCGAAAAAATAAGAACAAGTATAGAAAATACAAAAATTCAACTGGACAACACAGTAATACAAAAAACCATAAGCATAGGTATAAGTCTGTTTCCGGAACATTGTAAACAGGGTTGGGAATGCATAAAATATGCCGATATCGCCTTATATAAAGCAAAAGAAAACGGTAGAAACCAAGTTGTGTTATTTCATGAAGATTTTAAAAAAGATTATGAAGAATATTAATTTTTATTTTTTTTCTTCTTACATTTGTTTTTTGTAGGAGCCGCAAACTCTATTAAATCTTCAGTAGTAATTATATTATCCGGCAGATTTTCCAAACACATGAGGAAAATTCTCGCTGTAGTTTTTGCATCACCTAAAGCTCTGTGATGAGTTTCTTCCGGAAGTTTTAATTCTTCCATTAAATATTTAAGCCCATATCTCTCTGCTTCAAGAGTTTTTTGTGAAAGAGTTAAAGTACACAAAAACCTATTTAAAATCTCACCCAAATTTTCTTTTTCGAATTGATGTGCTAAAAAATTATAATCAAAATCAGCGGCATGAGCCACAAAAACACTCTCTCCTAAAAATAATCTGAACTTTCTCAATATCTCTTTTTGAGAAGCTTCGTTTTTCAGCATTTCCTGATTTATACCTGTTACTCTTTCTACATATTTCGGAACATCTTTAGCATAAATCAAAAATTCAAAAGTATCTACAATTTTTAAATTTTTTATTTTTACAGCACCTATTTCTATAACCTGTCCGATATTAGGTTTTGAATTGTTTACTTCTATATCCACCACACAATACTCAAACTCATCATAAGGTGTAATAGCGGTTTTTAAGATAACAATGTCATCCTGCACAGTTAATGGGAGACCTTGAAACTTTAAAAAATCTACAGCATTTTCAAAACTAAAATCTGGATATAATTCACTAATATATTTTAAAAACTCTTCTTTTGTTAATCCGGTTTTCAATTTTTCAATAAACTTTTTCTTCATATCGGACTTTTTGTTGAAATTATATCATATTAATGGTTTTAGAAAACAACCAAATGATCATGTTTTTAAGTAAAGATTTTAATTAAAAGTAACGACACTACTATAATTATATAAATACTATTTTCTTTTTTTTTACATTTAATGAAATATAAAACTATTGGCACTTTTGAGACACTTTTTTTTCATACAATACTAAAGAGAAAAAAAATCTCAAGGAGCTAAAATGAAAAAAGCACTTACGGCTGGGTTAAGCGTAGCGGCGATTGCAAGCTTTGCATTTGCAGCAAACAGCTTAGATTCAAACCCAAATTACAAAAAACTTAAAAATTTCAAACCTCAAGGTGTAACAAACGATCAATGTTTAATGTGTCACAAAGCTCAAGATCCTGGTATCGTAGCTGACTGGCAACATTCAAAACACGCAAAAGTTGGTGTAGGATGTGTGGAATGTCACGTTGTTCCTAAAAATTATCCGACTGCTTTCAAAGCACACCCAATGCAAGGAAGCAATTGGACAGTTCAAATTGCAGTATCTTCTGTAACTTGTGCTAAATGTCACGCAAAAGAAGTTACTGAATATATGAACTCTGGACACGCAAGAGGTGCGGCTCAGTGGCTTGCAACTCCTAAAAACAAACACGGTTACCTAATGACTAAACTTTCTTATCATTATGAAAGTTTAAAAGGTGCTAACCAGTCATATATGGTAAACGGTAAAAAAATGGAAAAAGGTATCAGAACTGATGGTCCTGTATTCCAAGCAAATGAAAAATCTCCAAGAGTAGCAGACTTAAACGTTGCTAACATCTGTATCCAGTGTCACGGTACTACTATCAAACTTGATAAAAACGGTAGACCAGATGCAACTACTTGGCCAAACGACGGTATTGCAGCACTATATCCAGATGGTGGGGTATCAAACTGTCTATCTTGTCACAGCAGACATAAATTCTCTGCAGCTGAAGCAAGACAACCAGGTGCATGTACAAACTGTCACTTAGGACCTGACCATCCAATGAAAGAAGTATTCGAATCTTCAGTTCACGGACACATTTTCGAAACTAATGAAGAAGATTACAAATTCGATACTGGTGAACAAATCCCAGGTAAAACTGTTAGAGCTGGTACATGTTTCACTTGTCACCAAGCAGCTATCGGTGGATTAAAATCTACTCACAACGTTTCACTTAGACTTAAATGGAACCTATGGGCACCAGGAAGCTTCTTAAGAACTGGTGGATATGAAACTGCTGGTTGGGCATTCTGGAAAGGTGGAGGAAAAATCAATCCTGACACTGTAATCAGAGGTAACGCTAAAGCTGGTAACCCTCAAGGTCCAGAAGCAGCAAGAGCTGAAATGAAAAAAGTTTGTATGGTATGTCACGAAGCTACATTTACAAACAACTATTTCCAAAGAATTGATGCGGCTGTAACTGTTTACAACCAATACAAATCTTTTGCAACTAAAATGTTAAAAGATCTTAAAGCTAAAGGTCTAATGAAATCTGACGTATGGAGCGATCCATTCTTCAAACTATACTACTACCTATGGCATCATGAAGGTAGAAGATTTAGACACGGTGCAGCTATGGGATCACCTGACTATGCTCACTGGCATGGTGTATTCCAAGTAATGCAAGATATCAGAGAAATGAAAGATATCTATGATTACAGAATGAAAATGCTTAAAAAATACGGAGACCCTAAAAAAGCATTGGCAAACGAAGTTCCAATGCCAGTTGTTACTCACGAGTAATATCTCCTCTCCCTTTCGGGAGTTTTTTATTTACACATTATAGTGTCTGTCACCAAAAGCAGCTTCCTTGTTACATTAAAACATAAGAATAAAAAACTTTTAATATTCAAAGTTTTATTATCTTTAAATAACATATTGCTCATTTTGTTTACGCTTGATTTCGCACCAAAATATATAACTCTTAATTTGTCCTTACACAAAATAACTCCTGCCGCTATTAATAAAACATAACTATTTGTACAATATAATCTTTTTTTCGTGAATAGTTAAATAAAAAACATAAATCAGACTTAGTGTCTGTCACTAATCTAAATCAACTCCCAAAAATTGGGAGCTTTAATTAATCTGCTAAATTATTTTTTTCCGAATTCTTTAGCTGCCGCTTCAATATCAGCATCACTCATATTTTTAACGGCATTAACCATCATAGGATTACCTTTTCCAGCTTTGAATTCTTTTGTTTTTTTAACAATTTCTGCTGGAGTCATTGTGTCTAATTTTACAGCCATTCCGCCATTATGACACATTGCACAGTTAAAATTACCTGCAAATGCAAATCCAGCTACTGCCGCTACTGCTAAAAGTTTTTTCATATTCGCTCCTTATCTTTTTTAACACGGTATTATACTTTAAATGTAAATATTTACAAAAATTTGACATTTTTTATAAGATTTTTTTATATCAGAATTCATTATTACTGATATAAAATCACTTTTTATTTATATTACTGCTTTATAAAGTATATAAACACCTACACTTATTAATAAAAAACCTGAAATTTTTTCAATGATTCCCATGTAATTTTTCATTTTGTCTATTAGTTTCATACTCCAAACTGTAAACAGCGCCATTAAAATAAACGGTGTGGCAAGTCCTAAAGTATAAAGCACCATCATTGAAAGAGCTTTTGCAGGTTCCGTTGCTGCCATACCTATTATTGTTCCAAATATCGGACCAATACACGGCGTCCACCCGAACGCAAATGAAAACCCGAGCAAAAACGCACCCGCGTTTTGAAGATTTAATCTTTTCTCATACTGTAAAAAGTTAAATTTTATAAATCCTGCAACATTAATACCGAATAATATAATCACTAAAGCCAAAACAACATTCACCCATTTATACGCAAAAATATTACCTATTAGGTTTGCACTTGCGGCACCTATTAAAATAAACACAGAAGCAAATCCAGCAATAAAAAGAGCTGAATTTATAAATATTTTTATTCTTTCTTTTCCTGTCAGTTCTTTTTCTTTAAGTTCTTTTGCACTAATTCCTGTAATGTAGAAAAAATATATCGGTACAAGCGGTAGCACGCATGGTGAGAGAAAAGATAAAAGCCCTGCAATATAGCTCACAATAAAAGGCATTTTATCAAAATAATCAAACAGTTGAAACGTTAAATTTTCCATTTTTATCCCTTAATTATTTTTTTTAATTCTTCTAAGAAATGCGTGTAACTCGTAGCTCCATACACTCCCGTTATAAATTTTCCGTCGTTTGTATAAAAAAGTATTGCGGGAGTAAAATTAAAATAATGTTTTCTGAATTTTTCAGGTATATCATCCGCATCGGCATAATACTCTACCAAAACAAACTTAGAATTTAATATTTTTACAACATCTCCCCCGCTCATTACCGTATCTTTCATAAATTCACACGGAGGACAGTCGTGCTTGCTTATATCAACCATTACGTATTTATTCTCTTTTTTAGCAACTTCAAACGCTTTTTTATAGTCTGAATACCAGTTCAAGTTTGAGGCGAATAAATAAACTCCTAAGAGTAAGAAAAACAACTTTTTCATTATTTTTCCTTTTTAATTTGCTCTGCAAGTTCGAAAGAGTTTTTTATACAGTCGTTAAAACTAACACCATTATAAGCATTGCCTGTTAAATAAACATTAACATTTTTAGCCTCATCCATAATTTTTTTAACCAAATCCTGATGACCTAACGAATAATTCGGAATAGCTTTTTTATGCATTTTTATCCATTTTATTTTCGGATTTGCGTTTTTAATAACCTCATAAATATCTTTCTCGGCGATTTCTATTATCTCATCTTCACTCATATCCTTAATATCAGGATATCTCGCTCCTCCTACCATTACACGTATTCCGTTTCTGTTCGGGAAAATATACTTATCCATTAAAATCCCCAAAGTTTTATTCTCAACCGTCAAAATCCCGAAACATACAGGCGATATACTGTCATAATCAAATCCTACAATCGCAACCGGATTATAAGGAATTTCATTTAAGAGCAAACTTAGTTTTTCATATTTTTTGAGAATTTGGGCTGCATCATATGCAGGCGTAGCGATTACAACCTTATCATAATCTTTAAGCTCGTCAATATCTTTTATCTCTTTTTGTATAAACTGGGCCTTTGTTTTTTCTTTTAACTTCTCAATCATTTCGCTCATACCGTATTCAAACGAGTGAAGTTCCCCTGTCGGCTGCCCTCCTCTTTTTAATTTAATCATACCTTTAAAAAGCGATCCGTATTCACACTCTATTTTTTTAAGCTTTGGAAACGCCGCATTCATTGAAGTAATTTCAGGCGTAGAAGCGTAAATTCCCGCAAGCATCGGAGTCATCATACGTCTTTTAAATTCAGTCCCGAGTCTTCTTGTGGCAAACTCTGCAACCGTTTCTTCCCTGTCACACACCGGTTTTCTGAAAAACTCCATTGCAACGTCGAACTTGCCTTTCCAAGAGAGGATATCGCTTGTTATAAAGTCCAAAGGTTTCAGAGGGATTTTAATAAGTTTGTTATCGTATATATATCTGATTTTTGAATTATCATTGGCTTTTATCGGCTTTATTCCGATTTCTTCACAAAGTTCCATGGTTTTAGGAGAGTTGCTTAAAAATCCGTTTACCCCTTCTTCCATTAAATATTCACCGACTTTAGCCGTATACGCCTTACCGCCCCATTTTTCTTTTTCAAAAACGGTTACTTCAAAATCGTTTTGTAAATAATAAGCAAGACTAAGCCCGCTTATACCTCCGCCGACAATAGCAAGTTTCATAATCGTCTCCTTTTAATATATAAAAATATTCCGAAAATTATCATAAAAAAGCTCAAAATTTCACCCATTGTAAAATGCATAAATATAAATCCGAGCTGCGGATCCGGTTCTCTCCAAAGCTCACATAAACTTCTAAAGATTCCGTAAAGTATAACATATAAAGCAATTAATTCTCCGTCATTTCTGCGACATTTTTTATAATAAAAATACAAAATCACAAAAATAACCATGCCTTCAAAAAAAGCTTCATAAAGCTGACTCGGATGCCTTAAAACACCATTTACGTAAATTCCCCAAGGTACATCTGTAACCCTACCGAAAAGTTCTTGGTTTAAAAAGTTGCCTATTCTTCCAAAGATATACCCCACTGGGACGGCTAATGCCACAATATCTAATATTTTCCACATATTTACCTTTTTTATTTTCCAGTATAAAAGCGTAGCAATTGTAAAACCGATAACCGCTCCGTGGTAACTCATACCCCTGATTCCGATAAATTCACCATCCCTGAAAGGATTAAACATCTCCCAAGGATGACTAAGATAATAACCGTTATTAGGAACATAAAAAATAAAATACCCTATTCTCGCACCAAGAATAATACCTATTTCAACCCATATAAAATATTCATCTATAATTTTTCTATCAATTCCCTCTCGCTTTGCAAATTTAATAGCAACCCAGTATCCCGTAACTAATGCCAAAACATACATTATTCCGTACCAGTGAATTTTAAATATACCTAAATCGAAAGCGACGGGGTTAAAATGGGAGTAAATATGCTGCCAGTATTCGAGCACTTTGTACCTTTTTTCCGAAAATTATATCACATTCTTGAAGTTTTCAGGGTTGTAATTTGGTTATGGTTGTAAAGTACATCGAATTATTAAGGTTATTGAAGTATATTGGTGTAATGGTATATTAGTAATTAGTATATTTGTTTATTTGTAAATCAGGTCTGGCACTGTTTCAATTCTCAATTCACTATTGACATTATTAAAATAGTATGATAAATTGCAATTCAAAAAGGAACTGCTTTGTTTAAGTTTTCCGACACTTCCGATATGTGCATCAAATGTGGTAAATGTATCCCCGGATGTACAATCCACAGAATAAATCCTGATGAAACTACCTCGCCAAGGGGTTTTTTAGATCTTTTAAAAGGCGTAGAAGAAGGTGAAATAGAACTTGACAAAAACGCCAAAGACATATTTGAAAGCTGTTTTTTATGTAATCAGTGTGTTGAAGTATGTCCGAACTCGCTTCCTACCGATTTTATGATTGAAAATGTAAGAAAAGAGATAGCGGACAAATACGGTATTGCGTTTTTCAAAAGAGTGTTTTTCTTTTTACTCAAAAACAGATGGGCATACGACATCGTAAGTAAACTCGGATATATGTTCCAAACATGCGGATTTAAAATTGAAGCCGATAAAAACGCTATGAGAAGCCGCTTTAACATACCTATGCTTAAAAAGGGAAGACTCCTGCCTTCCATGAAACAAAAATCGTTTCTTAAAAAATACCCTGAAAAAATACCGGCACAAAATCCAAAAAAAAGAGTGGCTATTTTTATCGGATGTATGGCAAACTATAACTATACGGAAGTCGGTGACGCACTTGTCAGTATTTTAAAATTCCTTGATATCGATATATTTATTCCAAAAAAACAGCTCTGTTGCGGAGCGCCTGCGTATTTTACCGGGGATTTTAAAACAACGGAAGAGCTTATCAGATACAACATAGAATATTTCGAAAGTTTTATAGACCAAGTCGACGCAATAATTGTACCTGAAGCAACATGTACCGCAATGCTGAAAAAAGACTACGAAGAATATATCCACGCACATATGGATAAAAACTGGGCCGAAAGACACCGAAAAATAAAATCCAAAATCTTTGGGACAACCGAATGGCTCTATAAACACACAGACCTGAAAGCCAAACTTGAAAATAAAAAAAGACAGCCGGAAGTCATAACATACCACAACTCATGCCACTTCGGAAGAGTGTTTAATATAAAAAAAGAACCGAGAAGCCTGCTTACTCAGGTATATCAGATAAATGAAATGAGCGATCCTGATATGTGCTGCGGATTCGGGGGAATCACAATCCAGACTGAAAAATTCGACCTGGCCGTAAAAGCTGGACAGAAAAAAGCCGAAATAATTAAAGCCGTGGATGCAGACATCGTAAGTGCGGAGTGCAGCGCATGCAGAATGCAGATAACCGAACAGCTTGACAAAGCGGGAGATAATAAAATATTCAAACACCCGCTTGAGCTTATCGCAAAAGCGATAAATGAAGAATAATTAAATTTCCTGGAAAAATATTTCTTTGAGAAAACATCTGCAGCGTAACGGTCGAAATTTCTGTGAAATTTCGGGAACCGTAGCGAAGCCGTTTGAAAAAAGTTATATTTTTTCAGTATTCGCTGAAAAAAAACGCTTTCAATTTTCCATTAAATTACTTTAATAAATTTCTCTTCTTTTTCTTTCACGTTTCCTATAATTTTTGCAAAAACGCCTTCATTTCCGGCTCTTTTTAGATATTCTTCCGCTTTTTCCTGAGGAAGTGATATTAGTAGTCCTCCGCTTGTCTGAGCGTCAAACAAAATCATCTGCTCTTCAAAACTAAGATTTCTAACAAACTCCACATATTTTTCAACAAATATCTGATTGTTGTAGCTTCCGGCAGGTATAATACCCATACTCGCCTGGTTGATCGCTTCACTTATAAACGGTACTTTGTCAAACTCTACCTCAATTGTGAATTTCTTGCCGCTCATTTCATAAAGATGCCCGAGCAGTCCGAAGCCCGTAACGTCCGTCATTGCGCTTACACCGATTTCCCTTGCGATTATACTTGCCTTGTAATTAAGGGTTCTTAAAATTTCGGCAACTTCACTCGCTACTTCGTCACTCACCAGATCAGCTTTTATAGCGGTTGTAAGTATCCCCATTCCCAGAGGCTTTGTAAGGATTATTACATCATCTTTTTTTAAAGTATTGTTTCTAATCATCTGCTTAGGGTTCACAACCCCTGTAACACTGAGTCCGTATAGCATTTCAGGCGTTTCAATCGTATGGCCTCCGGCAAGAACGCCTCCGCACTCTTTAATTTTATCCTCACCGCCTTTTAAAATCTCTTTTAATACTTCCCTGTCGTGGTGACACGAATCAAATCCCACAAGGTTAAGTGCCGTTTTAACGTCACCGCCCATGGCAAATACATCGCTTAGCGAATTTGCAGCGGCAATCTGCCCGTAAACGAAAGGGTCGTCAACCACAGGCGTTATGAAATCAACGGTCTGAACAAGTGCAATATCATCCGTTATTTTATATATGCTGGCATCTTCATTGCCTTCAAATCCTACAAGCAGGTTTTCATTGCTGCATCCTAAAACGCAGGTTGTGTCGTTTAGCTCCTCCGGAGCCAGTTTACCCGCTCAGCCCGCTGCTCTTACGTATTTCGTTAGTTTGGCTTCATTATTTAATTTTAGCATTGCCTTCCTTTACCAGCGTTTCAAATTTTATTAAAAAGTAAGCACCTGGTCACACTCTTCAACCCAGTCTGCCAAATCATTCATTGTTGCTTTAATTTCAGGTGCAAAGTAAGGTTCGTTTTTATAAATACCGCATCTTGCCTGACATGTTCCGCAGACTTTCAGTTTCACTCCGTCTTGATACATTTCTTTAAGCATTGCCACAAGATCGTTGTCGTAATTATCCGGTTTTTTATTGCAGTCTCTTGCCAAATCCACAGAATCGTTCATAAGGAAAATTCTCACATCATGCCCGCGTCCGTGCATGTTTTTAGCCAGTCTCAGTCCGTTCCAAGCCACATCGCTTCCGTCATAAGGTTCTCTATTGAATATAAATAATACTTTCATTTTCACTCCTTTAAATTTAGTTATTTGTTATTTATTAGTTTTTTTATTGATTTGATATTTAGTCACGATTGTAAATATACCAACCATAAACTAATTCTTCATTCTCAACTATTCACTTTTCATTTTTCACTTCTAAAACTTTCCCCTTGTATCCCACCACTTCAATGGCGTGTAAAAGCTTTGACGTATCCGTTTTGGCGTCATCATACACAACTGTCGCTTTTTTAGTGCTTAAAAGCACTTTTGCCTTTACTACACCGGGTGTGGTTTTAAGACTTCTTTTAATGGCGCTCGTGCACAAAGGACACGTCATGCCTTCAACTTCTATTATTACCGTTTTTTCAGCTGCAAAAAGCGCTGAAACAAAAATAAGCCCGATAAAAAATTTCTTCATATTATTCTCCCAAGAGTACGTACTGAGCCCAGTACGGATAGCTTAGCATTATAGCAACAAAAACAGTCCCTATACTCAGATATTTCACATAATTTTTGCAAATACTACCCTCACACACAGGTCTTTTGCGAAGTCTGAAAAACCAGTTCCACCAAAGATAAGCGATAATCACAACCGCCGCCACCGTAAAATAATCCCTGTACGGTGCAAATACATGTAAAAATGAAAGGCTCCCCACACTCACACCGAACATTAAAAAAAGTAAAGGTCCAAGACAGCACATACTCGCAAGTACAGCCGTTGCAACAGCTCCCGCTATCAGCGCCCAGAATGATTTGCTCTCTTTATTGCCTCCATTTGGAGGCAGGTCAAGTTTGCATTCATAACCTTTCACGATTCTGATAACGGTGTTTTTGCCGTCTTTTTTCGTATCTGTAAAAAGCCCCTGGTTTTGGGCGAATCTTTTAACGTTTTGAACGGAAGAAAAAGAATTTACCTCAACTTCGAGTATCCCCTCTTCCATCTCTTCAAGCGCGTCTTTGGTCCTGAGTACAGGTTCGGGACACGCCAAATCTTTACAGTCAATTCGTTTTACCATTAAAACAGTTCCTGAGACGTAATCTTATACGCAAAACTTTTAGGTACGTAATAATTAAGCACCTCATCCTCAACTTCTGCATACGGATATCCGAACATGTTAAGAGGATACTGGGTCGGTTTAGGATAAAGCACGAAATCCCTCGCATGGTTAAACCCTACCCAGTTCATCTCCCATGAATGCAGGTATCTTTTGATAAGCTCCTGCACTTTCGGATCGTCGTATTTTCTGCCTTCTACAAGTTCAAGTTTTGTAATATCCGCCGGATCAGTCGGAATCCACCCAGCTCCCGGAATGTAATATTCAGCCCTGCAGTGCTGCCATGTGGTAATATCGGCAAAGCCGTTTTTGTCGCTTTTTCCAAGCGCTTTAGAAAAATGGCTCTTACCGAGCCTTATTCCGAATACTTCCCTGGCAGGCACTCCTGCAGCTCTTGTAAGCGCTGTAAAGAGTGAGCTTAAATCGGTACATTTTCCTCCGTAGTATCCGTTTTTGTAGATATCTTCTATATCTTTTTGTGTTACCATTTTATTAACATCACCTTTACCGCATCCCACAACTTTATTATCCCTGAACGTATGTTTCGTACACCAGTAATAAATAGCCTTTACTTTTTCAAATCTGTCGGTTTTACCCTGTGTGATTCTATCAGCCAGAGCTTTAATGATTCCGGTTGTCGGAATATGTTCGGTCGGTTTTAAAAACTTTTTAACATCTTCCGGTATCGGCAGGTTTTGTTTGCTTGTGGCTTCTATTTTTTCAATAGGTACGCTTCTTGGTTTAGTTTCGATTATCATTTCAAGGTATACAAGTTTTTTATTAGGTGATTTATTCCACTCGGCATAAAACGTGTTTGCGTTGTATTCGTTCATTGAATTGATATCGTAATCGTTATAATTCCCAGCAAATTTCAAAAACTTAACCCTCTGATAATCAGCGTTAAAAGGCAGCGGATTCCAAAGCCTTGCAGGATATTCCTTTTCGTAATATCTGATATCAAAAGCGTAATTCACCTTAAATCTTCTAACCTCATCATTTGCACTGACAACACTCGGCATCGCAGCCGCTGTACCTAAAGCAACACCTGTTTTTAAAAAGTCTCTTCTTTTCATTTTGTCCCTTATAAACTTATAACTTCAGTATGTAAAAGCATATCCATCGTATCGTATGCGTTTCCGATTTCCCCTACTTTTAAATCTTCGGCAGGTATATTGTAGTGATTCATGCATAACCCGCACGAATAGATCTTTACACCTCTTTTTTCAAATTCTTTAAGTATTTCTATTACTTCGGCATTTTCTTCTTTTGTGGTTAAAAACACGCCTTCGTTTACGAAAATAATATTTTTAGGAAGTTTTTTAAATTCAAGCGTCGTTTTTAAAAACCCTTTCATAAGGATACTTCCAAGCTCTCCGTTTCCGACTTTGTCAGTTTTGATAAACAGGGATTTGTTTAAAAACTTCTCCTCCTCTTCTTCATCCGCAACAATAGCGCACTCATACCCCTTAACGATTGTTATTAACGTATCTCCGTTTTCAAGCTCTTCGACTTTCGGTTCAAACCCGTTATTCATTGCGTATCTTTTTACGTTTTGAACGGATGAAACAGAATTTACAAGCACTTCCAAAATCCCCTCATCCATCTCCTCAAGCGCTTTTTTTGTCTCAAGCACAGGCTGAGGACAAGCCATATTACGACAGTCTATTTTTTTATTCATTTTAGATCCTTTTTAGTGTATAGTGTGTAATTGTAATTAGTGGTTGATAATACACGATACAATATATTAAACAGCATTGAAACAGTGTTGAACTTATGAATGATTACCCACTACTTATTTAAATTTTAAAATTAACAACAAATTTTATTGTTTTGATTTTGCTTGAAGTACATCATGAAGCTATTAGTAGACGCTGCTTCATGTGTTTGTCCGGTCCCCGGACCTTACAGCATGAATGAATTATAGCTCACTTTTCTTAAAGAATTCTTAAAGTTTCATAAATATAAAAAAAACTTTTAACTTTTTTGATACTATATAAAAAAACAAAGGGTTGATATGGAACCTGTTTCAAAATTAAAAATCAAAAAAGTAAAAAACGGCAAAAAGTTCGATTTTGAAGATACGTTAATCAGGGAAATAAAAACGGATATCCACATAAACGGTAAAAAAGTGGTATCCATGATGGCAACCCCTGTGGATCTTGAAGCGCTTGGAGTAGGATATCTGATAAGCGAAGGTATTGTAAATTCTATAGACGATATCGAAAAAATTGAGCTTAAAAATGAAGGCCTCATAATAGACGTAACGGCAAAAGCCGACACCAAAAAAATAGAAAAACTAAACGAAGAAGCGATAATTGTCAGCGGCTGCGGTAAAAGCGTAACTTCAAACATAAATATCGAGCCTGAAAAAATCGAAGCCGAAAAAATAACTTCCACAAAAACAATCACCCCCGAAGAAATTTCAAAACAAATGAATGAATTTTACAAATCATGCCCTCTATATGAAAAAACGGGATGTGTTCACACTGCAAGGATTTATTTCAATGAGAACACATATTTTGACGCGGAAGACATCGCCCAGCATTCAACAGTGGATAAAGCTGTAGGAAAAGCCATAATGGCCGGTTTAAACCCCGCTGAAGGTATCATGATGGTAAGTGGTAGGCTTAGCAGTGAAATGATAGTAAAGGCTGTTATGCATAAGATCCCTATTTTGATATCAAGAACGGCCACAACATGCCTCGGCGCAAAAATAGCGGATACGTTCGGCCTCACCCTGATCGGTTTTGCGAGAGGCGATAAAATGAACATATACACCCACGACTGGAGAATTGAAGAAGTGAAAAATTAAGGAGATATAATGAATACCATAAAAGATCTAATCGAAAAATATAAAAACGACGAGAATAAACTCACATGTGCAAAAGCTTACGTAGTAGCCAAAAAAGCGGGGGTTGAGCCAATTACGGTAGGCAAAACGGCTGATGAGATGGGTGTAAGAATCACCGACTGCGGACTCGGACAGTTCGGAAAACTTGATTTTACCGATAATTATGAAAAAGAGATAATCGACGAACTGCAAAAACTTGCGGATGAAAAAAAGAGGGTTTACTGCAAAGACGCAAGAAAGCTCGCCGAAAAATACAACCTCAAAAAAGTAAGAAGTGCCATTAAAGATAACGGATTTGAGGTTATTTACTGCGAACTCGGAGTGTTTAAAGAAAAAAAACGCCCACGTGCATACATTAAAACAAAAATCTGGATTGAAAACAATAAAGGCGAACTGCTTTTCGGAAAAGGCAAAACGGAAATACTCGAACTTATACAAAAAGAAGGTTCAATCGCAAAAGCGGCTGAAAAAATGGGCTTAAACTACAAAAAAGCGTGGAATCATATTAAAATACTGCAAAAGAATCTTGAAGACGAGCTTGTAATAGCTCAAAAAGGCGTAAAAGGCGGCACTACCCTCACTCCGAAGGCAAAAGAATACATAGAAGTATACAAACAGCTTGAGAGTGAGATTCAGGAATTTGCCGATAAACGTTTTAAAGAGCTGTATCTAAAAAAACTGAAAGGGAAAAAATGACAGTTTTAGACAACATATCATATTCCGAGGCGCTTGAACTATGCCTAAAAAACGCAAAACCTAAAAAAACACACCAAAACATATATATAAACGAAGCGTTAAATAGGGTTTTGGCAGAAGATATTATTGCAAAAAGAAATTCTCCGGTATTCACCAACTCCGCAATGGACGGGTTCGCTTTTAAACACTCATCCGATAAAAAACTGAAAGTAATAAAAACCATTTACGCCGGTGACAAATATGAAGATTTTGAAATAAAAGAGGGGGAATGCGTCCGTATTATGACGGGTGCCAGGGTTCCAAACGGCCTTGATACTGTTATTCCAATCGAAAAGTGTGAAGAAGTAACCGATGAATATATAATGATTCCTGAGATTAAAAAAGGAGCCAATGTAAGAATTAAGGGTGAAGAGATTGCAAAAGGAGATGTGTTAATTAAAAAAGGCGAAAGAATAACCCCTGAAATCATTGCAATGCTTGTAAGCCAGGGAATCGTAAACGTTCCTGTATATACAAAGCTGAAAATCGCGGTGCTTTCAACCGGAAACGAACTTAAAGAGCCATGGGAGAGTGCCGACGAAGAGGAAATATACAACGTCAACTCATATGCTATCGAAGCGCTGTTAAAAAAATTCGGCTTTAGTGCTGATATTATAGGTTTAATACCAGATTCACTTGAAAAAACCGTAGAATATATAAAAACTCTCAAAAACGAATACGACGTAATAATAACAAGCGGAGGTATAAGTTTCGGGGATGCGGACTTTTTGTTTGAAGCGTTTAAACAAAACGGACTTAAGGAGTTTTTCCACGGAATCATGGTAAAACCGGGACGCCCGACAATGGCCGGGATTATGGGTGAGACATTCGTATTCGCAATGCCCGGAAATCCTCTTAGCTCATACATAAACACATTCGCACTTGCCATACCTACGCTTAAAAAATTAAGTGGCGCGGATAAATACTACTTCCAAAGCATTACGGCCGTAAATAAAAGTGACTTTAAAGTAAACGCAAAAAAAGACCATACAATATTAGGATATTACGAAAACGGAGAATGGGAGGTATATAACGGTTACAAATACGGCTCAGGAATGCTTACTCCTTTAATTAAAAGCAACTCTTTAATGCTTTTAAACAAAGGAAAAGATCTAATAAAAAAAGGTGAAATTTTAAAAATAATTCCATTTGATGCTGGTTTTGGTAAAAACAAATTTACTTTTAATTAAATTTGGAGTATAATATATTAAATATATATTAAAAAAAAGGTTAAGTTTTATGAAAAAACTTCTAATTTTGTTGTGTGCATTGGTTTTATTTGCAAACGATGTAAATTTAACAAAAGAAGAAAAAAATTATATAAACTCTCATACTTTTAAATGTATTATTTCTACATCATGGGCTCCTTTTAATACTATGATCAATGGAAAATTAGAAGGTATTTCGGTAGATTTTTGGAAACTCGTAAAAAAGAAACTTCATTTAAAATCTCATTGTATTATCGCACCATCATGGTCAACTGTATTAGATGCAATTAAACACAAAAGAGCAGATTTAACCATTGGAACGGATATAACATCTGAAAAGAAAAAATTCGCTATTTTTTCAAAGCCGTATGCAACTTTTCCTATAGCTATCGCAACCAAAAACGATGTGGGTTTTATAGGTTCTATGATATTTTTACAAAATAAAAAAATAGCAGTAGGAAAAAACTACACTGCAGCACAATTATTAAAAAAATATTTTCCGAATTATAAAATCATAGAAGTTGAAAACACAAAAAAAGCGCTTGAATTAGTCAATAAAGGAGAAGCTTACGCAGCAATAGACATTATGCCCGTTTTAGTTTACAATATAAACAAATATGAATTTGCAAATTTGAAAATAGCGGGTAAAACACCTTGGAAATTTCAAATTAGATTTATGTTATCAAAAGATAACGAATTATTAGTTTCTGCGATAAACAAAGCAATCGACACCATAACCGACAAACAAAAAAAAGAGATATATAAAAAATGGATTCATGTCACATATCAGCAAGGATATTCCCTTAAACAGGTTTTACTTATTGTTTTCGTTTCTTTTATTATTATTGTCGCATTGGTTTACTGGATAAGAATGTTAAAAAAAGAAATAAATAAAAGAAAAGAGATCGAAAAAGAACTTCAAAAATTATCAATTATTGATTCTTTAACCGGGATATTCAATAGATATAAAATTGATACGGCTTTAAAACAGCAAATTTCTTATTCCAAACGTCATCATTTACCTCTGAGCGTTATTTTTTTCGATATTGATCATTTCAAAAAAATAAACGACACATACGGTCATAGAATTGGTGATAAAATATTAAAAGAAATTGCAGACATTATAAAACACTCTTTAAGAGAATACGATATTTTTGGAAGATGGGGAGGTGAAGAGTTTATTATTATTCTTCCTAACACCAACCTCCTTCAGGCTATCAAAGTAGCAAAAAAACTTAAATCGCTTATAGAAAATCACAGATTTAAATACATTGACGGATTAACCTGTAGTTTTGGTGTAACGGAACTTATGCCAGAGGATAATAGCGACTCCATTTTAATAAGGGTGGATTCATTCATGTATGAAGCTAAAAAAAGAGGAAGAAATCAAATTGTTTCCGATCTTAATTTTAAGTTTTAATATTCATTAAACGGTAAAATTTATATATACTTTCATATTTACAATGAAAAAGGGGTGGTTTATATGAAAGTTTTTTTTGCTCTGTTATTTAGTATTTATATTTTATCCGCAGATACAAAAATTCATTTAACAAACTCGGAAAAAGAATTTATAAACACTCATACGATTAAATGCATTTTAACTCCCAACTGGGCTCCTTTTAATACTAAAATTAACGGCCATATTGCCGGAATAGCCGTTGATTACTGGCAGTTAATAAAACAAAAACTGCATATAAAATCAAAATGTATCACTACCTCAGAATGGATAAATGTATTAAATGCAATAAAAAACAAAAAAGCTGACATTACATTAGCCACAAGTGAAACAAAAGACAGAAAAAAATACGCAATCTTTTCAAAACCTTACGCTACATTCCCTATAGCTATTGCAACAAGAAACGATGTGGGATATATCGCTTCTATGAAATTTCTAAAACACAAAATCATAGTTGTCGGAAAAAATTACACCGCAGCAAAACTTTTAAAAGAAAGATACCCTAATTACAATATACTTGAAGTGAAAAACATCCAAACCGCACTCGATATGGTTAGCAGCGGTAAGGCATATGCGGCAATAGACATCATGCCGGTATTAATATACAACATAAACAAATATGAATTTGCCAATCTCAAAATTTCCGGTAAAACCCCTCTTGAATTTAAAATGCAGTTTATGATTAGAAACGATTATACACCTTTGGCAAGTGCCATTAATAAAGCAATTGACACCATCACACCTTATGACAAAGAAAAAATTTACGGTAAATGGATTTATGTAAAATATCAAACAGGTTTTAGTGTAGAACAAGTTTTAACATGGGCGATAATAATAGGTATACTTATTACCATTTTGTTTGTTTACTGGATAATAAGATTAAAAAAAGAAATAAAAAAAAGACATAAACTTGAAGAAGAACTCAAAAAAATATCTTTTTATGACTCTTTAACGGATATATACAACAGATATAAAATCGACTTATCTTTAAAAAGCCAAATAGAGTTGGCTAAAAAATATAAAATACCTTTAAGTATAATATTTTTTGATATTGATGATTTTAAGAAAATAAATGACACATATGGACATAAAGTCGGTGATGAAGTTCTGATAGAACTTTCCAAATTAATTAAAAGAAACATCAGACAAACTGATATATTCGGAAGATGGGGAGGTGAAGAGTTTATTATTATTCTTCCTAATACCGACCTTACAACCGCCACACACATTGCAAATAAATTAAAAAAAGCTATAGAAGAACATTCGTTTCCAATAATAAAACATTTAACATGTAGTTTCGGAGTTACGGAGCTTAAAGACAATGATTCATTAAACACGCTTACGGTAAGGGCGGACTCGTTTCTTTATGAAGCTAAAAACAAAGGTAAAAACAGAGTTATTTCAGATTTGAATGTATAAACAATTCGTCCAATTTATTTACATTTATTTTATATTTTCTTTTAGGAAGTTTTTGTAAAACCTCTTTATCCTGTAATTCTTTAAATAGTTTGATAAGAGTGGGTTTGCTTATATTAATTTCGTCCATAATATCATTATACGACAATGCAAAAGTAAACTCTTCGTCCATGTTTTTAACAATCATTTTAATAACCTCAAGCTGTTTACTTTCACAAATAACCGAAGCGATTTTAAATAAAAGAGTACTGTTTATAAGTTCTTTTTCCTGGTACTTAGGCAAAAGAATTTCGTATAAACTATCAAGAAGTTCTTTTATTTTGATAGGTTTTACAAGATAATTTACGGCTTTGAGTTTTATCGCATCAAGAAGATAATCTGTCTCGGTATATGCAGTTGTAAGAATAAACGGAATTTCAATACCGTTTTGTTTTAAAAACGATATAAACTCAAGTCCGTTTTTATCTCCTATTAAGATATCGCTAATAATCACATCAATATGTTTTTCTTTTAAAACTTTATATATATGCATCCGTAGTATTGTCAGTTGTATAAATATTTTTAACGAAGTCCTCAAGAATTTCGCTTAAGTTCTTAAGAAGACTCGTATCATCTTCAATGTATAAAACATTAAACTCTTTTAAAATATCATAATTTTTCATCTACATCCTTTATCGGAAGCGTTATCTCAAACATTGCGCAATTATACATAATATCCGTTCCCATTTTATGTTTAATATTAAGAGCTTTAATTTTTCCTCCCATATGTTCTTCAATAATCTGTTTGGCCATATAAAGTCCTATTCCACTACCTTTATCTTTTAACTTAGTTGTAAAATACGGTTCGAAAATTTTTTCCAAATATTCCTCTTTTATTCCTCCCCCGTTATCTATTATACTGATAATTATACCCTTTTTTTCTTTTTTAACTACAATCAGTATTTTTTTATTTTCAATGCTGCTATTCTTTAACGAATCGATTGCATTATTTAAAATATTCAGACAAACATGGGAAAGCTCATTTTTATACCCTAAAATTTTTACATCTTCTTTTATCTTAACATCAATTTTTATATTAAATTTTTCAAGCATGTGAGAAATAAGCTGTTTAGAATGGCATATACATTTTTTAATACTTAAAGTTTTCTTTGTTTTGTCCGGCCTGAAAAAATTTTTAAAATCATCTATTGTTTTAGACATGTTATCTGCAAGTATAAGAGCCTCATCGGTTTTTTTGTCAATATATTCGGGAGTCAGCTTATTCATTTCGTTTTTGAGTTTTATTGATTGCAGTATAAGAGAAATACTGCCAAGAGGCTGTCTCCACTGATGAGCAATATTTTGCAGCATTTCCCCCATGGCTGCAAGTTTACTCTGCTGAAACATGATTTTATCTTTACGTCGGTTTTCCTCAACCGCTTTTTTAATTCTTTTTTCAAGGTTTTTATTTATTTCTTCTAATTCTTTAGTTTTTTCCCTTACATTCTCTTCAAGTTCTATATGTACTTTTTTAAAGTTTTCAACAATTAAAATCATAAGTGTTATACTAAACACAAACACTACAACAATACTCATTACAGAAGCTTTTATAACAAATGAAAACCTTTTATCGGTTTTATTTTTCTGCTCGATAGCTTTTTTAATATTTGAATTAATAATATCTGAAAGATAAATATTTATAGTATTAATATTGTTTTTTAATTCCTTAAAATCAACCTTGGAAGTTTTTAAAAACGTTTCAATCTGTTCATTTATACGTTTTTTTAATTTTAATATATTTTTTATTACCAAAGCTTCGAAGCCTTTTGTAGGCATTTGTTTATCCAAATAACATTTCCATTCTTTTTCAATTAATTCTTTTGCAAGAGATATAACCTCTTTTGCTTGTTTAAGATTTATTTCATTATTGTTGTATTGATTGATAGTTTCATAAACATTTATTTTATAAAGGTCTTTTATATTTTCAAGTTTTACGACAGGAACGGTTCTTTTTTGAAAAAGCGTATCGATATCGTTTTTAAAAGTAAATATGGAATATTGCGAAAGCACAATTATTGTTATCATTGAAAAGAGTATTACAAAAATTAATAATTTTGTTTTTGCAAAAAACCCTAATTTATCTAAAAATTTAAAATTCATCTCAACTCTTTAAACGAATGATTGTTGTATTCAAAAAGATACGTTTTATTTAAAAGCTGGTTATTTTTATATTTGATGCTTATTCCTTTTAAAAAATTTTTCGGTGTGTTTTTAATTATATTTACTAAATGAGAAGGAGAATATGGAAAAGTTAATCTTTCAAAAGCCCTTAATAAAATTTTATTGGCCAAGTATGCTTCAAAAGCAAAAAAAGACGGCTGTTGATTTGGAAAAAGTTTTTTCAAATCTTCTTTGAACAAAACCGCTTCTTTTATTGAAGGATCATTATAATATGGAACAACTTCTGAAAAAATTATATTATCTGTCTTTTTAAGAAGTTTAACCAAACTATCGGGATTAACAAATGATATCGTGCAAAAAACTGCATTAGGGTCAATTTTTCTGTATTTTTCTATAAACATTGCACTTACTTTTGAAGTACTACCCATAATAATCGCCTGAGGTTTGTTATGTGAGATTTCGTTAAGTGCGGATGTAATAAAAAAAGTATTTCTTTTGTACGTTCCCACAGCTGATAAAGTTAGATTTTTATTTTTAAGTACTTCATACGTATGATAATAAATTTCATTACCGTATTCGTCATTTTGATAAAAAACAGCAATTTTGGTTATTTTACGTTTAATTAAATAATTGATTATTTTTTTTATTTCATCTTTGTATGACGCACGGAAATTAATAACATACTTGTTTCTTCTTAAGAATTCAGCTCCTGTAAACGGGGCATATAAAAAAATTGAATTATCATTCAAAAAAGGTAAAATTTCTTTTACCGTAGGTGTTCCGACTATACCGTATAATAAAAAAACTCCTTTTTTATAAAGTGTTTTTATATTTTCTTTCGTAAGTTTAGGTTCATATTTATCATCTAAAAAAACATATTTTATTTTCTTTTCAAAGCCATCTCCATAAATTTTAAAACTGACTTCTGTTCCCAATTTTACGGAATTACCCATTTCATTCATTATACCTTTTAAAGGTAAAGAAGAACCTATTAAATATTCTTTTTTTGCATTGTTCAATATATAAACGATTAATACGAATATTAGAAGTAAAAAAGTTAATATTTTTTTCACATTCAAACCTTTACTATCATTAAAACATATAATTGTGCCATTATTGTGCCTATACACATATAATATTTTTACTATTTAAGCAATCATTAAGTTTAATAGTGTTATAATGTTTTTATCAATTAAAAAGGCTCAATATGTACGACTATGTATATTATTCCAAAGATTTAGATTTTCCACTGCCGGAAAACATAACCCACCTTAGAGAAAAAACCTCAAAAGCTATTATATCCAACTCCAGAGAAATTGAATGTGAAATCTATGCCCCTGAAATAAACTTTTATATAAACAATTCAAAAGACACTGTTTTAAATAAGATTAATGCTTTAGAAAAACTATATGAAATAAGAAGTATCAAATTCGACAATGCAAAATATAACGAATACCAAAAAGAAATAGGTAATAAAGTGCTTATTATAGGCTCAAAAAATCAAGCCGAGCAGATAAATACCGAAAACTTTGAAGTTTATTACGCATTGCCGGAATGGATAGAAGATATTAAAGGCACAATCGGAAACCTTGAATTTAAAATAAACAAAAACGGTGAAAATATTAATTTAACGGTTGATCAGGCTCTCTGGTTTAATGCTCCAGAAATTGCATATAAACAAAGAGGAATTATAGATCCTATCGATATCGGAATTGAAAAAACCCACGAAATACTAAATAAAAGAGCAGGAATATACAACTACCGAAACTACATAACCTATGATATTAACCTGTGTCAGTACAACGGACGGGTTTTAAAAGAAACCTGCGGCAACTGCGTAGATGTATGCCCTACCAATGCAATACTCAAAATCGATGAAGAAAAAAAATTGCTTTTTTCCCATATAGACTGTGACGGATGCGGAGGATGTGTAAGCGTATGCCCAAGCGGCGCACTGGATTTCAGTGCAGTTCCAAGAGAGACATTTTACGAAATTGCGAAATTTTTTAAAGGACATATTCCTCTGATTATTCCAGAAAACTTAATAGAAGTCTTAGATATAGAATTAAAAGAACACGTACTTCCTCTGGCGGTTGAAGGAGCTAAATTTTTAGATGAAACGCATTTTTTAACTCTTTTTCAAGAGAGTGCTTCTCAGATTGTTTTTTATACCGACAGACTTTCAAAAGGAGAAAAAGAGGCAATCAGACTCATAAATGAAATAAGTATAAGAAAATATAAAAAAGAAGCCGTTTTACTTGCCCAAAACATAAATGAGCTTAAAAAAGCCCTTGAAAAAGCACAGATTGTACCTGAAGCATCTTATACTACAAACACTCACAATCTTAAAAAAAGAGAAAACTTCGCAATAAGACTTTCTCATATAGTCGAAAATGATGATTTGGGAGTAATAGATTTAAGTGAAAACAAATACATCCATTACGGCAAAATAGAAATCGAAGAAGACAAATGCACCCTTTGTATGGGCTGTGTAAGTGTATGTAACGCAGGAGCCCTTACCGCTCATCCTGAGGATAACTCACTTAAGTTTGATGCGGGAGTATGTACGGACTGCGGATACTGCGAAATAGCATGTCCCGAAAAATGCATTAACGTAATCTACGACAGTCTCGAGCTAAACCCAGAGTATTTCGGACAGAAAACCATGGCAAAAGACGAACCGTTTCACTGCATAATGTGCGGCAAACCATTCGCTCCTAAAAAATCCATAGAAAAAATAGCATCAATCCTGCTTCCGATGTTTACGGATGAAACAAAAAGAAAATCAATCTACTGCTGTGAGGAGTGTAAAGCAAAACTCGTCTTTAATGACTACCTCGAAAGGAAATTAAATGCAAAATAGGGAAATTAACGAAGGAAGGGCTTTTTATTACGGTTTTTTTTCAAAACTTTTTACGTTTACTTATGATAAGGAGAGATTTGCGGGTGTAAAAGAAGCAGCTGAAATTTTACACAACTACGCACTTGAAGAAAATTCAAAAAAAGCGCTTGAACACTTCTTGCAAAATTATAACGAACAAAAACTTGCAGAAGAGTTTGACGAAATATTTTACGACCTCTCCCAAGACCCGGTCCCCACAACCGCTTCATTTTATGATGAAGAAATAGAAAACGGCAAAATGAAAGTAAAAATGGTGGATATTGTTCTCGGGTCAAAATTTAGAAAAAACGAAGAGTATAAAGATAGTGAAGATGATATCGGTTTCATTTTTCCTTTTATGCAGTATCTAATTTTAGAAAAACTAAACGGCGATGAAAAATCAGAATGGCTTGAGGGTAAAACGTTTGACGTACTCAATACCTTCATAGACGATTTTGCAGAAAACGTCTATATGCACCAAGCATCAAATCTTTATAAAGATATCGCCGTGGTTTTAAAAGCGTTTGTTGAGAGTGAGAGAATCTTCCTTGAAAAACCGAAACCGGTTATAGAAAAAATAAAAAAAGAAGTATGTGAAGTTTGCATTGCCGATGAAGAAGCCGCACTTAGAAAAAAACGTAAGAAAAAAGAGAGCGAAAACCTCGTATGTAACCTTGAAGAAGGCGGAGACGTTGAGGATGAAGTTTAAAAAAATGAAAAGTGAAAAGTGAAAAATGGACAATGGAAAATTAATAAATTATTCTCTGAAACATATTGCTTTAAGAAAACATCTGCAGCGTAACGGTCGAAATTTCTTTGAAATTTCGGGTACCGTAGCGAAGCCGTTTGAAAAAAGCAATATGTTTTCAGAATCAGCAATTATGTTTTCTTTTGTTTTATAAAAAAAAGATATAACCGCAGAGCTTACCGAGCTTTGCCGTTATCTCTTACGAGATAAATCCGAACATTGTACTCCTAAAAGCACTTTTAGGAATCCGGCCTTGTGAATTCTAAAATTTATAAGGCCGGCTTTGCAGAATTTTAATTTTGCAGAGCAAAACCGGGTCCCGGAGAGTCTTTAGACTTTTTTGGGTATTAAAACAAGGTCCTCGAAAAATCGGTAGATTTTTTGGGGTATCAAAGTGGTCCCGCAAAATGAACATTTTGCGGGGTAAATTTAAAAAAGGAGCAAAAATGAAAAGAAGAAGTTTCCTTAAAGGGGCTCTTGGAATAGGAGCACTGAGTGTCGCTTCTTCAACACTGATCTTTGCCAAATCCGAACAACCGGAATATGACAACGGTGTAGTAATAGGACACTCACCTAAAAAAGAGATTCTTTACAAAAAAACCAAAAATTGGGAAATTTATTACAAAAATGCCATTTAAGGAGTAAAAAATGAGCTCACTTGAAAAAATGAATCCGAAAGTGGGTAGAAGGGCCTTTTTGAAAATGGCGGCACTCTCAGGAGTAGCAGGTGCAACAATGCTAAGCGCGGCACCGGCTGTGAGAGACGCCACCGATGACGAAATAAAAGACCCTTACCCAGGAAGTAAAAAAGTTAAAACAGTGTGCACTACCTGTTCGGTAGGCTGTGGAATTATAGCAGAAGTTCACAACGGCGTATGGGTAAGACAGGAAGTTGCACAAGATCATCCTATCAGCCACGGAAGCCACTGCTGTAAAGGTATAGACTCAATAGATTACATAAGAACGGAAAAAAGGGTTAAACACCCTCTTAAAAAAGTTAACGGAAAATGGAAAAGAATAAGCTGGGATGAAGCAATTAACGAAATCAGCGAAAAAATGCTTCAGATAAGACGTGAAAACGGACCTGATGCTGCAATGTTTTTAGGAAGTGCTAAAATGAGCACAGAACAGGCATATTATTTCAGAAAATTTGCAGCAATGTGGGGTACTAACAATATAGATCACCAAGCACGGATCTGACATAGCGCAACAGTCGCGGGGGTCGCGAATACATGGGGTTACGGCGCAATGACAAACCACCTTGGAGATATCCAAAACTCAAAAGCAATTATAATCTTCGGTGCAAATCCGGCGGTTAACCATCCTGTAGGATTTAAACATATCTTAAAAGCAAAAGAAAGAAACAACGCTTTACTGATTGTAATAGATCCAAGATATACAAAAACAGCGGCAAAAGCTGATATTTACGCAAAAATAAGACCGGGAACCGATATTCCGTTTATGTACGGAATGCTGCATTTAATCTTCAAACACGGATGGCATGATCCCGATTACATCAAAAATAGAGTATTCGGAATGGATCATGTAATCGAAGAAGCCAAAAAATGGACTCCTGAAAAAGTCGAAGACGTAACAGGTGTACCTGCAAGTCTTGTATATAAAATTGCAAGAGCTTACGCTACAAGCAAACCGGGTACTCTTCTTTGGGCAATGGGACTAACTCAACATTCAATCGGTTCATCCAATACAAGAATGGCTCCTATACTTCAGTTGGCACTTGGAAATATGGGTAAATTCGGTGGAGGATGTAACATCTTAAGAGGTCATGACAACGTTCAGGGTGCTACAGATATGTGCTGTCTGTCACATACACTGCCAGGATATTACGGTTTGAGCGAAGGCAGCTGGAAATATTTTGCACATAACTGGGGAGTTGATTTTGACTGGCTTCAAAAAAGATTTGCAGCCAAAAAATGGATGCATACCAAAGGCTTTACACTTGCCAAATGGTGGCAGGGAGTACTGCAGGAAGAAAAAACCTATTCAGACGCACCGATTAGAGCGTTATGGGTTCAGGGTAACGGTATTACATCCATTTCCCAACAGGCAAAAGTACAACAGGCACTTGATAAACTGGATCTTTTAGTAATTGCCGAACCGTTTGCAAACGAAGCTGCGGTAATTACAAACAAAAAAGACGGCGTATACATTCTTCCGACTGCAAGCCAGTTTGAATGCGAAGGAAGCGTTACGGCTACAAACAGAACGGCTCAGTGGAGAAGCAAAGTCGTGGATCCTTTATATGAAAGCAAAACAGATGAAGAGATCATGTTTATCTTTGCCAAAAAATTCGGCTTTTACGATGAATTCGTAAGAGGTATGATGATGGGCGTCAAAAACGGAAAAGCCGTAAAAGTAAAAGACACTTTCAAATGGCCAGAAGACGCTACAAGTGAAATAGCAAGAATCATCAAAACAATAGGACTTACCGGATGGACACCTGAGAGACTTAAAAAACATCAGCAAAACTGGCATATGTTTGATGAGGTGACTCTTAAAGGTATAGGACCTATGAAAGGCGAATATTACGGACTTCCATGGCCATGCTGGACTGAAACCCACAGCGGAAGCCCGGTACTTTACAACATTGACATACCTGTAAACGAAGGCGGTATGGGATTTAGAGCAAGATTCGGTACCGAATACAAAGGTGAAAGTCTGCTTGCCGGTCCAAGAGCTACAATTAAAGGTGCTAAAGTAAGAGGCGGATATCCTGAACTTACAAAAGACAACATCGAAAAAGTTTTAGGAATTAAACTAAGCCCGAAAGAAAAAGAAATTATGGGTAAAAACTGGAAAGTGGATTTAAGCGGACTTATTGCAAAATATGCTCTTGAGGCGGGTGTGGCACCTTACGGTAACGCAAAAGCCAGAGCATACGTATGGACATTCCCTGATAAAATTCCTCTTCACAGAGAACCGCTCCATACACCAAGATTCGATCTGGCTAAAAAATATCCGACTTATCCTGACAAAAAAAATCAATACAGGGTTGATACAAAATTCGCATCAATCCAAAAAACAGACTGGTCAAAAGAATTCCCGATTATTCTCACAACCGGACGTCTTGTTATGTACAGCGGTGCGGGAATAATTGAAAGAAACAGCAAATATCTTGCGGCTTTACAGCCTGAAATGTTTGCGGACATCAATCCTGAACTTGCTTACAAACACGGCATCAGTGACGGTGATATGATCTGGGTTCACGCACCTGAGGGTACGAAAATCAAAGTGAAAGCAAGATTTACCTATTCAGTGGCACCGGACAGAATATTCTTACCTTTCCATTATGCAGGATTTATGCAAGGAGAGGATTTAAGAGGAAATTATCCTGAAGGTCTTGTACCGTATGCTACAGGCGAAGCGGCAAATACCGTTACAAACTACGGATACGATATCGTTACCCAGATTCCTGAAACAAAAGCGGGCTTAGTCCGTATTGAAAAAGCGTAAGGAGTAGAAAATGTATGAATATGCAAGAATGAAATTTTACTGTGACGAAGACAGATGTATCGAGTGTAACGCCTGTACGGTAGCCTGTGCGGAAGCGCACGAGCTACCTGTGGGTATTCACAGAAGAAAAGTTATTACGCTTAACGAAGGAATCGAGGGTAAGGAATTTTCAACTTCAATCGCCTGTATGCACTGTACCGATGCGCCTTGCGCTCAGGTATGTCCGGTTGACTGTTTTTATATTAGAGAAGACGGCATCGTACTTCACGACAAAGATAAATGTATCGGATGCGGATACTGCCTCTACGCCTGTCCTTTCGGAGCTCCTCAGTTCCCAAGAGACGGAGCGTTTGGAGTTAGGGGTGTTATGGATAAATGTACAATGTGTGCGGGAGGTCCGGCTCCAACAAATTCTATTGAAGAATTTGAACTTTACGGACAAAACAGAATCGCGGAAGGCAAAGTGCCTATGTGTGCAGCTGTTTGTTCCACCAACGCACTTATTGTAGGTGACGCCGATAGTGTAGCCGAAATCAAAAGAGCAAGAGACGCAGCCAAAGGTAAAGGCCCTATGACACCTTACGGTTGGGACGTAGCCTACAAATAAGGATATGGTATGAAAAAACTATTGCCTCTGATTGGCATATTTGCCTTTGCCGGAAACGTCCATTTAGCGGAGCCTAATCTGGCTCCCGTTAACAAAGGGAGTACTTTGATCTCACCTCAGATGATTGAAGCTATCCCGGCTTGGCGTAATTATGGAGAATTATTTTTATATCTCCAAACCCACTGGGTTAAATTACTTTTTTTAATTATCCTGATTGCAGTACCAACCGTATTTTTACTGCATTATTTAATTATAGGACCTAAAAAATTCTCCCATGAAGGAAGAAAGTTTTTAGTTTTCCCAAGCTGGCAGAGGATTATTCACTGGATTGCCGCACTTGGGTTTGTTTTAATAATACCAACCGGAATAATGATTATTTACGCAAAACTCTTCGGCGGAGGCACTCCGGTAAGATTTGCAAGGTATCTGCATGATATCGGGGCGGTACTTTTCGGTATTGCCGTTATCCCAATGTTTTTAATGTGGCTAAAAGAGATGCTACCGAGACTTTGGGATATTAAATGGTTTATGATTTTAGGCGGATACTTAAGCAAAGAAAAAAAAGAAATCCCCGCCGCCAAATTCAACGCAGGACAAAAAATGTGGTATTGGATTGCAACCCTTGGAGGTATTGTGATGATAATTACCGGTGCGATGATGTATTTTCAAGATTTCGACATAGCCCTCCTTAACAGCTTGAATTTATATCAGATCGATTTATTAAGACTTGCCGTAATTACTCATCTTTTTTTAGCGATGCTTATCGTCGCTTTTTTCTTAACACACGTTTATATGAGTGTTTTTGCGATAAAAGGCTCGCTTGACAGTATGATTGACGGATGTAAAAGTGAAGACGAATTAAAATATCTTCATTCCGTTTTTTACAAAAAAATAATTAAAGAAGGCAAAGACAAAGAACTTGCCGAAAAATGTTAAAGGGAGTTTTATCTCCCTTTTATTTTTAAAAATACTAAAAATATGCAAAAAAAGCATAAAAAAATATGCAACTCATGCATAAAAGGATAAAAAATGAAAAAAACGCTTTTCTTATTAGGTTTAACTTTGTCTCTTTTTGCAGACAAAATAGTGGTTTTTCATGCAGGAAGCCTTAGTGTTCCTTTTTCGGAAATTGAAAAAAAATTCGAAGCCAAATACCCCCAGTTTGATGTAATAAGAGAAGCGGCTGGAAGTCGTGCGTGTGCGAGAAAAATAACTGATCTTCATAAAAAAGCCGATGTAATGGCAAGTGCGGATTATAAGGTAATTGATAATCTTTTAATTCCTAAGTACGCTGAATTTAACGCACTTTTCGCAACAAACGAAATGGTGATAGCTTTTACACCGCAGTCAAAATACGCCGAGAAAATAAATCAAAACAATTGGACTGACATACTTTTAAAACCGGGTGTGAAAGTCGGACACTCAAACCCTAACCTTGACCCCTGCGGATACAGAAGTATACTCGTAACAAAACTCGCCGGTATTTATTACAAAAAACCCGATTTTTACAATAAACTCTTAGGATATGGGGATTACTACAGCAGCGGTGAAGAAAACACAAAAAAAGTAATAGTAAGACCGAAAGAAACCGATCTTTTGGGACTTTTGGAAGCCGGTGCGTACGATTATCTTTTTATTTACAAATCCGTAGCCGAGCAGCACGGTCTCAAATACATAGAACTTCCCCCAGAGATTAGCCTTAAAAGCAAAAAATACGCCGATTATTACAAACAGGTCAGTTTTAAAGTTACGGGCAAAAAACCTGGCAGCTTTATCGTAAAAAAAGGCGCCCCTATGGTATACGGCATTACCGTTATTAAAAACGCACCTAATAAAAAAGGAGCCGAACTCTTTGTAAGCTTCGTACTTTCACCCGAAGGTCAGACAATTATGAAAAAAAACGGCCAGGGTGTAATTAATCCTCCCGTTATAAACGGAAAATGGACGGAAAATGCAAAATAAACTCCTTGAAATAAAAGATCTGTTTTTAAAAAAAGAAAAATTCAAACTCAACATCCTCTCTTTGGATGTAGATAAAAACGAATATTTTGTCCTGCTTGGAAAAACCGGAAGTGGCAAGACTCTTCTTCTTGAAAGTATAGCCGGATTTGAGACAATTGAAGGGGAAATCTATTTTGAAGGTAAAGAAATTACAAACCTGCCTCCTGAGAAGAGAAATTTCGGATTTTTATATCAGGACTTTGCACTCTTTCCGCATTTAAACGCAGAACAAAATATCCGTTTTTCCGAAAAATACCACAAAAAAAACGAAGAGCTTTTTAATGATTTAGTAAAATTTTTACAGATTGAAAAAATCTTAAAAAGAAACATTCAGCATCTAAGCGGCGGTGAAAAACAAAGAATCGCCCTCGCACGGGCCGTTTATTCACAGCCAAAACTTTTACTTCTTGACGAGCCTCTAAGCGCGGTGGATCCTACTATGAGAAATGAGATTATGAAAAATCTAAAAGAACTGCCCGAAAGATACAACCTCTCGGTTATTCACGTTACGCACAACTTTAGAGAAGCATCATACCTTGCCGACAGACTCGGAATTATCCTAAAAGGCACCCTGCTGCAGAGCGGTGAAGCCAAAAGCGTGCTTAAAAACCCGAATTCCATTGAAGTGGCAAGATTTTTGGGCTTTAAAAACCTTTTTGAAATTTCACTTTTGGGATTTGAAAATTCGCATAAATATTTCTCAATAGACCCGAATCA
Organism: Nautilia profundicola AmH; assembly: GCF_000021725.1. Classification (GTDB taxonomy): domain Bacteria; phylum Campylobacterota; class Campylobacteria; order Campylobacterales; family Nautiliaceae; genus Nautilia; species Nautilia profundicola. The sequence continues at coordinate 1,209,932 of NC_012115.1, forward strand.
GATTACTATTACCAAAACCCCTCTGAAGAGTGATTACTGTTTTGAAGGGATTATTGATGAAATTATGGGAATAACGGATCATTATAAAATATTCGTAAACGTAAAAGAGTTTCAGTTTTTTATTAAAACACCAAAAAGAAGGTTTGAAGAACTTTCAATCAATAAAGGTGAAAAGATCTACATATGTTTTAATAAAAAAGATGTAGTGTTTATATAGGGATAATGAAAAATGGAAAATAAAAAATTTAAAAAAGGTTTGGCATGAAAAGGATTTTCGTATTTTTAGCAGCGGTTATCGTACTTTTTTTAACCCTACCTTTATTAAAACTGATATTGGGAGTCGGATTTGATTCATATATGCAAACACTAAAAGATACGGAAGTTATTAACTCTATTTTTCTTACTATGAAAGTTTCTTTTCTTGCCACGCTTTTCGTACTTTTTACAGGCCTTCCCCTTGCGTATCTAATAGCCAGGTATGAGTTTTTTGGAAAAAGCCTGCTTGAGAGTCTGATAGACATTCCCACCATGGTGCCTCACACGGCTGCCGGTATTGCGCTTCTGATGACATTCGGAAGCCAAAACATCCAGGGTTTTTTAGAATCGGTAGGACTCGGATTTATAGATTCGACTACGGGAATTATGGCTGCTATGATGTTCCTCTCAGCCCCTTATCTCATAAACTCCGCAAAAGAAGGCTTTAAAAACGTAGACGTTAAACTTGAAAACATTTCACGTTCTTTAGGTGCGAGTCAGTTTGAGACATTTATGAAAATCGTAATCCCGAATGCAAAAAAAGACATAATAAATGGAATGCTGATGATGTGGGCAAGAGGACTTGGGGAATTCGGAGCCGTGGTAATTATAGCTTATCATCCTATGATAGCGCCGGTACTTATTTATGACAGGTTTATAAATTTCGGGCTTAATTATTCGGCTCCTGTGGCGGCTTTGATGATAATATTTTCGGTTATAGTGTTTTTAAGTATCAGATGGCTTAACAACAGATGCAACAAATGATTCTATTTCACGGGCGCATTTTTTCAAATCGTCGTTTTTAACTACAAAATCGGCTGGTTTTTTTCTGTATTTTTTATCATAATATTCCGTAAGCAGCATTTCGGCTACTTTTTGAATATCACCATTTAAAAAGTAACTTTTAAGTTCTTCATATATTGTCGTTGAAATAAAAGGTTTTATTTTATCAAGCGTGTTTATAAACCCTGTATCGTCAATATCCCCGTAATAGTTTATTATTCTTTTGACCCTGTCGTTAAGATCCGCAGTTACTTCTATCTGTATGCCTTCTTGCATTCTTTTGTGAAGAAGTTTCGGGATATACAACGATCCTATTTTTGGGCTTTCCGCTTCTATATATATGGTTTTTTCCGGGTCGGTTTTAATTAAAATGTCCGCTACTTCGTTTTCAAACTGCTTTTGGCTTGGCTGTGCGCCTTTATATCCGAAATTACTGCCGAAATGGTTTGCAAGTTTTTCAAGATCTAAAGACGGGTGCAGATGTTCTAAAAGTTCACTTTTCCCACATCCGCTGTTTCCTCTTAAAACGGCAAACTTTTTATGTGGAAAGTTTTGAAGATAATCGACCACCCACTTTCTGTAAGCCTTATACCCGCCTTCGAGTTTATAAACCCTATAATCCAATTGTGAAAGAATCGTATATAAAGCCGTAGACCTTTTACCTCCCCTCGCACAGTACACAAGAATTCTGCTTCCTGGTTTGGCGTCAAAGCTTTTAAGCTGGGCGGATATATTCTCAAGCATAAAACTTACTGCTTCTTTTTTTGCATGAAATTTTGAATGGTTTGTATACAGATTTCCGATATAAGCGTGCTGTTCGTTGTTTAAAACATAAAAGTTCTCACTTCCTGGGATATGCGACTCTTCAAACTCCCTCGGACTTCTCGCATCAAGTACATAATCAAATTTTTGTTTTAAAAATTCCTCAAGAGTTATTATCTGCATTTATTACCTCAACCTCCACACTTTTAAATCTCGCGGTTTTAACCTTATGGTCGTGTTCGTCACCGAAAAGCGCGTTTATGTTGCTCTTTGCAAAATGAAACGTCGTATATAGCGTAAAAGGTCTTACGGTTTTAGTAAATTTCACCTTTAAAACATTTGATTCCCCGTATTTTGAACGCAGTTTTACAAATTCGCTTATTTCATTTTTATGTATTTCGTTTACAAGTAAAATATCCTCACCGTATTTTTTGGTCAGTTTCCCACTCGGTTTTGTCTGCGCGGCATTGTTGTACTGTGGAAGCTCACGCCCGGTGTTCAGGTACCATCTTCTTTTGTTTTCAAGCAGGTCTTTTACTTCTCCTCTTAAATGGTACGGATGATAATGAAAATGCCCTTTCCCGTCAGGTGTACTGAATGATTCGGTGTGAAGTACCGGAGAGTCGCTGCCGTCAACTCTCACCGGCCAGCAAAGAGATTTTTTTCTAAGTCTCTCATATGTCGCACCTTTAAATCTCTCAACCTCTTTTTTGCAGCTTTCAAACACATCTTCACTTGTTTTAAATTCAAGCTCACTCCCGAGTCTTTTTGATATCTCAGCCAATATTTCCCAGTCATCAGGCATATCGCATTCCACCAAAGGAGTGCTTAAATGAAGTCTTCTTTCGGCGTTTACGTATACGCCTGTTTTTTCATATGCGCTTTTTACACCGAAAACTATATCCGCCTTTTCGGTTATTTCGTTTCTCATAACTTCCATAACCATTAAAAATTCAAGATTTTCAAACGCTTTTTTGATTTTATTTAGATTAGGATGTACATGAAGTATATCTTCACCCATATTGATAATCGCTTTTATTCTGCCGTCTATCAGATGATCCATCACATCGGGAGTCATAAGCCCTATCTTCTCAGGAATAGTATAATCAGGCCCGTAGTAAGGAAGACACCCCACATCGCATGCACCCTGAACGTTGTTTTGGCCCCTAAGTGGCAGTACTCCGCATCCTTCGCCGAAATTACCGCTAAGCATCGCAAGATTGCTGATGGCGTTTACCGCTTCGGTACCGTCGATATGCTCGGTTACCCCGAGTCCCCAGGCGAAAATTGTTTTGTTTTTAGATATTAAATTTGCGATTTCTTCAATCTGCCCTCTAATATGCTCAAAGCCTCTGAGTTTTTCAAAATACTCTTTTGAATCGGGATGTTTTATTATGTTTTCTTTATACTCATCATATTTTACACATCTGCTTTCGATAAAATCTTTATTTATCAGATCTTTTTCAATCATTTCCCTTGCAATTGCGTTTAAAAACAATAAATTCGATTCAAACGGAAGTATTACACTGATATCCGCAAACTTCATAATAGGAATTTCACGCACGTCCGCTACGATTACCTTAGCACCCCTTCTTTTGGCTTTAATTATTCTGCTTGCCACCATAGGATGCGCCTGAGTAGTGTTGGAACCGATTATAAATATAACGTCTGCTTTAAAAAGCTCGTCAAACTCCACACTGCTCGCACCCTCGCCTATACTCATCTTAAGTCCGGACAGACTCGGAGAGTGGCAGATCCTTGCGCAGTTGTCGACGTTTGGAGTTTTTAGAATATTTCTTGCAAAATGCTGGAAAAGCCACGCACTCTCTATGCTTGTCCTCGCACCTCCTATACAGGCGATGTGGTTCGGAGTATATTCATTTAAAATCTCTTTTATTTTCCACGCCGCAAGATCAAGTGCGAGAGAATAAGGAGAGCGGTAAAACTTTTCGTCGTATTCGTACAGATTTGCAAGCCTGATTGAAAGCTCAAACGGGAATTTGTCTTTATTTTTTTCAATAAATTCATAACTTACAAGATGAGTGTCGATTCTTTCATTTAAAAAATCAAACCCGTATTTTCCTTTTATACAAAGCTCTCCTCCGCTTGATTTTCCCTCTTTTACAGGCAAAATTTTTTCAATCTTGCCGTCGGTTACTTTGGCGTCTATCTCACACCCTACTCCGCAGTACGTACATACGCTGGTTTTCTGCATATTTTCAAACTCCAAACATTTTTTCTTAATATATCTTATTTTGATACTTTTTGCAATAATTTGTCCTGAATTGAAAGAGGCAACAGGTTAAAGAGTTTAATTAAGTAATAAAACCTTTTAGGAAATGCATACTCTTTTTTATTGCTTTCTATCGCATACATGATTCTGTCAACCCCGCTTTTTAAATCCATCAAAAACGGCATATAAAAATCATTCTTATCTGTCATATCAGTTTTAATAAAACCGGGCAGGATATTTATAACCTTAATATCCGGTGCAAGCAGATTTCTTAGTGACTGAGCATATGAGTTAAGAGCCCTTTTGCTTGCACTGTATGGCATTGAACTCGGAGCCCCCACAAGTGATGCGAGAGACGAAATAAGTACGATTTTGCCTTTTTCCATTTTAGACACCACACCTTCAAGCATTGCGTGAATACTTAAAAAATTAACATCAAACGTCTTTTTAAAATCCTCAAACGGCGTAAATGAAGGCGAATGCGGCAGGGAAATTGCGGCATTTGCTATAACGATATCAAATTTAACGTCCAGATTTTTAAAATACTCCCTCACACTCTGAATATCCGCAAGATCAAGACTTACGGGAATTATATTATCCATACCTTCTAACCCTTCAACATTCCTTGCAACTGCATATATTTTATTGATTCCGTTATCGAATCTATTAACAAGTTCTCTCCCTATTCCTCTGCTTGCCCCAGTAATAAGAATATTCATATATTTCCTTTAGTGTATTTGTTATAAGTCTTTTATTTTTATATTAAACCCAATATATTAATAACTGCATCAATTTTAATATAATTATAAAAAAGGCATTCTATGTTTATAATTTCTAAACTATTTACCTATATTTTACTGCCGCCAGGAATTTTTGTAATTATACTTTTTTTAGCTGCAATTTTTGCAAAAAAGGCTAAAATTGTCTTTTTTTCTGCAGCAGTGTTACTATGGGCCATATCTACAAAATTCGTAGCAAACGCACTTTTATATCCGCTTGAACACGGCTATAAATCGGATACGATTACACCAAGTGCAGTAGTTGTTTTGGGAGGCGGCACCAATTCACGTGATGTTTTAAAAGCGATGCCTGATGCGTTTAAACGTGAGGTTTACGGACTTTTAATAGCAAAACAAGAAAGTCTGCCATATATATTTACAGGTGGCGGTATACAAAATATAAAAGAAGCCGAAAATATAAAAAAAGATATAGATATGATATTAAAAACATGTAATTGCGATATTGAAACTTTCTATGAAAACCGTTCGTTAAATACGTTTCAAAACGCAAAATATACTGCGAAATTATTTGAAAAATTAAATCTTTCCAAAAAAATTTATTTGGTTACAAGCGCATATCACATGAAAAGAGCCATAATGATTTTTAATAATTTTGGATTCCAAATCATTCCGAAACCAGTTGGATTTTATTATGACAATGAATATACATTTTGGGATATTTTCCCAAATGCAGGAAATTTTTATCATTCATATAAGGCCATACACGAATATTTTGGTTTAATTAAAACATACTTAAGAATATGAAAGTACAAATTTTTCAAATTCTTCTTTAGGAAGAGGTTTTGAAAAGAGATATCCCTGAAAATATTTACATCCCAAAGATTTTAGAATATTAAACTGCTCTTCGGTTTCCACACCTTCGGCTATAGTTTCCAAATGTAAGTTCTCCGCCATATTTAATATAGTTTGAACGTACACTTTACCCTCTTCACTATATATTTCATCCACAAAAGATTTATCTATTTTTAACACGTCTATTTCAAATTCTCTTAAAAATGATAAGGATGAGTAACCCGTACCGAAATCATCAAGACTGATTCTAATTCCGTAATCTCTTATCTCATTTATAATAGTTTTTGCTTTATCTTTTTCCTGAATGAAAACCGATTCCGTTATTTCCATTTCTATTAGATTTCTTTGCGATTTTTTAAATATTTCTTTTAAATCGTTAACAAATTTTTCATTTCTAAATTGTACGGCAGAAACATTAAAAGAAATTTCAAGTTTTATACCTTTATTTAACCATTCCTGCTGAACTTTGGCAACTTCTTCCATTATCCAATTTCCAAGTTGAATAATAAATCCGCTTTTTTCGGCAATAGGTATAAAATCCAATGGGGAAATTATTTGACCGTCTCTTATCCATCTTATTAAAGCTTCACATCCTATTATATTTTTATTTTTATCAAATTTAGGTTGATAAAAGAGTTTGAACTCATTATTTACCAACGCTTGGTTCATAGTTGTTTTAATCTGTATTTCTTTATTGATTTTATTTTTCAGATTTTCATCAAAAATTACATATTTGTTTTTACCCATTTTTTTAGCTTCATAAAGTGCAATATCTGCAAACTTTAATAATTCTTCAACACTTTTTGCCGTTTTTGGAAATTCAGCCACACCTATACTTACCGTAGTCCCGATGTTTTGATTATGTATAGTCCAAGTTCTATGTAAACTATTTAAAAGTAAGTCCAACCTCTCTTTTAAATCTTCTTCATTATTATATTCTTGAAATACCAGTACAAATTCGTCCCCTCCGATTCTTGCTACGATTTCATGATTTTTTACATGCTTTGATAAAATCGAAGATATTTCAATAATAATTTCATCTCCTACAGAATGACCAAAAAAATCGTTTATATCTTTAAAATTATCGATATCTATAAAAACAACCGCAAACTTTTGATTTTCGCTAATTAATTTCACCAAATATTCGTTTAAAAATTTTCTGTTCTTAAGTCTTGTTAGTGAATCGGTTATAGAACTTATTTCTAATTTTTCAATATATTCTCTTATTGTTGCAAATGTTTGAGCAAGTGTTTCTTTAATATCATCAAATTCGTAAATAAAAAACTTTTTAGGTTTATTAATTTCCCTGTCGGCGTATTTTTTCAGTTTTACAAGAGGTTTAACTATAACTGCATTATAGATACTCTTCAGGAAAAAAAATACGAATATAATTGTAAATAGGAAAAGCAAAACATATTTTATTTTTAAATATGTAAAAATCTTTTTTAAATAATCTTTATTCGGAAAAAGATAAAGCTTCATAGTTTTAAATCTATTTTTATCAAAATATTTTATATTTATTACATACGCATCCTTATTAAGAAGAGTCCGCAGGTCAATATTATTTAATTTAAATTGTATTTTTTGAGGTTGAGGAATTTTTAATTTCATATTCCCGCTTTTAAACAATACTTCATCATTAGATGTGGAAAGAATAAAGCCATCAAAAAAATCACTCGTACTTTTTCTGTCTAAAATCGGTTTAAGAATCATATAATCGGAATTATTATTCATAGCTTTGCTGAAACTGTAAGAAACACTATTTAATGTTTGAAAAATATCATCGGATATAATATTTACAAGTGTCTTTTTCTGTTGAAGGTATATAAAATAAAAAATACTTATAAACACAATCACTATTAACATATTTATAAGCATTAAAAAATTTTTAATTTTCATTTAAGCTCTTTATATGGCAATTTGATTATTTTTAAAAGTTTCTTAATATTATCATCAGGATTGACTATCCATTCGATATTATTCAAATCAGCTTCAAAATCAGCGTAAGTATATCCCGGCAGATAATCTTTAATAGTATTAAAAAATTCTTTTGGGTCTTTTTTAAGATGATTTAACGCTTCTAAAGTAAAACTTTTTAATTTTATAAATTGTTGTTTATGCTTTTGGATATTTTCAGCGTCACTGAAAAGAGCATCGATAACTATTAATGATTTGGAGTTTTTTGTCGATGCGATAATTTTAAAATTATGCTTTTTCAATTCCGCATCATATGGAGCGTACGTTACGATCAACGTCGGAGAATGGTATTCTTTTTTTACTATTTGTCCTTGGTCTAAATTATGGATATTAAAAATATTCTTACTTAAATTATTCGATTTAATAAAATACTCAAACAATAAATAATTAACTGAATTCACTTCCATAAAAGCGTCGATTTTATTTTTATACTGATCTGTTTTATTAAAAGGAAAATTTATCATTATCATATCGGCACCATTTGATTTGTCAAACAGCATAATCGCATATACATCATTTCTGTTTAACAAAGAATATTCATACTGAGTAGCGGCAAACGCATCAATAAAATTATTTCTATATAAATCTACACTTTCAGCTAATGAAACGGTGTTTATTAATTTTATATTTTCATTCTTTAGCCAGCCTTTTGCATCCGCATAAAATAACGGGGTATACCCTATCCATGAATTTGCCGCTATTTTTAACTCTTTCTTTTCGCTGCATGATATAAAAAAAACGGCAATTAATATTAAAAACATATTTTTTATAAATCTTTTCATTGCCTCCCCTTCTAATATATTTTTAATTATACATTAATTTTTATATTAAAAAAAATATCACACCCAAAAATAATAAAGAAGTAATAATTACAAGCATCGCAACTTTTCTTGGATAAAGATCAAAAAGTGCAGCCAAATTTACATTTGTCACGGCAAGAGGCGTTAAAATTTCAAGCATTACCGCTTTGAAAAAAAGTGGATTTAATCCGAAAAGCTTTAACACCAAAAACCCCACTGCAGGGAATACTGCAAATTTGTTAATTACCGTTATACTTGTGAGTTTCAAAGAAACTTCTCTTGTTTTAATCTCCGCAACATAAATACCGAATATCAAAAGCTGAACCACAATTGAAGCAAAAGCTCCCATTTGGAGTATTTTCATAATATCTTTATTAAATGTTACACCTGAAATATTAATTATCAGTGCAAGGATCCCGAACCACATAACGGGAATCTTTAGTATCTTTGCAAACGCTTCTTTAAAATCATACTTCCCGCTTGCAAAGAAAAATATACCGAAACTGTATATAAAAAATATATTCGCAAGGTTAACCATCGTAGCTATACTCGCCCCGATATCACCAAAAAGTGCATATGAAAGAGGTATTCCCAAATTACCGGTATTTCCTATAAGCGGTGTAAGGGAAGCGATAATTTTTTCTTTTTTATCTTTAAGTAGTATAAATGTAAGGATAAACGTAAAAATTAAACTCGCAAAAACCGCAGCAAGATACGCCACCGGAGAAATAATAAGATCAAAATTCAATGGTACGAGCATGATACCCCAGAGGGTAAGGAAAGGCTGTAGAAAATAAGTGGAAAGAATTACAAGTGTTTTGCCGTCTATTTCATTAAATTTCTTTTTAGACAAAAAGCCTAAAACAATAAAAACATAAATACCTATAACTGTAATCAAATTACGCCATTAAGTTTAAATTCGCCCCGATTCCCGTCGCCATTGCGGCTTGTTGTTGAATCTGTTTTTGATTTTGCTGCTGTTGCTGCTGCTGTTGCTGAAGTTCCGTTTGTCTGTTTTCCTGCAGTCTGTTTTGCAGTCTTTTTTGCTGCTGCATCTGCTCTTGCTGCGCCTGATCGATTTGCTGCTGTTGCAACTGCTGACCCTTAGGACCACTCCCATCTTTTGGTCCTTGGGAGCTTCCTACAGGAATATGCTGAGCAGGATTTGTAAACATGTTTCCTGTATTATTAATTGTCATTTCATTTCCTTTTTATAGAACTTCATCAATTATAACATATAGTATTTAATCAAATCTAAACCGGAAAAAAATTAATCTCTTTTTATAAACTCTATAATTTTTTCTTTTATTTCGTCTTTGTTGATAATTGTTTCGTTTATATCTTTTTCAAACAGCTCTCTTATACACTCAGGCGCTTTTACTTCATAATGCGTTTCGATATAAACAATTGCATCTTTGTCGCTTAATGTTTTTTCTTCAAGTTCGGCTATTTCACGATTAATATCTTCTTTTGTAAGCGCTTCATACACACTTGGTGCAAATTTAGTCCACTCGGCAGTAGAGTATGCAACCACTTTATTGTTAATTTCACCTTTTTCTTTAAGGTACTCATACGCTTTAATTGCCGTAGCGGTATGAGCATCCATTATGTAATTGCCTTCTTTCGCATACTTGGCGATAATTTCTTCACACTCTCCGTCCGTTGCGAAATCCGCCAAGAAGTCTTTTTTTATTTTTTCGTGTTCTTCAGGTGTAAGCTCAAAATAACCGTTTTCTTCAAGTGAAGTCATAAGCTCTTTTGTTCTCTCTTCTCCAAACTTATCGAAAAGCACCCTTTCAACATTGCTTGATTTTAATATATCCATCGCAGGTGAAATAGTATGAATAAGACTTTTATCTCTTAAATCGTATTTACCGTATTTAATAAACTCATATAAAATATTGTTTTTGTTTGAAGCGATTATTATTTTATCAATCGGAAGACCCATTTTTTTAGCGTAATATGCACCAAGGGCGTTTCCAAAGTTTCCGCTTGGGATAATTACGTCGATTTTATCCATCATATCGATTTCAGCGTTTTCCACAAGTTTTAAATAACTCCAGAAATGATAAATAATCTGAAAAATAATTCTTCCGAAATTCACGCTGTTTGCGGCTGAAAGTTTGATATTGTTTTCTTTTAACGTGTTTCTGAAATCCTCGTCTTTTAAAAGAGCTTTAAGCGCAGTCTGTGCATCGTCAAAATTTCCGATGATTCCGAGTACTTTTTCATTTTCGGCGTCTGTTGTCACCATCTGAAGTTTTTGAACTTCACTTGTGCCTTCATGAGGATAAATACAAACAACCTGAATGTTTTCTTTATTTTCAAACGTTTTAAGAGTTGCTGGTCCCGTATCTCCACTTGTAGCCGCCAAAATAAGATAGTTTTCACCTTTTTCCTGAGCAAGTGCCGAAAGGATTACACCAAAAGGCTGAAGCGCCATATCTTTAAACGCTCTCGTTGGACCGTGCCAAAGTTCGCCTACAAAAAGATCCTTATCGAGCTTAACTACAGGCACTACATCCGGATCGTCAAATTCTCTTAAATATGTATATAAAGCTTTTTCGATAAGTTCAGGGTCTATATCGATTTTAAAAAGTTTTAAAATTCCTCTTGCAAGGTGTCTGTATGTTTTTTCATCTTCCACATCATAATATCTGTTTAAAAATCTCTCATCGATACTTGGGATTTTACTCGGAACGTAAAGTCCGCCGTTCGGTGCCGCAGGGTCAAGTATCACTTCACTAAAAGTTTTTTTCTCGTCTGTACCGCGAGTTCCAATGAATTTCATTATAAAACCTTTTTTTAATGGAATTATACATTAATTCTTTAGATTGGTGAATGGCAGTGGTAAAGTAGACAACTTCACTTCTTCGCCACTTATCCACTTCACTACTTATCCACTTTAAAATTTTTTAAAATTAAAATTAAATTTTAATTAATTTTGAGCTAAAGTAGTTCATAATACTTGACATATATCGACTTAATTTATTATAATACTGCTACTAAAACATTTAAGGAGGGACAAATGAAAAAATTACTCACATCAGTAGTGGTTGCCGGACTCTTGGTTAGCGGTTCTATGGCAGCTGATACTAAAACAAACAACGTTTCAAAAAACGCTGTTGTAAAAGCAGAGAAAAAAGCTGAAAGTACACAGCTTATCAAAGAAGCAATCAGAGCTATTCAATATACTCAGGATGCTTTAATTTATCTAAACAACAAAAAAAATGACAAAGCAAAAGAATCACTTAAAAAAGCTGTAGGTGAGCTTGCAGTTGTTTTAAATTCACCAAATGCACCGTATTTATTGCCGGTAGATGTACAAATTAATGCATATCAATTTGTTGGTGACGTTAAAAAAATTAAAGCATTAACAACTGAAGCAAAAGATCTTTTAAAAGAAAACAAAATTCCTCAGGCAAGAGAAATTTTAAACACATTAAGAAGTGAAATTGTTATCAAAACTGTTAACCTGCCTCTTGCAACTTATCCGGCAGCACTTAACCTTGCGATCAAATACATCAACGAAGGTAAAATCAAAGAAGCAAAAGACGTACTTGCAATGGCGCTTTCAACACTTGTAGAAGTTGATAACGTTATTCCGATTCCGTTGATCAAAGCTCAGGCACTTGTGGAAGAAGCAAGCAAAATCGTTGCAAAAGACAAAAAACAAGCGCTTAGATATCTTGAAGAAGCAAAACATCAGTTAGTTATCGGAGAAGCTTTAGGTTACACAAGTACAAGCGACACAACATACAAAATGTTAAAAGACGCAATCTCAAAACTTGAAAGCGAAATCAACAAAGGTCACAAAACAGGTTCAATCTTCAGTGACTTAATAGCTAAACTTAAAGAATTCAAAGAAAAAGCTATCAGCGTTATTCACAAATAAAAGGGTTTTACCCTTTTATTCAATTGAATCAAATAGTGCTTGTAGGATATTGTAAAATTTCATATTTAGTGTCAGGCACTAAAATACAGGCTACTCTGACACACTTAATACACTCAGTCATATTAATGTGTAAAAACTGTTCCTCTTTGCTATTTAGCCTTCAATAAATTTTATTATAACATCTTCCACGCTCAAATCTCTATCAACTACCTTAAAAACGTTAAAATAACCGTCTTTTATATCTTTACCGCTAATTACGTTTTTAATCATTACCGCTTTTAAAAAATTAATCAAATCTTCAGGGTTTTTTGAATAAAAAGATGGTGACTTTCTTGATGCGTACTGTTTTGTTTTCGTATCGTAAATAATCAGATATTTGCATTCTTCAAAATCCGGGCAGTATTTGGAGGTTATAAATTCTCCTGAAGAAGGAACGGCAAGTTTCATTAAAAGACCTTTTTTGTTACAATAATACCAAAAAATGCCGGTGGCATTACACAAAGGTTAACAATGAATCTTTTTAGACAAATCCCCAAAGTAGATAAAATTGAAAAAGCCCTCACACATATCCCCAAAAAAGTTCTAACTCCCATAATCCAAAAGACACTTAACGAAATAAGAGAAGGCATAAAAAACGGAAAAATCACACAAATAAATGAAGAAGATATTGTTAAAACGATTGAAAAAAGATCTGAAGAAATACTTTCCCCTTCAATTGTAAACGTTATAAATGCTACGGGTATTACGGTTCATACGAATCTGGGCAGAAGCCTGATTGATCCGGAAATTTTCGATTACGCAAAGAAACGTTCAACTCATTACTGCAACCTCGAATACGACCTTGAAAAAGGAAAACGGGGCGACAGATACCACCACAGCGCAAAAATATTAAGCCACCTGTTTGGAAGTGAAAGCGCTCTTATTGTAAACAATAACGCCGCAGCCGTGTTTTTGATACTAAACACATTCGCAAAAGATAAAGAAGCGATAGTCTCAAGAGGAGAACTTGTGGAAATCGGAGGCAGTTTCAGGGTACCTGAAGTCATGAAAGCCAGCGGTGCGAAACTTGTGGAAGTCGGAACCACAAACAAAACCAAAATCCAAGACTATGAAGACGCTATTACCGAAGATACCGCAATGCTTATGAAAGTACACAAATCCAACTACTCAATAGAAGGATTCAGCGCCGAAGCGAGCCTTGAAGAAATTATAGAGCTTGCACACAAAAAAAATGTGCTTGATTATTACGATCTGGGAAGCGCATACATTCCTAAACTACCTTACTCTCTTACGAACTACGAACCTCCTATAAGCGAAATTATGAAATTAAACCCGAGCTTAGTGAGTTTTAGCGGTGACAAACTTTTCGGAAGCGTTCAGGCCGGAATAATACTCGGCAAAAAAGATCTAATCGACAAACTCAAAAAAAATCAGATTTTAAGAATGTTCAGGGTTGATAAAATAACGCTATCACTCATCGAAGCCACAGCCCTTGCCTATATCAAAGAAGAGTATGACAAAATCCCGACTCTTAAATCGATTTTTCAGACAACCGAAGCACTTAAAGAAAAAGCAAAAAAACTTCTCTCACTCACACCAGGACTGAAAGCCGAAATAAAAGAATCACACACTTATGTCGGCGGCGGAACCATGCCGAACCGAAAAATTCCGACTGTTGTTGTGGAAATTAAAGGAAATGCCAAAAAATGGGAAGAAGATATGCGTAAACACCTGGTAATCGGAAGAATAGAAAACGAAAAATTCGTACTTGATATGAGAAGCGTCCAGGAAGACGAAATAGAAAAATTAGCCCAAATTATAAATTCAATTATTACATGCGAGGTGAAAGATGCGTAATATTATTATAGGTACAGCCGGTCACGTAGACCACGGTAAAACATCCCTTATTGAAGCTATGACGGGATACAACGGAGACGAGCTTAAAGAAGAAAAAGAAAGAGGGATTACGATTGATCTTAGCTTTACAAATATGAAAAAGGGCGATACCAACGTAGCGTTTATAGACGTCCCGGGGCACGAAAAACTTGTTAAAAACATGATCAGCGGAGCTTTCGGGTTTGACGCTTCGCTTTTTGCGATAGATGCGAATGAAGGCGTAATGCCGCAAACCGTAGAGCATCTGGAAGTATTAAACATTCTAAAAGTCAAAAACATTATCGTAGCACTTACCAAATGTGACCTGGCAGACCCTGAAACAATCGAAAAAAGAAAAAATGAAATCAGGGACTTGATAGCAAAATACAAAAACCTGCATCTTCTTGAAATTTTCGAAACGTCGATTTACGACAAACAAAGCATAGAAAAACTAAAAGACTATCTTTTCAACCTGCCGCCGAGAAACATTACCCATTCTAAATTTTTCAGATACTATATCGACAGGGTGTTTTCACTAAAAGGTATCGGTACGGTCGTTACGGGTACGGTTTTAAGCGGTAAGGTGAAACTAAAAGACAAAATTTACATCAACGAAACCAAAACCCTAACAACCGTTAAAAACCTGCAGGTCCACGGTGAAGATGTGGAAGTTGCGTATACCCACCAAAGAGTTGCTATAAATCTGAACATCAACCATAAAGAGCTCAAAAAAGGATACCTGCTCTCAACCAAAGGATACTTAAGAGGTTTCAAACTGATTGACGTATTTGTAAAGCCTGTAGAAGGAAAAGAGCTTTTCCATAATATGGAAGTTTTGTTCATAAGCGGTGCAAAAAGGATTCCCGGTAAACTTTTAATGTTTAATCCCGAAGACAAAAAAGGATACGCAACCGTAAAACTTGAAGAAAAAGCGTTTTTGGTTTTTGAAGATCCGTTTGTAATCCTTCATAACGGACGTGTTATCGGAGGTGGAGAGGTATTAAACCCTATAAGCGATCCTATTAAGAAAAAGAAAAAACTGGCCCTTTTAAAAGCGCTTAACAAAAAAGATTTTAAAACCGCATTTGAAATACTCGTTCAAAACCACAAACGCGGATTCGGACTGCTTCAAAGCTATCAGAGATTCAACCTGACCCCTGCCGAAGCTCTTGAGATCGCAAAACAGCTTGATAACGTATTTATTGATGAGGAAAATTACAATATTTTCTCAATGGATGTTAAAAAAGAGATCGAAAAAGTAATAAAAGACACCTATGAAAAAAACAGATTCGCATTTCTCTCCCCTGCATCCCTTAAACTAAGACTCAAATGGGCAAGTAACGAACTTATACAAAGCGTGCTTGACGAGTTTGTAAAAGAAGGGTATCTGATAAAAGAAGACAACATCTATAAAAGAAAAGACTTAGGAGAAGTGGACGTAACCAAATCGGTAGAACACAGACTCTATCAGCTTCTTGACAATTCGGGACTCACACCGGAAGCGCCGTACAATATATATGAAAAATTAAATATCGACAGAAAAGTCGGCGACAATGCTATGAAAAAACTCACAACATCCAAAAAAGTGGTAAGACTTGCGCATAACCTTTTCGTAACGGATAAAAACATAAACATAGCCCTTAAAAAAATGAGGGAAATTATGGAAAAAGAAGGATATATTGATATTAAAAAATTCAAAGAGCATATGCCTATGAGTAGGAAATACATAGTAGCGTACCTTGACTATTTGGACCAGCTCGGAGACGTGGAAAAAAGAGACAACAAACGATATCTTAAAAATTAAGAATGGAGAATGAAGAATTGAGAATTACTATTAAAAATTCATTGTTAATTTTATAAATTTCAACTTCATTTTTTCTTTAAAATTTTTTATACCGACAAAAAACTACATTACATTTAGAAAATCAAAAAAATCCTACAATTATAGGGGTATTCTCTTTTTAATTCTCCATTTTCCATTCTCAATTCTCTATTCCTTAAAGGTTTCTTAATTTAAGGATAGTTTAAGAATAAATATGTAGAATTTCGAACTAATTTTTGAATAAACAATAATAAAAGGATAATGAATGAAAAAAGGTATCCATCCTGAATACGTAAAATGCCAAGTTAAATGTACATGCGGACATGAATTTGAAATTTTATCAACTAAAGAAAGCTTAAGAGTTGAAGTTTGTGACAAATGTCACCCATTCTACACTGGACAAGAAAGAAACATCGACAGAGGTGGTAAAGTAGATAAATTTAAGAAAAAATACGGTCTTGCTTAATTGCTAAGTCTCGTTCCGACTCCCATTGGAAATCTTGAAGACATCTCACAAAGAGCCCTTGAGGCTCTTAAAAATTCTGAAATAATCTTCTGCGAAGACACAAGAGTAACCAAAAAACTTCTAAATCTTTTAAACATCCCTTTAAATAAAGAATTTATATCAATGCATTCCCATAACGAAAACGATGTTATTTCCAAACTTAACCCTGAAATTTTGAAAACCAAAGAATGCGTATATGTAAGTGATGCCGGGATGCCTGGAATCAGTGATCCAGGAAGCAGACTCGTACAGTTTTGCCAACAAAACAATATACCTTATACGGTAATTCCGGGAGCAAACGCTGCACTTACCGCATATGTAGCAAGCGGGTTTGAGGGCGAATTTTGTTTTTGGATGTTTTTGCCTCATAAAGGAAAAGAACGCCTTGATAAACTAAATGAAATAATAAATTCAGGTAAAATCGCAATCCTTTACGAATCACCTCACAGAATTGAAAAACTTATAAAAGAATTAAAAGAACTGATACCTGAGAGGGAAGTGTTTTTGGCAAAAGAACTTACAAAAATGCATGAAACCTATATAAAAGCCAAGGCGAAAGACCTGGTAGTTCCGAATACAAAAGGCGAATGGGTTGTAATAATCGATAAGGGTCAAAAAAACAAAGAACTGAAGCTTACATATGATGATGTTTTAAACCTTCCTCTTCCTGATAAAGAAAAATCCAAAATGCTTGCTAAACTTTCAGACAAAAGTGCAAAAGAAATCTACAAAGAACTGCAACAAAAATAATAATTCATTTTAATTAATTTAATGTAACAATCACTCAATATTTTAATTTATACACAACAATATAATTTAATATTAATAAAATATTATTTTCAACATTTAGGTGACAGACACTTATTATTTTAATACAACAACTCTTTTTTATGCTAAAATATTTCAAAAGGTAAAAAGGAGAGAAAATGAAAAAATCACACTTGCAAAAATTCCCGGACAGTGAAGGATTTTTCGGAAGATTCGGAGGTGCGTATATTCCCGATGTTTTAAAAGATGAATTCGAAAGAATTACAAAAGCGTATATGAAACTAAGACGCTCACACGATTTTTTGAGTGAGCTTAGAAGAATCAGAAAACACTACCAGGGGCGCCCTACCCCAGTATATCATGCCAAAAGACTCTCAGAAGCACTCGGAGGAGCTCAGATATACCTCAAAAGAGAAGATCTGAACCACATGGGTGCACACAAATTAAACCACTGTATGGCGGAAGCCCTGCTTGCTAAATATATGGGTAAAAAGAAACTAATAGCCGAAACGGGAGCAGGACAGCACGGTGTGGCGCTTGCAACCGCAGCGGCATATTTCGGACTTGAGTGTGAAATACACATGGGGGAAGTGGATATTGCAAAAGAACACCCGAATGTTGTCAGAATGAAAATATTGGGAGCGGAGGTAATTCCTGCCACTCACGGACTGAAAACACTCAAAGAAGCTGTCGACAGCGCGTTTGAGAGTTATGTAAAACAGATAGATACTGCACTGTACGCAATCGGAAGCGTCGTGGGACCTCATCCGTTTCCTATGATGGTAAGGGATTTCCAAAGTGTAGTCGGATTTGAAGCAAAAGAGCAGTTTATGGAAATGGTTGGATTCCTGCCTGATAACGTTGTGGCGTGTGTAGGAGGCGGAAGCAACGCCATGGGGATTTTCAGCGGCTTTATAGACGATGAAGTTGAGTTATACGCGGTTGAGCCTCTTGGAAAAGGCACCAAACTCGGAGAGCACGCCGCTACACTTATGTACGGTGATGAAGGTGTAATCCACGGATTTAATACTATTATGTTAAAAGATGAAAACGGAGAACCAGCACCGGTACATTCAATCGCAAGTGGACTTGACTACCCGGGAGTTGGACCGGAACAAGCGTATCTTAAAGAAATCGGAAGATTAAACATCGCAGCAATTACAGACGAAGAAACGATTGACGCATTCTTTGCTTTAAGCCAATATGAGGGTATAATTCCGGCGCTTGAAAGCGCACACGCAGTAGCGTATGCCATGAAACTCGCAAAAGAAAAACCAAACGATACTATTTTGGTAAACCTCTCTGGAAGAGGAGACAAAGATATCGACTATGTAGTTGAAAACTACGGGGTTAGAGAAATTAAACTGTAAGGAGATTAGATGGACTTTTTTAAAATCATTCAGACGATCGAAAGCGTACAGCATCCCGCAATCGCAACAAGCCTTGTAAATTTAGGGATACTGCAGGATATCGACTTTGAAGACAATACCGTAAAAGCCACATTCGTATGGCCTTTTGCAAACATTCCTATTAAAGATCAGCTCATTAATTCTGTAAAAGCACCGCTTGAAAACATGGGGCTGAATTTCGAATATGACGAAAGAATTATGGACGAAGCCGAAAGAGAAAAATTTTTAGAACTTGAGAAAAAATACTGGAAAGGCGGTCCCGCTGCTTGCGGGGCTTAAGCCTTTTTTCTTTATAAACTTTATCCTCAAAATATAACTTACTTCCCCGCCTACCTTAGTAACTCACATTAATATAATCAAAAGATCTAACACTCCACTAAAACAAAAGCACTATTCTTTAACAACAGCTAAAATTTATAAATTATATTTAAAATAATAAAAAAGTTATCAGATATAATAGCCACTTAGTGTCTGGCACCAAATCCGTAGATCTTTTTTACCCTCATTTTCCATTTTCCACTGTAACATTATCCATTTTCCATTTTGCCTCCTCTCTTCCCTATCAATTAGCGCCTGACACCAGATGGTTGATGGTTGATGTATTGTTGACGGCTTATTTATCAATATATAATACAATAACAAAATAATCAATTTGAATCTTCTTTGATGTCTATCACCATACAAATGTGGTTGACAATCAAATATTGCTCTTAAATTGTACAAATCGATTTTTTTATTATTCTTTATGTTTTATTTTCTGTTGCCGCATTTTCCATTGTATATTTTCACTTTTCACTGGTCATTGTTAACTTTTCATTAATTTTATGCCTGACACCTAAATTAATCAAACTTATAAATTAAAATATTTTAGTTTGAATACTTGAATAAAAGTTTTCGAATAGAAATAAAAGTAAAAAGAAAAGCCTTAGTCGATTTTAAGGACGCTTAAAAATGCTTCCTGAGGAATGTTAACCTTTCCGATGGCTTTCATTCTTTTTTTACCTTTTTTCTGCTTTTCAAGAAGTTTTCTTTTTCTGCTTATATCCCCGCCGTAACATTTTGCGGTTACGTCTTTTCTAAGCGCTTTTACCGTTTCACGCGCTATAATTTTATTTCCTATACTTGCCTGGATTGCGACTTCAAAAAGCTGTCTTGGGATAAGCTCTTTCATAACTTTTATAAGCTCACGCCCTCTTCTTTCGGCTTTATCCCTCGGTACAATTACGCTTAGAGCATCCACAGGCTCACCCGCAACCCTGATATCCATTTTTACAAGGTCACCCTCTCTGTATCCGATAGGCTCGTAATCAAAACTCGCATAACCTTTCGTAAGGGTTTTAAGTTTGTCATAAAAATCGGTAACTATTTCATTCAGAGGAATTTCATACTCAAGCAGCACCCTCTCAGGAGAGAGATAATCCATTTTTGTCTGAACACCTCTTTTTTCGTTTAAAAACTGGATTAAATTTCCTACAAATTCATTCGGTGTTAAGATTGTAGCTTTTACATAAGGCTCATAAATTTTATCTATTTTATTAGGCGGTGGAAGTTCAGAGGGGTTGCTGATTTCCATCTCTTCACCGTCTGTCAGTTTCACTTTGTACGTAACACTCGGAGCCGTTGCGATGAGTTCTATTCCGAATTCTCTTTCAAGCCTTTCTTTTACAACCTCCATATGAAGCATGCCCAAAAATCCTACCCTGAATCCGAATCCCAAAGCCTGTGATGTTTCAGGCTCAAATGTAATGGACGCGTCGTTTAGCTGCAGTTTTTCAAGCGCGTCTCTGAGGTCGTCGTATTTATCGGTGTCGATCGGATAGATTCCGGCAAATACGAAACTTTTAGCTTCTTCAAACTCATCAGCGGGTTCATTTGCGGGATTTTTGGCATCGGTAATCGTATCACCCACCCTGATATCCGCAACATTTTTAAGTCCCATTACAACCACGCCGATTTCACCGGTTTTGATTTCGTCTGTTTTTAGTTTTTTGATAGGATGCGGGTAATAAAGATCTAAAACCTTGTGTTTTTTACCCGTACCCATGACAAGCACTTCCTGGTTTTTTTTGATACTTCCGTCAAACACCCTGACAAGACATACCGCCCCAAGATAGTTATCAAACCAGCTGTCGTAAATAAGCGCTTTCGGCGGTGCTTCCGGATCACCGTCAGGCGCCGGAATTCTTTCAACGATTGCGTCAAGCAGCTCTTCAATCCCTATTCCGGTTTTCGCACTCACCAGGATTGCGTCGCTTGCGTCTATTCCTATAGTCTGTTCGATCTCTTCCGCAACCCTTTCAGGGTCGGCACTTGGAAGGTCGATTTTGTTAATAACAGGGATGATTTCAAGGTCGTTCTCAACAGCCATATAAACGTTTGCAAGTGTCTGAGCCTCAACCCCCTGGGTGGCGTCCACAACCAAAAGCGCACCCTCACTCGATTTTAGAGATTTACTTACCTCATAAGAAAAGTCAACATGCCCCGGTGTATCGATAAGGTTTAGGATATGCCCTTTATACTCAAGCCTAACGCTTTGAGCTTTGATGGTAATACCTCTTTCCTTTTCGATATCCATTGAATCAAGCAGCTGGTCTTCCTTTTCCCTCTCGCTTACACCGCCCGTAAATTCTATAAGTCTGTCCGCCAGAGTCGACTTCCCGTGGTCGATATGTGCGATTATAGAGAAGTTTCTGATTTTATCCTGTTGCATTAAGCACCTTTTTTTAATGAAATTATACTTTATTTATTGATATTATTCTTAAGATATACGTTAATCTTTGCCAATAAATTCACACTTGTACCGCCGGCACCGATTTTCCTGAGATCCCTGACATATTTATCCATCATCAAATATAAATTTTTTTTAACGGCTCTTAGATTTTTTATATTTTTAGATCTTTTTATTTTATCAGCCATTTTCAGTACTTTTGAAGATGCATAATAAAACTCGGCATTTGAAGCGCTTTTTTGAATTTCAGCAATCAGTTCACGGCTAAGATCAAGATAATAACTCCCCTTTTTATTTTTGAGGGAATTGTAAAAATTTTTATCGCTTATAACTGAATAGATCTTTTTAAGAAGATCCAGCGTATAAACTTTCACTTCACCCTGTTCCGCGAGTGTAGAATAGTTAACAAAATCTTCGTTTGAAAGAAGTTTTTTAAGCATATACTGAAGCTGCAGCGTTTCTTTAACGGCACATGTGTAGTTGTAAAACTTTAGGGCCGAAGTTTTATTAAGCTCAAATTCTATATTTCCTCCAAATACCAGCACCGTAAAAACTAATGTTAAAAATATCTTTTTCATATTACGCCTTTTTGTCACATTATATAATAACTTTTGATAAAATTTCATAAAAAGGTTTGACTTGACGCCGTTTCATATCCACAGTGATTATTCCCTTTTACACTCCACCATCCGTATAAAAGATCTAACCAAAAAAGCCAAAGAATACGGATTTAACGCGCTTGCAATAACAGAGCTTGACAATATGTTCAGTGCAATTGAATTCTACGAAAGCTGCCGCGCCAATGAAATAAAGCCGATAATCGGAAGCGATGTGAGCGTAATTAGAGATGGCAACATCCACAGGCTGATCCTTATCGCCAAAAACAAAACGGGATACGACAACCTTATGTATCTAAGCTCCATTTCATACCTTTACAACATGAGAGGCGACAAGCCCTACCTGCCTTTTGAAGAAATCGTAAAAAACAAAGAAGGTTTATGTTTTATACTCCCGATACTGGAGAGTGAAACGGGCTTTCATTTAAATATCTTCAACGAAAACAACATCCTAAAAGGCGCCGCAGGATATGAAAAGGCAAAAGAAATCCTTGAAATTTACAGGCAAAACCTAAACGAAGTATATCTTGAAATTACACGCGACAGTAAAGAAGAAAGGCTGATTGAAGACGATCTTATAAAACTCTCAAACGAAACCGGCACACCGCTCCTTGCATCATCAAACATATTCTTTTTAAACAAGCTCGATTACATCTACAAAGACGCGCTTGAATGTATAGAAAACAACAAACAGTTTGACGACCTGCACAGACGACCAAAAGTAAAAGAAAACTATTTCAGAAGCAAAGAAGAATTTGAAGAAATTTTCAAAGACCTGCCGGAAGCTGTGGAAAACACAGATAAACTGGCCGAATCCATAAACCTTGAAATACCGCTTGGAAACCCGACTCCCCCTACGTTTAAATTTACAAAAGACTACGCCGCCGAAGAAGGGCTTGATATCGATAATGATGTTGAGTATTTTGAGTACAAATGTAAAGAGGGGCTTGAAGAGAGACTAAAACACATTCCCGAAAACCTGCATGAAGAGTACAGAAAAAGACTCGATTACGAAATAGACATTATCAAAAGAATGAAATTCCCGGGATATATGCTGATAGTCTGGGATTTCGTAAGAGAAGCCAAAAAACGTAAAATCCCGGTGGGTCCCGGAAGGGGAAGCGCCGCCGGTGCGCTTGTTGCATACAGCTTACAGATTACAAACATCGACCCGTTAAGATACGGGCTTTTATTTGAGAGGTTTTTGAATCCTGAGAGGGTGAGCATGCCCGATATCGATATGGACTTCTGTCAGGAAAGAAGGGGTGAGATTATCGAATACGTACGTGAAAAATACGGAAAGGTAAACGTCGCCCAGGTTATTACGTTCGGTTCACTGCTTGCAAAAGGTGTACTAAGGGACGTGGCGAGAATTTTCGGAATAGACTATTCTGAAGCCGACAGATTTGTAAAACTAATCCCCGACCAGCTTGGAATCACGCTTGAAAAAGCGAAAGAACTTGAGCCTAAAATCGTGGAAATCACCGAAGAAGACCCTCTTTATAACCGGCTCTATTCTTTCGGTGAACACCTTGAAGGCCTTAAAAGAAACACAGGAATGCACGCGGCGGGTGTGGTGATAAGCGATGAAGAACTTTGGAAAAAATCCCCGCTTTACAGACAGGACGAGCATGACGATACGATTGTAACCCAGTATTCCCTAAACTACCTCGAACCGGTTGATTTGATCAAATTCGACTTTTTGGGACTTAAAACTTTAACGGTAATAGACAGAGCCGTCAAAAATGTAAAATTTAATAAAAATGAAGATATAAACATAGATCTTTTGACTTTAGATGACCCGAAAGTGTTTGAGCTTATCCAGTCAGGTCACACGCTTGGGCTGTTCCAGATAGAGTCCGACGGTATGCAGGATCTTGCCAAAAGGCTAAAACCTACAAACTTTGAAGATATCATCGCTATGCTCGCCCTCTACCGTCCGGGACCGATGGACAGCGGAATGCTTGACGATTATATCGACAGGAAACATGGAAGAAAGCCTGTGAGTTATTTCTTTGACGAATTTGAAGAAGTATTAAAGCCAATCCTTGAGCCGACATACGGGGTTATCGTTTACCAGGAACAGGTAATGCAGATCGTTCAGGCTATTGGAGGATTCAGCCTCGGTGAATCGGATATTATAAGACGGGCTATGGGTAAAAAGAAATTCGATTTAATGAAAAAATACGCAGAAGAATTCGCCCAGAGAGCCCAGCAAAGAGGTTTTTCGTACGACAATGCAAAATCTCTTTTCGAATTAATTGAAAAATTCGCCGGATACGGGTTTAATAAATCCCACTCCGCAGCATACGCAATGATCACGTACCAGACGGCGTACCTCAAAACATACTACCCGACTGAATTTCTAAGTGCACTGTTAACTTACGAAGCGGAAAACACAGATAAAATAGCCAAATACATCGAAGAAGCAAAAGTACTCGGAATTGAAGTTTTGCCTCCTAACGTCAACAAATCAAACGCAGAATTTACTCCGATTGAGGATAAAATCCTGTTTGGTCTCAGTGCCATAAAAGGTGTGGGAAGCAAGGCTATTGAGAGTATTGTAGCCAATAGACCGTATGAGAGCCTTGAAGACTTCATACTTAAAGTCGATACAAGCAAAGTAAATAAAAAAGTGCTCGAGCAGCTGATAAAAGCCGGAGCGATGGATGATTTTGGACTTAGCAGAAAAGCGATGCTAAGTCGCGTTGAAGAGATACTCGAATTTAAAAAACGCGTAGAAGAGAAAAAAAATGCCATAAACCACGAGCATTCTCTTTTTGCGGATATGGAAGAAAACGAAGAGATCGACGAACACCTCGATATTCCGAATACAGTGGAGTTTGATATCAAAACCCTGCTTGAATATGAATATCAGACCCTCGGATTTTACGTATCCGCCCACCCGCTTGATCCGTATAAAGACAGGATGAAAGGCATTAATTACAACCTCTCAAGCGAGGTGGAGGAGATTATTTCCCAAGAAGCCCTGTTTGTCGGAAAAATAGACGCTATGAAAGTAAGGATTTCCAAAAAAGGAAACAAATTCGCAATTGCTACGCTTATGGACTTCCACGGTAAAATAGACGTTATGATATTCGAGCGTGATCTTGAAAAACTAAACGAATTCAACCTTGACGAACCTATTGCAATCAAGGCCCAGGTAGACAAAGTCGGTGAATTTTTAAGGGTTACGTGTAGGAAACTTATGACACTTGAAGAAGCCAAAGAAGAAAAAGGCGCCGTCAAAGACGAAATTACGGTTATTCAAAGACAAATAGGCGAAAACTACGAAGAAGATCTTTTAAAAATCCACTCCGAACTTACCAAAAACCCGGGTAATAAAAGAGCCGTTTTATTACTGACCACACCGTTTGGGTTCAGCCTCAGAATCAATACGAATATAAGAACTTCTCTTTAATTTTTCCAAATTCTTCTCTCAAGTGAAAGCGTTTCGACAAGTGAGGAAATAAAATAAAAGTTTTCAATCATTTTTTCTACATATTCATAATCGGTTACGGATTTAAAAACAGGGGCTTGAAAGTTGTTGTTTCCGCTTACAGCCACAAACACCATATTGTTTTTAAAAGAAAGATACAGCGGTTTATTTATAGATCTTTTAAACTTAACTATTTTTTCCATAAGTGAAGTGCTGAGAACGTATCTTGCCAGTATCTGATCGTTTGAATATACCTTAAACTCTTTTTCAAATTCGGGACTGTCCATTTTGACAAATTCAAGCCCGTGGGAGTTTAGTTTTTGCAGAGTATTTGCAAACGGACCTAAAAGTTTTTCGCTGTAATCGGGATATACGAGCACCCTGCCTTTGAACGATTTGTTAAACTCACTCACAAAAAACGTTCCTTTGAAGATCGTATGCCAGTGGGTCCTGCCTTTTGAATCTGTGGTTTTATACTGAGTATGCAAGTCGGAAAACTCAAACGATATTCCGTTTAACTCCCCTTTTACATAATCTTCACCTTCGTATTTATCGTAAGTTGTTAAAAAAAGTCCGCTTAAATCATACTTAACGGGTTCGATTTTACCTTCTGGATTATATGTAAACTTTTCTCCAAGCAGCGATATTAAGGATGCTACGACGTTTTGTTTGAACTCTTTTTGGTAATTTTTGGTAATAAAATAATAAAACACCGTATAACCGCCCACAAATATGGCAAACAGCTGTAAAGCGCCAAAAAAATCAAGTTTCATGTAATAAGCCAAAAAACAAAAAGCCGCCAAAAAAGCCACACCCGCAATCTTTAGGACGGTCAAGAGGAATTTTCTTTTTTGCTCTAAAGCGTCAAGATAAGGGTTGTTGTAATATTCAAGTATGAGATCGGAGAGTTTTTTCATTGTTTAAACAAATCACCCACGTCTATATTTTCTCTTTCACTTTCGCTTATTTCAAAAACGTTTTTCCTTTGATAACCCATAAATTTAGCCATAAAGTTCGTAGGTATCATCTCAATTGCGTTATTGTAATCGGTTACGGCCTGGTTGTAAGCCCTTCTTGCTGCACTGATCTGCTCTTCTATTTCGGTAAGAGTCATTTGAAGATGCATAACATTTTCGTTTGCTTTCAGTTCCGGATAATTTTCGACATTAACCAAAATTTTTCCAAGAAGAGATGAAATCTGATTTTCATAGTTCATTTTTTCATTTTCATCACTGCTTTTTTCCGCCCTGCTTCTCAGTTCCGTAATTTTTTCAAGAATATCCTTTTCGTGTTTCATATACGCTTTTACACTTTCTACAAGGTTTGGAATCAGATCCCTTCTTTTTTTAAGCAGCACGTCAATAGTTCCGAAAATGTTTTCAACCTGGTTTTTTTTAGAAACCAGCGAATTGTACATAAGTATCAAAACTAAAACTATAATTCCTGCTACAATATAACCTGTATAAGCCCCCATTTATACTCCTTCTACTATATCCGGCATCGGTTTTGCTAAATAAAAGCCCTGAAAATAATCGATATCCAATTTTTTGATAATATCAAAAGTCTCTTTACAGCATACGAACTCCGCAACGGTATTCGCTCCGATTTTTTTGGCGAAATCTATAATCGTTTCTACCACTATGAGGTTTTTTTTATGTTTATATACTTCCTGAATTAAAGAACCGTCAATTTTTATACAATCAATATTTAGAGATAAAATATGTTTAAAGTTTGAATATCCACTCCCAAAATCATCAAGTAAAACCTTTGCACCGAGTTTTTTTACTTTATCGATAAAATTTTTAACTATGTCATAATTTTCAATACCTTCGGTTTCAAGTATTTCAAAACCTATTTTTTTACCGGTATCGGTATTTTTTAATGTTTGTAGTATAAAATCCACAAGTTCGGGATCGTTTATATCATCTATCGAAATGTTTACATTAAATTCTTTGCCAGTTTTTGAAAATTTTTCACATGATTTTTTTATTACTTCTTTCGTAATCCTGGTATAAAGTTTAGTAGTTTTTGCAATTGGTAAAAACTCCCCCGGTAGTAATATTTTTCCGTTTTCATCTCTCATTCTTACCAAAACTTCATATTTTGAAATATTTTTATTTCTATCAAAAATAGGCTGATAATGGCAAATAATGCCGTTGTTTTCCAAAGCTCTGTGAATAGCTACCGTCATTGCAAGATTTTTTTTGTATTTTTCCTCAATTTTTAATGATTCGTCATATATTTGAAACGGTATTTTTTTCATTTTGGCTTCTCTTACCGCCATATCAGCATGTGTCAAAAGCTTGTGACCGTTTATTGCCGCACCTGCTCTGATATGAATATGAAACGGCTCGTTTTTAGCCAAAAATTCCATTTTTTCAATTTTTTCAATTATTTTTTTTATAAATTTTTCCAAATTTTCATAAGTCATTTTTTCATTAAACAACACAGCGAATTCATCTCCTCCGATTCTATACGGATTAATATGTTCTTTTTTTAATTCCTCGGCAAATTTTACAAGAAGTTTATCACCTATTTCAGAACCGAACAAGTCATTAATCTGACCGAATTTATCAATATTAAATATAACACAGGCATGAACATTCATATTATTCATATCCGAAATCATTTTTTGTCTGTTCGGTAGGTTGGTTAATTTGTCATAATATGCGATTTTGTAAATTTCTTTTTCTTTTTCTTTCAGTTCACTCAAATCAATAACAGCTGAAATTCTAATTTTTTTATTATTGATCAATATATCTTTACCTCTTAACATTGCGGGAAACTTTGTTCCGTCTTTTCTGATCATCAAAGCTTCGTAAGGAGACTGATCTTTTATAACTATTCTGTTTTTAACGAGATCTCTTGATTCGGGAGCAACGAATTCAAAGGCAGGTTTGCCGATCATTTCTTTGGGCTTGTATCCAAAAATCTCACATGCGGGTTTATTGGCTCTTATACATTTTTTGTTTTCATCAAAAATTATCAACCCTTCAATAGTTGAATTGATAATCTTATCAAGGAAATTAATAAGTTGCTCTTCACTATTAAATGAAGTGTTTAAATTATTAATAATTCCCGATTCAAACAATGACTCTAACATTTTGTTTAATCTGTATTCAAATTGTTCCATAACCCGCCATTTTTAATCTTATATTAACATTATAGCATTTCTTACTTAATTAATTCTTTAATCTCTTCTTTGAAATTGCAAAGAAACTGAGGGAACTCTTCATCAACTTTACTTAAATCTACATATTTTTTAAAAAACGTATCAACATCCAAACCTGCTTGCATTCCGAGTGAATATCCTTTAAACATTTCTTTAAGCTTTGGTGAATCAACCATTTCAACCATGCTTTCGGCAAACCCGATTCCCTCTTCCAGCATTCCTTCTTTCCAAAAACCAATCATATTGTCAAATAAAACAACCAATGCAAAAAGTTCATTTTCATCGTTTAAATTAAATTTCCCTCCTTCAGAGAGTTTTTGCTGATATAAATTAAACGCCTCTTCAAACGCTTTTTGAAAAAACTCCTCGGCTTTTTGAACATCTCCTTTAGTCAACGCACTTCTAAATTCGTAATAATTGTTTTTAATTTCCATCATATTTCCTTTTTTTTTAGAAATTTTAACATTTATTTGCTTTTTTCATATAATGGTGTTACAATGTCGATGCAAAATTCACAATTAGGAAAGATCACATGAAAACAATTTACGTAGGAAACATTAACTATCAAGCAACTGAAGACGATTTAAGACCAGTATTCGCAGAGTATGGAGAAGTAATTTCAGTAAAAATTATAAACGATAGAGAAACAGGAAGAAGCAAAGGATTCGGTTTCGTTGAAATGGAAAGCGGTGCTGATACAGCAATCGAAGAATTAGACGGAAAAGATTTCCAAGGAAGAAGACTTAGAGTTAACGAAGCAAGACCAAGAGCTCCGAGAGGAGAATAATTTCTTCTTCTTTTTAATAATATATATTATTTAGTGTCTGTCACTTAAACACAATGTTATAGTAAGCATATCCTATGTATGTATAATAAAATTATTAATTATTATATTTAGCAAATTGTGCCTGACACTATTATAAAAAATGGCGGAAGGGGGAAGGAATCGAACCTTCCGGGCAGACAGTCACCTGCCGCCCCACCGGGTTTGAAGCCCGGGGTGTCCACCAGGATCACATCCCCTCCAAATAGGAATATAATAATATCATATTTTTAAAAAATAAAAAAATGAATAAACAATCATCTTCTAAAATAGTAACAAAAACTTATAACAAACACAAAATTTTTCTTATATTTACCTTTTTTGTGAACTCTTATAATAAAATTTAATGAAATTAAAAAAAAGGAGCTTAAATGAAATTTTCAAAAATCGCATTAGCGGCATTATTAGCAGGAGGATTATTCGTATCAACTGCATCAGCAGATTACAATAAAGGGTTTAAATATTACAACAAATACGTAAAGAAAAAATCTGGTATTAAATCAACACAACTAATTAAGATTTTAGGTGTAAAAAACGTTGATGAATTAAAAGAACTTTTTAAAGACAACGGTAAAGGCCTAATAGAAAAATTAAAAGCGGCTGGAAAAGATAAAGCAGCAAAAGCAATGGAAAAAGTTATAAAAAAAGGAAAATTAAAAGACGTAGAAGATTTTCTAATCGGAATTATGAACGGAAAAATCCCTGCAGGATGCTAATTCCTGCTTTTTCCTTTATTTTGTGTATCAGTGCCAGACACTGTTATTAATAATAAAAAAACGTAAGGCACACCCTGTGCCCTCATTAGCGTTATCAGCCAGCTGGAATTTTACCGTTAAGAATACCTACTAAGAAATCTTCTAAATCTTTAAGTTTATGTTTCTTAGCGATTTTCTCAACAGCTTTTGCAGCTTTTTTATGGCCGCTTTTTTCAAGTTTTTCAATAAGTGGTTTTGCATTATCTTTAAATAATGCTTCAAGTTGATCCGGTGTTTGAACTCCTAAAATTTTAGGGAATTCACTACCTTTGATTCCTGATGCTTTTTTTACATATTTTTGATAATACTTGAACCCTTTGTTGTAGTCGGCCATTGCTACACTAGCGCTGACACTTGCAAGTAGCAAACCTGCTACAACCATTTTTGCAAAGCGTCTCATTTGCTCTCCTTTAATGAATATAGGTTCATTTAAAATACACATAAATGAACCTTCATTGCAATTATAAATCTCAAACCTTAAAGAAAACTTAATATAAGATTAAATTATAAAGTATTTTTAGTTTATTTAGCAGAGCAGTTCTGTCACATAATTATATTGACATTAAAATTTTATTAAGTTAAAATTCAACTAAAAAAGGAGAATGCAATAAATAAGGAGACTCTTGAATAATATATATTCCCCATATCTACAAAACAAAAATCCTCATTTACACAATTCTTCATTATATATAAAGGAATTTTAATGCAACAAGATGTTATTGCTTTAAAAATAGACGATAAAATTATTGATTTACAGACAGCGGAAGCTCAAGGTATTGAAGGTGGTGAACCGGTTTACTTTGATAATTCACCCGAAGCTCTTGAAGTTATAAGACATTCGGCTGCACATTTAATGGCTCAGGCTATTAAAGAGCTGTATCCGGAAGCCAAATTTTATGTTGGTCCGACTATTGAAAACGGTTTTTATTACGATCTGAAAACCGAAACACCAATTACGGATAAAGACCTGAAAAATATAGAAAAGAAAATGAAAGCCCTTGCCAAAAAGAAATTTGATATTACAAGATATGAAATTTCAATGGAAGAAGCAAGGGAAAAATTTAAAAACGACGAACTTAAACAAGCCGTACTTGATATGATTCCGGGTGATACCGTTTCGATTTACAAACAGGGAGATTTTGAAGATTTATGCCGCGGTCCTCATGTACCGAACACAAAATATCTTCATAACGTAAAACTTCAAAAAGTTGCAGGCGCATACTTAGGCGGCGATTCTAAAAACGAAATGCTAACCCGTGTTTACGGTACAGCATTCGCCACAAAAGAAGCACTACAGGAATATCTAAAAATGCTTGAAGAAGCGGCAAAAAGGGATCACAGAAAACTTGGAACCGAGCTTGAGCTTTGGATGTTTGACGAAGAAGTGGGAGCCGGTATGCCTATATGGCTTCCAAACGGTGCACTTCTTAGAGGAAACCTTGAAAAACTGCTCTATTCCGCACACATCAGACGCGAATATCTGCCTGTAAGAGGTCCTGAACTTCTAAGAAGTCATATGTGGAAGATTTCTGGACACTACTATAACTACAAAGAAAACATGTACTTTACTGAAATAGAAAACGATGATCCGGAAAAACCTGCTGACGAATACGGTATTAAACCTATGAACTGTTTAGCCCACGTTAAAATTTTCGGACATAAGGTTAGAAGTTATAAAGAACTTCCTCTTAGACTTTTTGAATTCGGAACAGTCCACAGACATGAAAAAAGCGGCGTACTTCACGGACTGCTAAGAGTTAGGGAATTTACTCAGGATGACGCACATATATTCTGTAGACCTGACCAGATTGAAGAGGAAGTTATTAAGGTACTTGAATTTGTTGATTCAATTATGGAGAGATTCGGATTTAATTATGAAATGGAAATCTCCACAAGACCTGAAAAATCAATCGGAAGCGACGAAATATGGGAAAAAGCTACCGAATCGCTTAAAAAAGCCCTTAATTCACTCAACAGAGAATACGGAATCGACGAAGGCGGTGGAGCGTTCTATGGTCCTAAAATCGATATCAAAATCACTGACGCGATAGGCAGAAAATGGCAGTGCGGAACTATTCAGGTGGACTTCAATCTTCCGGAAAGATTCGACATCACATACGTGGATGAAAATAACGAAAGAGTAAGACCTGTAATGATTCATAGAGCCATTATAGGAAGTTTTGAAAGATTCATAGCGATTCTTACAGAACATTACGCAGGTGAATTCCCGACATTCATAGCACCTATAAAAGCCATATTCGTACCTATTGCGGAATCACACGTTGAATATGCCAAAAAGCTTCAAAAAGAGCTTCTTGAAGCCGATATTAATACTGAAATATTCGCAAGCAACGATTCGCTAAACAAAAGAATCAGAAATGCTGAAAAAAGAAGAGTCGGTTATGTTGTAATCATCGGTGATGAAGAGGTTGAAACCGGAACAGTTGCCATCAGAGACAGAAAAAAAAGAGAACAATACAAAATGACAAAAGGAGAATTTGTGGAAATGATCAAAAACTTAAGCGAGGTTAAACTATGAGTAAAAAAGAAGAAAAAGTACTAATTAACGAAGAAATTGTTGATTTAACAGACAGAGTAAGACTTGTTGACGGAGAAGGTGAACCTAAAATCGTTGACTCAAGTAAAGCTCTTGAAATTGCATATAACAAAGGTCTTGACTTAGTTCTTGTTGCACCTAACGCAAACCCGCCTGTTGCAAAAGTAATGGATTACGGAAAATATAAATATGAACAGGAAAAAAAGAAAAAAGAAGCTAAGAAAAAACAAGTTAAAATTGAAGTTAAAGAAATAAAATTTACATCAAAAATACAGGAAAACGACATAAACTATAAAGTAAAACACATAAAAGAATTCCTTGAAAAAGGAAAACACGTTAAACTAAGGGTATTTTTAAGAGGAAGAGAACTTGCTACACCTGAGAAAGGCTTTGAAGTAATAAACAAAGTATGGGATATGATAAGCGATGTTGCAGAAAAACAAAACGAACCTAAATTAGAAGGAAACTATATTAACCTTTTAGTTACTCCTATAAAGAAAAAAATAAAAAAATAACACCTTCCTTCTATTTTTTAATATCTTTTTTCCTTTTTAAATATAAAATATGCTAATATATTGATTATTAAATAAAAAGGCGTTTAATGCTACCGCATAATAAAAAACTATTAATATACATCGCCGTATTGTTTATAATCCTCTATTCAATAATAACTGTATCGTTTTATTATATTTTAAAAAATATTGCAATAAATCAAAATGAAAAAAAACTTCATAATATTTTATTATACGAACAAGCCCAGAAAAACTATATAGATAAATATCAAAAAAAATATATCTACTACTTACAAAGTAAAAACGCATTACCTAAAGATTTTTTCGACCCGGTATTAATGTCCGCTACTTTTATTACCAGACAGACATTAGAAGAATACAACAAATTAAGAAAACAAGAAAACCTACCTCTTATAAAATATAAGATAGCTTCAGACAACCCGAGAAACCCGATAAACAAAGCAGATGAATTTGAATTAAAGATATTAGACAAATTCAACAAAAAAGAAATAGATATTTTTTCTAAAAAAATGAAAATAAACGGTAAAGATTATATTTATTACGCTATTCCTGTAGTTCCGAACAATAAAACATGTATGAAATGTCACAGCGATCCAAACCTTGCACCAAAAGATTTAATAAAAAAATATGGTGACAAAGCAGGATTTCATGAAAAAATTGGGCATATCAGGGCACTTTTGTCACTTACGCTGCCGTTAGAAGAAGAATATGCATTAATTAAAAAAATAAGTATGATTTTTAACATTATATTATTAGGACTGTTTATATTTACATATATAATCATCTATTTAATCATTCTAAAACTTGATAAAAAAGATAAACAGATTATAGAAAGCTCATATATTGATGAATTAACTCAAATATTTAACAGAAAAAAATTTAATACAGACATAAAAAACAACATCAAAAATTCAGATACGCAAACACCTTATCTTATGTTAATCGATATAGATCATTTTAAAAAAATTAACGACACTCATGGACATCCGGTAGGAGATTATGTATTAGAACAATTAAGCAAACTTATTTCAGATAATATAAGAAGCAATGACAAGTTTTATAGAATAGGAGGAGAAGAGTTTGCAATTATTTCCAATCAGAAAAGTAATGAAGATGAAATGAAATTTGCTGAAAAAATTAAAAAAATAATTGAAAATTATAATTTCGAAAAAGCGGGAGACATTACTATAAGTATAGGATTTACGAAATACCAACCGAACGAATCGTATCATAAATGGTATAAAAGGGCTGATGAAGCATTATATGAAGCTAAAAAAACAAGAAATACAATTGTAGAGAAATAAATTACTTCTTAAGTGAATTCAGTCTTTCTTCCCTGCTTCCAATAGATGTAATCTGAATACCGAAGTTTCCGTCGACTATTACAACCTCGCCCTCACCTATTTTTTTGTCTTCAATTAATATATCAAGCGGTTCTTTTGCAAGCTGATTAAGTTCTACAATACTTCCTATATCCATACCTATTACATCTTTTAAAAGCATTATTTTGCTGCCTATTCTGACTCTAAGCTGTAATTTAATATCAAGAAGCATTTCAAGATTTTTCATCTCACCTTTCAATTCTACAGCTTTTGAAGGTGTGCTGCTTCCTTCCGATTTTGTAGAAGGGTTTAAAATATCATAAACACTTTCATCAAAAACAACTTGGCAAACTTTAACAACATCATTTACTTTACATTCCATATTAATAGCATACGCATATTCGCTTATATCTTCTTCTTTATCAACCGCAAATACATTTGCAATTT